>NZ_JBLVPT020000001.1:0-781351 GCF_048286795.2 Flavobacterium frigidum
TTGTAATTTAAAAGACATTGAATAATCTTTTTGAGTCCGCTTCACATAGTGTGTTTCTTTATGTTTTTCCATTAGGATACTTTTTGTGTATCGCTATTTCAGGACGGGACATATATCAGAATATTAAAAAGGAACTTCGTAATGGAGTTCCTTTTTTTTATGCCTATTTAAGATTTAAAATACTTTCCTTATGATAAAAAATTAAACCAATAATCACAAAAGGTTAAATAAGTCATAAAATTCATACGTTAATCAATTTTAAAACTATTTTTGGATGAACAAAAAACAAATCAATATGAAAAAAATTACTGTATCGATCTTAGCCTTATTTGCTTTTGCCTTTGCCAATGGTCAAGCCAAAGAAGGTCAAGTATCAAAAGGAAAATGGCTTATTGAAGCGAATACTGGCTTTGGTACAAATGTAGGAACTACCGCAATACATTTTAGCTCTTCAGACGGGATCACTTCCTACAACATTGGAGCTGAAGGAGGTTATTTTATCAAAGATAATCTGGCGCTTAAATTAGGTTTAGGTTACGGTGAAATAGATGGAAATGGAGAACCGATTGCTTACAAAATTGGAGCCAAATATTATTTGAAAACGATGATTCCTATCGAACTATCTTATAATGGAGTAGGTTTTGGTGACGCAGATGCTAATCCAACCTACCTAGGTGCGCAAATTGGTTATGCGGTATTTTTAGGGAAAAATGTAAGTATCGAACCCGGTATTCGTTATAATCTAGCTACTCACAAACAATATTACGACAACAGTTTGCAATTTAATATTGGTTTTGCTTTGCATTTTTAAAATAGTCAGTGCAAAATCATAACAAAAATAACACTAAATACTTATTGCTTTATCAAAAAAAACCGACTCTAAAATAAAGAGTCGGTTTAATTACTAAATCAAAACTATTTCTTTATATTAAAAACCTAAACCTACAGCCATTGCTGTAGCTTGAATATTTAAATCTCCCACTTTAGTTGCAGCGCCAGTTACCGTGTTAATAGTATAGATACCAGTAACATTGTTTACTTTTAGTAATGCAAAAGCAGTAGTACTCGTTCCACCAATATCAAATCCGCTATCTGCATCAACATTTACTCCTAAATTTCCAATAGAAACTAATGTTCCGTTATTTGGGGGATCTTGACGAAATAAAGCATCCATCTGAGAATCTATTACAAACAAAGCAGTTGTTGTTGCTCCCGCAAAATTATTAGTGTATGCAGCGCCTGTCACGAATGGAGTTCCTGGATTCAAGTTCACATCAGTAGCCACTACTGTACCTAAATCTGGATGTAATCGTAAGTTTTGGCCTGTGTTACTCACCAATCTAATTCGATCAACTGTTGGATTAAAATCAAATCCAAAAGACGTACCTGATAATGCTGGCGTCAAACCTGCTCCAATAGCAGTTAATGCACCGCTAGCTGTATTTACAGTAAACAATCTACTCTGGTTAGAAACTGCATACAAACTTCCGTTTGCTGGTCTAAAATCGATACCAACAATCGTTTCATTTGTTGCTAAACCTGTTAACGCTACCGAATTATTATTTCCATTGGTTGGGTTAAAACGTACCAACATATTTGTCGCAGTTGTAGCATAAGCAATTGGATTGGTTTTGAGTGCAATACTGATTACTGACGCAGTGAATTTACCAACATTAACCGCTTTACCAGTCATTAAATCTATAGTGAACAAGCTAGAAATTGAATTACTATTTGTTACCGCAAGAGCTGTAGTATTGTCCGGCATAATATCCATATCGCCTACTCCTTCAAAATTTACTCCTAAATTACCTACTAGTTGCAACGCTCCATCATTCGGTGGATTTTGCATATATAGTTTATCTTGATCAAAATCAATATCATACAACACAGTCGTTGAAGCGCCAGCCATACTATTGGTATAAGCTATCGCACCAATTTTAGCATTAGCTCCACCATTTATAACTCCATCAGTAGCTACAACGATACCAAGCTCAGGATGTAATCTTAAGTTCTGTCCTGAATCAGTTACTAATCGTATTCTGTCTACTGTAGGATTAAAATCTACAGATGCATTGGTACTTGCAATTGTAGGAGAGAAAGAGGCAGATCCTAATGCTGTTGCTACTCCACTTTTTTCATTAATTAGATAAAGTCTACTTGAAGACCCTAGTCCGTACAATTGACCTGTAGCTGGTCTATAATCAATACTTACAATATTTTCTGATGCTGGTAAACCAACAATTGCAGTGCTTGAAGTTGATGTAGCTAAATTTTTAGCATTGTACGTAAGAATCGTGTTATTACTTGCTAATGCTGTAAAATTTACATCTGGTGCCGTAGCCGAAGACATCATATCGCTTGTATCATCATTATTACAAGAAATTGCAGTAAGAGATAACAAGGCCAATCCCATAATGGAGGCAATTCCTAAATTGACGGTTTTGTTTTTCATTGTTGTGTGATTTATAGTTTATTGAATTAGTTACGATATAAACCTATTTTTGGTTTTAAAAGTTGTAATAAGTATCAAATTACGTTACTTCCTTCGCTGCTAATACGTTTTCAAGCTGCTCAAAACTTTGCTACAAATGAAGTTTTAAGTTCTTAAAACGATGATTCATAGACTATGTAATCAAGACAATTAAACGATAAACTTTTGTTAACGATTAAACTTTTTAAGTATATGATTATCTTATAACTATAAACTTTAAAAAATACAAATGAAAAAAGTACTTATCGCCTTAGTCTTACTTGTTGGAATGACAAGCTTGGCACAAGAAAAAAAAGTAAGATTTGAAAGAACCCAAATGGAACAGATGACCTCTGAACAAAGAAATGAGTTACACTTAAAAAATATGACTTTAGATTTGGACTTAACAGCCACTCAACAAAAAGAGATGAGCAAGATTATAGCCGAGCAAGGCACTAAAAAAGAAGCTCGAATGACTGAACGCAAGGCTAACAAGGATACAACTAAAATACAACTCACTGCTGATGAAAAGTTTGCTAAAAAAAGTCGAATGCTAGACGAGCAAATCGTGATGAAAGAAAGAATGAAAAAAGTACTTTCTGCTGATCAATTTAAAAGATGGGAGACTATGAAAGACCAACGAAATCATCGTATGAACAAAAGAATGGCCTATCATAAAAACCGAAAACCAGCTACAATGCATGGAAAAAAGTAGTTCATTCACGAGACTTATTTCATCACATATCATAAAAAAGACCCTTTCGGGTCTTTTTTAATTTTAAAATGTTTTTGAAACTTTATTAATAGCCTGAATCGTAAAATCAAGGTCTTCGTAGGTTAATGCATCGGTGATAAACCACGTTTCATATGCCGAGGGAGCAATATAAATCCCTTCGTGTAACAAGCCATGGAAAAATTTCTTGAATGTTTCGTTATCACCCTTTGCTGCGGTTTGAAAATCAACCACTGGAGCAGCATCAAAATGTATTGAAATCATCGATCCAATTGTATTTATGGTAAAAGCAACACCGTTTGCTGTAAGCACTTTATCAATTCCTGCAGCCAAATATGCTGTTTTCTCTGCTAAGCGGGTGAAAATTTCACGGTTTGCATTTAACGCTTGCAACATGGCTAATCCTGCGGCCATGGCCAAAGGGTTTCCTGATAATGTCCCTGCTTGGTAAACAGGACCTAGTGGAGCTAAATAATCCATTATTTCAGCACGTGCAGCAAAAGCGCCAACAGGTAATCCTCCGCCTATTACTTTTCCAAAGCAAACAATATCTGAAGTAACGTTTAGCAATTCCTGAACACCACCCGCTGAAAGTCTAAATCCAGTCATTACCTCATCAAAAATCAACAGTATGCCATTATCAGTACACATTTGGCGTAAGCCTTCTAAAAATCCATTATTTGGCGGAATACAGCCCATATTCCCTGCTACCGGTTCTACAATAATAGCCGCTATTTCATCTTTATTGGCTTGAATCAATGTTGCTACACTTTCTAGATCATTGTAACGAGCCAATAACGTATCCTTTGCAGTTCCTGCTGTAACTCCGGGACTATTTGGTGAACCAAATGTAATCGCTCCACTTCCCGCTTGAATTAAAAAAGAGTCGGAATGACCATGATAACAGCCAGCAAATTTTATTATTTTATCTCTTTTTGTATATCCACGAGCTAGTCTTATGGCGCTCATACAAGCCTCAGTACCCGAGTTTACAAATCGAATTTTATCGATTCCTGGGACCATGGCAACCGCTAAAGCTGCAATTTGCGTTTCTAATTCTGTTGGCATTCCAAACGAGGTACCTAACTTCGCTTTCTCTATCACGGCTTGTACTACCGGTTCATACGCGTGTCCTAAAATCATTGGTCCCCAAGAATTGATATAATCTATCAAACGGTTTCCATCTTCATCATATAAATAAGCGCCTTTCGCACTTTTTACAAAAATTGGGGTTCCTCCTACTGCTCTAAAAGCTCGAACAGGAGAATTGACGCCTCCAGGTATTACTTTTTCTGCTTCAGCAAAAAGCTGACTACTTCTTTGATATAACATGTAACGAAATATATTTTTGTGTTATTTACTTAATTCACGACTAATCTTTGTCCGATGGAAAGGGTATTATCAGGTAGATTATTTTTTTGTTTTAAAACCTCAACTTTTAAATCGAATTTTTTTGAAATAGAATAAAGGGTATCTCCTTTTTGAACCACATAGGACAACAAATCGGTTGCTGCTATTTCCCTTGATTCGACTGTTAAATCTTCTACCATTTCTTTTTCTTTTGCCACATAATTATCATCCAAAACCTGCTTGTCATATTGATTTAATTTGTAACGTTCAATGTAAGAAATCAGTTTGTCTGGATATCTAGGATCTGTAGCATAACCTGCAGTTCGCAGCCCTTTGGCCCAAGCCTTGTAATCGCCTTTTGAAAAATCAAACAATTTAGAATATCTAGGGCGTCCAGTCAAAAACAGGGCGTGATCTTTAAATGATTCTGATGGATTGTTGTATTTTCTAAAACACTCTTGATCAGAGTCATCATCGTGTTTAACGCTTTC
Source organism: Flavobacterium frigidum (assembly GCF_048286795.2). NCBI lineage: Bacteria > Pseudomonadati > Bacteroidota > Flavobacteriia > Flavobacteriales > Flavobacteriaceae > Flavobacterium > Flavobacterium frigidum. The sequence goes on from NZ_JBLVPT020000001.1 coordinate 5,045, forward strand.
TCCTTTCCAACTTTCATGACATTTGATTCCAAAGTGATTGTTTGCACTTACAGCTAGATCTCCTCTTCCAGCACCAGATTCTAAAATCCCTTGAGCCAAAATAATACTGGCCGGAATTCCATAATTTCTCATGTTTGCCATTGCAATTTCTTTAAATTTGAAAATGTAAGAAACAATCACATCATTTGTAACTACTGTCTTAGAAGTGGATACAATTACTTCTGTTTCTCTAGTATTGGCATCCTTTTTCACGGGTTTTACAACAGTTGTAATTTCTTTAGTAATACTTGGCTCTGAAGGTTTTTTTATTGCACGAGCTACCTCAGATTTAGGTTTTAAAGGAGGCTTCTTTGTAACTATAACTGGCTTTGTAGCATTGCAAGCTATCAAAGTAAGTAGTACAAAAATTAGTAGTATTTTTTTAACCATTATTATTGATTGTTGGTAAATGTTTGTTTTTTAATTTCATATTCATTCCTTGAATCCCTTGAAGTCCACCAGTGTGAATTAGTAAAATTTTTGAACCAGCACGGAAATAGTTTTTCTGAATCAAATCTAAAACGCCAAAAACCATCTTACCCGTGTAAATGGGATCCAAAGGAATTTTATATTCAGCATAAAAATGATTAATAAACTGTATTAATATTGGGTTAACTTTCGCGTACCCTCCAAAATGATACTCGTTCATCAACTCCCAATTGTCATTGTGGACAAAATTACGAATTTCATCTTTCAAAAAATCACCTTTTAAAGCCGGAAATCCTAAAACTTTTTGGTGCGGTAAAACACTATTGATAATTCCTGAAATCGTTCCTCCTGTTCCTATGGAGCAACAAATATAGTCAAATTCAGCATCTTCCGGAGTTAGAATTTCCTGGCAACCCTTTATGGCTAGTGAATTTGTCCCGCCTTCAGGTATTAGATAAAAAGCACCAAATTGCTGTTTTAAGTTTTCTAAAAAAGACGTTTCGCTTTTTGACCGATACGCTTCTCTTGAAATAAATTCAAATTGCATGCCACAGTTTTGAGCAAATAGCAAGGTTGGATTTTCGGTTATTTTATCTTGGAGCTCTTCGCCACGAATGATACCGATTGTTTTAAATCCATTTTCTTTGCCAGCATAGGCTACTGCTGCAATATGATTTGAAAAAGCGCCTCCAAAAGTAAGCAGCGTTTCATATTTTCCCTTTTTAGCTTCGAGCAAATTATACTTCAGCTTTCTAAATTTATTTCCGGAAACAAAAGGGTGAATCAAATCTTCCCGTTTAATGGCTACTGAAATGGAGTCTAGAAACGAAGCTGCTAGGTGTTGATTCAAGATAAATAATTTTGGCACAAAGGTAAAATTATATATACCAAAAATGCAACCTAAAGAGATTGCATTTCGTTTAATTCGTGTCTTTCTTTCTATTCGATAATTATTTTTTGACCCACTTCAATTTTATCTTTAGTTGCTATTTTAACAATGTAAATACCCGCGCTAAGTCCCGAGGTAGGAAAACTGTATGTGGCATTGGCTCCTAAATTTTTTTTACTGAAAATTAATTTTCCTGCCACATCATAAAGGTTACATGCTGCTAACTCAGTCAATAATGGATTACTAATCATTAAATTCTTTGCCTTGTTATCTTGATAGACTACAAAGCTCTCACGCGTTGTTTCGTCTACACCTAGGGTTACATTTTTTTTAAAAGTTATTTCGAAACGGGTATTGTTTACTCCCCCAGGCAATGTTAAATCGTAAAAACTATTTTTAATATCATGGTATAAGTCTGTTGTTTTATCGTGTAAATAAACCGCGTTTGTACCTGTAAAATTTGCTATTCCTTTGACCGTAATCTTGAAATTTGCTGTATCCGTATTTTTAAATCCGATTGGAATTTTTTTGTCTATATCAAAATTTACTGCATTGATAAGATACTCATCGTCGTTGATAACAAAATACACATCAGCTGGCATTTCATCACTGGAGGATAGGGCATCCATGGCTCGATCTACACCATCTGTAGCTCCAGGGATAAATGCCAAGACCATTTGGCGAACCCCTTGATTATTCAGCAATGTATTAAATCGTATTTGTGGCGTAGGTGCTATGCTAACCGTTTTATAATCAAATCCAGATACCGATTTAATACTAGAAAGGTAAGCCTCAGTTGTTTTTGGTTTACTAGAATTGGAGGTTCTTTCAAATTGAGAATTGTTTGCTATTCCCTCTTTTACAAAAACTCTGTAACTATTTTTCATTTGTACAGTACCGTTTACTAATCCATCAATTATAAAACCCTGCCCAACCGGAGAAAAACGTCTTTCAAAAGGGTTTCCTGTACCGGTCGCCGAACCTTCATTACCAGAACCATCATAGGAATAGAAGGTTGCTGGAACATAAATACCCGTCCCGCCTCTTTCAACTGGTGAAAAAATACCATAACCGCCTTTATAATCCGCAATAAAATGTGAATTTACTGTTTTGTCTTGTTCCCAGAAATAGGCAATTCCAGTACAGTTGGTTTGTTCAATTAAAAAAGCTGATAAATCGATTGCAGATGGATAAGGGTTTCCTGTCAAGGTAAATTGCAGATTTAAAACAGTAATTGGAATATTACCATCATTAGGTTTTCCTCTAAAATCATAGCGCTGCTTGCTACCTGGATTATTTAGAACCCCATTTACAGTAGTTGTGTTTACTCCTGAAGTTCCTTTCATCGTAAATCCTTCACCTGCATTTATAGCTGAAGATGATCCAACTTGTGCCCAACTGGTGTAACCTGATGAAGCCACTAGCTTGTTTATCCAAAAAGGGGCAATTGCAAAAGGACTTGCTGTCCCATTATAGTTGTTCATTGCCAAAATACCCGGATTATTACTCGTTGTTAAGTTCACTACATCTTTGAGTTGAATTATCCCAAAAGGAGAATTTCCTGCTGTGGCAACATTTCCACCTACAGGAGAACACCAATAATTATATTGAAAATTGTTGGTAGAACCTTCTTGAAAAACCGATAGATTACCTACTCCACTATTTGTACTAGCAGTTGTAGCGCCTTGCACTAGTTGAGCATCATTCCTTAAATAGAAATTACTATTCGCAGCATTTAGCTCTAATTGTTGCTTAACAAAAACAACCTCATTGCTTGCAAAAACAGAACTACCAGGACTTACGTACAATTGCGCATTCGCAGTTTGCTGCAAGAATAATACACTACTTATAAACAACATTCTTTTGAGTAATTTTGGGTACATAAATTTGTATTTAAAATTAATTACCTAGAAATAAATAATATTCTAATTCTCCAATTGAAATAGTATTAATGTTTAAAAATCCACTAAACCTCTAATGAGTTTTGAAACAGCTAATTAGCAAATGGATTTTCCAAATAAGACCTAATTCAAATTGTTTTAATAAAATTACAAAAAAAAGAACATACATAATTGATTAAACACCGTTAAAAAGTGTAAAAAATCGATGAAATACATATATTTTAATTTTAAGAATATAATTTCTTACAATTAAATATAAATAAAAAAGATACCTTTATGGAAGGCTTATAATTGAAAAAACTAAAAGTTAAGACTAAAATAGAAGTAGAAAAATTCAAAAAAAAAACTAAAAAACATTTTTGAAAGCGTGTTTTTATATGTAATTCTGGGTCAAAAGAATACTTAGCGCTGATAATACTGCAGTTATTAAAAAAATTTACAAAAACGATAAAAAGGTCTGTTATTTAGATATAACAAATTTGATTCCTCTGAATAGGCCTCTCTTTCAAAACTAATGTTTCTATAGGCCCGATTTGCATTCCTATATTGAAGCAACCGAACAAAATATTCTGATAAGTACCAGATAAAAAAAGGAATAATTAAAAGTTCAACTTGCTGCCGTATGTGAATTTTTTCATGATTGATAAAAATACTATCATTCAAATCTTCCCGATATTTTACCAGAACAAATGGGTAAATTGTTACCCCACGAAATCCTTTCGGTATTAAATATTTAGCAACAATCAGAAACATTCGCATTAAAATTATAAATTTGTGATACTATTTTGATTCTATTTAGAAATAAACGCAATAGTTTGACTGCCTTATTTTCTTGACCAAAGGCAATCTCTAACACATCAACACCACCGTATATGATGCACCAAAGTAATGAAAATAAAATGACTGAGGGCGAAGATTTCTATTTTACACCTGAAGGATATAAATGCTTTACCGCAAAATACCATTTAAAACGAGGTCATTGCTGCAAAAGTGGCTGTCGCCATTGTCCGTATGGCTTTGATAAAAAAACAGGAACTAATAAAAAGTAAGCATTGTTCAGTATTCTTTTTCAGTATCATTAATTGTATAAATGCAGTTTTACAACAACACAATACACCTCTAAAAATGACTTTTCAAGAACAAATACAACAAGGAATTCCGTCGGTTTTACCAAAACAAAAACCCTACGAAACAGATATCAATCACGCACCAAAACGCAAAGAAATTCTTTCGTCTGAAGAAAAAAAACTGGCACTACGCAATGCCTTACGGTATTTTGAACCGCAACATCACGCCGAATTAATTCAAGAGTTTTCAGAAGAACTGGAAACCTACGGACGCATTTACATGTACCGTTTGCGTCCTGATTATGAAATACGTGCGCGTCCAATTAATGAATATCCCGGAAAATCTGAACAGGCCAAAGCCATTATGCTCATGATTCAAAACAACTTGGATTACGCCGTGGCACAACATCCGCATGAATTGATAACATACGGAGGCAATGGCGCTGTGTTCCAAAACTGGGCGCAGTATCTATTGACCATGCAATACCTATCTGAAATGACCGAGGAACAAACCTTGACCATGTATTCAGGTCACCCAATGGGACTTTTTCCTTCTCATAAAGAAGCGCCACGAGTGGTAGTTACTAACGGAATGGTAATCCCGAATTACTCTAAACCAGATGATTGGGAGAAAATGAATGCTTTGGGCGTTTCTCAATACGGACAAATGACGGCAGGAAGTTACATGTACATAGGACCGCAAGGAATTGTGCATGGAACTACAATAACCGTTTTAAATGGTTTTCGTAAAATAAAACGCAGCCCAAAAGGTGGATTATTCGTTACCTCTGGGTTAGGCGGAATGAGTGGTGCACAACCAAAAGCAGGAAATATTGCAGGTTGCATCACGGTTTGTGCTGAGGTAAATCCAAAAATTACACACATTCGTCACAGTCAAGGCTGGATCAACGAAGTGATAGAAAATGTGGATGAATTAGTAAAAAGAGTTGCTTTGGCGCAAGCCAATAATGAAATTGTTTCTATAGGATATCGAGGGAATGTAGTTGACGTTTGGGAAAAATTTGAGCAAGAAAACATCCACATCGATTTAGGCTCTGATCAGACTTCGCTACACAATCCTTGGGCGGGCGGTTATTATCCTTCTGATATTTCCTTTGAAGAAGCGAATATAATGATGGCTGAAAAACCTGAATTATTCAAAATAAAAGTTCAAGAAACACTACGCCGTCATACTACAGCAATTAATAAACATACCGCCAAAGGAACGTATTTCTTCGATTACGGAAATGCTTTCTTGCTAGAAGCTTCTCGATCAGGTGCTGATGTTATGGCTGAAAATCACATCGATTTTAGGTATCCAAGTTATGTACAGGACATTATGGGACCCATGTGTTTTGATTACGGTTTTGGCCCTTTTCGTTGGGTATGTGCTTCGGGGAAACCAGAAGATCTGGTCAAAACTGATGCTATTGCCTGTGAGGTTCTTGAAGAAATGGCAAAAACTGCTCCAGAAGAAATTCAGCAACAAATGCAGGATAATATTCAATGGATAAAGGGTGCACAAGAAAATAAATTAGTAGTAGGTTCACAAGCCCGAATCCTTTATGCGGATGCGGAAGGACGCGTAAAAATTGCCGAAGCATTTAATCAGGGTATTGCCAAAGGTGAAATAGGTACTGTGATTTTAGGTAGAGATCATCATGATGTTTCTGGGACTGATTCACCGTATAGAGAAACGTCAAATATTTATGATGGCTCCCGTTTTACCGCTGATATGGCCATTCAAAACGTAATAGGAGATAGTTTTCGTGGTGCCACTTGGGTATCTATTCACAACGGCGGAGGTGTAGGTTGGGGCGAGGTAATTAACGGTGGTTTTGGTATGGTTCTTGATGGTTCAAAAGAGGCTTCAAAACGCTTAGCATCAATGCTTTTCTGGGATGTAAACAATGGGATTTCAAGACGAAGCTGGGCAAGAAATGAAGGTGCCATTTTTGCAATAAAAAGAGCAATGGAAACGCAACCTTTATTAAAAGTAACCATCCCTAATCTAATTGCAGATGATTTATTAGAATTCTAAAATTGAAAAACAACGTTAATTACTTAATACTATACATTATGAAAACTATCAAACTACTCACCGCAGTATTTCTCCTTGTATTTGCATCCTGCACTTCTGTTCGGGTATATTCTGATTTTGACAACAAAGTAGATTTTACTCCTTATAAAACCTACGCTTTTCACAAAAACGGAATTGACAAAGCCGAAATATCACAATTAGACAAAAAAAGAATATTGAACGCAATAGATCGTGAACTAAGCAATAAAGGCATGACCAAAAGCGAAAATCCTGACTTATTGATCAATATTTTCACTAAAGAACGAGAAAAAATAGATGTCAATCAATTCAATATGGGTTGGGGATACGGCTGGGGCTGGGGTTGGAATCCTTTCTTGTGGGGTGGACAAAACACTTTTGCTACTTCCTCTACTGAAGGCACCTTGTTTATTGATTTAATTGATGCCAAGAAAAAAGAACTGGTTTGGCAAGGCGAAGGTATCGGTTATCTTAACCAAAATCGGGGAGATAAAGAAAAACGAATCAATGAATTTGTTGCAGCGATTTTAAAACAATATCCACCGCAAGTAAAATAGTTTCTCTTAAGATTCAAACAGAAAAGCCTACCTTTGCGTAGGTTTTTTTACACCCAATTATGACTACAAAAAACGATATTGCTTCACTCGAAGACATCAAATTATTAGTAAATACTTTTTACTCTCAAGTTCAAACAGATGATTTCCTTGGTTCTATTTTCAATGAAAAAATAGGCAATCGATGGCCAGAACATCTTGAAAAAATGTATCGCTTTTGGCAAACCATCTTGCTAGAAGTACACACGTATTCTGGAAGTCCTTTTCCGCCTCACAAACAATTACCTGTGTCAAAAGAACATTTTGACCGCTGGATGGAACTATTTACTCAAACTACCGATAGTTTATTTACTGGTGCGCTAGCTGATGAAGCTAAATTTCGCGCAAAGAACATGGCAGAAATGTTTAATTACAAAATTGAATATTTCCGAAACGAAGAGAAAAACCAAAAGAATCATTCCTAAATTTTACCTGAAGTATCAAGCTGATTTTTTTTAATTGTAACACCTATTTCTATGCGCAAATTAACGTTTCTTTTAATTTTTTCTTCTTTTATTTTTTCGTGTTCAAATTTAAAAAACAGTACTAAAAACGGATCGGTTCCCAGTTTAAAATTAATGAGTGTTACCGAAATCCCCTTTGACAAAACTTTTCAAAATACAAAAGTGGGCGGTTTATCAGGTATCGATTATGATGCAAAAAACGATTTGTATTACCTGATATGTGATGACAGATCGGTGTTTAACGATTCCAGGTTTTACACCGCTAAAATTCCGCTATTTGAAAATAAAATACAAAGTGTCGATTTTCAAAGTGTTACTGCTTTAAAAAATGAAAGTAGAACTGCTTTTGGCAATTGGAATTCCAGTCCTAGCACCTCAGCAGATCCCGAAGACATTCGATTCAACCCAAAAACAAATACTTTGATTTGGAGTAGCGAAGGTACTCGAGTTGTCACTGCTGAAAAGCAAATCTTGCAAAACCCTTCGTTGAATTTTATGGATTTAAAAGGAAATTTTCTAAACGCTTTCACCTTACCAGATAATTTAAAAATGCAAGAAGTAGAAAAAGGACCAAGAAATAATGGAACTTTAGAAGGAATTGCATTTGATTCGAAATTCAAAACGATATACTCGCATACTGGAGAACCTTTATTTGAGGATGGTGATCAAGCTACTACCGGCAAAGGAGGTTTAATCAGATTGTATCAATTTGATGTCAAAACTAAAAAGAACATAACACAATTTGGTTATCAGTTAGAACCTATTGCTCTTGAACCCGATCCGAAAGGTAGCTTTGCTGTCAATGGTGTTTCGGCGATTCAGTATTATGGTAAAAATCAGTTATTGGTAGTAGAACGTTCCTACTCGACCGGGACACAAGCTTGCACGGTAAAAGTATTTTTATGCGATATGAATAATGCAACCAATGTTATGGATTATCCTTCCTTACAGAATCAAAAATTCAAATTAGCTTCAAAAAAACTAATTCTGAATATGGATGATTTGGGAATTTTTATTGATAATGTTGAGGGAATTACTTTTGGTCCAAAACTGGCTAATGGCAATCAATCTTTGGTTTTAGTAACCGATAATAATTTTTCTGACAAACAAAAAACGCAGGTTTTAGTGTTTGAGGTAGTGAAGTAGTAAAATACAACTTTAAAACACATACGTAAAAAACCGTAATAGTAACGTTACGATTTTTTAATATTTTTTTAGTTTATCAGGATTTTGTTTTCCGTTAAAAATATCCAAAATTAAGACTTTATTTGTTGTTCGCTCATATATGATTTTGTAAGTCCAAATACTTATATGGCGGAATTTCTCTTTATTGATAATAGGGTCAATTGCATAATCATAGCGCTCATCCTGCAACGACTCTGCCAAATCAATTATCTTATTCAACACTTTCTCTGCATTTTGTGGACTATCTTCAAAAATATAATTATAAATTTCAGAAAGCGATTTTTTAGCTTCCAGAGACCAAACTACAATCACTTCTTTCGAGATAAAACATGACTTCTAACTTGTTCCGAAGTATAGGTTTCTGCTCCATCTGCCACAGATTGACTAATAGATTCTATGTGCTCTATGTACTGGGATTTAGTCAAAGACTTACCTTCAAAAGTATTTGCAACAACAGAATTTCCGTTTAAAACAGATTCTATTTGCTCTAATAGCTTCTGATCTTGAACATCTATTAATTTAGCGATTATCTGGTTTTTATATGCCTCAATATTCATTTTATTTTTATTTAATATAGTAAAGGTACGAATTTTATAACGCACCGTATAGCTGACGATATCGTGCATTTGTAACCCTTAGAAAAACCTAATAAAATTTGAATGGTACTATTTCATGAACCCGAACTCCCTAGCCCCGAGTGAAATGAAAAGCTTTTTGCGAAAGCCGTTTTTGTTTTTCTTGTTTATAAAAAGCGACCGGAGGAAGCTCTTTTATGAACTTTGGAAAAACTAACGGGTTTGCAAAAACTTGCAATGAAAAGCGGGAAATAGCTCCTGAAATTCGTACTTTTGCAACTGAACTACAACGTTTTCGATATGAACTCAACAATAGAAAGCAATCTGTTATTAGAACGATTGCCTCAACACTTACGACAATTTATTAAGCCTCAGGATTATAGCGATTACACGCCTATAAACCAAGCAGTATGGCGTTATGTGATGCGCAAAAATGTAGATTATTTATCGAAAGTGGCGCATAGTTCGTACTTGGAAGGTTTGAAGAAAACAGGAATTGAAGTAGATAACATTCCGAGTATGTACGGAATGAATCGGATTTTAACCGAAATTGGTTGGGCTGCCGTTGCGGTAGACGGTTTTATTCCGCCTAATGCGTTTATGGAGTTTCAAGCGTATAATGTGCTTGTTATTGCATCGGATATCCGCCAACTAGAACATATAGAATACACACCTGCACCAGATATTATTCACGAAGGTGCTGGACATGCACCCATTATTGCGAATCCTGAATATGCAGAATACTTACGCCGTTTTGGAGAGATAGGCTGCAAAGCAATCTCTTCGCACAAAGACTACGAAATGTATGAGGCTATCCGATTGCTTTCGATTGTGAAAGAGGCCGAGGATACGCCACAAGCTACGATTGATGCCGCTGAAAAAGCAGTAGAGCATTTGCAGCATAATATGGGAGAACTGTCTGAGATGGCCCAAATACGCAACCTTCACTGGTGGACGGTGGAATACGGATTGATTGGAACGGTAGAAAATCCAAAGATTTATGGTGCTGGATTGCTGTCATCTATAGGCGAGAGTGCGCACTGCATGACTCCTGAGGTTACTAAAATTCCTTATGATATTTCGGCTGCTACACAAAATTTTGATATTACTAAACTCCAACCGCAGTTGTATGTTACGCCTACATTTGCGTATTTGAATTTGGTTTTAGAGGAATTTGCGAATAAAATGGCGTTGCGCACCGGTGGTTTATCTGGAATTAATAAATTGATAGACTCGAATGCTTTGGGAACAATTGAATTGAGTACCGGTTTACAAATTTCGGGGATTTTCAGCTCGGTTATTGAGTATGAAGGCAAACCAATTTACATACAAACAACTGGAAAAACAGCGTTAGCTTACCGAGAAAAAGAACTAGTAGGACATGGAACTTCGACACACCCAGAAGGTTTTGGAAGCCCGATAGGAAAATTAGAAGGAATCAATCTTGCTATTGAAGACATGAGTCCAAAAGATCTAAATGCGTACGATATCTTAGAATCTAAAACAGTGAAGCTGGAGTTTGAAGGCGGTATTATTGTTGAAGGTGAGATTGTTACAGGTTCTAGAAACTTACAAGGAGAAATCACGCTGATTCGCTTTAAAAATTGTATTGTGACTCACGGCAAAACCGTTTTATTTCAACCAGAATGGGGCGTTTATGATATGGCTGTAGGAAAGAAAGTGACTTCTGCTTTCTCAGGTCCAGCCGATGTAAATAGCTTTGACTTGATTTCACATCTTCCGTCTAGCAAAACGATTAAAGCCAAACATTCTGCGGAACGTGATGATCTTGAAATTTTATACCAAACGGTTCGAAACATAAGAGTAACCAATGATACGCAAACGTCATTAGCTCCAATTTTTGAAAAATTAGTTACCAATCATCCAAAGGATTGGTTGTTGGCCATTGAGATTACTGAGCTTTTGAAAAACCGAAACAAACCTCAATTACTTCAGGAAATAATGGTTTATCTGGATCAATTAAAACAAAAAAGACCCAAAGTGGCACATTTAATTTCAGGTGGTTTAGACTTGATTTTTGATAAAGAGAAAGCTTAAAAAAAGGAACTACAAATTCACAAACTTTAGACAACTCTTATAATTTGTGAATTTGCGGTTCCTTTTTTAATTATAATTTTATTTGCTTTCCAAAATCTTTCTCGCTTTCGATAACTTTTCCTTCGTATTTTAAAGTCCAACCCAATTGACTCGTTGTGATTAATAGTTTAGACAATTCACTAATTAATCTATTTTGAGCATTCGTTTTTAAGGACGATTTTTCAATTTTTTTGGCTAAGTTCGCTTTTACTGATTTATTAATTTTATTGTAATCGTCTCCCGTAAATGGATTTAACTTGCTTTGCTCTACATCATAAAACTGAATATCCGGGCTGATTTTAATTTCTTCTTTAGGAATGCTTACAATCGTAATGGTCTTGTTGACCTCATCAATGTCGTATTTCATTTTGTGCAAATCATACGCAACGGTGACATCAGCATTGACAATTACTAACGCTTTTTTCTCAAAAGAAAGCATATCCATCAAGTATTTTTGCTGATTTTTATAGGTAATAACCTCAGAAAAATGCCCTTCAGTTACAACCAATTTCCCTACGTTTAGGATTTGTTGTTGAATTAAATTCGTATTATAGGTGATGTCTTGATCCTCATTTTTTTTAAAATCGCAATTTTTAAACAATAAAAATATTCCAACTATAACTCCTACCACTATAAGTATTCTTTTAAGCATAACTAAAATTTCATGAATGAATATTGATTCTCCAATGTAGTGATTTTTTCTTTGACTTTGGACTCAAACTTTAAATGACTTTCAGAATTTGGGTTAAAAGGCTTGTGTGACAGGCTTTTTTGAATACTTTCTACTTCTTCCATCACAGCAAAAGCAGCTTCAGAAATAGTAGTTTCTACGAAACGTTTCCAGATATAATCGATTGCCACTTGATTGGGATGCAACATATCTTCGGCATAAAAGCGGTAATCCCGTAATTCATCCATCATGATTTCGTAGCTGGGAAAGTAATTTATTTTCGAAAGTCGAAAGTCAAATGTCTTATGAAGCGCACTAATTATATTGGCTTTGCTCCATTGGTTTTCAACAAAACCATCTTTGATGTGTCGCACCGGCGAAACCGTAATAAAAATAGTACCATTTGGATTTACAGAATGAATTAATTTGATTGTATTTGCAATACTCTTTTCTATTTCTTCAACAGAAAGTAATTCCTTCTTAAATTGTTTTTGTGGCACTTTATGGCAATTCGCCACAATGGCATCCCTTTCTAAATTCCGATATACCCATGAAGTTCCATACGTGATGATACTATGTGTTGATTCTGTTAATTGCTGATTTGTTGATTCGAGTATGGAGTTTAATGATTTTAATAATCCCTCTTTACTTGAATTACTCAAATCAGAATGCACATCAAAACAATGCCAGCGTTCATTAAAGAAGAAAACATCCTCCTCGGTGAATAATGTTCCATTTACGGCTTTGTGGATAATTTTTTCAATAGAAACTGGATTGAAAATGATTCCGAACGGATTTATGAAATTTTGGAATTTATAATAGTGGAATTTATCTCCCATATTTTCAGCAAAACAGGAGCCTAATGAAACTATTTTGGAATTATAGTCTAAAGTGGAACTACTTTTAGGAATTGGAATTTGAGTTCTAAAATGCATCGCCGTTTTATTTAATGCAAATTTCAATTATTTTGAACAATAAAATTGAATTTAAATCTTTTTTCATAAGTACAAAAAACCCTTTCATCGTTTGGCACCAATGAAAGGGTTTTGATAACATTTTTTTTAATAGAAATATTCTGTTTTTAGATATCCCGTTTTCCCATTTGATAACACAGCTGTTTCTGAAATTTTTTCTAAAGGATATCCTGCAACATCATATTTAAAAAAAGTAATGTGCATTTTAGCAGAAGAAGTAATTTGATCATTCGGATAAATAGTGCTATCCTCTACAATACTCATTAGACTATTATTGACAGACATTAAATCATCGCAGGTTAAAAGCTTTTCAAAACCAAAAATATCCAACATTGGATTGATTTTTTGATCGTATTTAAAAGTCCTATTGTTTTTAACAATTAATCCTTCTTTAACATTGTCAAAAATTCGTTTGTCATACATTAAATTACCATTTTCGATAGATAAAATACCATGATATTCTTTACGTATTTGATTGTTTGTAGTACTTGAAAATCGTTCATAAGCAATCGTTTTATCTGGATTATGAATGTATTTGATAATATACTTCCCCTCAGATTCAACTTGAACTAAATTACCTAGATCGTATGAATATTCAATTATCTCTTTAATCTTATTTTTCTTATTCAGCAATACCATCTTGGAGATGAGACCATCAGTATATGTAAAAGCTGTACGACTATTAGCACTGTTAATTGAAGTTATTTTGTTTCCATCGTATGCAAACAAAGTTGTTTCTGAAAGACCATCTTCTGTAGTTTCCACCATCTTCTGTAGCAATTTTTGACTACTAACATTTTCATTAGAACATGAATAGAATGCTATTATAAAAAGTGATAGCATCCAAAATATATTTTTTGATTTTTTCATCTTACATAAAATAAAGTCATTCTGCTAGCACACCATCACATCCAGCAACGAATTTAAAATTATAGATTTAAAGTAAATACCGCAATAATTATCGGTACAAGCCCAATATTATCGATAAACTACTATCGATAAACACTTGCATAACAACTACATACAATCAACCCTGTAATTACCTGTAATAAAAAACCCTTTTAGAATTTAAGTTCTAAAAGGGTTTCAATGATAAAAAATATAAATCCTACTTTACAAAATCAATTGCTTTCTCTAAAGCTTGAGGAATACCCGAAATATTCTTCCCTCCTGCTGTTGCAAAAAACGGTTGTCCACCGCCACCACCTTGTATAAATTTACCTAATTCACGTACTACTTGACCGGCGTTTAGGTTTTTCTCTGCCACTAATTCTTTAGAAACATAACACGTTAACATTGGTTTTTCTCCCGAAGCTTCGGGATTCACTGTTGCCAAAACCAGAAATAAGTTATTCCCTAAATTCCCTAATTCATACGCCAAATCTTTTGCTCCTTCCGGACTCAAATCGACTTGTTTTGCTAAGAATTGTATGCCGTTTTTTAACTAGTATGCATGATGATAAAATCTTAGTATTAATAAGGCTAAATTATTAAACAATATAAAAACGAGACACTATTGAAAGAAAAAAAATTGTACTAAGCCATCTGGCGACAGCAGATTGGTGAGAGAAAAATAGTTTTAAAATACAATCGGGTACAATTTAGGAATTTCTTAAACTATACCAAAGCTCTTTCATCTGCATGAAAGGGCTTTGGCTTTTACAACACTTTTTTTATTAATACGTGTACTCGTAAGTTTCATCACCCTGTACAGCTTTAATTAGGTATTTGTAAGAATTATATGTATTTACATAATTAAAAGTATTCGCAGAAAATCCCATCTTTGTTTCTGTAACTTTTGAGATATTATTAACTGAGTTAGTTTCCTGATCAAAAATAGATGAATCTAACAACAAAGTGTAACCTGTTATACTTTTAAAAGGGCTGTTATTAGTGTCATAATCAACTATATCTACTAAATCATCAAACTCCGCTTTAATTACATTACCATTAGCATCTAAAGTTAATATGCTAGTTTCATATTTTGTCTCTTGCAGTGTAATTGGATCAATTAAAACTGTAATTGTTGAGATTGTACCGTTAGCATTATAAGTATAAGTTTTCTTTCTTCTTTTTGCGTTTTCTGGGACCTCCAAAAAAGACTTCAATTTATTATTTTCATACGTAAAAGTTGTAGTTGTTGAAAATACGTTAGCTCCATCTATTTCAGTATAAATTGCTTTTGTTATAAGTTCTCCCGTATAAGTAAACACTACTTTACTGCCGTCATCATACGTATAATCAACAATTTTGTTTGCATCATAAGAATATGTTATTGAATTATTCTCCAATGGTTGAGAGGCATTCGTGTATATCTGTGTTTTAGGTAAAAGCGATTTTTCTTCAGAATCATCATTCGTACAGGACGTAAGTACTACTATAAAAGCACCAAATAAGGATAAAATTTTTTTCATTTGAAAAGGTTTTAATTAAAAATTTCTTACAAATTAAATGCTATTTAAATAAAAAACCTAACTCATTTTAAAATAAAACCCAAAAAAGTTAAGACACTTTTTTGGGTTTTTACTATCCAAACTTATGAAAATAAATTTAATCTAGACTCTACTTCACAAAATCAATTACTTTCTCTAAAGCTTGTTGAATTCCTGCTGCATTTTTCCCTCCTGCTGTTGCAAAAAAACGGTTGTCCGCCGCCAAATCTCGGATGTGTTTTTTTCCAAAATCAGATGTAAAAGTTATTAATTACGAATCAAAATGCTAGCAACACTATTTAATGCTTCAGTAATTCCAGCTACATTTTTTCCTTTTCCAGACGCAAAAAAGGGTTGACCACCACCATTTCCATCGATATATTTTCCTAATTCTTTGATTACTTTATTTGCATTTAAACCTTTTTTCTCAACCACATCTTTAGCAATATAACAATGAATATTTGGTAAACCATCTTCAACAGAAGCTAAAACAACAAATGAATTTGGTTTTGCGTTTCCTAGTGCTTGTGTTAAATCTTTAGTAGCACTCATAGATAATTCCACGCGTCTATCTAAAACATTAACGCCGTTAATTTCATGAAATTCCAAAAGCAATTTATTTTTTAATCCATCGATTTTTTCCTTTAACAATTGCTCCATTTGTTTTTTTAATTTGGCATTTTCTTCTTGCATCGAATGAACGGCTTTCAAAATATCCTGAGGATTTTTCAAGGCTGTTTTTACTTCATTCAATGTATTTTCATACGAAGCAAAATATGCTTTTACCGCATCACTTGTAATGGCTTCTATACGACGAATTCCAGCAGCAACTGCTCCTTCAGAAACGATTTTGAAATGCCAGATTTCAGCCGTATTTTTTACATGGATTCCACCACAAAGTTCCATGCTTTCGCCAAATTTAATCGCACGCACCGTATCTCCATATTTCTCTCCAAACAACGCCATTGCGCCTTCCTCTAATGCTTGCTGAATAGGAATACTTCTTCTTTCTATAAGTGGTAATTGCTCCTGGATTCTTGCATTTACAAAATCTTCTACTTGTTGCAATTCGGTTTCTGTCATTTTAGCAAAATGCGAAAAGTCAAAACGCAAATAGTTTGGGTTTACCAAAGATCCTTTTTGTTCTACGTGAGTTCCCAAAATACTTCTCAAGGCTTGATGCATCAAGTGCGTAGCCGAGTGATTTCTAGAAGACAAGCCTCTCAGATCCTGATTTACTTTAGCAACAAAACCAGCGTTTATATTCTCCGGCAATTGTTTTGCAAAATGCAAAATCAGGTTATTTTCTTTTTTTGTGTCGATGATTTCGATCGTTTCATTGGCAGAAACCAACGTTCCTTTATCACCAACCTGTCCTCCACCTTCTGGATAAAATGGGGTGTTATCTAAAACGATTTGGTACAAAACTCCATCTTTTTTACTATCCACTTTTCGAATACGAGTGATTTTCACGTCACTTTCTGATTGATCGTAACCTACAAAAGTTTCTACATTTCCGGGAATTAAAACCGACCAATCTTCGGTGGAAACTTCAGATGCGGCACGAGAACGTATTTTTTGTTCTTGCATATTTTTTTCAAATCCTTCAATATCGACCGAGAATTCATTTTCTCTAGCAATCAACTCTGTTAAATCAAGTGGAAAACCATAAGTGTCATAAAGTTCAAACGCAAGATTACCGTTAATTAATTTTTCTGGATGAGCTCCTTCTTCTTTTAACCCTTGGATTAATCCTATATGAAAATTAATCTTATTTAGCCCATTCTCAATTGTTCTCAAGAAAGAAGCTTCCTCTTCACGAATTACATTTGTAACTAATTGTTGTTGCGATTTAATTTCTGGGAAAAATTCTCCCATTTGATTCGCCAAAACGCCAACTAATTGATTAACGAAAGGTTCTTTGGTGTTCAAAAACGTAAATCCGTAACGAA
Source organism: Flavobacterium frigidum (assembly GCF_048286795.2). Classification (NCBI taxonomy): domain Bacteria; kingdom Pseudomonadati; phylum Bacteroidota; class Flavobacteriia; order Flavobacteriales; family Flavobacteriaceae; genus Flavobacterium; species Flavobacterium frigidum. The sequence continues at coordinate 22,371 of NZ_JBLVPT020000001.1, forward strand.
TTGCACGACGTAAAATTCTACGAATTACATATCCTGCGCCTGTGTTTGACGGCAATTGTCCGTCGGCAATAGCAAAAGCTACGGCACGAACGTGATCGACCACTACACGAATAGCGATATTAGTTTTGTTTTGCTCTTCAGATTCTTCACTAGCGTTCAGAATGACATCATTGGTAGTGTATTTTAATCCCGTAATTTGTTCTACTTTTTCAATAAGTGGTGTAAAAACATCCGTATCATAATTGGAAGTTTTTCCTTGTAAAGCCATACACAAACGTTCAAATCCCATTCCGGTATCAACGTGTTTTGCAGGTAATTTTTCGAGAGAGCCATCGGCTTTACGATTGAATTCCATAAATACATTGTTCCAAATCTCTACTACTTGCGGATGGTCATTGTTTACTAAACTCTTTCCTGAAACTAAAGCTTTCTCCTCTGCTGAACGAATGTCAACGTGAATTTCTGAACACGGTCCACAAGGTCCTTGATCGCCCATTTCCCAAAAGTTGTCTTTCTTGTTTCCAAGAATAATACGGTCTTCGTCGATTAATTCCTTCCAAATATCCCAAGCTTCCTGATCGAATGGTACGTTCTCGGCGGGATTCCCTTCGAATACAGAAACGTACAAGTTTTCTTTTGGAATTTTGTAGACTTCTGTCAAAAGTTCCCAAGCCCAGTTGATGGCTTCTTTTTTGAAGTAATCACCAAAAGACCAGTTGCCTAGCATTTCGAACATCGTGTGATGATAGGTATCAAAACCTACATCTTCCAGGTCGTTATGTTTTCCTGACACACGAAGACATTTTTGCGTATCGGCGATTCTGTTGCTTTTTGGCGTTCCGTTTCCCAAAAAATATTCTTTGAACTGAGCCATTCCTGAATTGTTGAACATTAAGGTTGGATCATCTTTTAGAACAATAGGAGCCGAAGGAACGATTACGTGTCCTTTTGATGCGAAAAATTCCAGAAATTGCTTGCGTACGTCTTGTGATGTCATTGGTTTAATTTAAATATTTAAAGATTCCAAAATTTAAAGATTGTTTAGGATTGAAATTTTTCAATCTTTTAATCCTCAAATCTTTTATTTTTTTGCCCCAGATAAAAGTGGAAAGCTTTGAAGTTTTGAAATCTATTTTTTCTTGAGTGGGCAGAGCGACCGCAGGAAGCTCCTGCAGACTCAATAGAAAAAAAGATTTCAAGACGAGAACTTGCAACGAATAGCTGGAATAGGCACATTAATTTATTTATTCCTAAAAAAAAGGTGGAGCGAATGAAACATTTCTTAAATTTGTTCGTCTAACCTCTTACAGTGTGTAAAAATAGGGTATTTTAAAATATGTCGAAAGTAAAATATTATTACGATTCTGAAAATCTAGCGTACAGAAAAATAAAAACACGAAAAAGAAGAAAATTGGGTGTTATTGTTCTTTTTTTATTGGCAGCAGTATTGTTTGGTTTTTTGAGTTTTATAATTTTATTGAATACTCCTTATTTTGAAACGCCAAAAGATCGATTGCAAGCACGCGAAATTGAAAATTTGAGATTGAATTATGCGTTACTGAACAAAAAAATGGATCAGATTACCGGTGTTATTGAGGCAATTGAAGATCGAGACAATAATTTGTATCGAGTTTATTTCAATAAAGCTGCTATTCCAGATTCAGTTCGGGAGTCAGGATTTCAGGAAAAAAACAGGTATAAGCTACTAGAAGGATATAATAATTCGCAGTTGGTCATTAATACCACAAAAAGGATAGACGTTTTGAGTAAGGAATTAGCCATACAGTCCAAATCGTTAGATGTTATTTTGAAATTGGCAGAGGCAAAAAATGATTTTTTATCAGCTATTCCGGCTATTCAGCCCGTTCAAAATGAAAATTTAAAACAAATGGCTTCAGGTTTTGGATACCGAACCGATCCTTTTACCAAAGCAAGAAAAATGCATGAAGGAATGGATTTTACGGCCAAAACGGGTACTCCTATTTATGCAACTGGTGACGGAGTTGTAGCAAAAGCAGATAATACCGCCTCTGGATATGGAAATCATATAGTGATTCGGCACGGATTTGGATACGAAACTTTATACGCACATTTGAGTAAATATAAAGCTCGTGCAGGACAACGGGTAAAACGAGGAGACGTTATTGGATATGTAGGGAGCACGGGGCGCTCTGAAGCACCTCACTTGCATTACGAGGTGTTGAAGGATAAAAAAGTGGTGAATCCACTTAATTTTTATTACGGGAATATTTCAGCAGTAGAATATGTGGTTATTGCACAATTAGCCAATCAAGAGAACCAATCGCTTGATTAATACTATAAAAGGGTGATCAAGTGCAGGAGTAAAAAGTTTACAGGTAGCAGCATTAAAAGTCAAATAAAGAAATATGCACATTGAACTTTCTAAAGATAAAAGGTATTACAGCATTGGCGAAGTAGCTAAAGCGTTTGATGTAAATGCGTCATTGATTCGTTTTTGGGATAATGAATTTGATATTTTAAAGCCCAAAAAGAATGCAAAAGGCAATCGAATGTTTACGCCGGAGGACATTACCAACTTACAATTGATTTATCACTTGGTAAAAGAAAGAGGATTCACTTTGGAAGGTGCCAAAACCCATTTAAAAGAAGGACAAAAGAAAACCTTGGATAAGTTTGAAATTATTCGAAAATTAGAAACCATACGCACACAATTAACAAATATTAAAAACGAGCTTTAAATTGTTTAACACAACCCGCTCAAAAGCAATAAATAAAAACTAAATAATAAACATTAAATTAAGTAAACATGAGAAGATTTTTGCCTTGGATTATAGTAGCAGTTGTAATTTTTGTGATGTACAGCTGGGTTAAAGGAATTAATAATACTGCGGTAACTTTAAATCAAAACATCGAAGAAGCTTGGGGAAATGTTGAAACAACATATCAAAGACGAAACGACCTAATTGTGAATTTAGTTAAAACGGTACAAGGTGCTGCAGAATATGAAAAAGGTACTTTGGAAGCTGTTGTTCAAGCAAGAGCAAATGCAACTAAAACAGTTGTAGATCCAACTAATATTACGCCTGAACAATTGGAGAAATTCAGTCAAAATCAAAGTGCGCTATCTAGATTATTGGTTACCGTTGAAAATTACCCAAGTTTGCAAGCCAATCAAGGATTTCTAAATCTTCAAGCGGAGCTTACAAGTACTGAAAATCAAATTCTTACAGCAAGAACTCGTTTTAACGAAGCTGTAAAACCATACAATACGCATATCAAAACATTCCCAAATAGTTTGTTTGCAGGAATTTTTGGATTTGCAGAAAAACCATATTTCAAATCGGTTGAAGGTGCAGAAAAAGCGCCTAATGTAGAATTCAATTTTGACAAAAAGGAAGCTAAATAACATACTAAAATGTCAAAAGTAGAAGATTTTTTATCTAAAAAAGAAGAGCAAGAAATTGTTGACGCTATCCAAATAGCTGAAAAAAATACTTCTGGCGAGATTAGAATTCATATAGAAAAATCGACTTCCACAGATTCGTTTACGCGTGCTGTGGAAGTTTTTCATCTATTGGAAATGGATAAAACCAAAGATTCTAATGGCGTTTTGATATATGTTGCTGTAAAAGACAAACATTTTGTAATTTATGGTGACATAGGAATTAACGAAAAAGTAGCGCCAGATTTTTGGGATACTACTAAAGACGGTATACAATCGCAATTTAAAAATGGTAATTTTAAACAGGGTTTAATTGACGGAATTTTAAAAGCTGGTGAACAATTGAAGCACTACTTTCCATATCAAGTTGATGACACTGACGAATTATCGAACGAAATATCTAAAGGATGATACAAAGTACACATAAAAAATCGTTCTTAATTCCGCTATTATTTTTAGGCCTTTTGCTTTCGCAAATGGGTTTCTCCCAATTTACAATTCCGCCGAAACCCGATTTTCAAACTTCGGTTTACGATTATGCAAATCTGTTAAATTCAACTGAAAAATCGCAGCTAGAAGAAAAATTAGTTCGTTATTCTGATTCTACCACAACGCAAATTGTTGTAATAACTGTTAATGATATAAAAGGAGAATACATTGCTACGGTTGCAACCGATTGGGCGCAAACTTGGGGAATTGGCGATGCTAAAAAAGACAACGGAGTTTTAATTCTTGTTGCTAAAACAGAAAGAAAAATATGGATTTCCCCTGGTTATGGTGTTGAAGATCGCTTAATTGCCGCAACAACTGCTAACATAATTAGAAATATAATTACACCCGAATTTAAAGCTGGAAGTTATTATAACGGATTGGACAAAGGTTCTGATGCACTTTTTGAAGTTTTAAAGGGTAAATACAAAGGAGAACGTGTAAAAAAAACCAAAGATAAAGGATTCCCTATCTTACCTTTAATTGTAATTATAATCATCATAATCGCACTGATATCCAGAAATAAAGGTGGTGGCAATTCTGGAAACAGAGGAGGTGGCATAGGCCCAAGTTTATTGGATGTCATTATTTTAAGCAGCCTTGGAAGAAACAGCGGCGGAGGCGGTTTCGGCGGTGGTTCCTCTGGTGGTGGATTTGGCGGCGGCGGTTTTGGCGGTGGATTTGGCGGTGGAGGTTTCTCTGGCGGTGGATCTGGTGGAAGCTGGTAATAACTTGATTTTATAAAATATTAATACCCTATCAAAACGATAGGGTATTTTTTTTTATATTTGATGCAAATAAAAACCAATGAAGTTTTATTATCTTTTTCTGCTCCTTATTTTTAAAACGCTACCCACAAATGCCCAAACTAGTAAAAACGTTGACCACCAAAACATACTTTGGACTCGATACTACAATCAATTATTCTTTAATGAAAAATGGGCGTTGCATACTGAAATTGACAATAGAGTATTTTTGAAACCCATACAAGAAAATGTATTTGTTGCCCGGATACAAGGGCGATACAAGATAAATGAGCATTTAGAAGCTGGAGTGGGCTTTGCCTATTTCTCTGTAGACACCCAAATACCAGAGGTAAATCCAAATTTTAATATTCCTGAATACCGAGGACAGCAAGATCTTACTTGGAAAAAAACTGTTAAGAAATTTGGAATTAATCAACGTCTTCAAGTAGAAGAACGATTCATTCACAATGCTAATAAAGAAATGCTACTTCCGGGAACCATTTTTTCATGGCGTTTCAGGTACCGACTGCAAGCTGATTATACTTTTTGGCAAAAAAACAAACAACTATTAAAAGCTGTAGTGTTTGATGAAATTATGTTTAATGTTAGTCGCAATAAAATAAAAAATACCTTTGATCAAAACCGAATTTATACTGCACTGCACTATGGTTTAAATTCAAATATAGCGTTTGAACTAGGTTATCTCAATAGTTTCCAGAGACGGGCCAGCGGCGTTGATTTCTTTAATCGTGATATAATCCGATTGAGTGTTTTTCATAAGATTAAGCTAAACAAAAAAGTCTAGTCCAAAAAAAATCCCGAATTTCTTCGGGACAATAGTTCTGCGGCTTGGCGCATTAGCGGCTGCGTGGAACGATTTTTTTCTTGCTAATATAGATTTTCTAGCTGAAAATCGAACGTGATATTTATTGATTTGTATCTATTAAAGTAAACCGTTGGTAGTCGAAGTTTTTATATACAAAAATGTTTAAAGGCATAAAAATAAATTAGTGCAACCAAAATGGAGCTTAAATTTCCAATAAGAAAGTAATCATTTTTAATCTCTTTATGTTCAGAAATTCTAGTTCCTAATTTCAAGGTACCAAATACTATCAAAATTGGAGGAAAATTTGAAATTAAAAATACTGAAATAATCAATCTTTCCATAACTCCTTTGAAGGTTGAAATATTCAAGTGAAGAAATTTCTTATTGTTATTTTCATTTTTTATCTCTTTTTCTTGTGCAATTACGCTCTTCTCAAACTATTTCCTGAGATATGCAAACCAAGTAAAATTGAATAAAAATTCTCCACTGATAAATATTATTACAAAGACTAAAATTTTACTTAGGAAGATCATGCTCGTATAGATAAGTTAAATTATTGATTATTCGTTTTACAGTTTCAAATTCCTCTATATTGAGACTTTTTCGTCTACGCCATGCAGTTGATCGATTGATTCGAAGTTTATCAGCAATAACTTTGTAGTCATCATGCATGATAAAATTGCTAGCTATTTTATAATCATTTACTTTCCAAGAGTCAATATAATATTGAAATATCTTAAACGTATCATTTAACATTTTTTCAATTCTCAAATCCTCTTTTTTAAATTTTATTAGAAATCGACTTTCTGAGTTTTTCAAATCGGTTAACGCTTTTCTTGCATCAGTTAAGCCTTCTCCTAACATTTCATAAGCTATTTCTCGATTAATTTTGGTTTCTATTTTTCCAAAATTTAAAACATAACGAAGTTTGAAAGTGAATCCTTTTGCGATAATGAATTCTTCTATTTCAATGATAATATTTACAGCATTTTCGACAGTATCAATAATTGCTTGAAACTCGTCACCTAATGTAATCGTTAGTGGAGAAATTATACTTTTTTGCCATTTATCGTTAATATATTTGACAGTTTCTTTAAACTCCAACATCAATTCATTAGCATCCTTTTCTCGGCTTTCAAGAATATCTGCCATTAAAATTACATAGTCCATTGTTGCGTGTTTTGTACAAAATTACATAAATTGCATTAATTATGCAACAAACGCATTTATTGTTTAAATTTCGCAATATTTTCAAGCCAGCAACCATTTTTCATATGAGTTAGGCTACCTCAACAGCTATCAAAGGCGAGCTAGCGGCGGTGACTTTTTTGATCGTGATATTATTCGATTGAGTGTTTTTCATCGTTTAAATTGGAAAAATAAATCCTAAAAAAAATCCCGAATTTCTTCGGGACTATGGTTCTCGCACTACAGCGGGTTTGGAATTAAATCAAGACCTATTTTCGGATTTGCCAAATCATTCCAAATACAAAACTAATTTCAAATTAAGCCTAAAACCCAAATTACTTGTCGCGTGTGTTAGCTAATGGCTTTTTTGTTAACTTCAATTATTTTTTCAAATTCAGAGTATCTTTTCATAGCAGTTTCTTTATTCAAATGACCAGGAAAACTATGTAATATTTTTTCATAGTCTATTTTCCCTAAAACTTTACAAATATAAGCTTCGTGAACAAAATTTAAATAATAAATAATACTACTTAAAGATTCGTGAAATGTTTTGAAATCTATATCTGCATTTATAAAAGTTTCAACATCGTGATAATTTGCCTTTATTCTCAATCGATACATTATGTTCAAAATTGTCGTTTCGGGAATTGTTTGATAGATTAAATTCCAATGATTTTTTGAAAATGATTTTCTGAATTCACCTTTTGCATTAAGAAACTTTTTGTCTTTATTGTTTTTTAATTTCTCTCTTTTATTTTCGGCTATTTTTTTTCGTGTAGATTTGAGAAACAATGCAATTTGTAATTGAGCTTCATCTAATGATTGAATTCTCGTTAAACCACAACAATCTTTTGGAAAACCGTTAAATGTTTCAATTCCGACATATTCATATTGTTCGTGTAACCCTTTACTAAAAAAACTTATCGCTTCTGGATAATGTCCGTCTTTTATAGAGTTTCCAAATATTTTTATTGATTTTTCGTGTTGTTCATTTGCTAATCCTTGAGTTTCGTGAAATGCAGTTAATGAAAGATAAATTGAATAATAAGCTTGTGGAAAGTTCCAATGCAAAGCAAACTTATAAAATTCTTCATTATTCGCCAAAGTTGTTAATGTAAAAGCATATTCTGTGCTCCACGAATTCCACAATAATTTTCTAATGGTATCCAAATCAAAATTTTCATTCCTCAATTTTAAACCATTAAAAAAAGCATTTTTTTTCAAATCAAAACGTTCTGTATTGCATTCAATATGATATGATACAGCAAAAAAATGATTAAAAAAAACTTGAGAAGGAATAGCTTTTTTTCTTTTTTCTTGTGCTTCTTTAAGTTTTTCGAATACGGTCATTTTATAAATTTCGGTTTTGATTTCTCTTCAGTTTGTTAAGCTATCACCTAATAAATACTTGCCATGAAACAAATCCAATCTATCCTAATACAGATAGCTTCATGCCAATACAATAGCTCTAATTTTTACGAATATAACTACAATAATTATAGTAAAATAAAAAATCTACAAACGGTTAATAAATCTGTTAATTGGTTCAAATACAAACAAAAAAAGCCCAAAAATAAAATCTTAGGCTTTAAGCATCTGTGATAACAAAAAAACCACTTCTTTACAAAGTGGTTTTCTATTCTTATTTCTCTCTAATATAAATATTTAATACTAAAAATCAATTACTTAAAATATAAAAGTACAAATAAGGTACAGATATTTACAGATATTTCATTTTTACAATGTTTTAACTTATTTAACAACTTTAAACAGGAGCGTGAACAACTCCCGTTTTTTTATGCTCATTTTTGAAATAAAAAAAACCGCTCACTTTTGAACGGTTTTAATTGGTTTATTTTAATTGTGGAATCATTTTAATTTATTGATCAAAATTATATTCATCTCATTTGTACATCCCCAAAAAATTTGAAAATTATCATTGGTTCTCCATGCCATTGTGATTACAGAATTTTCAAGAAATAAAGAAATACTTAAATTGTGAAAATCTCTCAATCCATCAATATTCTTATCAATTAGTGATTTATCAACTTCTGCTTCCATAATATCTAAATCAAAGTGTGCAAGTACGTTTTTTAATTCGTCATAACTTTGTTTATAACCAACTGGTGTTGGTTTCGTTGCAAATGTTTCTACACCCTTATTTAAAAACCAATTGTTGAAAATGAAAGTAGTACTTTTTAATCCCTTGTTATAAGAACTTATTTGTGCATTTATTGTTGAGCAAAATAAAATGAAGATAAATATTAACGTGTTTTTCATTCTGTTAGTTTTTTATATATTACAAAGTACGCTTTTCAAGAACGTAGCTACAATACCCATTTTTAGTGATATTAAAATAAAAAAAAAGGCGTTCCGCTATCGTTCGTATTTTATTTTAACATTAACCTACCATTTTCATCTCTTAGGTTTTTTGGATGATAAAAACATCTGTGAAAACCATTTGTAATTTCACAATCTTTCAATGGAATAGGCATTTTTAGTAATGCATCTTCAAAAGTCAATTGTACTCCGTCTAACTTTTGACATTTTCCACAAGCAGGTGAATGACCATCTGAAGAAGCTATAATTTGAACAACAGAAACAAATCTAGATTCTAAACTTTCCAAATGCATTCTTTTTAGGTCAGCCTTACATTTTTCTCTTAACAAATAATCAAAGGGCTTTCCCTCTTGGAATAAGTAGATAGCCATAGAGAGATATAAATTTGATTGTGCATGATAATCATTTGAGTTCTTAATTAACAAATCATTAAATAATGACCAAATAACATCATTGTCATTATTTTCAATACCTGATTTTAAGATTAATTCTTTTTTTCTAGCGTAAAATGTCTCTTCTTTTACTCCAAATGTATTTAATTCGCTTAACCACCTATCTCTAAATGAAATTCTTTTTTGTTCAAATTCATAACTATTTTTTTCCTCTTCTGTTACAAGTTTTTTTTCTGCATAATTATTGAATTTCAAAATATAAATAATCTTTCCGCAATTAAAACATTTCGTCTTTCTAACTGGGAATTTCTTTAATACTATTTTACAATAAGGGCATATTGCTTCAGGTTCAATTTCGTGTTTTACAATCTCAAAATTATTTTCTTGACTTTCAATTTGTTCTGCGTCCTCATTATTATTACCAAATAGCCATTTTATAATTCTCATAAAAATATCAGCTTTAAATTTAGGGGTATAAATTCAGTTATAATTCACTTTTTATTTCACCATTCTGATTTAATTAATTTCTTAATCGTAAACAATTCTACTAAATGCGGGTTCAATGTTTCGGTCAAATTATAGCCTAATGACGATTCTCTAATTTGACCATTTTTTTTCATCAAAGACTTCTCTATTGTAAATTCTGAAATTGTTTGCATTGAAATTCCTCCAGAATATAATCCAACAGGCTCTACAAAGAATTTAAAATTAAATACTGATACACGATACTTACCTCTCTTAGATTCGATCTTAAACTCTGCAGTTAATTGATTAAGTTTTTTATCATTAAAATTAGTTTTTTTAATCCTTCCAGTTGAATCTGTTAAAAACTCAATTCGCGGATTAGACTTTAAATTAGATATACTTGTTGAATCTTCATAAACAAGTTTCCAAAATATAAGCTTGTCTTCAATTGTAAAGTTCTTATTTTGACCAAAACTGAATGAACTACCGACTAAGCAAAACCAAATTAATAAATTTTTCATATTCTTACTTTTCTTCAAATATAACAATTTCGTAGGTAAATATTTATTTTAATTAAAACAAAAAAAAAAAACCACTTCGTTATGAAGTGGTTTTCTAATTTATTTTTCTCTAATATAAATATCGATTGGTACTCCTGAGAAGTCCCAGTTTTCTCTAATTTTATTCTCTAGATAACGTTTGTAAGGTTCCTTAACGTATTGTGGCATGTTGGCAAAAAATACAAACTGAGGCGTGTGCGTAGGCAATTGCATACAATATTTAATTTTTACATATTTCCCCTTTGTTGCCGGCGGCGGATACGCTTCGATAACTTTCAACATAAACTCATTGAATTTTGAGGTAGCAATACGTTGTTGTCTATTTTCATACACTTTTACAGTAGCCTCAAGCGCTTTCAACAAACGTTGTTTGGTCAAAGCCGATACAAAAAGAATAGGCACATCTGTAAAAGGCATTAATTCTTGCTTGATTTTCTCTTCGTAATCACGGGTAGACATAGTTTCTTTTTCAACTAGATCCCATTTATTAACCAAAATCACAACTCCTTTTCTATTTTTTTCTGCTAACCAAAAAATACTTTGATCCTGACCTTCAAAACCACGAGTAGCATCAATAATCAAAATACAAATATCTGCATGCTCAATAGCACGCACAGAACGCATTACCGAGTAAAATTCTAAATCCTCTTTTACCTTAGCTTTACGACGGATTCCCGCAGTGTCAACCAAGTTAAATTCGAAACCAAAACGGTCAAACTTAGTATCAATAGCATCACGAGTTGTACCCGCAATGTCTGTAACCATGAAACGTTCCTTACCAATTAAAGCATTGATAAAACTAGATTTTCCAGCATTAGGACGTCCAACTACGGCAAAGCGAGGCAAAACAACTTCTTCTTGAACTGGTTCTGGTTTTACCGGAAACGCATCAATTAATGCATCCAACAAATCACCTGTTCCACTTCCAGAAATACTGGCAAAGGTATAGTATTCACCTAAACCAAGGTTGTAAAACTCAATAGCATCTTTCTCACGCATCGCGTTATCTACCTTGTTAACAGCCAATAAAACCGGCTTAGTCACTTTACGCAACAAGCGGGCAACAATATCATCCATTGGGGTAATCCCTTCCTCAACATCAACAACAAAAATGATAACATCGGCTTCGTCTATTGCAAGTTCTACCTGCTTGCGAATCTCTCCTTCAAAAACATCATCCGATCCACGCACATAACCGCCCGTATCTATTACAGAAAACTCTTTTCCGTTCCACTCGCTTTTACCATAGTTCCTATCGCGGGTCACCCCAGATACTGAATCTACAATAGCTTCTCTTCTTTGTATCAGCCTATTAAAAAGGGTCGATTTCCCTACATTAGGTCTTCCTACTATCGCAACAATGTTATTCATAATAATTTATTCAAATATTTACTTCGTCCGTCCAACCGCTCTGCAGTTTCGGGTTGCAAAGGTAGTGTTAAAAAATGAATTATTAGATTTTTAAACCACCTGATTTATTGACGTTCAAATTACTTAACTATTTAATAATCAATCGCTAATTCGGCACTAACTTTTACCTAAGAACACACTTCAATTAGGACATAGAAATTTTTAGAAGCCAATCCAGCCCTACATTACAACTCCTCGCTCAAAAAGGAGTAGTTCCAATGTGGTTGCAGGAACTTCCTCTGGTCGTTCTGCAACCACAGGAACAACATTCTTTTTTCTCTGCGGGGTTTTCATTTCGATCTGGGCTAAAAAAAAATCAGTATAAGAGACTGACTCTAGTACTGATTTTAAATATTGTAGTTAAGTGAAAAATAAAAGATTACAATCAATTCACTATTCACCTCTCACTCCCAACTATTCACTATTGATTATATCCAAATCGTCTTAACATATTTGTATTGCTTCTCCAGTTTTTATTCACTTTCACCACCAATTCAATATGAATTTGTTTCCCAAAGAATTTCTCTAAATCAAGACGAGCATCTACTCCTACTTTTTTCAAAGCAGCACCTTTATGACCAATAACGATTCCTTTTTGAGTTTCACGTTCCACCATAATCAAAGAACGAATACGAATGATGTTTTCATCTTCAAAAAATTCTTCGGTTACAATCTCTACAGCGTACGGGATCTCTTTGCTGTAATTCAATAATATTTTTTCACGAATGGTTTCATTAACAAAGAAACGTTCTGGCTTGTCTGTCAATTGATCTTTTGGATAATAGGCTGGCGATTCTGGCAATAATTCAATAATTCTACCAAAAACTTCTGGCACATTAAAATTTTGCAAGGCAGATATTGGAAAAATTTCGGCATTAGGCACTTTGGCTGTCCAAAAAGCCACTTGTTCCTCTAGTTGCGCCTGATTCGAATTGTCAATTTTATTCAACAGCAATAAAACAGGAATTTTAGCATGAATAATTTTATTGAAGAACGCTTCGTCTTTCAACTCTTGTTCGCCTATTTCGACCATGTAAATCAGCACATCAGCATCCTCAAAAGCAGACTTAACAAAATTCATCATGGATTCCTGCATTTCATAGGCTGGTTTGATGATTCCTGGCGTATCCGATAAGATCATTTGAAAATCTTCACCGTTTACAATTCCTAGGATTCTATGACGTGTTGTTTGTGCTTTTGAAGTAATAATTGATAATCTTTCTCCAACAAAGGCATTCATTAATGTTGATTTACCAACATTTGGATTCCCGATGATGTTTACAAAACCTGCTTTATGTGACATTTCTACTATAATTTATGGCACAAAGGTAGTCATATCAAGTTAATAGATGAAATAAAACATTTTTTAAAAATTTAATTGGAAATACAGAAATTCGTTGTACATTTGCACCCGAAACAACGCGGGATAGAGCAGTAGGCAGCTCGTCGGGCTCATAACCCGAAGGTCACAGGTTCGAGTCCTGTTCCCGCTACTAAGTAGCCTTATTGAGATTACAAAACGCACATCGCGGGATAGAGCAGTAGGCAGCTCGTCGGGCTCATAACCCGAAGGTCACAGGTTCGAGTCCTGTTCCCGCTACTAGAAAAGCTTCAGAGAAATCCGAAGCTTTTTTCGTTTATCTTATATTTAATAAAGCTTTATTCAGATTACGGGTGCGAAGTCAGAGACATTCGCACAGCTTTTGATAAGACAGCCTAAGGAGAGTGAGTTTCACTAGATTGGACTATCGTTGTATTTTAAATGTCCTATCTCTCGGTCTTTATTTTCAATACATTTCTGTAAAATTCGTTTTTTAACAAAGGGCAGTTTCCAAAGATTATAATATTCTAAGTTTTTAAATAGCTCTTGCTTTTTAAGTTCATCAAATAAATCATACGAATACATCCAACCGTCATTTAATTTATATTCGCCAAGGATTCTTTCAACTGCACCACTTAAGTTTTCAATTTCCTTATCGGCCATAGCCTTCTCAGGAAATAAATAATCTTGCAGTAAAAAATTTATATAATTTTTGATGTCCTCATTTGAATAATTTTCAGGAGTTATTAATAATTGACTTTCCGTTGATAAATTTTTCCAATCAAAACCCAATTCTGATGTAACTGCTAAATATTCTGATACTAATTTTTCTTTATTGATAGTACCGTTTGTAATAGACCAATTAACACTTCCTATACTGTCCTCATATGGAAGCCAATTGGCTTCCATAAAGGCGGCTAAAGCATTTATTAAATTCGTTAAACTCTTCATAATTAAAAATCGGGAAACATGGTTAATAATTGCCAATCACCTGATACTGCTTGCTGATATAGCTCTAACTTTAGTTGATTGCTGGAATACTTGCCCATCCTTTGGAACTCCTTTACCATAAGTACTACCATCAGTCAATGTATGATAAACTACTTTGGTGTTACTTCCTGTTATTGGTGCAGAATTAAAAGCAGCAGTACCAGGTTTTGTATTATTCAATGCCTTTTGTAGTTGCTGTGGATTCTCAAACTTTGAACTATAAGGAGGTTTTGTATATGGCATAGTATTGCCAATATGAGAGCCATCAGGAGCAATACCATCATTAGCACGTTTAATTAATGCTTCATCAGTTACATCATGTCCATGTCTTTCTAAAACGTGTGCATTAGGATGTTGTGTTAGTTCTGTTAACTCACTAGAAGAATAAGCCGATTTATCAGGCATACGCTTAACCACTAAATCATCACCTTTTTTAAATACTTGATAACCGTTTGTAGGCTGACCAATTGGAGTTGCTCCACTATTTGCAACATCATCAAAATATTTATTTGGTAAGATTTTTCCGAATGTTATCTGTGCAACTTCATTACCATTTTTACTTAGTAATTTTAGAATTCCATTGTTTTCAACAACGCTTCCTCCAGATCGAAGAATGTCATCATAAGTACTTTTTAACGGTGCTGTAAGTCTTTGTACTAATTCTTGCAGAGATTTCCACTTCAAATATCCACCAGCTTTACCAATTTCATCTAAATTCTTTGAAACAAGGTTAAGTTCTTCTAGATTTTTTGCAAGACTAGCTTTTTCATTAGATAATACTTTCCAGGAATCAAATGCTTTTTGTGGATTTTTTTCTGCGAAAGCGACAAGTTCTTTAGATGTATACACGTCATCTTTGAAGAATTTCATTATAATTTCACATTGTGCATTTACATTTAAGAATGTAAATAACACAACCCATAATGTTAAATATAATTTTAATTTGTTTTTCATTATCCTTTATTTTTAATTTTTGCGATTATCTCGTCTGTTAATAGTGGATTTTCCCATATGCCAACTATATAACTAATATCTTCTCCTAATTGATCTTCTCCTGCACTACGAGGTTGCTTTTCTGAGCTCCATCTACTAAATTCAATTAATATATATTCTTTCCCTTCTTCTTCAATTAAAATAATTTCTCCAGGAGTAGTATATAATGAATTGATTTTTAAAACACTTAAAAAATAACCTTTATGAATAGTATGTTCTTCAATTTCAAATCCATATGCTTTGGATAAAAATAATAATTCGTTTATATTAAAATACTCATTTGAATCTACAAATGGATTAACTATTATTTTTTTTCGATAAGTCTTCCTTTTTTTAGAAGATATAATACTTCCATCTGAATTTAAAAATTTAATTGAGGGTCTAATTAATTCTGTTTTTATAGAAACTATCCCTTCTTTAATTTTTTCAGAACCATCACCAAAAATTTCAGTTTGAATACAATAAGATTTTTCTATTAGTTTCATTTGCAATCAATGTTTTTTATTAATTTATCGACTTTGAAAGTTAAGTCTTCAATTTTAACACCCTCTGGTGCTCGTTTGCAACGAGTGCCTGCCTACTTAATTAAAGAAAATAAAGCGTTTGAAACGTGGCTATATTAAATGAATAACCATAAAATTCAACATTTCTGGTACAAAAAACTGCTTAATTTTCAAATATAATTATTTACCTACTAAATAAAAAAACAGCTGCTCGAAGTATTCAAAAAAACCTACTCAAAGACTGCGGGCTGCTTCGCAAATGTCGCCAACTTAGCGCCATTTAAAATATTTTTTCACCACAAATTTGCAGATTATGGTATTAATTAATCTGCGAATCTGCGGTTATCATAGATTTAATAAAGCTTATTCATATTGCGGGTGCGAAGTCGGAGACATTCGCACAGCTTTTGATAAGATATTTTTCGAAGAGCGGGGGAATTCGTATGAAATAAATTATGCGTTAAAAAGCTTCTCATTTCTATTTTACACTAAAAACTTTCACTATATCTTTAAAAATCTAAAATCATTAAGCTGTATCAATCCACATTTACTGGTTTCGCTATCAGTTACTTTAAAAATAACAACTAATCAACAACTATTAAATACTCGTTTTTTTATAATAAAAAACCCGTGAATAAATCACAGGTTTAGAAAACTAATTTATTAAACAACTAAATATGCAAAATTAAAGAGTAGTGCAAACTCTTTGTATCAACTAAACTAATCCTCTGAAGCTATAGCTGTGTTTTTACTAGTACTAACCTCTAATAAAACCGCTACTCCTTTATCATTTAACATCGTCATGTTTAAGGTATCTAAAATCGCTAAATTTCTAGAAATTAAACCATTAAACATATTATAAGATATATTCATTTCTTTCAAGTTATCTAACTTTTCAAGCTCTAGAGGTACTTGACCATTCATCTTGTTATCAAATAAACTAAGGTTTTCGAGTGAAGCCATGTTCTGTACTTCATTGCTCAATACTCCAGAAAGTTTATTGCTATTTAATAGTAGTGTTTTTAATGTTTTAATATCATACAAAGAAACTGGAATTTGTCCAACTAACTCATTATTGTATAACGAAAGTGTTTCTAATAGCTTCAAATCCCCTATGTGCATTGGCAATTCACCAGTAATAGCATTCATATACAATTGTAAATCTTTCAATTTACTAATATCACAAATTGAGGACGGAATTGTTCCGGTTAATCTATTGAAAGAAAGATTTAAAACTTTTAGTTCTTTTAACTTTCCGATAGAAGAAGGAATTGTACCAGTTAATTGATTTTTATGTAAATCTAATTCTTGTAAGTGTACAAGTTTTAATATTTCTTGAGGAAGTTCACCAATTAGATTGTTATTTTGTAATACAATAGCGATTACTTTGTCGTCTTGAAGGGAAACACCGTACCAAGTTGCGATCGGCGCTGCTAAATCCCATTTTACTTCCCACTGACTACCATTGGTAGCATGATACAATTTTATTAATGCATCTTTTTCATTTTGTGATACAACAGCATACATTGAAAATGAAAACAATAAAGTTAAAAATAGAGCAGCTATCTTTTTCATAACACTTAATTTAATTATTAAGAACACTTAAAAGTACTACCTTAAAGGCTAATCAACAAATAAAATCGATGAAATACATTGTATTTATATTTTTATAAAGTCATAACCTACAAAATTACACTTTAACGTTTAAAATATTAATTTGTAAGTTTGAT
Organism: Flavobacterium frigidum; assembly: GCF_048286795.2. NCBI lineage: Bacteria > Pseudomonadati > Bacteroidota > Flavobacteriia > Flavobacteriales > Flavobacteriaceae > Flavobacterium > Flavobacterium frigidum. The sequence goes on from NZ_JBLVPT020000001.1 coordinate 39,748, forward strand.
TTACTAACCTTAATTACCAATTCTATGGAAATCAATTTTTTAGCACTTTTAACAGCTGCTTTTTCTACTCTTGTAGTCGGTTTTGTATGGTATAATCCAAAAGTTTTTGGCACCATTTGGATGAACGAATCTGGCATGACCAATGAAAAAATGCTAGGACGAAATATGCTCGTTGTACTTGGAGTATCATTTGTGTATGCCTTTTTCATAAGTTTTATTATTCAAATACTTACGGTACATCAATTTGGCGCATTAGGTATGATTGGTGGCGATCCAAGCATTGCAAAGCCTTCTTATGTTGCTTTCATGGCCGATTATGGCACCGAATTTAGAACTTTCAAGCATGGCGCCTTGCATGGTTTTTTGAGCGGATTATTTTTAGTATTTCCCATTATTGGTACTAATGCGTTATTCGAAAAAAGAAGCTTCAAATATACTCTGGTAACAGGTGGTTTTTGGATCGTATGTTGTACAATTATGGGAGGAATAATTTGCGCTTGGCAATAAACAATCCATATAAAAAAGTTCGTCTTGTACTTTAGCGAGACGAACTTTTTTATTAAATTTCTTCGATCGCTTTAGCTAAATCCAAATCCTTATCGGTAACTCCTTTTGCATCATGCGTTGTCAACGTAATGGTTACTTTATTGTACACATTAAATAATTCTGGGTGGTGGTTTCTTTTTTCTGCCATAACGCCTACTTGCACTATAAAACCTAATGCTTGCGTAAAATCTGAGAAAACAAACTTTTTCTCAATTCCATTCGCGGTAAATTCCCAACCTTTTAATCCTTTTAACTCGGGTTGAATCGTCTCTTCTGAATAGGTTTTCATGATTTACTTTTTTAATTGGTTTAAAGTTAGTTAATTTTATACTATTGCCGAATACTTTAACTTTATTAACTAATTTTGAAAAAAATTATTCTTCGATTTGAACACTGATTATTCTTTTAAAATTTATAATAATACTGCACAACTTCCTTCAAACTGGGATGACTTAACAGTTTCTACTATTTTTTTATCCAAAAAATATTTAGAGATTCTAGAAAAGTCTGCACCAGACAATATGATCTGCCATTTTATAGGATTGTTCAATCATGAAACTTTAGTTGGTGTCGCGCTATCGCAATTTTTAGATTTAAATAAAATGCAATCTTTTGGCAATCGTGACCAGTGCATTAAAACTACTATTCGGAATTTAGTTTTTAAAAAATTTGGTTCTCATGTTCTAGTCATTGGAAATAATATGTTGACCGGTCAAAATTCTTTTGTACTAGCTGAATCAGTAGATAAAAGAGAAGTCATGCAAACTTTGGTCACTGCAACGAAAGCATTGAAAAAAAAATTTCAAACCAAAGGAAAAAAAATTCATATCACTACTTATAAAGATTTTTGTAAAGAAGAAATCAAAAATTTTAATATCCCAGAATTTAAAAATGAATATCAGTTTTCGACACAACCTAATATGGTTTTTGCAATTAATGAAAATTGGAAATCAGAGCAAGATTATATCGATTCCCTTTCAAAAAAATACAGAGATCAATACAAAAGAGCTCGAAAAAAAGCTGCAGATATTGAGAAAAGAAAATTGCATCTGCAAGATATCATAGCTTTAGAGGATACTATTTATGATTTGTACCTTCATGTTGCTAAAAATGCTCCTTTTAATACTTTTTTCTTGCCTAAAAAACACTTTAGAACCTTTAAAGAAATTTTTAAAGACAAATTTCTTTTTTACGGTTACTTTGTTGATGAAAAATTAATTGGTTTCAATACTTTAATAAAAAATGGCTCCGTCATGGACACTTATTTTTTAGGTTATGATGATAGTATTCAACGCGAAAAAATGTTGTATTTAAACATGCTTTATGACATGATTGCATACTCAATTAATAAAGGATATAAAGAAATTGTATTTGCTCGTACAGCATTGGAAATCAAAAGTTCTGTTGGTGCCAAACCAGTTCAAATGTATGGGCTCATAGGACATGCGAATCCAGTAGTTAATGTCTTTATGCCAAAAATATTTCGTTATCTAGAGCCTGCAACACAATGGCAAGAACGCAATCCATTTAAATAATACCACTGTTTGTATTTGAAATAGCAACCTTTAATTGTTTGGGCAAAATCTCAATATTTAAATTGGTTTCACTGCCGCAATATTCTCCATCGATTTGAAAACTAACAGGAACATTTGTTGAAACTGTTGCTTTATCTGTAGAAATAATCTCGACGTCTACCGAATCTAATGGCATATTTCCTGAAATAATTTTTCCAAGTACAACCAGATCTAAATTTTTCAATATAACCAGTTCAAACTTTCCGTCATCCATAGCGCCATTTGGATTGATGGTAACACCAGTTCCATACTTTTGAGAATTTGCTATAACAATCATTCTGGCAGTACATTCAATAGTTTTAAAATCGCCTGTTATTCTTGCAGTAAAAGGATCGTCTAAATCTATCAAAGTAGTAAATGTTTGTATTGCATAACCCAGTTTACCCCGAATAGTACTATTTTCATAGTTTTTAATCATTTCTGCATTGACTCCTAAATCACTTAAATGAATGCTTTTTTTTCCGTTGATTGCAATCATGTCGATTTCCATGTAATCATTATGAAAAACGATTTCTAAATTTTCTTCTATTGTAGTTGGTAAATTTAAGTCTACAGCTAAACCATTAGCCGAACCTGCTGGTAAAATCCCAATGATTACATCGTAATTTTCCATGGCCTCAGCAACCATTTTTATAGTTCCATCGCCACCAGCCACAATAATTCTTTCCGGATGATAGGTTTCATAGAGTACTTGTATGTTCTCTAAATCTGAAGCTCCGGAAGTATTGAAAATAATAAGATTTAAATTTACATTAGCCGCAAAAAGTGTTACTGCCTCTATTAACTCTGATTTATCCACATCTCCAGAAATTGGATTTACCACCAATATGATATTCTTTTTCAAAATTTTACTTCATTTATTGGTTAAAAACAATTACTTTCATATTTATTCAAAAGTACTACAATAAATGAAACCAATTTTAAAATTATATCGCGGTTATGCTAATGAACAAGAATTAATTGTCATGGGACACGTATTTAAACCCACTACAATTGAAGAATATAATTTTCAGAAAAAGAATCTCAAGAATGCTACTTCAGTGATAAAAATGTTCCAAATAAAAACACAAGCTAATGCAGATGTCTATTTGGATCACAATAATGTTAAAATTCACACTAAAACGCTTAACGATGGTTATTTTAAATTCTGCGTTCCATTAGATCAATACACAACTTACGGTTGGATTGATTACGAAGTGAGTATTACGTACAATAATGAGAGTATAACAACCCGCGATAGCTACATTAGGCCGCACAAAGGAAATTTAGGAATCATATCGGATATTGATGATACTTTCTTAGTTTCGCACACATTGAATCCTCTAAAAAAATTATATGTTTTATTGTTTAAAAACATCAATAAGAGAAAAATATACGAAGATGTTGTTACTCATTATCAAGCTTTAAGCACCGCAGGAAGGGAAAACAAAGAGGAATTCAATGCTTTTTTCTATGTATCTAGTAGCGAATGGAACCTGTATCGTTTTATAACAAAATTTACTGAAATTCATAAACTACCCAAGGCCGTTTTATTATTGAAAGATATTAAAACAAGTTTGACTGATTTTTTCTTGACTGGCAGAGGAAACCACAATCATAAATTTGAAAAAATAAAACACATTTTAGAGTTTTACCCTAACCTTGAATATGTATTATTGGGAGATGATTCTCAGCACGATCCTTATTTATACGAGGCAATTTGCAAAATTTTTCCAGTTACAGTTAAAGCAGTTTATATAAGACAAACTGGAACTAGCAAAAAAGAAAAAGTCATTTCGGTTTTAAATAATTTAGAAACTCTTAAGGTATCTGTATGCTATTTTAAAAATAGTAGTGAAGCCATTGCGCATTCTAAAGCGATGGGATTGATTTAATAAAATTTTTGTGTTGCCATTGTTTTTTAGCCCAGATTGAAGTGAAAATCCTTTCTAGAAAAAAACTATTTTTTACTGATTTTGTAGAGCGACCGCAGGAAGCTCCTACAATGTCTTGTAAAAAAAGATTTTTTCTAGAAAGATTGAAACGTAAAGCTGGATTGGCTACAAATTATCAATTTCTTCTTGAACAACCTCCCAATCTAACAATAGCTTGTCTAACTCCGTTTTTTTCTTGTTGTAAGCTGTGAAAAACTTAGCGTCTTCGATGTGCTTGTCATAATTAGAAGCGAGCATTTTATCGTCTTGCTGAATGTCTTTTTCTAATTGCTTGATTTGGCTCTCTACTTTGCTTAATTTATTCTGCAATGCTTTCCCCTTTTTTTGATCTTCGTAGGAAGCTTTGTTGCTCTCTTTAGGCACTGCTGCTTTTTCGGCATCTTTTTTCTCGACTTCACGCATGTTTTCCATATTGCGTTGTTCCAAGAAATAGTTAATATCGCCCAAATATTCTTTTATTTTTTGATCTTTAAATTCGTACACCAAATTTGACATTCCTTGCAAGAAATCTCTATCGTGAGAAACCAGCAACAAAGTTCCACCAAATTTTTGTAGTGCTGCTTTGAGAACATTCTTAGATTTGATATCCAAGTGATTTGTAGGCTCATCCATCAATAAAACGTTAATGGGCTGCAACAACAACTTACACAATGCCAGACGGTTTCTTTCGCCTCCAGAAAGCACTTTTACCTTTTTCTCCACATCATCCCCACGAAATAGAAATGAACCTAGCATATCGCGCACTTTCATTCGGTTCGTATCCGCAGCGGCATCCTCCATGGTTTGCAACAAAGTGATTTCGCCATCTAGATATTCGGCCTGATTTTGTGCAAAATATCCTAATTGAACGTTATGCCCTAACTTGATATTTCCCTTGTATTCAAATTCATCAACAATAGCTTTGATGAAAGTCGATTTCCCTTGTCCGTTTTGTCCCACGAAAGCAATTTTACTTCCACGCTCCACTAATAAGTTGATATCCTTCAAAATCGTTTTATCCCCGTAGCTTTTAGTTACGTTTTCGGCTTCAATTACCACTCTTCCTGGCTCCTTAGAAACTGGAAAAGTAATATTCATTACCGAATTATCATCTTCATCTACTTCAATACGCTCTACTTTATCTAATTTTTTAATTAAAGATTGCGCCATGGACGCTTTAGAAGCTTTGGCACGGAATTTCTCAATTAACTTTTCTGTTTCTTCAATTTTTTTGGCTTGATTTTTTTGTGTTGCCAACTGTTTCTCCCGAATTTCATGACGTAATTCTAAATATTGAGAATACGGCTTATTAAAATCATACGCTTTACCAAGGGAAATTTCGATCGTTCTATTGGTCACATTATCCAAAAACATTTTATCGTGCGACACAATAACTACCACTCCAGGATAATTACGAAGGAAACTTTCTAACCAAATGATACTCTCGATATCCAAGTGATTCGTTGGCTCATCTAGCAACAAAACATCATTTGCCTGTAATAATAATTTGGCTAATTCAATACGCATTCTCCATCCACCAGAGAAAGTTTCTGTTTGATTGTCAAACACGTCTCTTTTAAAACCTAAACCCAATAAAATTTTCTCTGTATCACCTACATAATTATAACCTCCTAATAATTCAAAACGATGCGTATAATCAGATAAGTCTTCAATGATTTGACTGTATTCGTCACTTTCATAATCCGTTCTTGTAACTAACAAGTGATTGATTTCTTCCAACTTTTTCTCGACAATTTTAATCTCTGTAAAAGCTTCATAGGCTTCTTCAAGAACAGTTCTACCCTGCTCAAAATCGATATCCTGGCGCAAAAATCCCATTCGAAGATCTTTCTCTTGAGAAATAACACCTGAGTCAGGAGCAAAATCTTTGGCTAACATTTTAAGCATGGTAGATTTCCCAGCTCCGTTCTTTCCAACAAGACCTACGCGGTCTCCAGCACCCAAACGAAAGGTAACTTCCTCAAATAAATAAGTACCACCAAACGAAACAGATAAATTGTGTATATTAAGCATGTATTGTTATTTTATTCCTTTTGAAATTGTAATTTTGTAACTTAGTGTATAGGTATTAAAAAGGAAAAATTAAATTTTTTGCAAATGTTAAAAAAAGGATCCAAATTATATAGCATTTTAACAGGAACTTGTCCTAAATGTCAGAATGAAAGTATGTATTTGGATAAAAATCCGTTACATCTCAACAAAATATTGAAAATGCATGATAATTGTAGTCATTGTGGTTTAAAGTATCAAATCGAACCTTCCTTTTTTTATGGCGCTATGTATGTTAGTTATGGTTTAAATGTGGCAGTTGGAATAGCGGCTTTTATTATTTCATTTTTAATATTTAGCTCTAGCCTAAAAGTGGCATTTATTACTATAATTGCCACACTTATTATCTTGTTCCCATTTGTTTTGCGTTGGTCCAGAAATATTTACATCAACATGTTTGTTTCCTATGATCCAAATACAAAATAACTCTATAGTTTTTCTTTGGGCAAAAATCTTTTAATGTCAATTTCAGTATTTAACGGAACTTGATATTCAATATTCTCATATAATGCCTTAGCCATTGCAGGTCCTAGCATAACGCCTCTAGTTCCTAAGCCATTCAAAATATGAACAGAATTATAATTTTGATGGGTTCCCACCAATGGTCTTCTGTCTTTAACAGTAGGCCGAACACCTGCAAAATGCTGAACAATTTCAAAATCACAAGTGATGATTTCTTTTATTCTATCTATTAATTCGATTTTACCTTCCTCAGTAGGTAAATCGGTTTTATCTTTCCAATTATAAGTAGCGCCAACCTTGAAACAATTATTTCCTAAAGGCAAAATAAACACGCTCGTATTTACAATTACATCAAGATTCAATTTAGGGGCTTTTATAATAAAAAGCTCGCCTTTTGTCCCATCTAATGGCAATTGATTGAAAAAGGGATTCGAATGCATCCCGAAACCTTCAGCAAAAACGATGTGTCTTGCATGAATATCATTATACTGAATACCATCAGCATTAATTTGCAATTCATCATAATCAAAGGTTTCATTTAAAAACCAATTATTATCTTTCAAATACGCTCTATACTCTTTCAGAAGTAAGGCTGTATCCACAAAGCCCGTTTGTAAAACTTCACCATAACCGTAAGGAGAATCAATTCCAAGATATTGTTTGGCGATTAAGTCCAAGGATAAAAAAGGAGCTAATGCCTTTTTATCAGAAGCAGCAAACCAATTATTTTGTTCTTCAATCGAAAAAAATTTTCTCAAAATTGGACTTTTGAAATCAAATTTAGTTTTTAGTTTTTCTTCTAGCAAAGTATAAAAATCATTCATCAACAACAATTGCTCTTGCGCTAGCCAAACCTCACTAAATCGCTTTAAAATAACAGGATTATACAAACCTCCAGCAATTTTTGAGGAAGTCTGAGAATCATCGTCTACTACAAAAATAGACTTACCGTTACCCAACGCAACTTCAGAAAAGGAAATTCCTGCTAAACCAGAACCAACAATTAAATAATCTATCATTAAAAATAATTTTTAAAACAGTTACAAAGAAAACACTTTAAACAAAAAAACTCTCACCAATACGGTGAGAGTTTATAATAATTTTATAAGATTAAAATTAATAATTCCACATATCTTGCTCGAAATTACGAATTTTTTCTTTAACTCTTTCTGACTCTAAAAGTTGATTTTGAGCATTGTCTTTCATGTATTCTTCAATAGTTCTATCTCCGTATACATTCTCTTCTTTATAAATAACAGCATTAAATCGTCTGGAATTTAGAATCTGATCAAATGAAACTGGCATCGCTGAATTTTTATCATTGAATGCTTTAGCTTCATGCAGTACATCACGAGCAGCTGGGAAAAATACCCAGAACAACTCAATGTAATCTTTTTCTTCACTATTCATTGTGTAAACATCAGGAGTAACCGGACAAATACCTAATAAACGATACTTCAATTCACTTTGACGCTTATCAAAATACCAATATCCTTTGATTTTGTATTGCGTTACGTCTTGAGCAGACAAATCTTGTCTTAAAATATACTCATCAGAAATCTTGTTTCCAGCATTAATTTGCTCTCGACCTGCATCCGTAGTGTCTATACGAGTCAATGAAGTCTGAATATCTTGAGTAGACTTTTTGGTGTTAAAATAACTATCAGTATATACCTCAGTAATTTTACCATTTTTCATTGCTCTAGTAAGCACATCGTACAACGATCTTCTGTCAGAACCAATGTTAGCAGTATCAATAGGAAAATACAAAGCAAAATTAATTTTTTCACTTAAATCAATAATTTCCCATGTTGTCTTACCCATTAAAACATCTCTATCGTGAACATAACCATATGCTAACGGTTTATCGTTGTCAGAAATGAGTTGAGCTGCAGTCTTAAGTCCAATTTGGTCTGGAGTTTTTGCATTAAGCAAATTAGACTGTCCAAACGAAGCAAAACTACCCGTAATAGTGACAATTGCGATTAAAAAATTTCTTACATTCATCATGGTATCATAATAAGTTATTGAAGTAGGCAAAATATTAACGTACTTTTATTTATTGTATTTCAAAAATTACTGGAGCAGTTCTAGGCAATAAATAACTACCAGCACCTACCAATTTAGTTTTTATTTCAGAAATGGTAACTTGATCACCTCTTCCAGCTTTAGATAATGCAGCCTTACATTGTGCATTTAATCTGTTTCCTTGAACTACTACTGTAGCTTGTCCAGTAACTTTAAGATTAAATCCGATAACATTTAAGCCAACTTCAAAATCAAAATCCTCTAGTTTGGCACCAATAGTTGCTATTTCAAGATTTGATTTAGGACCTTTAACAACTCCTGTTTCACCTCTAATAGTTCCTGTAGGACCTGGAATACCTTTAATTCTAAACACTTTTTTGTCGGAAGCAACTTTGCCATCAGCCATTTTACCTGAAACATTAATTACTACCTCGTTTCCACTTTGAGGACTCATACTAAATTTTCCATTTCCAACTTTTGTCAAACCTGGTGCGGATGCATTAACATCTTGATCGGCAATTCCTGCAAATGATATAGAGATTGGATTCACTACACCCCTATACACCACATTCATTTTATCAGCAGATATAGTAGCTGAGTTCGGCCTTGGAACAACCACATATTTACCTGAAAACTTAAGAGCAATAGGATTGCCATCCTCAACAAAATTAAATTGTCCACCAATTGATTGTTCACCTACAACACCTGCAGTCAAAGCGATTTTTGCTGTACCAGTTGCCGGATCTAATTTTGCACCAGTTACACTCGTTGGTTTAGTGTTTTCATCATAACGACCTAAAACAACTTTACCTGTAACAGCTTCACCTTGAAAATAGGCATTTTTATCTAAAACAACAATAGCTTGGTAATTGCTATAAGAAGCAGCAGCTACAGCCGCCTTTCCTAAAGCGATACTGTACACATCAGACTCTGCTTTGTTGATATCATTTTGCCAAGTAGATAATTTTGCTACTGAAGCAATTGCTGGAAATCCTTTGAAGTGGTAAGACAAATACTTGTCTTTTAAACCTTCAGAATTTTTCACATCCGAAACGTCAAATTTACTTTCAACTTCACTAATAATTGAAGCATACTTTTTGTCAGTTCCCAAAGCAGTTTTCATATCAGCCTTGTACTGAGTAATAGCTGCTATAATTTCGTTTCCTTTTTTACCGTAACCTTCTCCAGTAAACCAATCATCTATATTGTCACCTTTATCCATGTCTTCGTATGGAAGTTTACCAGTTTCTGGATCGACAACAAAGCCTTTACTTGCTTGCTCTTTTAAAGATGCTATATAATTAAAGAAATTATCAGTGATTACTTTAACTTTATGCGCTGTTTGAGCAGCTATTGCAAATTCTCCTTTAGCTTCAGCTGCTTTAGTATCTAAGGCTGCAAGCATTTGATCAATGCTTTGTTTTGAATTTACATTTGAACTTTCAAATTTTTCATTCATTAATCCAAAACCCGAAATTACCTCTTTTGAAACATTCATTGCCAACATAGCGATAAAAACCAGATACATCAGGTTAATCATCTTCTGTCTAGGGGTTAGTTTTCCTCCTGCCATATTTTCTACTAATTAGTTTGTTAATTATTTTATAGTTCGAAACTAATTATTTGATTATCCTTTGTTACCCATTGCAGAAAGCATACCACCATATACATTGTTCAATGAAGCGATGTTTGCAGTCATTGATTGCATTTGTTCTTTCAATTTTCCTGCGTTCTCAGCAATTTCTTTATTTGCTTCAGCATTTCTTGAAGCACTTTCTAATTGTACTTTGTATAAACTATTCAAAGACTCCATCTGTGCAGCTGCCATAGACAATTCTTCGCTGTATTTTTTAGTAGCTGAAATCGAATCTACTGTAGGTGAAATTGCTTTTGCAGCTCCTTCGAAATTTTTTATACTGTTTCCTAAACTTGACATTAATTCGCCATCAATTTTAGCCTCCTTAAGCATTGCGTCTAATTTCTGAGATAATAAACCTTGTGTGTCAGCAGGAGTTTCAACTTTAGCTTTTTTGGTACCTTCAGATTTACCATTAGCAAGTTCAGGATACACTAAAGTCCAATCTAATTCATCATCAACTGGTTCAAAAGCAGAAAGCGCAAAAATAAAAGCCTCAGTTAACAATCCTACAGAAAGCATAACTGTTCCTGTTAGTGGACCCAATTCGAAGTGTGTTATTTTAAAAAGAGCTCCAACAATAACAATTGCTGCTCCCATACCGTATGCAAAATTCATTGCTTTTTTTCCTAGTAATGCCATAATCTTAGTTTTTTTTAATGTAGGTTTATTATTAAAGGGGTTTATTATTTTTTCTTTTTATTGTTACCAGTAGTTTGTAATCCCATGTAATCTTGTACGGTTCTAAAACCAATGTAACTCCTAGCAGAATCAGCATATTCATGATCACGTGTACTTACTTGTAAAAAATAAGCAACATCTTTCCATGATCCGCCACGAACTACTTTTCTTTGATTTTTATAATCCTGTACATTTGGATTCATTGATGAAACGTATTCATAAGCGTTTGGATCATAAGATGAGTTAGTCCATTCAGCAACATTCCCTGCCATATTATACAAGTTATAACCATTTGGCTCATACGATTTTGCTTCTACGGTATACAAAGCATCGTCAGCTGCATAATCACCTCTGTTTGGCTTAAAGTTAGCCAAAAAGCACCCTCTATCGTTTTTAGTATACGGACCACCCCAAGGATACGTTGCAGATTCTAAACCACCTCTTGCTGAATATTCCCATTCTGCTTCGGTTGGTAATCTAAAAGAAGGAATTTGATCACGTCCTTTTGTTCTAGACTTGATATAAGAATTTTTCTTTAAAGTTCTCCATGCGCAAAAAGCTTTTGCTTGTGTCCATTTTACACCTACTACTGGATAATCTCCATAAGCTTTATGCCAGAAATAATCATTGTGCATAGGCTCGTTGTATGAATAAGCATAATCCTTGATCCAAACAGTAGTGTCAGGATATACTTTCACCTCTTCAGATTTAATAAAATCTTTCCTGTTCCCAACTTTAGCTTTTGCAGCAGCTTGAATATCCATCCAGGAATAACGGAATTTCAATTTATTCACATCAATAGTTCTTAAGCCATTGTAAGACGCTTCGATAGGCAAATACATAGAATCCATCACTTCGGCATAAGCAGCATCAGGATATTTTTTAGTATCTTTTATAAGTTTTACTTTTTTGTTTAATTTTCTACCAGCATATTGATCATCAGCAGTTCCTACACTGTAATAATTGTCATACATGTATTTGTCATACGCTGTCATTTTTTCAGGATCAGAATCGTTGAATGCAAAATCAGCGATACTTCCAGCATTTTTACCTTTTGCTTTCGGATCCGTGGCTGCTTGTCCACTCTCATCAGCTAAAATTGCCAAACGTACTCTAATTGTAGAATCTTTAACCCATTCTACAAATTCTCGGTACTCACTATTGGTGATTTCTGTTTCATCCATGTAAAAAGAACGAACTGTAACCGTTTTTGTTGGAGCATCTTCTACATTAGCTAAATCACTGTCTGACTTACCCAAAATAAAGGATCCACCTGGAACTAACGCCATCCCATAAGGCTTTTCAGGATGCCATTTCCCGCCGTTAATACCAACTAATTCTCCCTTGTCGCCTGATTTACCACAGCCAATTAAAACGGCTAAAAGTGATGTATATGCAATGAACTTCTTCATATAAATTTGGTTATCTATTCATTATTTTTAAGTGTGTAAACCTATTTATTATTTATTAATAAAACAATATTTTTTGGAATGAAATTATTTTGAATTCAAAAATAATGTTAATTAAAATACAAAAAAAATATTTGATCGATAAAATAACAAAATAATCGCTAAAAAACATAAAAAGTAAATGTTTATATATTTTATACAATTTAGCTTATAAAACTTTATCATCTTTAAAGAATTTATATGAATGGTATTATAAATAAAAGCTACAAAGTGTTTTTTCGTTGTGCTTTCCACCATCTTTCTGGCAACTCTTGATTACATGCCATTAAATATTCTTCATAAGAACATGGTAATAACGTATTTCTTTTCAATTTATTACTCCCATTCGAAATAAATGGAATTTCTATCCACCAACGGTCTGTTTTATCACTTTTATAAAAAATTAGCTCTTCATCCTCTAACGGAACAATATATTTCAAGTAATTTTCCTTACTACCAAAAGGATATTCATTAGAACGATAATGAAACCCTTCTATAAAATACCAAATGATCTGAGCAATAAGAACAGATTCATGTACCGAGTTGTTATGATTAAATACACCAAACGAAGATACTTTATCGCTTATCCCTGCATACCGCGAAAGCGAACAAATTTCTTTACCATTAAAACCATTCGGTGCAAACGAATTAAAATTACCAGAATCCGAAGATTTAACCGAATTCAAATCGATACTCACAAGATCAGCATCTCTAAATACAGGCTCCGAAATAGAAATTGTATTGGAAACCTCACCCAACCTGTAGGCATCAAAAAATAATTTCTCAATCAAATCTATTTCTTCCTGCGAGTTAAAATACGTTTGATACCCAATATTGCAATAATTGAAAAGATTATTAGGCTCCTCTACAATTATTTTTGTCAAGTAGGAAGATGCTGAAACTTCCTCTTCCTCTTTACCAAAATCAAACTTATTATCTATAGCAACTAAATTTACCATTTGTTCTAAATCATCGTACGCTCTATAAATAGCGTACGTTAAATCTTGAGAACCACCAATTACAATCGGGATAATTTTTTTCTTAATGAGACTTGCAACAACTTTCTTTACAGCAAAATAGGTGTCTTCAGCAGAATTACCTGCTAGGATATCTCCTAAATCAGCAATCGATGCGTCCCAATTTCCGGGAAACAAACTATACAATTCTTTTCTAAAAGGCAGCAAATCAACATCTGACAAAGCTTTATTGTCTCCTCTATTTTCTAATACACCAATGAAAGCAATTGTAATTTTGTTTAAATCTGGAAATTGCTTTTCTGTATGCAATACTATTTTACGCCCTAATTGCTGAGAGGTCAATCCATCAATATAATGAAGGATTTCATCGTCTACGGGTTTTAGAAAATCAAATTCCATTTTTACTTCTTTTTTACCTCTCGCTTACCAATTTTAAGATCTCTAAAAAAAGGAGGTCGAGCTGTTACAATTTATGATTCTCTTATTTCTTTTTGGCCACTACTTTTTTTACTGGAGCTTTCTTCGCTGCAGCTTTCTTTGCAGGTGTTTTTTTAGCAACTACTTTTTTAGCAGGCGTTTTCTTAGCGATCATTTCCTGAACTTCGTCCAAAGTTAATTTAGTAGCATCAACATCTTTGCTTAACTCGATTTTAATTTTTCCTTTGGTTATAACCGAACGACCCCAACGGGCTTTTTCAACTAAAATCCCTTCCTCTTCCCAATTATGTAAGACCTTATCAATATTCTTTTGCAATTTATCCTCTATCAATGCTTCGATATCGCTTTGAGACAAATTATCAAAATTATATTTTTTACTTACATTAATAAAAGTACCATTCCATTTAATAAAAGGACCAAAACGACCAGTTCCTTTCTGCACTCCTTCGCCCTTGTAAACAGCTATCGGCGCATCAGCGAGTGCTTTTTCATCTATTAATTCTTTTGCTCTATCAAAATCTACATCTAGTGGATTTTCGCCTTTTGGTAAAGAAACGAATGCAGCTCCATGGCGAATATAAGGTCCATAACGCCCATTACTTACCTCAACTTCTTCGTCTTTGTAATTCCCAAGATTTTTGGGTAATAAAAATAGATTCAAAGTTTCTTCTAAAGTAATGTTTCCTATGTTCTGATCATTCATTAAACTAGCAAACTTTTTTTCCTCATCATCAGCAGCTCCGATTTGTGCCATTGGGCCAAATTTTCCTAAACGTACCGAAACCGGTTTTCCAGTTTTAGGATCTGTCCCCAAGATTCTCTCCCCACTTTCCCGTTCTGCATTGGCTTCAACATCCTTTACATTTGGGTGAAATTGATCGTAGAATTCCTGCATCATTTTTGACCAAACTAGATTTCCTTCAGCAATTTCATCAAAATCCTGTTCTACTTTTGCTGTAAAATTGTAGTCTAAAATATTTCCGAAATTCTTTACCAAGAAATCCGTAACAATCGTTCCAATATCGGTAGGAACTAATTTTCCTTTATCAGAACCCGTATTTTCTTTCAATAACTTCTCCCCTACTTTTCCGGATTGCAAAATCAATTGTGTGTAATTGCGCTCTTGTCCATCTAAATTTCCTTTCTCAACATAATTTCTGTTTATAATAGTAGAAATCGTTGGTGCATAAGTAGAAGGACGACCAATTCCCAATTCCTCTAATTTTTTTACCAAAGAAGCTTCAGTGTATCTTGCAGCAGCACGAGAATATCTCTCTGTCGCAGTAATGTAATTATTTTGTAATTTTTCGTTGACTTTCATTGCTGGCAACATGCCTTCTTGTTCTTCTTCATCTTCATCATGACCTTCCAAGTACACTTTTAAGAAACCTTCAAAAAGCAATACTTCACCTGATGCAGTAAAAATTTCACCGTGATTGTTCGCTTCAATTTTCACGTTAGTACGTTCTAATTGCGCATCACTCATTTGCGAAGCCAGCGTTCTTTTCCAAATCAAATCATACAAACGCGCTTGATCTCTGTCGATATCTACCGTATGACGCGACATATCCGTAGGACGAATTGCCTCATGGGCTTCCTGTGCGCCTTTGCTTTTATTAACAAATGTTCGAGGTTTTGAGAACTCTTTGCCATAGGATTTTATAATTTCAGCCTGAGCAGCTTCCATTGCATCTTTGGATAAATTCACACTATCCGTTCTCATATAGGTTATAAGTCCGGCTTCGTACAAACGTTGTGCTAGTTGCATTGTAATTCCAACAGGCAAATACAATTTACGAGCAGCTTCTTGTTGCAAAGTTGAAGTCGTAAATGGACCAGTTGGTGATTTTTTAGTAGGCTTCGTTTCTAAATCGGCTACTTTATATGTAGAACCTATATTTTTATTTAAAAAATCGTCGGCTTCTTTTTTAGTATTGAAATTTTTAGGCAGTTTGGCTTTGAATGACTTTCCCGCTTCGTTTGTAAACTCTGCCACTACAGAATATGTTGCAACAGCTTTAAAGTTCTGAATTTCTCTTTCACGCTCCACAATTAAACGAACGGAAACAGATTGTACCCGTCCTGCTGAAAGTCCGCCTTTGATTTTTCTCCAAAGTACAGGCGATAATTCATAACCAACCAATCGATCTAAAACACGTCGCGCTTGTTGTGCATTGACCAAATTATAATCGATTTCTCTTGGATTATCAATCGCTTTTAAAATTGCTGTTTTAGTTATTTCATGAAAAACAATTCGTTTAGTTTTAGCTGGATTTAAATTTAATTCTTCAGATAAATGCCAAGAAATAGCTTCTCCCTCGCGATCCTCATCACTTGCTAACCAAACCATTTCCGCTTTTTTTGCTAAACCTTTTAATTTGGTAACCAATGCTTTTTTATCCGCTGAAACTTCATATTTAGGTTTGAAACCATTTTCTACATCTACACCAATTTCTTTGGATGGCAAGTCGGCAATGTGCCCGTAACTAGACTCCACTTGAAAATCACTTCCTAGAAATTTCTCGATTGTTTTTGCCTTTGCAGGGGACTCAACTATAACTAAATTCTTTGCCATTGCTCTATTTTTCTGGGACAAAAGTATCTATTTTTTTTAAATATTGAGATTTTGAATTCAATTTTAAAACTATTACGCTACGATTTACAAAGAAATGATTCGGTCTAGAGATGTTTTTTTAGTCCCGATTACTTCACAATACATTTATTCTAGTTGGAGTTCAGTGAATTTCATTTGCAGTGAAAATCCTTTTTTATTTTCCTTTTCGGCAAATAAAAAGATTGAAACGAAAAGCGGGACACTAGCGAATCGTACCGACGAAGTAAATAGCTCCCTAGAAAAAATGCCTTAAAATAGTGTTAATTCTTAATCTGACATCTTGTCATATTTATTTGAATTGCGTTATCTTTGTCTTTTGAAAATACATAATGGAAAAGATCATTGAAGAAAGTAAACAAGGCGAGAGCCTTGTTCTAGAGAATAAACCTGAGAATACTAAAAAGCTCTTTATCGAGAGTTACGGCTGCGCAATGAACTTTTCGGACAGCGAGATTGTAGCCTCCATTTTATCAAATGGTGGTTATAATACCACTCAAATTTTAGAAGAAGCCGATTTGGTCTTAGTAAATACGTGTTCCATTCGCGATAAAGCGGAGCAAACCATACGCAAACGTTTAGAAAAATACAATGCGGTAAAACGTATTAATCCCAAGATGAAAGTGGGTGTTTTGGGTTGTATGGCAGAACGTTTGAAAGACAAATTCCTAGAAGAAGAAAAAATAGTAGACCTTGTTGTAGGGCCCGATGCCTACAAAGATCTGCCAAACCTCTTACAAGAAGTTGAAGAGGGGCGCGATGCGATTAACGTGATTTTGTCTAAAGACGAAACCTATGGTGACATTTCTCCCGTTCGATTAATGAGTAATGGCATTACCGCTTTGGTTTCAATCACGCGTGGTTGTGATAATATGTGTACGTTTTGCGTGGTGCCTTTTACCCGCGGACGCGAACGCAGCCGTGAACCGCAAAGTATCATGACCGAAATTCAGGATTTGTGGGACAAAGGTTTTAAGGAAATTACGCTTTTAGGACAAAACGTGGATAGTTTTCTTTGGTATGGCGGCGGATTGAAAAAAGATTTTGAAAATGCGTCCGAAATGCAAAAAGCAACAGCTGTAGATTTTGACCAATTACTCGAAATGGTTGCGGTTGGTTTCCCCAAAATGCGCATCCGATTCTCGACTTCAAACCCACAAGACATGCACGAAAGTGTTTTACATGTAATTGCGAAACATCCTAATATATGCAAACACATTCACTTGCCAGTTCAATCTGGAAGTAATAGAATTCTAAAAGAAATGAACCGTTTGCATACGCGCGAGGAGTACATGACTTTGATTGATAAAATTAGAACTATTATTCCAAACAGTTCGATTTCACAGGATATGATTGCTGGTTTCCCTACAGAAACCGAAGAAGATCATCAAGACACTTTGAGTTTGATGGAATATGTGAAATATAATTTTGGTTATATGTATTCGTACTCCGAACGTCCTGGAACATTGGCAGGAAGAAAAATGGATGATGACGTGCCTGAAGCAACCAAAGCAAGAAGATTGCAAGAAATTGTCGATTTACAACAAAAACATGCTTGGTTTCGTAGTGAAGAATTCATTGGACAAACCGTAGAAGTTTTAGTAGAAAAAGTTTCGAAAAAATCAACTGAGGAATTTTCAGGAAGAAATTCGCAAAGTATTACGGTGGTTTTTCCAAAGGAGAATTATAAAATTGGGGATTTTGTAAATGTGAGAATCACATCTTGCACCAGCGGAACTTTAAAAGGTGAAGCCGTTGGTTTTAGCAAAATGAATTGATTTTTTTACCACAAATTTCGCAAATTTCCGCAAATTAATTAAACTATAATATCGAGCATGACTGATTTTAATGAATATTATTATAAAAAAGACGAAAACTACGAAATAGTTGGTCTTTGTATGGAAGTACATTGAATACTCGGACCTGGCTTACTTGAAATCGTTTATAAAGATGCTTTAGAAATTGAATTCAAAAACCATAATATTCCTTACAAAAGAGAAAAAGAGTATAATGTAGAATACAAAGGAATTATTTTGCCTCATAAATTTTATGCCGACTTTGTGGTCTATAGCGATATTATTTTAGAAGTAAAATCAATAAAAGAAATCAGTAATGATCATCTTGCACAGACATTAAATTATATGAAACTAGCCGATACCCCCATTGGAATAATAGCAAATTTTCAAAACAAATCGTTGGTTCACAAAAGATTAATAAATACCTAAAATTATAAATTTGCGATAATTTGTGTAATTTGTGGTTGAGAAAAAAAATATGGAATCAGTTCAAAACATAAAACAACGATTTGAGATTATCGGGAATGACCCGAAGCTTAATCGTGCGATAGAAAAAGCCATTCAGGTTGCTCCTACTGACATTACTGTATTGGTAGCTGGAGAAAGCGGAGTTGGAAAAGAGAATATTCCCAGAATTATTCATTCTCTTTCACATAGAAAACATGGGAAGTACATTGCTGTAAACTGCGGAGCCATTCCAGAAGGCACGATTGACAGTGAACTCTTCGGACATGAAAAAGGCGCTTTTACTGGAGCAACAGGCACTCGTGAAGGTTATTTTGAAGTGGCTGACGGCGGAACGATTTTTCTAGATGAAGTGGGCGAATTACCCTTAACCACGCAAGTGCGCTTATTACGTGTTCTTGAAAATGGCGAATTTATAAAAGTAGGTTCTTCACAGGTTCAAAAAACTGACGTACGCATTGTAGCGGCAACCAATGTTAATTTATTCGATGCCATAGAAAAAGGAAAATTCCGTGAGGATTTATATTATCGTTTGAGTACTGTGGATATTACTTTACCTCCTTTGCGGGATCGAAAAGAAGATATTCATTTGTTATTCAGGAAATTTGTTGCTGATTTTGCGCATAAATATAAAATGCCTCCATTGAAACTGGATGAAAATGCGATTGAGCTGCTGCAAAAATTCCGTTGGAGCGGAAATATTAGACAATTGCGTAATGTAGCCGAGCAAATCTCTGTTTTAGAAACGAATCGTGACATAACTACAACTACACTACAGTCTTACTTACCTGAGCAAGGCAGCAACCTTCCGTCAGTCATTAAAGACAAGAAAAGTAAAAATGATTTCTCAACAGAAAGAGAAATTCTATATAAAGTACTTTTTGACATGAAAAGTGATTTGAATGATCTAAAAAAATTAACGTTGGAATTAATTCAAAACGGAAGCTCGAAAGTGCAAGAGACCAATCAAAATTTGATAAAAAAAATATATGGTTCCAAAGAAAACGATAGCGAGATCGATTTTGAGGAAGAACCTGGTTCATCGTTAATCTCAACAAAACAGAATAATGAAGAGCATTATCAAGAACATGAGGATAATTATCTTTTTGCAGAAACCATCGAGGAAGAAGAAACGTTACGTTTAGAACAGAAAGAAATCGAAATGATTAAAAAATCATTAGAAAAAAACAAAGGAAAACGAAAAGCAGCAGCAGATGAATTGGGTATTTCTGAACGAACATTGTACCGCAAAATCAAACAATTTGATTTGTAGCATTTTCAAAAAAAATGGCACGAGTGTTTAAACACAAAATGAATATCTTTGACAAAAGTGTTAACAAGTTTGCGAAGTAATTTAAAATAGAAAATGAAACATATAAAACGTATTCTTTTTTCCATAATTATATTGGGTATTAACAGTTGTTCCGTCTACAATTTTACGGGGACAGGAAAAATTGATGGAGAAACATTTCAAGTTGGTTTTTTTCAGAATAATGCTGAGCTAATTGAACCCGGAATAGACAGAACATTTACATTAGAACTCCAAGATTTAATTCAAAACCAAACTAATTTAAACTTAGTCAAAAATGGTGCAGATTTAACATATGAAGGTGAGATTGTGGATTATAGAATAAGTCCAATGACAGCAACTGCTGATCAACAAGCGGCTCAAAATCGTTTGACTATTCGGGTTAATGTTCGTTTTACAAACAAGAAAAAAGAAACAGATGATTTTGAAAAACCATTTGCCTTTTTCTACGATTATCCTGCAGAACAACAATTGACTGGCGCTACTTTGAATAGTGCTTTGAAAGATATTTTTGAAAGAATAACGCAAGATATTTTTAATGAGTCGCTTGCAAAATGGTAAATAAAATATTGATTCGTTAAATAAAATAACAAATTAACGAATAACTAAAATGCTACTAGCTTTTATGAATGTAACTGATTATACCTATTTGATTAATAAACCTGATGCTACTCAAGAAAAGCAAACGGAGGCTTTGGAAAAAGTACTCGATGAGTTTCCTTATTTTCAAAGTGCCAGAGCCATACAATTAAAAGGGCTTTACAACCAAAACAGCTACAAATACAACGAAGCATTAAAAACTACTGCTGCATATAGTACCGATAGAAGTGTTCTATTTGAATTCATTACTTCTGATACGTTTACTTCTATTCAAAAGGGACTATATGATAAAAAAGCATTAGAAATACTCGATATACAAGTAGTAGATAGCGAGATTATTGAAACTGAAGTTAAACAGGAAACAAAAATTAACGCAATAGAACGTTCAATACTTACCTCGATAAAAGAGGCTACTCCAATACAAGTCGATGAGCAAACTAAATCCACGGAAGAGAAATTGTCCATTGGTCAGCCGTTAGACTTCTCTAAAAGTGAACAACATTCTTTTCAGGAATGGCTTCAACTCTCGAGAAAACAACCTATTCAAAGAGAAAAAGAGATCCAAACTCCTTCAGAATACCCTTTACATGATGAAGATAAAAGAAAGAAATTAAAACTGATCGATAAATTCATTCAAGCAAGTCCAAAGATCTCACCAATTAAGCATGGCGTTGCCTCCACTATTACTTTTGAATCACATGCGACAGACACTTCGTTCTTGATGACAGAGACTTTAGCAAGAGTGTATTTAGAACAAAAAAAATATCAAAAAGCGATTCAAGCATATGAAATATTAATTTTGAAATATCCAGAAAAAAGTAGTTTCTTTGCAGAACGCATATCGGATATTAAGATTTTACAAAATAATAATAACAATTAAACAATGAGCACATTTTCAATTTTTTTAGTTTTAATAACTATAGTTTGTTTTCTATTAATCGTGGTTATCATGGTTCAAAATCCTAAAGGTGGTGGATTATCCTCTACTATAGGTGGATCTCAAATGTTAGGTGGGGTACAAAAAACAACAGACTTTTTAGATAAAAGTACTTGGACATTAGCTACAATATTAATAGTACTTATTTTATTTTCTAGCTTTAGCTTTACAGGAACATTTAGTGATACTGATTCTAAAATCATTGAAAACACAGGAAGTGCGACACCAGCTACAAACACGCCTGCTACTCCTGCTACAAATACACCTGCAGCCGCAAATCCAACAAAATAAATTATTACAATATATTCTAAAATGCCAGCCTGTCAAAGCTGGCATTTTTTATAAGAAATTATGTCAGTTTGATTAGGATGGCATAATTTCTGAAATAAATATATTGTAATAAAAATAAATACTAAAAAAATATAAAATCATGGCTTTAAACATTAAACCACTTTCAGACAGAGTTCTAATTGAACCTGTTGCTGCAGAGACAAAAACTGCTTCAGGGATTTTTATTCCAGATACAGCAAAAGAAAAACCACAAAAAGGAACTGTCGTTGCTGTTGGAAACGGAACAAAAGAACACACAATGACTGTGAAAATTGGCGATTCTGTTCTTTACGGAAAATATGCTGGTACTGAATTAAAACTGGAAGGAAAAGATTATTTGATCATGCGTGAAGACGATATTTTAGCAATAATCTAAAATCCCCTCCCACCTCCCCAAAAGGGAGGAGATTGGAATACATAAAAAATATTTACAAACAATATTCATCTCGACTCCCTCTCCTTTGGAGAGGGTGGGGTGATGAAAAATAAAGAATAAAATGGCAAAAGATATAAAATTTGATATTGAAGCACGTGACGGATTAAAACGTGGTGTTGATGCATTAGCAAATGCAGTAAAAGTAACTCTTGGACCAAAAGGTCGTAATGTAATTATTGGAAAAGCTTTTGGTGGACCAAACGTTACTAAAGATGGTGTAACAGTTGCAAAAGAAATAGAATTAAAAGATCCATTGGAAAACATGGGTGCTCAAATGGTAAAAGAAGTAGCTTCTAAAACTAATGACTTAGCAGGAGATGGAACTACAACCGCTACAGTTTTGGCGCAAGCAATTGTAAAAGAAGGATTGAAAAACGTTGCTGCTGGGGCAAATCCAATGGATTTGAAACGCGGTATTGATAAAGCAGTTGAAGCTATTGTAGCTGACTTAGCAAAACAAGCAAAAGTAGTAGGAAGTGATTCTGAAAAGATCAAACAAATTGCTTCAATTTCCGCTAACAATGACGAAGTAATTGGTGAGTTAATCGCTACTGCTTTCGCAAAAGTTGGAAAAGAAGGAGTAATTACAGTTGAAGAAGCAAAAGGAACAGATACTTATGTTGATGTTGTAGAAGGAATGCAGTTTGATAGAGGATATCTTTCTCCTTATTTTGTGACTAATTCAGAAAAAATGGAAGTAGAATTGGAAAATCCTTACATCCTTTTATATGACAAAAAAGTTTCTTCCTTAAAAGAATTATTACCAGTTCTTGAACCAATAGCTCAATCTGGAAAACCATTATTAATTATTGCTGAAGATGTTGATGGTGAAGCATTATCTACATTGGTGGTAAACAAATTGCGTGGAGCCTTGAAAATTGCTGCTGTAAAAGCACCTGGTTTTGGAGACAGAAGAAAAGCTATGTTAGAAGATATTGCTATCTTGACTGGAGGAACTGTAATTTCAGAAGAGAGAGGGTACACTTTAGAGAATACTACGATCGAAATGTTAGGTACTTCTAAAAAAGTAACTATTGATAAAGACAATACTACTATTGTGAGTGGTGCTGGTGAAGCGGACATGATTAAAAATCGTGTGAATCAAATTAAAGGTCAAATGGAAGCGACTACTTCTGATTATGACAAAGAAAAATTGCAAGAGCGTTTGGCTAAATTAGCTGGTGGTGTTGCTGTACTTTACGTTGGTGCTGCTTCTGAAGTAGAAATGAAAGAGAAAAAAGACAGAGTTGATGACGCACTTCACGCTACTCGTGCTGCAGTTGAAGAAGGAATTGTTGCAGGAGGTGGTGTTGCTTTATTAAGAGCTAAAAATGTTTTAAGCAGTATTAAAGCTGACAATGCTGATGAAGCAACAGGAATTCAAATTGTATCTCGTGCGGTAGAGTCACCATTGAGAACTATTGTTGAAAATGCAGGTCTTGAAGGTTCTGTAGTTGTTGCTAAAGTTGCTGAAGGTTCAGGTGATTTTGGATACAATGCCAAAACAGACGAGTACGTTGACATGCTTGCAGCAGGTATCATTGATCCTAAAAAAGTTACTCGTGTAGCATTAGAAAACGCAGCTTCGGTTGCTGGAATGATATTGACTACTGAATGTGCTTTGATTGATATTAAAGAAGATAATGGCGGCGGACACCCAATGGGTGGTGGTATGCCAGGAATGATGTAATTCCATTTTCTTTTAATCCTAAAAAAACCGTCTCAATAATTATTGAGACGGTTTTTTTACGCTTTGAATTTACTCTATTCTTGAACCTTAGATCTTTTACTAAACTTGTAAATTACTGGTAAAACTGTTATGGCGACAAGTGCAATAACAATAAGTTCGATGTGTTCTTTTAAATCGATTTGATAATTTTCTAGTAAAAAGCCATACAAATAATGCCCTGCGAAAATCAGTGTGAATGACCAAATAAAGGAACTTAAGATATTGTAAAACATAAACTTCTGTTTATCCATAGAAACGATCCCAGCAACTATAGGGGCAAATGTTCGGAATATTGGAAGAAACCGAGCGAAAATAATGGCTTTACCACCATATTTTTCGAAAAAATCTTTGGACTGAACCAAATATTTTCTTTTGAACCAAAAACTATCTTGCTTGTTGTACAAATAATAGCCACTTTTTGAACCAAACCAATAACCAACAACATTACCTAAAATCCCTGATAATGCTACAAATGTTGCTAAAAGAGCGACATTAATGAAATCATTTTCGATGAATAAAATATTTTCAATTAAATCTCTATTGTAGATTCCTGCCAAAAACAACAAACTATCACCTGGCAAAAAGAAACCTGCAAAAAGACCAGTTTCGGCAAAGACAATAAATAAAACTATATAAATTCCCAATTTAATTCCATTAATATCAAAATGAATATAAAAAAGTGGGTCAATCAAATTCTTCCAATCAAAATCGCTCATTCTAGGGGGTTTTATGCTACAATTATTCGTTCGTGAAAGTACGGATAATATATCTTAACCACAATTTATGAAACTATTTTAAAGTTTTATTAACTATTTAAATGAACTATAATAACGCTACATTTTTTTAAAGTCTAAAATTACTGCTCACAAAAAATTAATAGCACTCCAAACTATATAAGTTCCTTTCACTTTCCTCTAAGGGTAGCGACGCTAAAAAAATCGCTACAAAACACCCATAAAAAAACCAAAGCTTTCACTTTGGTTTACCACATTATTTCCGATCATATTGACAGCAGGAATGCAAACCATCATAAACCTCCTTAGATGCTTTAAATTCGCCAGTGTCGTGACCTACAGCAGCAATCACTTTTTGAATTGTTGTTACATCTGTTTTCTGCTCGTTTACGATTAAATAAAGCGTACCACAGTCCATGTGCCAATCTGAAGACTTTACTCCTGAAACACTCAATGCCGCTTTTTCGATCCTTTTTTTACACATTTCACAGTTTCCACTTACATGAAATTCAATCTTTGCATTTTTATTTTTTACTTCTTGTGCACTGCTTGTAAATACAGCAAATAACAATAAAACTCCAACAATAATATTTTTCATCCTTTATTTTTTTAAGATTATTTAATTTTAAATCGCAAACCCATGTAATACATTTGTCCAAAAACTGGACCATAAACTATTGACGCATCAAAAGTAGGTCCAAATGGGTTTTCATTACCCAGTATTACATTTTCCTGTTTGTAATTTCCAATATTTTCTCCGCCAATGTATATTTCAAAAGTGTTAGAAAAAATTCTTGTAACTTGAGCGTTCATTACAGAAAATGATGGCGAAAATTCAGGTAACCTGTCTACTTCTGGATTGGTTGTAGTAGTAGGCAATTGCTGCTTTCCTAGCCAATTCAACGTGTAATCAAACTTCCATTGTTTTCCCTTATCTAAAACAGGAGTTTCATATCCTAAATTCCCAAAGAAACGATGTTTTGCCTGCAACGGCCTTTGATAGGTTCCTGACAAATAATCAGTTTGAATATCATAGAATTTATAGGCTGTTCGCAAATTAAAACGCTTTTTCAACTCATAATTAAATTCTACTTGCAAACTATTCGCATACGAATTCCCTTTTAAATTATAAAACAAAACCTGTTGCGGACTTTGTAGCACATCAACAACAGCTTGATTTTGAAAATCGGTTCTGTAGAAATCAAAACCAACATCAGCACTTTTGTCAAAAAGTAAAAAACCCTGCATAAAACTCAACCCGTAATTCCATGCAATTTCAGGATTTAAACCGTATATTTTACCTTTGGTATCTAAAAAATCAAAGGTTCTTGAACTTGCTAAAAGCTGTTGATTTTCGGCAAAAACATTAGCGCTTCGTTTCCCTCTTCCTGCCGAAAATCGCAAAACTCCTTTCTCCCAGGGATTGTATCGCACATGTAATCTTGGCGTAGCAAAAATCCCCAAACGATTATGATTGTCTATTCTACCGCCAAGAACTATGCTAAAATCATCCGTGTTATCATAGGTATATTCAAAAAAAGCACCCACCGAGTTATCAATTCTGCTGTAATCATTCACATTGACAAATTCCCCGTATTTATCATAGGTAAAGTTCAAACCCGTTGAGAACTTATTCTTCGTATTATTGATAATCGAATTAAAAATTAGGTTTGAGTAATAACTTTTTTGTTTAATGTTATATTGGTTTAAACCAAAATACGACTTTTGATCATGACTATTGAAAGCATTCTGAAAACCAATACTCTGATAGGGCATATCCGGAAAAACATATCCTACTTTAGTGGAAACATCCACACGTTCAGTATTGATTTCGGAACCCCAATAATTAGTTGTTCCCTTATCTTTATCTGGGTCAAAATTTAATTCTCCCGTTTGTTTTTGATCATTCATATACCGGAAATTGATAAAACTTACCCATCCTTTTTCGGCATTAGTATATTGCCAACGGTTTAGAACATTAATTTGTTTGGCCAACGGATTATCGAGAAAACCATCGTCGTTCATATCATTTTTTGAAACTCTTGTGTTTCCATGCAGGAACAAACTACTACTCCACTTCTCAGAAATCTTTTTGTTGAAATGAGTATTTAATTCAAAACGAGAATCTGTCGCACCGTAGAAATTCAAAAAAAATGGAATATCACTGATTGGCTTTATTAATTCAGTATTAATTTGTCCCGAAATACTTTCGTACCCATTGACAACACTTCCAGCACCTTTGGTAATTTGGATGCTTTCTACCCAAGTTCCCGGGGTAAAGGACAATCCGTAGGCTTGAGAAGCACCACGTACCGAAGGAATATTCTCCTCGGTAATCATTAGATAAGGGCTCGTTAATCCTAGCATTTTTATTTGTTTCGTTCCCGTCAATGCGTCCGAAAAATTGACATCAATTGAAGGATTGGTTTCGAAACTTTCTGCCAGATTACAACAAGCAGCTTTGAGCAATTCTTTGCTTGTGAGAGTAGTCGTATTTGCCGTAAGGCTATATGATTTTTTTAAACTTTTACGGTCATTCTGCACTTTAATCTCTTGCAAAGTATCTTGCGAAAACGAATTAAAACTACAAAATAAGAACAATAAAAGTATTGAAATTTGTTTTTTCATTATTGATTTTTAATGTTTTAAAAAATATAAAATCACAAATAACGTGATTTAACTTTTGTAGAAACATTGAAACTACGCGTAGAAAATATATTGGTGGTATAATTTAAAAAAAGGAGACGCATTTGCATCGCAGTAATACGAAGTAAATGAGTCTTTTTTAAAATTTGAAACAAATGAAAACACGGAAGAATTCCATTCATTCGTTAGAAACATAAAATCCAAATGATAAGAGACTGTTTTTTGAATTAAATCATCTGTGTTCTTTTGAAATTTAACCTCTTTATCTTTGCAACAATGTGATTTTTTTTCAACAACTCCACAACAATCTTTTTCTAAATTCTGATCCTGAGCAGGCGTTTTCAGCGTAACCGAAGTAATATCGTTACCGCAATAACGAATATTAAATGCGAATCTCATATTGGAAAACAATATGAAAAATGCGAGAAAAATACAGATCTGTTTGGTTTGTTTCACGTTGTAAAATTAGCAATTAATACCTTAAAAAAATTAATTTTAATAAAAATTCACAACCTTAAAATTGCATGGAATGAATGCTTTACTATTTAAGATTTTAAAAAAAAGTATCATCCAAAACAATATAAATTGGCTTATTCTAAAGAAAAACGGAATCAATTTTTTTGTTTTTGATAATAAAATCCGGGAATAAATAATAAAACAAAAATAGGCTGAATCAAGAATCTACGAACATAGAATAAAAGCAAATTATTGCTTTCTCTATCTAGATTGATAACACAAAAAAAAGCAACTATTAAAATTAAAAAGAAAAAACAATACAGGACGAAGGCAAATTTGACCATCGTTACATCTTTGAAAAAGACATAAATAATTCCTAATGAAATAGTTGTATTCAATGTATAACGAAAGAATAGCCCTAAAAATAATTGTGTTGAATCAAAATATGGCAACCTTAATATCGTAAAATCTTTTTTGAAAAAATCAAGAAAAGGATCATAGAACAACTGATTTTCAAAAGCGCGAACAAGCACTAATAATACAACCAAAAAAAGAAATTGTACAAACGTCAGTTTGTCATTTAGTATCTTTTGAAGCATATCTTGAAAATTTACGAACCCAAATTAACCACAAAATAAAAACTACACCATAAATATACAAAGGGAACAGCACTCCGTGCAGAAATGGCTCTTGTTTTGGGAAATAAAAAATAAGTGCACTAAGAGCTGCTATTCTCATTACATTCAAAACATAAATAAGAAGGCTACCGCCAAAAATAAAAAACAGTGTCGTTTTTAATTTTCCAGAAAAAGCAATTACAAATGAGATGAATAAAATAATTACGCTAGTTGCATTACAACCTTCTACGATTCTCGCAACATATTTTTGATTGAAAAATAGTTTAATGTAAGGGTGCGAATCACTTTCTACTATTGAGGAACCTTCATCGAAGAGTAGCAATAGTTGTTCTGTATTCTCACTAACTAATCTGGTAATACCATCAACTTTATTCACTTCAAAACTATTAAGATACTGCTGATAGCAAACAGTCAGGATAATATACGTTAAAAAAAAAGATGCCAAAAAAAGCAAAAAAGGTTTGTAAAGAATAAAATATTTTTTCAAGATCTATTTTTTAACAAATTTATGTAATTTTTGAAACTGGCTTTAAATACTTTTGTATAAATAAAAATTTAAAAATATGACATTTCAAGAATTACAACCAAAAGTAACCGAAATCACATTAAATACAACACTTTCAAGAGACGAAAAACTACTCTCTATTTGTGAGCTACTAAGCAACTCTATTGACTATTACAATTGGGTTGGATTTTATTTTGCAAATCACGATACCAAAACATTGCACTTAGGGCCTTATGTGGGTGCTGAAACCGATCATACCGTTATCCCTTTTGGAAAAGGAATTTGCGGACAAGTGGCAGTTTCTAATGAAAACTTTGTAGTTCCCGACGTTGCAGCTCAAGACAACTATATCGCGTGTAGTTTTACCGTGAAATCAGAAATTGTTGTCCCATTATTTGTAGACGGTAAAAATATTGGTCAAATAGACATTGACAGCCACGTGTTAGATCCTTTTACTGCTGAAGACGAACGATTTTTAGAGTTTGTTTGTGCAGAAATATCAAAATTGTATTAAACTGATTGACAAAATTAATACAAGCATCCAACTATGAAATATCACTTTATTAATTTGCTCCTTTTATTTATTTTAACACCTTCATTTGGCCAAGAAAATAAAGATGCGGCATTCTATATTGATTCCTTAGGCAATATTAGCGAAGAAGTTAATTACAAATTCATAAGAACCGTGAAGGAATACTATGTAGAAAAAAAAGAGTACCAATTTTCAGAGTATTACAAATCTGGTCAAGTAGCATTAACAGGCACCACAAAAGATAGAGACAGAATACGATTGGATGGTACTGCAGTGACATTTTACGAGAATGGTACCAAAAAACAGATTTCGAATTATAATGATTCCCATTTAGAAGGAAAACAATTTCAATGGTACGACAATGGAGTTTTACAATTTGAGAAGGACATTACTTTTGATAAAATCAAAAACGAAAGTGTTGAAAAACTACTCCAGTATTGGGATTCCAACAATTCCCACCAGATTATTGACGGCAATGGAACGTACGCTGCATTAATTGAAAATGACAGTGAAGGCATCGAACACAAGAATTCCGTTTATGAAAAAGGTGAAATCAAGAATGGATATAAACATGGCGTTTGGAACGGAAATTCATCCCATCCAAAAATTACATTTCAAGAGGAGTACGAAAATGGTAAATTGATAACAGGCACCAGTACTGATGACAATAATATTCAATATACATACACTGAAGTTAGACAAAAACCAACTCCTAAAACGGGTATTAATGATTTTTATAAATACGTAGGTAGAAACTTTAAAACACCAAATATACAAGGTCTAAGTGGCAAAATATATTTAACGTTTATTGTAGATCTAGAAGGAAAATTAGTAGAAACTAAGATAATTCGTGATATAGGATTTGGAACCGGTGCAGAAGCGCTACGAATTATAAAGGAGGCCAAAAATTGGATTCCCGGTAAAATAAGAGGAATTCCTATTCGATTTTTTTATGCATTGCCCATAACGGTTAAAGTGCCTTAGTATTAAACACCTGAATATAAAGTTTTTAAAAACTTTTGAAAGTTTAATTTTAGTTTTAAAAAATAAATAGTACTTTTGCACTCGTCTTATAATAGATGTAAGACATACATAAAAATCATTAAACAAATATTGGAATGTATTTAACTAAAGAGATTAAAGAAGAAATCTTCGCTAAACACGGAGAAAAAACAAACACTGGAAAATCCGAAGCTCAAATTGCTTTGTTCACTTACAGAATTAGCCATTTGACTGAGCACTTGAAAAAAAATCGTCATGATTACAACACAGAGCGCTCATTAGTATTGCTAGTAGGTAAAAGAAGATCTTTGTTGGATTATTTGAAGAAAACAGAAATCAACAGATACCGTGAAATTATCAAAGTATTGAATATCAGAAAATAATCAATAGAAAAGAGGTGCGAAAGTGCCTCTTTTTTTATTTTATAATTTACAGTCAAATGATTTTATTGCAGTCCTGACACAAAAGGGATTAGAATCAAGGCTACACCGAAAAGTCATCATAATTTTGTGATGATGAATAAAAAAAGTTTGGTTTTTCATTGGGTTTTAGGCATTAACTACGCAAAACAACAACTACAACACAACTAGAACCCATGTTTAACTAATAAATTAAATTTATGATTCCACAATTATTTGTAGAAAGTATCGATTTAGGTGATGGCAGAAACATCACAATCGAGACAGGTCGTCTAGCCAAACAAGCAGATGGATCTGTAGTAGTAAGAATAGGGAAAACTGTTATTTTAGGAACAGTAGTATCCTCAAGAAAAGCAAGTCCAGGTATCGACTTTTTGCCGCTTACGGTAGATTATCGTGAAAAATTTGCAGCAGCAGGACGTTTTCCCGGTGGTTTTTTCAAAAGAGAAGCGCGACCAAGTGATAACGAAGTACTAACCATGCGTTTAGTAGACCGTGTATTGCGTCCACTTTTCCCATCAGATTACCATGCTGAAGTTCAAGTGATGATCCAATTAATGTCTTATGATGAGGATGTAATGCCAGACGCATTAGCAGGTTTAGCAGCATCAGCAGCATTAGCTTTATCTGACATTCCTTTTGAAACTTTAATTTCTGAAGCTAGAGTTGGAAGAATTGATGGTAAATTCATCATCAATCCAAGTCGTGCACAATTAGCATTGTCTGATATAGATATGATGATTGGAGCTTCTATGGATTCAATCGCAATGGTAGAAGGAGAGATGAAAGAAATCTCAGAAGCAGAAATGCTTGAAGCCATTAAATTTGCACACGAACACATCAAAAACCAAATCTCAGCTCAATTGCGTTTGCAAGCTGCATTTGGTAAAAAAGAAGTTCGTACTTACGAAGGAGAAAGAGAAGACGAAGCTATTTATGCAAAAGTAAAAGCGGCAGCTTACGATAAAATTTATACTATTGCAAGCAAAGGTTCAGCAAAACAAGAACGTACAGCAGCATTTGAAGAGGTAAAAGAAGAGGTGAAAGCTTTATTTACTGAAGAAGAATTGGCAGAAAACGGAGATTTAGTTTCTAAATACTTCAAGAAAACAAACAAAGAAGCAGTTCGTAACGTAACCTTAGATTTAGGAACACGTTTAGACGGAAGAAAAACTACAGAAATCAGACCAATCTGGTGTGAAGTAGATTATTTACCATCTGTACACGGATCAGCATTGTTTACACGCGGAGAAACTCAAGCATTGGCAACGGCAACTTTAGGAACTTCTAGAGAAGCAAACCAAATTGACTCTCCATCAGAACAAGGTGAAGAAAAATTCTACTTACATTATAACTTCCCTCCTTTCTCAACTGGTGAAGCACGTCCTTTAAGAGGTACTTCAAGAAGAGAAGTAGGTCACGGAAACTTAGCGCAAAGAGCATTAAAGAACATGATTCCTGCTGATTGTCCTTATACAATTCGTGTGGTATCTGAAGTATTAGAATCGAATGGTTCGTCTTCTATGGCAACCGTTTGTGCTGGAACACTATCTTTGATGGATGCTGGTATTCAAATGATTCGTCCAGTATCCGGAATTGCAATGGGATTAATTACTGATGGAGATCGTTTTGCTGTATTGTCTGATATTCTTGGTGATGAAGATCATTTAGGAGATATGGACTTTAAAGTAACTGGAACTTCAGTAGGAATTACAGCTTGCCAAATGGATATCAAGATTGACGGATTGAAGTATGAGATTATGGAAGCAGCATTAGCGCAAGCTCGTGACGGACGTTTACATATCCTTGGAAAATTAATCGAAACTCTTGCTGCTCCAAAAGAAGATGTTAAAGCATACGCTCCAAAAATCATAACAAGAAGAATTCCTAATGCATTCATTGGTGCCTTAATCGGACCTGGTGGAAAAGTAATTCAAGAATTACAAAAAGCTACTGGAACAACGATTGTTATCAATGAAGATCCAACTACAGAAGAAGGAGTAATCGAAATTTTAGGAACAGATCCTGCTGGAATTGAAGCAGTATTGGCTAAAATTAAATCGATCACTTTCAAGCCTCAAATGAATGAGTCATATGATGTGAAAGTTATCAAAATGCTAGATTTTGGTGCAGTAGTTGAATACCTAGATGCGCCAGGAAATGAAGTTTTACTTCACGTATCGGAACTAGCATGGGAACGTACAGAAAATGTTGCTGATGTAGTTAATATGGGAGATACTTTCCAAATTAAATACCTAGGAATGGATCCTAAAACTCGTAAAGAGAAAGTATCTAGAAAAGCACTTTTACCAAGACCTCCACGTGAGGAAAGAAAAGAGTAATCAGATCTTAGTTTACTAAAGGTTTATTTATAGAAAATCCCGTTCGCCCTGGCGAACGGGATTTTTGGTTTAATTAATGAAAGTATTACATTTGAATACTAAATCTCTAAAAATATGTTCTCTAAAGGATTCAAAAAAGCAATAGAAGAATTACCAAGTACCGAAAAAGACAAGTTGATATTCCGACTTTTAAAAAAAGACTTAGATCTGGCTAACCGTCTTCATTTTGAACTAGTCGCTACAGAAACCGTGGATGAAAAGAGAAATGATTTTGAAAAAGCAATGCTAAAAAAAATCAATTACCTAAGTAATAGATTTTATTCAGTTGGGTATTTATTACAAGATATTCGCTATGTAAGCGGCGACATTAATGAACATGTAAAAATCACTAAAGACAAGTTTGGTGAAATAAGCCTAAATCTTAAAATGTTAATTCATCTCTTAACAATTAACGGGGAAAGAATAGAAACTGTGCCTTATTCAAAAGCGTACACGTTGTGCATCTATGTAATTGCACGAGCTTTTAAAATTTTACTTTTAATAAAAGCTATTAACGAAGACTATTTTTTAGATTTTAAAGAAGATCTTTCCACATTAGGAAAACTAATTTATGACATTCCTTTTTTAATGCACACCGCTATTAATAATGAATTAGATGTTAATTGGCTGATTTCCGGAGAAATCCCTGAAGATATTGCGCGAATTCACAAAGAGATTAGAGCTAATGGATATTTAAAATAAAAATGCTACACATAATAAACATGATCGACTATAACCAATAAAAAACCCAGAGCAAGTCTGGGTTTATCTTATTTTTTTATAGTGCAGCACTAAAGCAAATGAATAGTAGGGCACTTAATAGAGCGCAAAGATATAAAGAAAACTATAATTATTATGATAGTCTTTCAATTTTATTTGGTGTAATTCTAAATGCAAATGGTCTATTATCTGATGATTTTTTTTTAATTTCTGGCCAACGTTTAATTAATTGTTCTACCATTTCCCAAAAACTAAAACCCGTAGATGGCGGTTTGAAAAAGAAAACACCTAGCCCGTGTTTTTTGTATAGCTCATTTTGATGTCTGGTGGTATGAATTCTTAAATCTTGTGTTATGACAATTCCTCTTTCTTCTCCTACTAACGGAATCCAATCTTCATCTTTGACTCCTTTTCCAAATACTTGTTTAATAGACAAAACTTGAATTTGTAATTTTTCATTTGAATTTAAATGTTTTTGAAAAACATTCAAGCCATCGGCAAGGTGATGTGAAAAATTTTCATCAATGTAAATGTTTGTCATTATGCTACGCTTTTACAATAATCAATAGCATCATTAACCTGTTTTAAAGATATTTCGTATGATTCTGCAATAAATTTTTTAGTCTCTTTTGATTTATATAGATTATAAATTGTTTGCGGATAAATATTGGTGTCTTTAATAACTGGTTGTCCAAACTGATGATCAGGATCTACAATTACACAATTAGATTTTCCTAATGGATAAAATTTATTCGCCAAATTATTTTTATCAAAATCTAAATTCTGAGCAAATTGTTTTATAAATTTTAAATTTAATTGTTTTGTAGCATCTAAATTTATAATTTCATTTTCATTAATCTCAAATAAAATTCTTTTTCCCGCACAGGTCATTTTTTCTATTATTTTAGAACTTGCAAAAGGAAAAGCCGTATCAAATCGTTTAGATAGCTGACTATGTGCATCTAAAATTCTTTGGGTTGGTACACCAACTTCTTTGAGTTGAAAAAAAATATAAAATTCAACTAAAGTGTGAAAACTTACCGCTTTACTATTATGAACTTTCCAAGAATATTTTTCACCATATTGGCTTGCAAATCTTTTATCCCAATATTCGTTTAGTAGACTATTAACTTTAGAATATTTTAAATTTAATATAGACGCAATGTCAGGAACTGTAAAAATCCCCAAACCTATTTCTATATGATTTTCAAACTCCATATTTTCTAATATTTTACACAAATCTAACGATTTATCTTTAAAGTCAAATTTTATTTAGCATTTGGCACCAAACTTATTTATGGAAAACAATACCTTTTTTTTATAAATTCTAATCAACTATATTTGCTACATAACTAAAATCAGTATTGAAAAGATAAATAGATAATAACAACATATAAAATTAGCGTTTAGCGAAAGAACCTGTATTCTGAAAATTCGACACTTCATAATACCTACAGGGAAGTTCAAGCTAACGTTCACGTGTAGGCGTGGGCGTTGCTTTGCTTTGTAGGTACGGGCGTCGAATCCCGCAGAATACGAGCATTGCAATTAGCCTGCGCCTATTTTTTGTTACTCCAACAAAAACATGAAACTATACGCTACGGTCGAAGCAGTCTTAAAAAAAGAACCCAATTATGTAACCGATGACGGTGACTTGAAAAAATGGGTAATCATTAGTAAAGCACAAAATTGCGATACAGAATTAATCTCCATATTACTAGAAAACCAAGAAATTAAAACTCATTTTTTTATTCCTATCAAAGACATTTTGGTTTTTAACCAAGCCTTGTTTATTGAATTTATGGAACAAAAGAATTATCTAAACGATAGTTTTACGGCTTATAAAAACAAAATAGGATTAACAATTGACGGCAAATTCTTAAACCAACGAAATGAAGTGGCTCTGGTTTGGCCCTATAAAGATTGTATTCTTGAAGGCGGACAAAGCCGAGAGGAAGACAAACGAGAAGAAATTTTCTTTAATGAAGTGTTGGCACAAGACGAAATCAACCAATTACTTGATCCGAAAGTATTAACCAATGCTAAAACATTTACTGCTGAAGGAGAAAAAGCATTTGATGGTTTTAATAGAAACGAACAAGGAACAATAACTGATAATTTGGTTATAAAAGGTAATAATTTATTGGCTTTGCATTCTTTAAAAGAAGAATTTGCTGGTAAAGTAAAGCTTATTTATATTGATCCACCGTATAATACAGGAAGTGATAGCTTTGGCTATAATGACAATTTTAATCATTCTACTTGGTTGACTTTTATGAAGAATAGATTGGAAGTTGCAAAGGAATTGTTAAGAGAGGATGGGGTTATTTTTGTACAATGTGACGATAATGAACAAGCTTATTTAAAAGTTTTAATGGATGGTATTTTTGGAAATAATAATTTTGACTCTTGCATAACTACTATTGTTAAAACTGAAGGAAGAAGGTATGGTAATCTTGCAAGAACTCACGAAAGCATTTTATTATTTACAAAAAACAAAGCATATGCCAAGATATATGAAGTTGAGAAAGAGAATCATAAATTCAAATTTACTGATAATATAGGAGGATATGATTTAACTGATTTGAGGAATCAAAACGCAGTCGCTTTTAATTCAAAAAACAGACCTAATCTCAGGTATCCATTTTATGTTGATTTAAATAGCGAAGATGAAAATAAATTATTTAAAGTAAAAGTTATAAATAATGAAAACGAAAATGAAGTTGTTTATCCAATAACCGTAAATGGATTAGATAGTGTTTGGAGATGGGGAAGAGATAAAGCAATTGAAAACGAAAACCATCACCTTGTTGCTAGAAGAAGTGCAGATGGAATTTTCAGAGTTTTTCAAAAATATAGGTCAAGTACCACAATGGAAAAAACAGTTTGGTTTGATAAAAATTTAATTTCAAATAAGGGGACAAAAGAATTAGATGAATTATTTAAGGATAAGATTTTCGATTTTCCGAAGCCAGAATTTTTACTTAAAAAAATCATTGATTTATCAACAATCGAAAGTGATATAATTTTAGATTTTCATTTAGGAAGTGGCACAACAGCAGCAGTAGCAAACAAAATGAACCGACAATACATAGGAATTGAGCAAATGGATTACATTGAAACCATAGCCGTAGAACGATTGAAAAAAGTAATTGCGGGTGAACAAGGCGGAATCTCTAAATCCGTCAATTGGCAAGGCGGAGGTTCTTTCACTTATCTAGAACTCAAAAAATACAATCAAACTTTTATCGATAAAATCTTAAAAGCCAAAAAAAGCAAAACTTTGTTAGTCATTTGGGAGGAAATGAAAAATAAATCTTTTTTGAATTACAATATTGCTATTCAAAAACAAGAAGAACACATTGAAGACTTCAAAAAATTAGAATTTTCAGCACAGCAAGAACTCTTGATTACTTTATTGGATAAAAATCAATTGTATGTGAATCTTTCTTCATTACAGGATAAAGATTTTGAATGTACTGATGAAGAATTAAAAGTAACACGGGATTTTTATCAATTGAAAAAATAACCCCAAACTTGTCATTTCGACAAAGGAGAAATCACATCCGATTGATTAGTGTGATGAGATTCCCCCTTCGTCGGAATGACAAAAAAACAACAATCATTTATGGCTTATTTATACGATACATTAAAGGATAATTTTGGTAAAATTGCTATTTCAAAAGTTGAAATTCCCAATTATATTTCTGACAATCTTAAACCAGGTTATGGAGAAAGAGAGTATCAAAAAGAAGCTTTTCAGCGTTTTATACTTTTTTATAATGAAGATTTTGAAGGCAAGCCAAGAAAACCATTTCATTTGATGTACAATATGGCGACCGGAAGTGGAAAAACACTTATAATGGCTGGATTAATGCTCTACTTGTATGAAAAAGGATATCGCAATTTTTTGTTTTTTGTACATTCTAATACCATTTTAGATAAAACCAGAGAGAATTTTTTGAATGCTATGGCGAGCAAATATTTATTCAATCAAGATATTGTTGTCAATGGACAGAAAGTATATATAAAAGAAGTCAGAAATTTTGATGAAGCAGATGATAGAAACATCAACATTCATTTTACTTCAATTCAAAAATTGCATTCAGATTTAGTGCAAAGCGAGAAAGAAAACGCTTTGAGTTTGGAGGATTTTAAGAATAGAAAAATAGTTTTATTAGGAGATGAAGCACATCATTATAATGCCAATACGCAAAGTCAAACGCAATTGTTTCAAAGTTGGGAAAAGTTAATCGAAGATATTCACCAGGCTGACTTTAATAATATTTTGTTAGAATTTACAGCAACTTTGGACTATGAAAAAGCGGATATTGTAAAAAAATACGAAGATAAAGTACTCTTTAAATATGATTTAAAACAGTTTCGATTAGACAAATTTTCAAAAGAAATCAATTTAATCCGGTCTAATTATGATGAAAAGGAACGTGTCATTCAAGCCATTATCCTTAATCAATATCGGCAAGAATTGGCAACCAAACAAAATATCAATTTAAAACCAGTTATTCTTTTTAAGGCGAAACAAACCATAAAAGAATCCGAACAAAACAAACAGAATTTTCATCAATTGATAGAAAGTTTAGATGGAGGTAGTATTGATGCTATTAGAGAAACTTCAACAGTGACTATTGTTCAAAAAGCTTTTTCTTTTTTTGACAGTATTCATTTGTCTTCAAACGAATTAGCAAAAAGGTTGAAATCTAATTTTCGTCCAGAAAATTGTTTGAGTGCCAATGATGAAAAAGAGACTGAAGCCAATCAGATAAAATTGAATACACTT
This sequence comes from Flavobacterium frigidum, assembly GCF_048286795.2. Taxonomy (NCBI): domain Bacteria; kingdom Pseudomonadati; phylum Bacteroidota; class Flavobacteriia; order Flavobacteriales; family Flavobacteriaceae; genus Flavobacterium; species Flavobacterium frigidum. The sequence continues at coordinate 78,565 of NZ_JBLVPT020000001.1, forward strand.
GAAGATGCTAATAACCCAATTCGAGCAATTTTTGCCGTTCAAAAACTTAATGAAGGTTGGGATGTTTTAAATCTTTTTGATATTGTGCGCTTGTATGAAGGACAAAATTCAGGTGGTTCTAATAAAACATTCGGGAAAACTACCGTTGCTGAAGCACAGTTAATTGGTAGGGGAGCACGATATTTTCCGTTTACTTTGGATATTGACCAAGATAAATATAGAAGGAAATATGATGATGAAATAGATAATGATTTTAAGGTTTTAGAAGAATTGTATTACCATACCAAAGACGAAAGCAAATATATTTCGGAACTCAAAAAAGCATTGGAGCATTTTGGAAGTACAGAGAAAGAAGAAGATTTTGTTCAATTTTCTCTTGAACTAAAGGAAGATTTCAAAACAACTGATTTTTACAAAACAGGAACGGTCATTTTTAATAGGCGAAAAGAGAAGAGTTATGCTAATGTGAAATCATTTGCCGATCTAGGTGTTGTCAAAAAAAATTATGAGTATATTTTGTCTTCAGGAAGTGGCATAATGTCAGGAATGTTTAGTTCTGATTTTGAAATTTATGACAATACAAATACTGCAAAAGATGTCAAGCTGAGCGAGCTAATAAACCAACATATTATTAGATATGCATTAGCACAAAATCCATTTTTCCATTTCGATAAATTATCAAAATACTTTCCGAATATTCCGTCAATAAGTTTTTTTATAAACGATAAGAACTATTTAGGCAATCTTGAAATTGCTTTAGTAGGGAATAAAAAGAGACTAGAAACTATTTCAAATAAGGACTATTTACTGGCCATTCAAGGATTATTATCAGCAATTGAAATAGAGATTAAAGCAAATTTAACACAGTATGAAGGTTCAGATTATATTCTAAAGAAAGTACATGAAGTTTTTAGAGATAAACCTTTAAAAATAAATAAATATGATGAAAGAGCTGACGGACAAGAAAGCATAGTAGCTAATGAACCGTGGTATGTTTACAATGCGAATTATGGAACAAGTGAAGAGAAAGATTTTGTGAAAATGTTTGCCAAGAGATTTGAAAGTTTAAACAAGAAATTTGATAATATCTTTTTGATAAGAAATGAAAGAGAGATAAAAATCATTGATAAATTAGGTCGTGCATTTGAACCTGACTTTCTCTTATTTTGCAAGCAAAAAGAAGGAGAAGAACTGACTTTTCAAGTATTTATTGAACCAAAAGGAGGGCATTTAATTTCTCACGATAAATGGAAAGAAGATTTTCTTAAAGAAATTGAAGATGAAAAAAGAACGATAAAAATTAATACCGATAAATATAGAATTACGGGTGTTCCTTTTTATAATAATCGAGTGGCGAATGATTTTAAAAAATCATTAGAAAGCGTTCTAGAGCTTTAAAAAGATAGTTTTCAATTCTAGCGTCAGTTGCATTAGGGATAGTAGTGGAAATCCTTTTTATGCGCCACGGCGCATAAAAAGATTGCAACGTATAGCCCGGTTCGCCGCGGCGAAAATGCCCAAAAAAAAACTCTAAAAAATCTTTATAAAAAATTTTGTAACTTTTTTGAAACCTAATACGTATAACCATTTGTACACATAAAATTGAGGAGACAAAAACATGAGACAACTTAAAATCACCAAGCAGGTAACGAATCGTGAAACTGCATCATTAGACAAATATTTACAAGAAATTGGAAAAGTTGACCTTATAACTGCTGACGAAGAGGTAGAGTTAGCGCAAAAGATTAAAGCTGGTGACCAAAAAGCATTAGAAAAATTAACAAAAGCCAATTTACGTTTCGTAGTTTCGGTGGCTAAACAATACCAGAATCAAGGCTTGACGCTTCCCGATTTAATTAACGAAGGGAATTTAGGATTGATAAAAGCAGCACAACGTTTTGATGAAACACGTGGTTTCAAATTCATCTCGTATGCGGTATGGTGGATTCGTCAATCTATATTACAAGCATTGGCAGAACAATCTCGTATCGTTCGTTTGCCTTTGAACAAAATTGGTTCTATCAATAAAATCAACAAAATGTACGCCTTATTAGAGCAATCTAACGAGCGTCCACCATCTGCTGAGGAAATTGCAAAAGAACTTGACATGACCGTAAATGACGTAAAAGAGTCTATGAAAAACTCTGGACGTCACTTATCCATGGATGCGCCTCTTGTAGAAGGAGAAGATTCTAACCTTTATGACGTTTTACGTTCAGGTGAATCTCCTAATCCAGACAGAGAATTAATCCACGAATCATTGCGTACCGAAATCGAACGTTCATTAGAAACATTGACTCCAAGAGAAGCTGATGTAGTTCGTTTGTACTTTGGTCTTGGCGATCAACACCCAATGACATTAGAGGAAATTGGAGAAACTTTCGACCTAACTCGTGAGCGTGTGCGTCAAATCAAGGAAAAAGCAATCCGTAGATTAAAACACACTTCAAGAAGTAAAATACTAAAAACCTATTTAGGATAAAACCGTCAAAAGTCTTAAAGTCAAAAATCATATCGTCCAACAACAGTATGATTTTTGACTTTCGGCTTTCGACTAATAAGTAACGACGGTCTGATTAACTGTTCGTTTTTTGATTGATGATTGAAACTCCGGCTGATTACCGGAGTTTTGTTTTTTTATCAAACAAAACTCCAGCCTGTTCTCCGCCGCGGCGGATCGGGTTTAGTTTTGCTCTGTTCGACTTTCATTCTCAACTCCGGAGTTTTATTCTTTAAATCGGAATTGCTTTCACTATCACTTTTATGGCGTACCCCTTCGTAAAAACTTCGGGTCAGGCTTTCGGCTTTATCTCTCCGCTACGCTGCGAGGATACCGCCTTTATCCCTTACGCAAATCCGGTGGCCAATGACGAATTGAATCTCCAAAAACTTTCTTCAATTGCTGCAAAAAAACTACTTTTGCACAAACAACACAAACTGTAGAGCACTGCAGTGCATCTCTACATAACAACTACACAATGAAGAATACACTTATCGCACCATCAGTGCTTGCTGCCGATTTTGGAAATCTGCAACGCGACATCGAAATGATCAACAACAGTGAAGCCGATTGGTTTCATATTGACATCATGGATGGCGTTTTCGTACCAAACATTTCATACGGAATGCCAGTTCTGGAAGCCATTAACCGTCATGCCAAAAAAACAATTGACGTTCACTTGATGATTGTCGATCCAGACCGTTACATAAAAACTTTTGCCGAGTTAGGCGCAAATATTCTGAGCGTACATTATGAAGCGTGCACGCATCTTCACAGAACGCTACAAGCCATCAAAGCAAAAGGAATGAAAGCGGGGGTCGCTATGAATCCACATACTAATATTGACTTACTGGAGGACGTAATTAATGATGTTGACTTGGTTTGTATCATGAGTGTCAATCCAGGCTTTGGAGGACAATCATTCATCGAAAACACGTACGCAAAAGTTGAAAAACTAAAAGCATTAATCCTTAAAAAAGGAGCTACCACACTTATTGAAGTAGACGGCGGTGTAACTAGTAAAAATGCAAAACAATTAGTCGAAGCTGGAGCAGATGTTCTCGTAGCTGGAAGTTTTGTTTTTAAAGCAGAAAACCCAACACAAACGATACTTGATTTAAAGAAGCTAACAAACTTCTAATAAAAAATGGTGCTTTGAGCACCATTTTTTGTTTTTATTATCTTTCTTGAAAATTAATCATTCTTGAAACGTGAGTATAAAGCTCTGGATGTAGGTTTCTAAAAATCTGTGGAGTTTCATAAAAATGCTCCAACACCACCGATATAAACTCAAATTGATTTTCATAAGCATACTCCCTAAAATACTCCTTTTCAGTTAATTCATTATTTAAAAAAGGATCGTTATAATATTTTATCACTTCATTAAATTCATCAAAAAATATTATTGCACTTGGATCATTACTTCGTAAACAATGAAAATGCAATACATGCGAAAACTCGTGTAAGCCCAAATTAATATTATCATTTGATGCCGTATGTCCTAGTAAAAAATCTTCCCAGGAAAAAGCAATGACTTTCATTCTAGGATTAAATTCGCCTTTATGATAAGCTTCATTCACAGTAGAATAGTAGCTAGAAGGATAAATTATTATTTTATCGAATAAAGTAATCAAGTACTTCCTCATGCCAAAAGTTAGCATCACGTAGGTTCCGGCAATCAACATTTGCATTTGTTCTGAAATTTCAATTTCCTTTCCTATGAACTCATAATGCATTAGAAAATCTTTTACACGATGTTCGAAATACGTTTTCCGTTTTGGAGAAAGTCTATTGTAAAAATAAAAATCATCAGCTAAAATTTGGCGCTCGCTTGGTCTTAATTTCTTAGTAAAAGGGTAGCAGTGCACATACAGTGGTTTGTTAAAAAGAAACACATACGTTGGTTCAAGCACTCTGAAAATAAGAAGTACAAGAAAAAATGCTCCAAAAAGCACAAAGAAAAAAATTTGAAATACCATTTTACAGTACCGCTTTAAAATAAAAATGCTCCAAAACAATCTCAATGAAACTTGATTTTTTGAAGCATTTTTAATTGTTTTTGTGACCGCGACAGGGTTCGAACCTGCAACCCTCAGAGTCGAAATCTGATATTCTATCCAGTTGAACTACGCAGCCATTATTTTGTTGTTTTTTCTTTTAAAAATTCTCTTCCACTTCCTGTTTTAAAGTATTTTTCACGAAGAACTGCCTCGCTTCTTGAATCAAAAATTTCTAAATAAACCAATTTCCAAGGCTTAAAACCTTTGGTAGATTTTGTTTTACCTGTATTATGTTCTATTATTCTTTTATCTATGTTACTGGTCTGACCTTTATAAAGTCTTACATCAATCTCACTTTGTAAAACATACACAAAATATTCCATTTGTTGTCAAGATCTGATATTCCCTGCCTGCCGGCAGGCAGGTATCCAGTTGCCTGCCTGCCGGCAGGCAGGAACTACGCAGCCATTTGATTTTAGATTTTTGATTAACGATTTTAGATTTGTGAATTATTATCGTTAAGCTTGAATCATAAAATTTATGTCAATAATTTTTTAACTATTGTAGAAATAGTTTTTCCTTCGGCAGTTCCACCTAATTGTGCAGCTGCTAAACCCATTACTTTCCCCATTGATGCAATTCCTGACGCACCTGTTTCTGCAATAATTTTAGCAATTACAGCTTCAACTTCTGCTTCACTTAATTGCGCTGGCAAGAATTTTTCGATTACTGCAATTTGTGCTAATTCTGGTTCAGCTAAATCCAGACGATTTTGTTCAGTAAAAATTCTAGCGCTTTCCTTGCGCGTTTTTACTAATCTTTGAAGCAATTTAACCTCGTCATCTTCCGTTATTTCTTCTTTTGATCCTGTTGCTGTTTGTGCTAATAGGATTTCAGATTTAATAGCTCTCAAAGCTTCTAGTGCAACGGTATCTTTGGCTCTCATGGCGGTTTTCATTTCGTCCATGATTTGTACTGATAAACTCATATTCTTTATTGTTAATTTGGTTAATCGATTGTTGAATGAATCGATTGTTGAAAAGCTAATTGTGAAAATGATTCCTATTTTCTGCCCCAGATGGTAGTGGAAAGCCTTTTGAGAGGAACTATATTTTTTATTGAACTAGAAAAGCGACTAAAAGAAGCTCTTTCTTGTTCCTATAAAAAAATAGTTGCGGTAAAAAGCTTGAAACGACAGCTGGACTAAGGCCCGACAAATTTAAAGAAATTTACTGTAATTAACAATAAATTGCCTTGTTGCTCGAAACAAAAAAAATAACCCGAAAATGCTATAGATTTTCGGGCTACCTCATTTTGGTTTGAGTTAGTTAATCTACGTTGTCATGTAAATACGAGTTGTTTGAACGCAACTGTAAATCGTTGTTGCTGTCTGTTCCAACAGAAATTCTCGAATTTGTATTATTAGATTGATTGTTTGAAATGTCTATTCCCAATCTTTTGTAAGCGGGTTCTTTTTCATATTCATCAATTTTAGAAACATTATTATGAAACTTATAATTGAATTCTTTTAATTTTTTTCTTCTTTCATCAGCCCTCATTCGCAATGATTCCTCGATTGTCATTTCCATAGGAGAAATAGCCTCGAAGTCAACCGCTGTATTTACAGCTGTGTCCACTTGTTTCATTGTGATATTCAACTCAGCTGGCACAACAATTTCTGGAGTTTTAGCAACTGGCTTCGCCATGAAATCTGGTTCTGGATCCATGTATTCTTCAAGAGAATATTTAATAATTCCATTTTCAGTCAACTCTGTCACTGGAACAAATTGAACGGCTTCATTTACTTTGATGTCGCGAGTTTCATTTGTCAACTCAAACATTATCTTATTATCTTCAACTTGTGCAACTGGTTCCGCTTTGAAGAGTGGTAAGTCAAAAGAAAAAGTCGTTTGCTCTTGTCTTTCGATAATTTTTGGCTGTACTGCTTTTACTTCGGCTACTGGAGATGAAATTGTAAAATCGATATCAGTAATAGGAGAAACTATCTCGAATGTCACGTCTAAATTTTTAATAAACTCAGACATTACTATTAATTCTTCTTTATTAATAGTAGGAGACGTTACCACTGGTTCAGGAGCAACAACGGTATCTTCTAATAAATCAAAAACTATTCTTTCGTTTGAATTTGAAGCTGGAGATTCTGTATTTAAATCAAAAGCTGCAACCGTTTTACTACTTAGATTATGAACGCTTCTTTGCTCATCTTCTAAGGTGTGTATGATTTTTTTTGGTTCTGTATTTACAATTTCGTTCTGTTGTTCAATATCAAAACCGGTAGCAATAATGGTTACTGCAATAGCATCACCAAGTGATTCGTCTTCACCAACTCCCATGATAATATTGGCATTATGCCCTGCTTCAGCTTGAATATGATCATTGATTTCTCCAATTTCGTCAATTGTAATTTCATTGGTTCCAGAAACGATAAGCAACAATACGTTTTTGGCACCAGTAATTTTATTATCATTTAACAATGGAGAATCTAAAGCAGCAACGATAGCTTCCTTGGCTCTATTTTCACCAGAAGAAACAGATGATCCCATAATAGCCGTTCCGCTATTATACAATACGGTTTTAGCATCTCTTAAATCGATATTTTGAGTGTAATGATGAGTAATAACTTCGGCGATACCTCTTGAGGCTGTTGCCAAAACTTCATCCGCCTTAGAAAATCCTGCTTTGAAACCAAGATTTCCGTATACTTCTCTTAATTTATTATTATTGATAACAATTAAAGAGTCGACTTGTTTGCGTAATTTTTCAATACCAATTAAGGCTTGTTCTTGACGCACTTTCCCCTCAAATAAGAAAGGTAACGTCACTATCCCAACTGTAAGAATATCTCTTTCTTTGGCTAATTGTGCGATTACCGGTGCAGCTCCAGTTCCTGTTCCTCCGCCCATTCCGGCAGTGATGAATACCATTTTAGTATTTCTATCCAACATTTTTTCAATCTCAGAAATACTCTCAATAGCCGATTGCTGTCCTACATCTGGATTTGCTCCAGCACCAAGTCCTTCTGTCAAATGCACTCCCAACTGAATTTTGTTAGGCACGGAACTACTTTGTAAAGCTTGAGAGTCTGTGTTGCACACGATAAAATCTACGCCTTTAATTCCTTGCTTAAACATGTGGTTTATTGCATTACTTCCGCCTCCACCTACACCAATAACTTTTATTACATTTGATTGATTCTTTGGTAAATCAAATGAAATACTTCCAAATTCTGAGTTGCTCATCATTTTATTTGGTTTTTGATATTTATTATTATTTTTGATTTTATTTCTTTTTACTTGGGGCAAAAAGGAAAAAAAACAATATTCTTTATTACTTCTAAATTACTCTGCATTATCTAAGAAATCCTTAATCTTGTCTACATAACGATCAAAGAAATTTCTTTGTATCCTATTTACGGTAGAGTTGTGTTTCTCATTTGGGTTCTGATCCTCTTCTTCCTCTTTTTCAATAACTGGATTTTGCACAACTGCTTGTCTGTATACAGGAGCTTTAGGTTGTTCTAAAGCGTCAACTCGAATGGCGCTATGCGTTTTATTCTCAATGCTTTTCATCACCAATCCAACTGCTGTGGCATATAAAGGACTTGAAATTTCCTCATCTGAATTTCCTGCTAAATGTTCGTTTGGATATCCTATTCTCGTATCCATTCCTGTAATATATTCTACTAGCTGTTTGATGTGTTTCAATTGAGCACCTCCACCAGTAAGTACAATTCCTGCGATGAGTTTTTTACGCGGATCTTCATGTCCGTATGCTTTTACTTCTGTAAAAACTTGGTCAATAATTTCCACCACTCTAGCATGGATAATTTTAGAAAGGTTTTTCAAGGAAATCTCTTTTGGCTCTCTCCCTCTTAATCCTGGAATAGAAACAATTTCGTTGTCTTTATTTTCTCCTGGCCAAGCTGATCCAAATTTAACTTTCAATAACTCCGCTTGCTTTTCAATGATCGAACAACCTTCTTTGATATCATCTGTGATCACATTTCCTCCAAAAGGAATTACCGCTGTATGACGAATAATACCATCTTTAAAAATGGCTAAATCTGTCGTACCACCACCGATATCAATCAATGCAACACCAGCTTCTTTTTCTTCCTGACTCAAAACAGCATCAGCCGAAGCTAATGGTTCTAATGTTAAACCAGATAACTCAATCCCTGAACTTTGTATACATCTGCCTACATTCCTTATCGATGAAGCTTGCCCTACAACAACATGAAAACTGGACTCTAATCTTCCGCCATACATTCCTATTGGCTCTTTGATTTCAGACTGTCCGTCAATTTTAAATTCTTGTGGTAAGACGTGTATAATTTCCTCACCAGGCAACATTGCCAATTTATTTACTTGATCAATCAAAAGTTGTATGTCATTCCCGCCAATAACCTCTTCGGGATTGTTTCTACTGATATAGTCGGTGTGTTGAATACTGCGGATGTGTTGTCCCGCAATTCCTACCACAACATCTTTTATTTTATAGCCAGAGTTATTTTCGGCCTCTTGAATCGCTTGTTGAATAGATTGTATGGTTTGAGTAATGTTATTGACAACACCTCTTGCCACGCCTAAACTTTTGGATTTGCCTACACCTAAAATTTCTAATTTCCCGTACTCATTCTTCTTGCCTATCATGGCAACTATTTTAGTTGTCCCAATATCTAGACCTACTGCAATATTCTCTTTTTCCATTATCTATTATTTAGTACAAACTACTTGTTCCGTAAATCGGAGGTCAATTTTTTTATATTTATATAACGAACTATCTAAAACTGCTTTTTGAAAAAAAGCTTTGTAATTCTTTAATTTACGCTCCACATTGATCATTCTACCAAAATCAATTTGGTAATCAAAATTTCTATTGAGCATTTTTAAGCTTCCGTTAGGCATAATTTGGATTCCGATGATGTTTTTTTTTAAAAACGCATCGTCATAAATTAAGCGTAACAAATCAGATAAATCTTCGTTATTTTTTTTATTAATTCCCCCCAAAACAAGTGGAACTCTAGCTGTAAAATTACTTGATAACGACATTTTATTTCCTTCATAATCAATATAAAAGGAACTGTTATTATCAAAAACTCTAGCAATAGGAGTCTTTTGTTTTACCACTGCTTTTAACACACCGTCAACACTCACAAATACATCTGATTTTTCAATCATCTCTTGTGCGTTGAGCGTTTTTTCTAGTGTATTCAAATCTAGATTAACTTTTTGAATGCTAGATGCGTCTTTTTTATTTTCTATCAACAATTTATTAACCGTTTCTTGTTTTACAAAAAGAGCGTCATTTCCTTCAAAAAAAACAATAGATTTAGTCAATTTTCTATTTTCATTTCGATTTGACGTAAATGAAAATAAAAAAATCACCAACACAAACATCAGTATTAATCGAATATTTGTCCAATTAAATAGTTTCATTTATCGCTTTTTTAATTGATGGTACTAATTCTCCAATATCGCCTGCTCCTATTGTAACAATTATTGTTGCATCACTTTCTAAAATACGTGCAATTAAATCGTTTTTAGCTACTAGTTTTTTATTGGTGTTTATCATTTTATCCATCAACCATTGTGAGTTTATTCCTTCCATAGGCAATTCACGTGCAGGATAAATATCCAATAGAATGATTTCATCAAAGGCCGATAAACTTTTGGCAAAATCATCAGCAAAATCTCTCGTTCTACTAAACAAATGAGGCTGGAAAATGGCCAAGACTTTTTGATTTGGATACAACTCTCGAACTGCTTGATGCACCGCATTAATTTCTGTTGGATGATGTGCATAATCATCTATATACACCTTAACATCCGTTTTAATCTGATATGAAAATCTTCTTTTGATTCCCTTAAATGATGCAATGGCTTTTGCAATAGCATCTGTTGGAGTACCAAATAACTTTGCCATTGCGATAGCCATTAAAGCATTCATTAAATTATGTCTTCCCGGCAAACCAAAATGCAAATCTTGGATTATTTCCGTAGGCGTTTGTACATCAAAAACATAGCTGCCATTTCCAATTCTAACATTAAAAGCCTTGAAAACTGCATCTTCATTAACGGAACAGGTTACGCCTTCTAGCGGTAATTCTTTTGTTATAAAAAGATTGCTTTTGTCTTCAATTTTAGATGCAAATTCAACAAAAGATTCCTCGATTGCTTCACTGGTTCCATAAATATCCAAATGATCTGCATCCATAGAGGTTATGCACGCAATATTGGGATGCAAGTGCAAAAACGAACGATCAAATTCATCTGCTTCAACAACAGTCATCGTTTTGCCGCTTCCTATCAAATTCGAATTATAATTCTCAACAATACCGCCGATAAAAGCGGTAACATCTGCGCCGCTCTCCTGCAAAATATGTCCTAAAATACCTGAAGTAGTCGTTTTACCATGCGTTCCAGCAACGGCAAAACAAAAAGTATCTTTGGTAATTATTCCTAAAACCTCCGCTCTTTTTTTTACTTGAAAGTCTCTTTCTAAGAAATAATTCCACTCTGAATGTGTCTTCGGAACCGCCGGTGTAATAATAACCAACGTATTTTCTAAGTAAAAATCTTTAGGAATTGCATTTATATCATCTTCAAAATGAATTGAAATACCACTTTCAATCAATTCATTTGTAAGTACAGATGGTGTTTTATCGTACCCCGAAACATTCTTTCCAAGATTCTTGAAATAACGAGCCAAATTACTCATCCCAATCCCTCCGATTCCTATAAAATAGACGTTATGTATTTGATTTAAGTTCATTTTATTTTAAGTCTTTGGTATATTATCTTTTTATTTCTATCTAATTAGCTTTACAATTTCATCAACAATTTGTTTTGTTGCTTCTGGCATAGCCAATGCTTTTATATTTTCACTGAGCTGATTTTGCTTTCCTTGATCTTTCAATAAGACTTCAAAAACAAGGCCGAATTGTTCATCAAGCTCCGATTCTTTGAGCATCAATGCTCCTTTTTTATCGACTATGGCTTGCGCATTTTTAGTTTGGTGATCTTCAGCCACATTAGGTGACGGAATAAAAATCACTGGTTTTCCTACTATGCATAACTCTGACACAGAAGAAGCGCCTGCACGCGAAATGACAATATCTGCCGCAGCATACACTAAATCCATTCTTTCAATAAAAGCTACAACCTGAACGTTTGCGGAATTGTATTTTTTATAGTCTTCTAAATACAATTTTCCGCATTGCCAAATCACCTGAACATTTTGAGAAAGCATATTTACCAACTCTTTTTCGATTAATTGATTGACTCTTCTTGCTCCAAGACTGCCTCCAAGAACCAATACTGTTTTTTTATTTGAATCTAAATTAAAGTGCTGAATCGCTTCTTCTCTTTTGCTTTCGATATCGATTAAATCCTGTCGAACTGGATTTCCAGTTAGTATCATTTTCCCTTTTGGAAAAAAGCGTTCGAGATTTTCGTAAGCCACACAAATTTTGTTAGCTTTTTTACTCAATAGTTTATTGGTAATTCCAGGAAAAGAATTTTGCTCCTGAATTACTGTCGGAATACCTGCAATTGCTGCTACTTGCAATAACGGGCCACTTGCGAAACCTCCTGTTCCAATAACCACATCTGGCTTAAACTGTTTGATTATGGCTCTAGATTTTAATAAGCTTGAAAGCAACTTAACTGGAAATAGCGCATTATCAAATGTCAGTCTGCGCTGTAATCCTGAAATCCAAAGCCCTTTAATTTTATAACCTGCCTGAGGTACTTTTTGCATTTCCATTTTATCTTGGGCCCCTACAAAAAGAAATTCGGCATTAGGAAAACGAGCCTTTAATTCATTTGCAATAGCAATTGCAGGATAGATATGTCCTCCCGTTCCGCCACCACTAAATATGAATTTATACTGTTTCATTTTTTATTAATTTCTAATTTTCTAAACAACTTATTTATTTAAAACCGCTTGCATTGGTTTACTAGCTTTATATTCGATCGAATAGCTCCCTACTGCGACTTCTTCCACTTCATCCTCCATAGCCCGATCAATTAATTTTTGAAGTGCTTCTTCTCTTTTGGCTGCGTCTTTTAATTCTTGTACAATTTCTTCATCTTTTTTCGTGACACTAATAATGATTCCAAGTGCAAAACAAGTCATCCATATAGAGCTTCCTCCACTACTGATTAAAGGCAATGTCTGTCCTGTAACAGGCAGCAATTCTACTGCAACTGCCATATTTACCATGGCTTGAAATATCATAGGAAAACCCAATCCTACGACTACTAATTTTCCAAAAAGCGAATTAGCTTTATGCGATGCAATTACAAATCGAAACAACAATAATAAATACAATGCCAATACTCCTAAACCGCCAACAAGACCATATTCTTCAACGATGATGGCAAAAATAAAATCAGAAGAAGATTGTGGTAAAAAGTTTTTTTGAACACTTTTACCAGGACCTAATCCATATATTTTACCTGAAGCTATTGCAATTTTAGCCTTCTCTATTTGATAATCATCTTCATCGGGTTTATCGCTCGTAAAATTGTCAATACGACTAATCCAAGTATCTACACGATTGGGAAAAGCATCTGGAAACGCTTTGGCAATCAAAATAAAAAACGTGAGAAATACAATTCCAGATCCTACAATAATTCCAATGTACCGCAGCGGATATTTACCAATGAAAACCAACATCAATACCATGGAGAAAATTAATGCCGTTGTGGAAAAATTTGCAGGAAGAATAAATAGTAACGTAATAAATACAGGCAACCAAAGCTCCCAAATGGAGGCTTTAAAAGTAATCGGAACTGTTCTCGTCTTAGATAAATAGCGTGCAACAAAAATAAATAACACCATTGCAGCCAATGTAGAGGTTTGAAATGTAACTCCTATAAATGGAACTTGAATCCAACGACTGGCGTTGGCACCAGCAATTACGGTTCCTTTAATTAAGGTGTAGGCCAATAAAATCCATACAATATAAAGTGCTCCTTTAGAAATAGCTTTAAAATAGTGATAAGGTACTTTATGCACCATGAAAATAATGGTAAAACCAATACAAATATGCACGATGTGTTTCACCAAATAACCTAATGTATTTCCGGTTCCTTGACCAATATAAGCCAGGTTACTACTAGCGCTAAAAACAGGCATAAAGGAAAACAAGGCCAATAAGGCTACAAATGACCAAATCCCTTTATCTCCTTTTAAGTTGCTGACTAGTTGTTTCATTTTTTATTTGTTTAAAGTTTCATTTTGTTTAAAGTTTAAAGTTGCTCAACCTTAAACTTTAAACATTAAACTTTTCTATAAATTCTTAACCGCTTGTTTAAATTGTTTTCCTCTATCTTCATAGCTTTCAAATAAATCGAAACTAGCACAAGCTGGTGATAATAATACAGTATCTCCCTTTTCTGATAATCGTTGTGCCATTTGTACAGCATCGCTCATATTATCAACCTCAATCATCATGTCTACTACATTACCAAATACATCGATGATCTTTTTATTATCCACACCAAGGCAAATAATAGCTTTCACTTTCTCACGAACCAATGACATCAATTCGTTGTAATCATTTCCTTTATCAACACCTCCTACAATCCAAACCGTAGGTGTGTTCATACTGTCTAATGCAAAAAAAGTAGCGTTTACATTTGTTGCTTTAGAATCGTTGATGTATTGTATGTTTTGAATTTTCAATACTTTTTCAAGACGGTGCTCAACACCCTGAAAATTAGATAAACTCTCTCTTATTGTAGATTTTCTAATCTGCATTAATTTTGCCACAGAGGTTGCTGCCATTGCGTTTTTCATATTGTGTTTCCCTTCTAAGGCAATGTATTCGGTGTCCATTGTAAATTCTTCTTGATTGATTGAAATTTCCATTTTGTTATTTTTTATATAGGCTCCTTCACTGAATGTTTTTGTCAATGAAAAAGGAATTAATTTGGCTTTTGTTGTATGTGTTTTTAACCATTCTGCAATGGCCTCATCATCGGCATCATAAATAAGGTAATCTTCCTCGTTTTGATTCCTCGTTATTCTAAACTTTGCATCAATGTAATTTTCATATTTGTAATCGTATCGATCAAGGTGATCCGGACTAATATTGGTAATAATAGCAATATGTGGCTTAAAATTCACAACTCCATCAAGTTGAAAACTACTTAGCTCCAGCACATAGAAATCATATTTGTTATCCGCAATTTGCCAAGCAAAACTCTTTCCTATGTTTCCTCCCAACCCAACATTTAGTCCAGCTGATTTTAATACATGATAAGTCAACATTGTCGTTGTTGTCTTTCCGTTACTACCCGTAATTCCTATTATTGTAGCATCCGTAAAAGGGGCTGCAAACTCAATTTCAGACAATACTGGAATTCCTTTTTCAATAAGCTTCTTCACTATTGGAGATTTATCTGGAATACCAGGGCTTTTCATAACCACATCTGCATTCAAAATCAAATCTTCGGTATGCTTTTCCTCTTCCCAAGCTATTCCATTAATAATAAGAACTTCTTTATAATTCCCTTTTATCTTTCCGAAATCAGATACAAAAACTTCATATCCTTTTTTCTTACCCAGAATAGCAGTCCCAACACCACTTTCTCCTCCACCTAAGATGACTAGCCTCATGTTATCTTAATTTTAAAGTAACAATTGATAAAATGGCCAGCATAATCGCAACAATCCAAAAACGGGTAACAATTTTGCTTTCATGATAGCCTTTCTTCTGATAATGATGATGTAAAGGCGACATTAAAAATATTCTTCGGCCTTCGCCAAAGCGTTTCTTGGTGTATTTGAAGTAACTTACTTGTAATACCACAGATAAATTTTCGACCAGAAAAATACCGCACAATAAAGGGATCAGCATTTCTTTTCGGACAGCAATTGCCAAAACAGCTATAATTCCACCAATAGTCAAACTTCCTGTATCACCCATAAAAACCGATGCTGGATAGGAATTGTACCAAAGAAATCCAATCAATGATCCCACAAAAGCGGCTATAAAAACTGTCATTTCCCCAGAATTAGGGATATACATAATATTCAAATAATTGGAGAAAATTATATTTCCAGAAACGAACGTAAAAATTCCCAGCGCCAACACTGATACCGCCGAAGTTCCTGCAGCCAATCCATCAATACCATCTGTTAAATTGGCGCCATTAGATACCGCAGTAATAATAAAAATAACAACTGGAATAAAAATCAACCAAGCCCATTTTTCATATCCTTCGCCAGTCCACGCTAATAATTCAGCATAATCAAATTCATTATTTTTAAAGAATGGTATGGTAGTGGCCGTAGATTTTTCCTCGGTTAGCGCAGGCTGAATAACGGTTTCAGTTGTTACTTTAAAAATATCTGAAGTAGATGTATCTGTACGTACGGTAACACTTGGACTAAAATAAAGAACGGTACCTACAATTATACCCAGACCAACTTGTCCTACCACTTTAAATATTCCTTTTAGACCGGCTTTATCTTTCTTGAAAATTTTAATATAATCATCTATAAAACCAATTGTCCCCATCCATAGTGTCGTTACAATGAGCAAGACAATATAAATGTTGTGTAATTTTGCGAAAAGAAGAACAGGTACCAAAGTTGCAAATATGATAATCAATCCTCCCATTGTTGGTGTACCCGCTTTTTCATTTTGACCGGCCAAACCCAGTTCTCGAACGGTTTCACCCACTTGCTGTCTTTGCAAAAAACGAATAATTCTTTTACCGTAAATGGTAGACAACAACAAAGAAAAAAGCAATGCTAATGCTGATCTAAAAGTAATGTACTGGAAAACACCTGTTCCAGGAACATCTAATATTTTGTCTAAATATTCAAATAAATAGTATAGCATATATCTTGGTTTATTTGGTTAATTGTTGATTTGTTATTTGTTACTTCTTAAATTGACAATTGACTATTTTTAAATAAATATCTCAATTGTCTATTTATTTTCTATTTTCCTATTTGCTCTAAAATTTCCCTTACAGTTTCCATATCATCAAAATGATGACGAACACCATTAATTTCTTGATACGTTTCATGGCCTTTACCCGCAATTAATATAATATCATTGGGCTGAGCCAATTGAATCGCAGTCTTTATGGCTTGTTTTCTGTCGGTTATACTCAATGTTTTTTTATAGTTTTGAGGGGCAATGCCCACTTCCATTTCGGCAATAATAACTTCTGGGTCTTCATTTCTTGGATTATCAGATGTGAAAATTGCTTTATCACTCAAATTCGAAGCTATGTCAGCCATTATTGGTCGTTTAGTTTTATCTCTATTTCCTCCACAACCTACAACCGTAATTAATTGTTCGTTTTTTGTACGAATGTCATTAATGGTTTTCAGTACATTTTCTAAGGCATCAGGAGTATGTGCATAATCTACAATCGCCGTAATATTTGAAGCAGAAACAATAAATTGAAAACGACCTGAAACGCTTTCTAAATCGGATAATAATCGAAGTACTTCCAGACTGTCCATTCCAAGTTCAACCGCAGTACCATAAATCGCCAATAAATTATAAGCATTAAATGTTCCTATCAATTTTACCCACACTTCATTTCCGTTTATTTTCAATAGCAAACCTGACAATTGATTTTGCAGAATTTGCGCTTTATAATCCGCATAGGATTTTAAGGCATATGTCAATTTTTTCGCCACAGTATTCTGTAACATCACTTGCCCATTTTTATCGTCAATATTGGATAATGTAAAGGCCGTTTTAGGTAAATCATCGAAAAACGATTTTTTTACATCTCTGTATTCTGCAAACGTGGGGTGATAATCTAAATGATCGTGAGACAAATTGGTAAAAATACCGCCAACAAAATGCAATGCTTCCGTTCTTTTTTGGTGAATTCCATGAGAACTCACTTCCATAAAACAGTATTCAACTCCGTTTTCTACCATTTCATTCAAATACTGATTTATCGTAATTGAATCTGGAGTTGTGTGCGTCGCTTTATATTCAACAGTATCTACCATTATTTTCACGGTAGACAGTAATCCTACTTTAAAACCAGCTTTTTTAAATAACTGATATAATAAAGAAGCGATAGTCGTTTTACCATTTGTTCCTGTAATTCCAACTAATTTTAAGTTTTGTGATGGATCACCATAATAATTGGCAGCCATAAATGCCAAGGCTGAATTCGTATCTCTTACCTGAACATAGGTAACTCCTTTAGCAATATTTTCTGGAAATGTGTCGCATATAACGGCAACTGCACCTTGCAAGATTGCTTTTTCTATAAAGTCATGACCATCGCTAATTGTTCCACGGATAGCCACAAAAACATCATTTGATTCGATTTTTCTAGAATCAAAATTCATTTTGTTAACTGCTACATCTGTCGAACCTTGTACCGCTTCGATAGCTACTTTGTATAATATGTCTTTTAATGTACTCATGATAACTCCAATAAAATCGTTGCATTTTTATCTAAATTCTGCCCTGCTTGCACCGATTGTTTTTTAACTTTTCCAACTCCAATCACTTTCACTTTTAAACCTAAATTGCCTAATAAAGCCACGGCATCCATTCCTGACATTCCTTTAAGATTGGGGACAAACCTTTGCTTTTTCTGAGATTTGCTATAGTAGGATTCATAATTATCTTCTTGTTTTGCAATCTTTTTATTCAAATTTTTAATTTCATTTGTTGAAGGCGCATCGGTAAATATTTTTTGTGCAATTCTCTTGAAAACCGGACCCGCAACATCTGCACCATAATAGTTATTGAGCGCTGTACTTGGTTTATGCACAACAACTATACACGAATATTTAGGTTCTTCAGCAGGAAAGTAACCCACAAAAGAAGAGGCGTAATATTTTCCAACTCCACCAGCTTTTCCGTAATTCACCGCCGCTGTTCCTGTTTTTCCGGCCATAGAAAAATCCTTAGAATATAGTTTCGAAGCCGTTCCTTTTTTTACTACGTTGGCTAAAACCGCTTTTAACTTTAAAATAGTCTCGGGAGAGCAAACTCTAGGATTCAAGACTTCCTTTTCATATTTTTTGATCGTTTTATTCCATTCTTTTATTTCAGAAACAAACTGCGGCTTAACCATTTCGCCATTATTTGCCACCGCATTATAAAAAGCCAACGTTTGCATAGGTGTAATCGAAACTCCATAACCAAAAGCCATCCAAGGAAGCGAAATTTTTGACCAGTGCTTATCACTTGGCCGCGGAATATAGGGTCTTCCCTCTCCTTTAATAGAAAGTCCGAGTGGTTTGTTTAATCCAAAATTATTAAGGTGATTAACAAAAGTTGAAGGTTCGTTTTTGTACGCATTGTACACGGCTTGCACCAAAACGGTATTCGAAGACACTTCAAAACCACGCCCTAACGAGATTTTACCATATCCACCTTCATGCGAGTCCCTTACCTTGCGTCCGAAATACGTTATTTCTCCACCTTTACTGTCGAAAACGGAGCTTGTATCTGCTTTTCTATCTTCAAAGAGCGCCATTAGATCCGCCAATTTATAAGTAGAACCTGGCTCATGCGATTCAGCTACTGCATAATTTGTGGTTTCATAATATGTACCATCATTTGCTCTTCCTAAATTCGAAATTGCTTTTACATGACCCGTTTTAGTCTCCATAACCACCACGCAACCATGATCCGCTTCATACAATTCTAACTGTTTTAGTAGTGCATGATGTGCAATATCCTGAATATAAACATCAATTGTAGATATAACATCATACCCATCTTGAGGATCAATTTCATTAACATCGCGAATGGGTTTCCACTGTCCTTTTGCTATTTTTTGTTTTAATATTTTACCGTCTTTACCATTTAAATAGTTTCGAAAAGCCCACTCAATACCTTTTCCATCATACGATTGTCCTTTTGAAGTTCGCTCGTAACCCACAGTGCGTTCTGCAATTTTTCCAATTGGATGCTCTCTTACCGTTTCTTGTTGAATGATAATTCCACCTTTATAGGCTCCTAATTTAAATAATGGAAAACCTTTAATTTTAAAATATTGGGTATAACTCAATTTGCGAGCAATCAAATAATATCGATTTTTATTGGCTCTCGCTTTTCGCAGTTCGTTTTCAAAGAAATTAGAAGATTTCCCTAAAACAGTTGCTAATGAATCTGATAGCGACTTGACATTTTTTTCGAATGTCTCTGCTTTTGGAGCGACCGCATCAAAACGTATTTCATAATTAGGAATAGAAGTAGCCAAAAGACTGCCATCAGCAGAATATATATTTCCTTTATTGGCGGGAATCACAAAATTCTTAACCGTTCTTTCCTTGGCTAATTTTCTGTAATAATCGCCCTCAACCCACTGGATATTGGTCAATTTTACAGCAATCGCAATAGCCATCAAAAAGATAGCGCATGCAACCAGATAAATTCGGTACGATATGTATTTATCTTCTACTACCATAATTTTTTGAAAAAGCTTTTCTCTTCTTCTTTGACTACTTTTATTTTTACTGGTGGCACTGTGGATGGATAAATTTGTCTTTGCAACATTTTATCAGATATAGTGGACTCCAATTTTAATTTCATTAACTCTGATCTTCTATCAAAAAACTCTGATCGTAATTCTTTCACCTGATTTGATAGTGCTGTTATTTCAAAAACTTTTTGCTCAAATCGCTGCGTATTTGCAATCATTATAATTGCTAGAAGAATTAAAAAAACAATAAAACGCCAGTTTTTCAAGGCATCATCATTGATTAGAAACCGTGCTTTTAAAAGGCTGTATACTCCGTTTTTCATTTATGCAACAAATTATATCTTCTCAGCAATTCTTAATTTGGCACTTCTTGCTCTATTGTTCTCTTTGATCTCAGCATTATCTGGGACAATTAATTTTCCAACCGTTTTAAATGGCACTGAAAAATTACCAAAAAAATCACGTTCAGGCTCTCCTTCAAACATTCCGTTTTTCATGAATCTTTTCACCAATCGATCTTCTAGTGAATGGTAGGATATTACACTTAATCGTCCGCCAGTATTCAATACTTCTAAAGATTGTTCAACAAACTCTTTCAACACATCCATTTCTTGATTTACTTCAATACGGATCGCTTGATAAATTTGTGCCAATATTTTATTCCGAACTCTTTCTGGTAAATATCTCGCTAAAACCTCTTTCAATTCATCTGTGGTATTGATCGGTTGTTCCTCTCTCGCCTCTATAATTGTTCTTGCCAAAGCAGGTGCATTTTTCAATTCACCATAATCCAAGAACACCCTTTTTAAATTAACATCATCATATTCATTGACTACTCGATAGGCATTCAAATCATTTTTCTGACTCATTCTCATGTCCAACTCCGCATCAAAGCGAGTAGAAAAACCTCTTTCGGGTACATCGAATTGATGCGATGAAACTCCTAAATCTGCCAAGATACCATCTACACTTTTCACCCCATAAAAACGCAAAAACCGTTTTATAAAACGGAAATTCTCATTGATAAGTGTAAATCTTTCATCAGGCAAGGCATTCGCCAAAGCGTCTTCATCCTGATCGAAAGCAAATAGCTTTCCGTTTGGCCCGAGTCTTTTCAGAATTTCTTTTGAATGTCCTCCGCCACCAAAAGTTACATCTACATAAATGCCGTCTGGCTTAATATTTAAACCATCTACCGATGCCAGTAGCAAAACTGGATTATGATATTCCATTGTCGTCGTCATTTATATTTCCCATTACTTCCTCTGCTAAATCTGCAAAATCAACATCCTCACCGTCTATTGATTTTTCGTATAAATCTTTATCCCAAATTTCAATAATATTCACTGCCGATGAAAACACGACCTCTTTAGCAATACTCGCAAAAATCACTAAATCTTTCGGCACCAATAACCTGCCTAAAGCATCAATCTCGACCACTTTAACTCCTGCGGTAAACCTGCGTATAAAGTCATTGTTTTTCTTTACGAACCGATTCAGTTTATTGATTTTTTGCATCATCAAATCCCACTCTTTCATAGGGTACAACTCCAGACATGGCTGAAAAACGGAACGCTTCAAAACAAAACCGTTTTGAAGTGACGCAGCCAACTGCTTTTTTAAAGGAGCCGGTAACAGCAACCTTCCTTTAGCATCGACTTTACATTCATATGTTCCAATTATTGCATCCACACAAAAAATATTAAATGATGTAGAGCAAAAATATAAAAAATATTACCACTATTTACCACTATCTACCACTTTGTTAATAAGTTTAACCACTTTTGATCAAAAACCCCTAATTTTTAGACAATCAGATCATTAGCTCGATTTTATTTCTTTGTA
Organism: Flavobacterium frigidum; assembly: GCF_048286795.2. Taxonomy (NCBI): domain Bacteria; kingdom Pseudomonadati; phylum Bacteroidota; class Flavobacteriia; order Flavobacteriales; family Flavobacteriaceae; genus Flavobacterium; species Flavobacterium frigidum. The sequence goes on from NZ_JBLVPT020000001.1 coordinate 100,371, forward strand.
AGAATGATAATTATATAAAAAAAAGACCTTACAACATAACAAATTATAGATTAAAAATGCTATGAATAAATGTCTGAAAATCCAAAAGAAGAACTCAAATATGAAAATAAAACCATTTGATTTTTTAAATCAATCAGTATATTTTGCAATTAAAAATTGTTGTAAAAATTCATTTTTATATATTAAATCCTATATTTGTCAAAATTGAAAATTCGCATTCAAAAAAAATGGACAAACACTACAAAACAGAAGGAAGATATAGCTATTACGAAGCTGGTGAAGGTACCCCAATTGTCATTTTACACGGGCTAATGGGCGGACTTAGCAACTTTGACGCTGTTGCCAATTACTTCTCTACAAAAGGATATAAAATAATCATTCCCGATTTGCCAATATACACGCAAAACATTTTAAAAACGAATGTGAAAAGTTTTGCAAAATATGTTAAAGATTTTATCACATTTAAAGGTTTAGACAGAGTTATATTACTAGGAAATTCATTAGGCGGACACATTGCTTTGTACCATACTAAAATGTATCCAGAAAAAGTAGCGGGCTTAGTTATTACAGGAAGCTCAGGGCTATACGAGAGTGCCATGGGCGACAGTTACCCAAAAAGAGGTGATTATGAATACATCAAGAAGAAAGCTGAAGATGTATTTTATGATCCAAAAGTAGCTACTAAAGAACTTATCGATGAAGTATACGAATCTGTAAATGATCGAATAAAATTGATAAAAACGCTAACAATTGCCAAAAGTGCCATTCGTCATAATATGGCAAAAGATTTACCAAAAATGCATGTGCAAACCTGTATTATTTGGGGAAAAAATGATAAAGTTACACCACCTGATGTTGCAGAAGAATTTAATAAATTATTACCTAATTCTACCTTATATTGGATCGATAAATGTGGCCATGCCGCAATGATGGAGCATCCTGAAGAATTCAATCGTTTGCTAGAAGACTGGTTAACTCATACACACTTATCCGTACACTAGCTCTAGAAATAGGATAATTTTACACCTTGAAGAAATGAAAATTAATACTGCCGAATTTGTTATCAGTAACTCTGATGTAACGAAGTGTCCTAAGGACTTTATGCCAGAATACGCTTTTATTGGTCGATCAAATGTTGGAAAATCTTCCTTGATCAACATGTTAACCAACCATAAAAAGTTAGCTAAAACCTCAGGAAGACCGGGAAAAACACAATTAATCAATCATTTTTTAATAAACAGCAATTGGTTCTTAGTCGATTTACCTGGTTATGGTTACGCTAAAGTTTCTAAAAAAACCAAATCAATTTTTCAAGAATTTATTACTGATTATTTTGAAACAAGAGAGCAATTGGTTTGTGCTTTTGTTTTGATCGATATTCGTCATGAAGCTCAAACGATTGACATTGAATTCATGTCGTATATGGGCGAAAGTGAAATTCCTTTTTGTATCGTTTTCACCAAAGCAGACAAAATAAGTAAAGTAAAAATTGATTCTCATATTGCTGCGTATAAAAAGCAAATGTTTGCCAACAATTGGGCTGAAATGCCGCATTATTTTGTAACATCAGCCACAGAATCTACTGGAAAAGAAGAATTACTGAGTTATATTGACGAAGTAAATCAAGAGGTTTTTAAGAATAATACTCAGTTTTAAAGGTGTTTTAAATCAAGAGAAAAACTAAGTATGCATAAAAAAACCATTTATTTTTTTATCAAAACAGTATTTATTTTAGTAGTTTTTATTTCTTGCAAAAGCAATACGTACATTTTAACCAACAACAATTATAAAACAGGCGTTGACTTTACAAAAGGCAGATGGCTATTAAACCAATTAGATTGTCCAGGCACTAATATCCAAAAACTTAATGAGGAAGCGATTGTTTTCTTTAAAAAAAATTTAAATGATCGTTATTACCACAGAGAAAATACCAGCGGCTTATTAATTCCCTATCAAATACCATTAAATCCTAGTAAACAAAAACTCAAAGAATTAAAAATTGGAACAGGCTTTGATTTTTTTATCAATATATCTTCTAAAAAAAATAAAGACGAACTTGGAACTTTAGGATTATATGAAGATGAAAATTCAAGAGGTAAAAACCAAAGTGAAGTTAGCTTAGAAATATATGATTTAAATCTTCAAGAAATTATTTATTCACAAAAAGCCATTGGCACTGAATCCGCAACAAAAGAAAAATCAGTTTGGGAAACTACAAAATCTAATAAATTGATTGATAATATTTCTTTTCACAGAAGCTCGAATAAATTAATGATGGGCTCTTTAAAAAAAATATTAAAAGATTTAGAAAAAAAATCTACAGCAAAGTAAAAAAAGGAGCTTACTAATTATAGCTCCTTTTTTAAAAGCTATTCTATTTGGTCAACTCCAATTTTTCAGCAAAATAATCACAGAAATCTTTCATTGTGTCAGCCATTTTTTCGTCATCTGTCGCACGTTTAAAAGTTTCAGACATGGCCACCAAAGTTTGGTGAAAAAATATTTTCATTTCATCAACTGGCATATCCTTCGTCCATAAATCAATGCGCATGCTCTCTTTTACCTTGCTGTCCCAGATAGACAACATAATTGCTTTGGCCTCTTCTTGCTCTACTCCGCCATCTTTTGCAGACCACATTAATTTTTCTGGAACACGGTTTTCGTCTAATTCAATTAGAAACTTAATTTCTGATGTATTTTTATTTGACATTACTTTTTAGGTTTGTATTTTGATTTTATAAATATTTCTTTGGCATTGGTTTTCATTAGGTTTTCTAATGGCATATCATTATTTTGCACAAACGAACGTACCATTTGCCACCCAATCCAAGCACCTACCTGACCCGGTGATTCATTATCAATTTCCAAATAAAATTTAGAAAAAGGAGCAGGATTTATAAACCTGGCAATCAACTTCTGATCGTTGCTGTACAACATTTCTTTTTCTATAAAATAACGCCACATATAACTTTCATTCTCTTGACACCAAGCAATTTGTTTTGGAGAATACCCCATTTTTTCAGCATCGGTATAGTCTGGCAAAAGCAAGTCTTTTAGATACAATTGCTTACCATGATAAATCATTTGACTTAATAAATCTTTATCAATAACAGGGGATATTTTAAGTCCAGCAAAACTAGAAACAATATCTGGCGCGATTTGTCTTTGCTCAAAATTTTGTTTTAAATAATTTGGAAACTGATAAAATTTATGATTTTTTCCCAAATACAATTCTAGTGAAATAACAACTAAACTATCCGCATAAATGGCCTTACTTTTATAATCCATTTCAGAGATTATAGTTATTACTTTTGGGGGTTTTGTTTTTGGAAAATAATATTTGATGTGTTTAAAAAGCTCTTCAACTTCTTTTTTAACAGGATCGAAATTACCATACTTCTTTTGAACTTCTGCATACAACTCCCGCCATAAAGGATCTTGCATTTTACTCAACCACACGCTATCCGCTATTCCATCAGGAAAAAAATAAGGGAATTCTTTTTTGACTTTTTCTAAATCCTCTGGTTGGGTTTCAAAAAATATTTTATCAAATCGGGTTACATTTAAATCCAAGGGAATGGCTGTGACTTCATTTTCAACTTTATTTTTTTTATCGCAGGATAAAACAAAGAGAAAAATGACTACAAGAAACAGATATTTTTTCATATATATTTTTTAAATTTGTGTCTCAAGAGTGTAAGGTCACCAAGTTCCAACAAATTGCTTTTGCAAATATACATTCCTGATTTTTAAAACGTAATTATTATGACTAAAAAAATTACATTACAGATTGAAAAAGTGAATGATCATATTGTACACTGGTTGAAAACTTACGCAGAAAATGCAAAAGTAAACGGTTTTGTAATTGGGATTTCTGGAGGAGTAGATTCTGCTGTTACCTCAACGTTGTGTGCACAAACAGGACTGCAAGTATTATGTGTAGAAATGCCCATACACCAAGCACAAAGTCATGTAACCCGAGGACGTGAGCATATACAACAATTAAAAAATAGATTCCCTAATGTTAGTAGTATCGAAGCTGATCTAAGCTCCGTTTTTGACACCTTTACAACTGTAGTTCCAGAAATTGAAGATACTGCTAAGCTTCATTTAGCACTTGCCAACACACGTGCACGATTGCGCATGACCACTTTGTATTATTTTGCGGGAATTCATGGCTTGTTGGTCGCAGGAACGGGAAACAAAGTCGAAGACTTTGGAGTAGGGTTTTATACTAAATATGGTGATGGCGGAGTAGATTTAAGTCCAATTGCCGATTTAATGAAGTCAGAAGTCTTTCTTTTAGGAAGTTATTTAAAAGTTCCAGAGTCTATCTTGACTGCATCACCAACTGATGGTCTATTTGGTGACGACAGAACAGATGAAGATCAACTAGGAGCGACCTATAACGAGCTAGAATGGGCAATGACTCAAGATGAAGCAGGACAAACTGCAGCTTCTTTTTCAGGAAGAGAGCGCGTTGTATTTGAAATTTATAAGCGATTGAACAATGCAAATAGACATAAAATGGACACAATTCCCGTTTGTTTTGTGACAAAATGATAAAAAAATCACATTTTATATTGATTTACAATTAATTACAGAATTTATTTATTAATTTTACAATTCCAATTACAATTAATTCTAAAAATTTAAAATCATGATTAAAGTATGTATAGCCGATAATTATCCTGTTGTGCATTTTGGAGCAAAATCTTATTTTAAAGATAATGCTGAAATATCAATAGTTGCCAATGTTGGTAATTTTTTGATGGTACGGGATATACTTTTAACTAAAGAGATCGATGTCTTAGTTATCGATTTGGAACTGGAAGGTCTTTCCAGTATTTTTGAGGTCAAAGCACTCTTGAAAAATTTTCCAAAAACTAAAATTATCATTTTTAGTGGTCTTTCCGAACAAATTTATGCTCCAAATGCTATTAAAGCTGGTGTTTCAGGATTCATCCACAAAAAAGAGAAACTAGAAACTTTAGGTATTTCAATTATCAAAGTCCACCAAGGAAAGATAATTATGAATGAAACCGTAAAGAAAAATCTTGCTCTAATCGCCAAACAAAGCAAAAGCGAACGTTTGTATCGAAAGCTTTCTAACCGTGAAGTAGAAGTTTTGCGTTATTTAAGTGACGGAAAGAAAAATCATGAAATAGCTGATATTCTGAAACTAAACGAAAAAACAATTAGTACGTATAAATTACGATTACTAACCAAACTAAATGTTACCAACTTGGTAGATTTAGTAAATAAAGCAAAAACTTTAGAGATCGTTTAGTACCGCGACATAACTCTCCCTAATTTTTTTGAAAAAGAATGGATCAATAAATTATAGTCCATCACCATTGATAAAGGCTCTGTATTATCTGAATTACCTTCGGATGATAGAGAGCTTTTTAATGATATCTCACTACTACTCTACCAGTTTTATAAGAAAATTTTGTTTTAAGTTTAATATAATCCATTATTTCCGCTATTACCTCACTATTATCTATTTCAGATTCTTTTGAAACTGAGTTCTTAGCATTTTCTATAAATTGACTAATCAAATACCATCTTAACGTAAACAAATTATCTGTTACATTTTGATTCAATTGCTCTAATTTAGTTTTCGGAAAAATATTTTGTCCTTCCCAATTATGCAATACATATTTCTCATTATTCATTACAATATCAGTGATTATTTGAGCGAATTCCGGTTTCAAATGCATTAGATATCTCTCCAAATTAAAATTATCATTTTCCAAATAAACACTTATTAAATCATTATAAATTTCTTTAAACAAACCAGTTGCAAATTCTATTTCATCCTCCTGTAGACTTAAATATATTTCTTCATAAACCTTTCTTTCTTTCTTTACAACTACTTCACCAACTTCCCCTTCAGGATTAGTTCCAATCAATACCCCTTCAAATTTTTCAGAAATATTTCCGTATGATAAAAGTATGTTTATAATTTCACATTCTACAATACCCAAAGTATCTACTTTTTCGACATCAATAGGATTCTCATTTTTTACAACTTCAAATGGTTTTTGACCCGAAGCATCTGGATTTTTTTGTTTTTTTGCAACCTCAACACTATCTTTCTGAATCAATTGCGCTAAAGTACTCACGAGCACTTGCTCTGAAATATCCATGATTCGGGAACATTCCTGAATGTAAATTTCGCGTTGAATACGATCTGGAATTTTAGAAATACTAACAACCATATCCCGAATCAAATCGGCTTTTTTTATGGGATCATTCTTGGCTTCATTCATTAAAAGCGATGCTTTGAATTGAATGAAATCCTTGGCATTGTTTTCTAGATACAACACTAAATCCTCATAAGATGTTTTCTTGGCAAAACTGTCTGGATCTTCTCCGTCAGGAAACGTACAAACTTTAACGTTCATTCCTTCTTCCAGAATTAAATCGATTCCTCGAATGGAAGCCCGCAAACCGGCTGCATCACCGTCAAAAAGAACGGTAATGTTTTTTGTCAATCTATTTATTAAACGAATTTGATCTGGCGTCAAAGCTGTCCCTGAGGAAGCGACAACATTTTCAATTCCAGATTGATTGAACTGAATTACATCTGTATACCCTTCGACTAAATAGCAATTGTTTAATTTTGCGATGGCCTGTTTGGCCTGAAAAATACCATACAACACCTTACTTTTATGATACAATTCGCTCTCTGGTGAATTGAGGTATTTAGCTGCTTTTTTATCATTGGTGAGAATCCTACCGCCAAAACCCAGTACTCTTCCAGACATACTTTGTATAGGGAACATCACACGCCCTTTGAACCTATCAAAAGGCCTATCTTCTCTGGGAATTGTGAGTCCTGTACTTTCCAGAAATTCTAATTTATAGCCTTTACCTAATGCTTCCTTGGTAAAAGCATCCCAAGCTTCAGGAGAATAACCCAATCCAAATTTCTTTATGGTATCATTGGTAAAACCTCTTTCTTTGAAATAAGAATAGCCAATTGCTTTCCCTTCTTCAGAGTTTAAAAGGGTGTCATGAAAATAGGTTTTTGCAAATTCAGAGACCAAATACATACTTTCCCGAACATCAGTATTGGCTTTTTCTTCATCTGTTTGCTCTGTTTCTTCGATTTCGATATTATACTTTTTGGCTAAATACCGAATGGCTTCCGGATACGTAAATTTCTCGTGTTCCATCAAGAACGCGACCGAATTCCCCCCTTTTCCTGAACTAAAATCTTTCCAAATTCCTTTAGCAGGAGAAACCATAAACGATGGCGAACGTTCTTCAGAAAACGGACTTAATCCTTTGAAATTGCTTCCTGCACGTTTCAAATTTACGAAATCACCTATTACCTCCTCAACACGAGCAGTTTCGAAAACAGTATCTATTGTGGCTTTTGAAATCAAATTAGTATGGGCTAAAGTTGGAAAAGGTCAAAGTTACAAAGTTTTTAAAGATATAAACCCTTTCAGAGTTTGAAACTCTAAAAGGGTTCTAAAAAAACTAACTAAAACAATTGCTAATTAAAATCAAATCGTACTCCTAAAGAAACGTTGTTTTGTTTCACACTATTATCTTTAAACAGTGTATTTAAATCATATTTCAAGTATAAACTAGTTGCTTTATAACCAATGTACGTACTCAAACCATATATAAAATTGCTGGTATTGAAATCTCCTCTCGTTATCACTCTAGACTTATAGGAATCACTATCATAATTAATGTATTGCTTCGATTTTAGATTGACACCCACAAATCCTCCTACTCCAAAACGAAAACTTTCATGCGTTTTATAATAGGTCTTTCCATCCCTATCTTGTGTTTTTGTAAAATCAAATTCTAGATGCGCCGGAAATACCAAATTGACATTTTTGAAACGAGAATCTTCTTGCTGCAATGCATTTACTTCTAAATTGGTCTGGTTACCGTTTACTACTAAGTTTCTATTATCAGTAGCTCGCAAATTATTATATTGTAATGATAATCCATATTTGGCATGGAGTAAATTGCCTTCAGGTAATATTCTAGTATTATAAGTCACACCCAATTCATAAAAATGAGACCCTAAATACCTGAAATCAGACTTCTCAACTGATCCATCTGTAACTACATTATTCAAACCAGCTGCAAATACGAGTTGTGAAGTTGTTCTTTTCGATTGGCGTTCTTCTTTATCTTCCTGACCATTATACACTTTCATAGAAGAGATATTAAATTCTGTTTGAGAACCAATAGAATTAGGATTACTTCCAAATACAATGGTCCTGCCTTTGCTACGGTAATCTTTTGCATCTTCTACTTTCCCATCTACTTTATCTTGTACTAATTGCTCTAATTTTTCTTGCTCTACAGCTACTTTGGTATCTATTGCAGAAGCATGTTCTTGTGCCTTTTTTAATTTCAGTACTTCAGCTTGTTCTTTAGAAATAATTCCTTTTTCAAGATCCTTTTCTATTAATTGTATGTCCTCCTTTAGAGCGGCTTTTTCTGAACTCGTTATTGATTTTATTTCATTACCAATTGCTTTTGCTTTCGTCTCGAATGGAATTAATTTATGTTCTCTACCTCTTGTAAATCCAGTTTCAGGAGTAGTTTCATCAACTATTTCTAGTACAATGTCTTTGAACCAAACCTGACCTGTTTCATCTAATAAAACTCCGTATGAAATAGAAGTTGCTTCAGTTGGTACGTGCAAGACAATCTCATATTTAGCCCAATCTTTTGTGCTTTTTATGGGGTTTTTTCGCATGTTATCAAAAGCTAAAACAGCCACATCATAATAATCCACACGCATCCACAAACCTGCCCAAGATTTAATATTTTCAGATTTTAAATATCCAGACATTTTTACTGTTTTACCTGAGTACAGGACTGGTTTTATTGTTTTCATGATTGTACCAAAACCATTGATTTTGTTTTTAATTGATTTAATGGTTAAAATATTTTCATCTTTGAACTCGGGGTTCTTTTCAATACTCCTTTCATAATTTGGTGAAATAGGTTCCCAATAAGTCCAATCTAGAATATTTTTATAATTGCCTTTTTCTTGCGCATTTACTTTTGTTAAAAAGGCAGATAAAAGCAATACTGTAATTAAAATAATTTTTTGCATGATTTTCGTTTTTTGATTGATGATTGATTTTTGTTTATTCTTCGTAATTTCTATTTACTAAAACTGTTTTTATAGCATTAAAATTCTTGTTGAATTTATTCAATGCAGATTCTCTAAATGATTGATTTAATTCCGTTTCTACATTTTGTAATAAAAGGTTAGGGCTAACCGCAAGTATTGTTGTTGTTTTATTGACCGACTTGTCCATACTTTTTGGTTCCAATTTTGTATTTGTAACTTCAGCTAAAAGTTTTTCTGCTGAAACATATCTGTTTTTATCAGTTACTTTATAATTTAGCTCTTGAATAGAATTATCACTGATAGTATTTTCTTTTAAGAGATTATTGATTGAAACTGCAACTACTTGATTTTGATTGATATTAGAACTAACAATATCCGATTTTTGTTTTAAAATTGAATTTTTGATACTTCTTCCCTGATTTGTTTTAGACACGACTGCGACGGCTTTTTCTGATTCTGTTTGAAGGTTGGTATCATTATCAGAAACTACAATCGATTTAGTCGCAGCGTCATTTTGAATAACAACATCATTTTTTTGATTGATAATTTCGCTGTTATTTTGATTGAAATACACTGTTCCTAGCAATAGAAACCCAACAAAACTTGCTGCAACATACATCCAAGGGAATTTAGTTTTTGGTTTTTGCTTCGCCTGTTCGCTATTACCCGAGTCAGCAGCCATAAGCATTGCATCCAGTTTACTCCAAGCCATTTCTGAAGGATGAATTTCCCGAGAATTTAATTGCTCTTTGAACTGTTTTTCTAATTTATTCGGTTCCATTACTGTAATTTTTTAGCTTGTTAATCTGTCCCTGTAGTATTTTTCGAGCATGTGACAATTGCGATTTAGAGGTTCCTTCATTAATCCCTAACATACTGGCAATTTCTTGATGCTTATATCCTTCAATAGCATATAAATTGAAAACCATTTTGTAGCCATCTGGTAAACTATCAATTAGATACTGAATATCTGCTATTGAAAATTGACTTTCAATGTTGTTAAAACTTTCTTCAACATAGTTTTCCTCCTCACTATATTTCAACTTTTTTTCCACTCGAATAAAAGAAATACATTCGTTGACCATAATTCTTCTTATCCAACCTTCGAAACTTCCTTTGTGCTGAAAGTTCTTCAAATTTGTAAACACTTTCATAAAAGCAGTAATCATGATATCTTCGGCCTGATGAATGTCTTTTATGTATTGACGGCAAACGCTTAACATTTTTGGAGAAAACTTGGTATAAATCTGCTGTTGTGCCTGCCGATTGTTTTCGACAGCTAACTGGATTAATTCATTTTCCTCCTGATGTAAGTTGATTACTTTCAAAATTTTATAAAGTGTTTCTATAAGTATAGACGATTAACAATGCAAAAAGGTTGCATTGAAATATAATTAATTGAAAAAAAATCTCGTGAACTGAGATTCTTCCTTCGTGAGAATGACAAAATGGGGACTATTTTTTTCTTTCAATCACGTAATTCACCATTAAAATCAGCGCGTCTTTAAACTCCGAGTCTGTATAATTATCCAGCAATACAAGTGCTTCTTGCTGAAATTGAATCATTTTATTTTCAGCATAAAGCAATCCGTTATTGTTTTTTACAAAAGCAATAACTTCTTTGACGCGTTTTTTATCTTTATTATGGTTTTTAATAGAATTGATAAGCCATGTTTTCTCTTTTGAAGTACACGTATTCAAAACATGAATAAGAGGCAGAGTCATTTTTTGTTCTTTGATGTCAATTCCGGTTGGTTTACCAATGGCATCTTCTGAATAATCAAATAAATCGTCTTTGATCTGAAAAGCCATTCCTATGAGTTCGCCAAATTTGCGCATGTTTTCTACCTGAACTACATCTTCAATTACAGATTGTGCGCCAAGTGCACAACAAGCCGCAATAAGTGTAGCAGTCTTTTTTCGAATGATTTCGTAATAAACATCTTCTGTGATATCAAGTCTTCGAGCTTTTTCAATTTGGAGTAACTCGCCCTCACTCATTTCGCGCACAGCGACAGAAATAATACGGAGTAAATCGAAATCTCCATGATCAATAGAAAGCAGCAATCCTTTAGACAATAAATAATCACCTACCAGAACGGCAATTTTATTTTTCCAAAGTGCATTGATAGAGAAAAAACCTCTGCGACGGTTACTATCATCAACCACATCATCATGAACTAATGTAGCTGTATGAATCAATTCAATTACGCACGCACCGCGATAGGTTCGCTCATTTACTATACCTGACGATACCATTTTTGAAGTTAAGAAAACAAACATGGGACGCATTTGCTTTCCTTTTCTATTTACGATGTAATAGGTGATTCTATTTAACAAAGCCACTTGTGAAGTCATTGATTCATAGAACTTTTTTTCGAAAAGTTCCATCTCATCAAAAATGGGCTGTTTTATTTGTGAAGTGACATTCATTTGCCTTTCAAAGATACAATTTTGAAATAAAAACAGTTATGAAATGGAGCGAAGTATTTTTTTTGAAAGCTATTCTTCTCAATTACAGCATAATTCCGTATTCTTTCTAACGATACAGCAACTATTTAACTTTATTTTAGTACTTTAGAACATTATTTTAACACATACATTAAACCTTTTTCCCAAAAATCAATCCAAATACAATAACCTAAAACCCCTTATTATGAAAACAAAATTTTTAGCACTCAGTATGGCTTTGAGCTTTCTAGCCTTTACAAGTTGTACTAACGAGGCAGAACCAGCTGCAGCAGAAGCAGCCGTAACTACCAGTGACGTTGCTGTCTCACAAAAAATGGATAACGCCATCGATGACGTTGTTGTCCTGGTAGAAAATCAATATGAAATAACTGAAGGAACTTCAGCCGGAAGATTACAAGCGGGTTATTTCTCGATTTTACCAACCTGTGCAACCGTTAGCGATTTGGGATCTACGTCAACAGTAAGGAAAATAACGATCACTTTTGGTAATCCAAACACACCGACTTGTTTGTTTAGAGGGAATCTACTAAAAGGGCAAATTATCTTGACACGTACATTAGGAACAACTTTTCCTAAAATCATGACTGTAACTTTTAATAACTTTTATATTAATGAAAATAAACTAGAGGGAACATCCACTTGGAAAAGAGAAATGATTGGTACGGGAACTGATCTGCATCCAAAAAACACTTTTACCATGAACGCAATGACATGGACTTCAACCGAGGGGATTTACACTAGAAATGGAGAAAGAATACGAGAAATGACTGCCGGATTTGCTACTCGTTCATCTCCTACTGATGACATATTCTCTACTTATGGCACGTTTACTACCACACATCCAAATGGATCTAATTACACTTGGTTAGTAGAAAAAGGAACTGCATTAATCCATAAAACAGCTTGCAGCTTACAAACCGCTCCTATGCCTTTTCCTGTCTCTGGAAAACTAAAAATAAGCAAGAACTCGCACTATGCAATTATTGAATATGGCAATGGCGAATGTGATAATCTTGCAATGTTAGCAATTGATGGCGGAACGGCAAAACCAATAATTTTAGGAAATTAATTTTTGATTAGATCTAAAACTAAAAATGGAGTTCAAAATTGAACTCCATTTTTTTATGCTTCTTTATTGGCTAACTGTCCACAAGCAGCATCAATATCTTTACCTCGACTTCGCCTTACTTTAACCACAATTCCGCTTGCCTCTAATGCTTTAATATAAGCGTTTATTGCTTCCTCAGAAGCTTGTTGAAATTCTCCATCATCGATTGGGTTGTACTCTATCAAATTTACCTTGCAAGGAACGTATTTACAAAATTTCACTAGCGCATCAATGGAAGCTTTATTATCATTAATATCTTTCCAGACTACATATTCGTAGGAAATTTTGCTTTTGGTTTTTCGATACCAATATTCTAAGGATTCTCGCAAATCCGCTAAAGGAAAATTGGCACTAAAGGGCATGATTCGGGAACGGATTTCATCAATTGCGGAGTGCAAAGAAACTGCCAATTTGAATTTGACGTCGTCATCTGCCAATTTTTTAATCATTTTAGGAACACCAGAAGTAGAAACCATTATCCGTTTTGGAGACATCCCTAAACCTTCTGACGATGTTATCATTTCAATCGCTTTAAGTACATTATTATAATTCATCAAGGGTTCTCCCATTCCCATAAAAACGATATTCGAAAGCGGGTGATTGTAGTACAAACGGCTTTCTTTATCTATAGCAAGTACTTGATCGTAAATTTCTGCTGGCTCTAGATTTCGCATTCTTTTTAATCGCGCTGTAGCGCAAAAATTACAATCTAGACTACAGCCTACTTGACTGGAAACACAAGCAGTTGTTCTGGTATTCGTAGGGATCAAAACCGATTCGACCACCAAACCATCATGCAATCGTACCGCGTTTTTCACCGTACCATCTTCACTGCGCTGCATCGTATCTACTTTGATGTGGTTGATCACAAAATTACTTTCCAGCATGATACGTGTTTGCTTGGAAACATTAGTCATATCCTCAAAACTATGCGCCCCTTTGCTCCACAACCATTCATATACTTGATTCCCACGAAAAGGTTTGTCTCTATTAGCAACAAAAAAGTCTCGCAATTGTTCTTTTGATAAGGATCGTATGTCTTTTTTCTCGATTTCCATGATGCAAAGTTAGTAAGTATTTTGAGGTTTTCGTTATTTGTGAATTTGGTTATTTGTAATTTTGTGAAAAATTTAAAATAAGGCATTTCATTTCCCAAGAATTAAAGGTTTGAAATTAGAAAAAACGAAAATAGTAGACCAAACGCAATAAAAAAACTTATTATAATTTTTTGTAAATTTGTATATAAATTAATAAAAATGGGACTTCCAGAATTAAAACATAAAATCCAACTTCAATTAGATCTTGCAGATGAAAGAGTACTTCGTATTGTATCCTCTGTATTTGATAATTATTTGAATGAAATTGTTTCTTACGATGCAAAAGGAAATGCCTTATTACTCTCAGAATATCATAATACGATTGAAGAAGGGTTAGAAGATATTAAAAACAATAGGGTAATTTCTCAAGAAAATCTTATTGAAGAAATGAAAACCTGGAAAAATGACTAATTCAATTTATGAAATTTTCTGGACTACAAATGCAAAACTTGATTTAAAAGACATTTATCTTTCATTAATACATAAATTTTCTCTCTCAATTGCCTCTAAAGTAACCGATGAAACTTTTGAAAGTATAAATTCAATAACTTTTCCTGATCAATTTCAAACTGATGAATACCGAATTGATTGCAGAAGAATGATTACAAGAAACTACAAAATACTTTACCAATTCCATCACAACAAAATTTACGTTATTAGAATATTTAATACTTTTCAAGATCCAATAAAAAGTTTAAGATAATGCATTTCATTTCCCAAGAATTAGAAGATTATATCGAGCAGCATTCTCAAAAAGAACCTGCTTTACTTGCTGCTCTAAATAAAGAAACCTATCAAAAAATTCTTTTGCCGAGAATGTTAAGCGGCCATTTTCAGGGACGGGTTTTGAGTATGTTATCAAAATTGATTCGGCCTGTAAATATTCTCGAGATTGGAACATATACCGGCTATTCTGCTTTGTGCTTGTGCGAAGGAATGCAGAAAAACGGCTCACTTCATACGATTGACATTAAAGAAGAATTAGTGGATTTTCAGCGCAAGCATTTTGATAAATCATCTTGGGGAACCCAAATTTTCCAACACTTAGGGGAAGCTGTTACAATAATTCCAACATTAGATCTAAAATTTGATTTGGTTTTTATTGATGCTGATAAAGAAAATTATCTGAACTATTTTGAACTGATTATACCAAAAATGAATCAAGGCGGAATCATATTATCTGACAATGTATTGTGGAGTGGAAAGGTTTTAGAGCAATTACAACCCAATGATTTAAGTACCAAAATATTATTGGAATACAATCAGCTGTTAGCTAATGATCCTAGAGTAGAAACTGTTTTGTTGCCTATTCGTGATGGTTTGACGGTGAGTCGTGTGTTGTAATTACCAACTAAATCGCTATTGAAAACTAAGCCCTAGCCCGGATGGAAATGAAAATCCCACGCTTTTTTGCGTGGATTGTAATGTACAGCCGGAAATAGCTCCAGATAATTACCAATATACACCCATAACATTATAAAGGAAAGTACTTTTTT
Source organism: Flavobacterium frigidum (assembly GCF_048286795.2). NCBI lineage: Bacteria > Pseudomonadati > Bacteroidota > Flavobacteriia > Flavobacteriales > Flavobacteriaceae > Flavobacterium > Flavobacterium frigidum. Next base: position 115,668 of record NZ_JBLVPT020000001.1, read on the forward strand.
TGTGCTATTTTATAGACTTTGAACATCAAGAAACCAAAGGTAAATCCAAATAAATAGCCCGTAAGTATGTCTACTGGATAATGCAATCCTAGATAAATCCTGCTGTACGCAAAGATGAGCGGCCAAAGGAACAAAAATCCAAAAAATTTGATTTTATCCTTGAAGTTGAAATACACAAATGTGGCAACTGCCATTGAATTAGCTGCATGACCAGAGAAAAAACTGAATGAGTGACTAATTTTAACAATGCGGATAAAAGAATTAATTTCAAGATTATTACACGGACGCAATCTTTGAAATCCATTTTTGAATAGATTTGTAGTTTGATCCGTGAATGTTACTAAAACAGCTATAAATAACAGTAAATATAAAGTTTGTTTAACGCCTAATTTTGTATAAATAACATATAAAAGGAGTAAAAAAAGTGAAATCCAGTTGCTTTGTTTGGTTATAAACAACCATAGTCCATCAAAAGTTTCAGATCCTAATCCATTCAAAAAAACAAATAATTTTACATCTAAAGAAAGTATTTTTTCTAGCATTACATCTGACGTTTTATAGGCCCAGTAACTTCTTCAATACTTTCTTTGGTGGTTTCAATTGGCGTGGCTGTATCGCTAAGTAAGTCAACTTTGGCTTTATTAATTTCTGCGGTTATATTCCCCGTTATGTCAGTAAATTGGGTAGTGTCTCCTAGTAAATTTTCTTTGGCTTTATTAATTTCCGAGGTAATATTTCCCGTGATATCGCTTAATGATTTAGAATCAAATCCATTCGCCTCGGCACCTTTTTGAATTTCACTTTTAATGTCATTCGTAGCATTTTTTAATTGCGCTATAGCTTTCCCCATAGTTCGTGCTATTTCAGGCACTTTATCTGACCCAAAAAGCATAAGCACTATAAACATGATAAAAATTAATTCGCCTCCTCCTATGCCAAACATATTTCTTATTTTTTAGTGTTACAAATATACCAAATTTAGCAACTTTGAATTTTAATTTTTTCATAAAAAAAAGACTCTTTTCAGAGTCTTTTTAAATGTTGTTTGTGCTTAGTCAAATTTTGATTTCACTTCCTCTTTAGGCCAACTGTTATTGGTTACATCAATATCCGCTGTTTCTAGTTTTGGATCTACAAGAATCTTTTTAATCGCTTTTTCTGTAGCATAGACTTTCTTTGCAGTATCATTATTTTTTCTCCAAATTTGGGCTGGATATTTAAATGTCTCTTTGGTATCATCTTCGTAAGTCAATTCAACAATAATTGGCATTAACATTCCTCCTGGCTTATTGAACTCTACTTCGTAGAAAAACTTTGGAGATTTTAACATCGCTTTTTCATCAGCAGAGAAGTTTTTACTAACGTACTCTGAAAGTAAATTTACATCTGCAATTGCTAATGCTTTTTTATCCTTAGCAGGTAATTCTTCACTTGTTCCTGATACTAAATAAACGAAAGGTCCTTTTTCTTGTCCAAAACGTCCTCTGCGAACTACCGCATCTTTCAATTCCTTAGTAGCAGTCTCAGATACAAAATATTGTTTTACTTCCTTTACTCCGATATCTACAAAATCAGTAGAGTAAAACCATCCTCTGAAAAACCAATCTAAATCTACTGCTGAGGCATCTTCCATAGTTCTAAAAAAGTCTTCAGGTGTAGGATGTTTAAATTTCCATCGGTTAGCATATACTTTAAAAGCATGGTCAAATAATTCTCTTCCCATGATCGTTTCTCTCAGAATATTCAATCCTGTTGCAGGCTTACCATACGCATTTGCTCCAAATTGAACTATTGTTTCGGAGTTTGACATGATTGGTTCCAAGAATTTTTGATCTCCACTCATGTAAGGAACAATTTTACTTGCAGGTCCGCGACTAGACGGGAAATTTGTTCCCATTTCTTGCTCGGCCATATATTGCATAAATGTATTTAACCCTTCATCCATCCATGACCACTGACGTTCGTCAGAATTAACAATCATTGGAAAGAAATTGTGTCCTACTTCGTGAATTACCACACCAATCATTCCATTTTTTGTACGCTCGCTCGTAACTCCTTTTTCATCAGGGCGACCATAATTCCAGCAAATCATTGGATATTCCATTCCTTGATCTTCTGCTGATACTGATACCGCTTTTGGATAAGGATAATCAAAAGTATGAGCTGAATAACTTTTTAAAGTATGCGCCACTGTTCTAGTAGAAGTTTCTCCCCAAAGTGGATTACTTTCTTTTGGATACACTGAAATAGCCATAACCGTTTTGTTTTTCAATTGTACCGCCATAGCATCTAGAATGAATTTTCTAGAAGTAGCAATACCAAAATCTCTCACGTTTTTAGCGCTAAATTTCCATGTTTTTTTCTTTTCTGAAAATCCTTTTTCACTTGCTTCAGCTTCAGCTTGTGTAACAATTACAACAGGCTTGTCAAATGATTTTTGAGCCAGTTCGTATCTTTTTACTTGTTCTGCAGTAAATACTTCGCTTCTGTTCATAAGCTCTCCTGTAGCTTCCATCACGTGATCAGCAGGCACAGTAATGTTTACATCAAAATTCCCGAAAGGCAAGGTAAATTCTCCTGTTCCCCAAAACTGCATGTTTTGCCAACCTTCAACATCATTATAAACTGCCATTCTTGGATAGAACTGTGCAATTACATATAATTTATTTCCTTCTTTTTCGAACAATTCATAGCCAGAACGACCACCATCTTGTCTGTAATTATTAATATTATACCACCAATTGATAGAGAAAGTGAATTTTTCACCAGGCTTCATTGGAGAAGCTAAATTGATGCGCATCATGGTTTGATTGATGGAATAGGACAAAGCATTTCCTTTTACATCCTTTACGAACTCAATATTAAAACCGCGCTCTTGCTCTTGTTTTAAAAACTTATTTGCAAAATTTCCAGCAGGAAAAACCTGTTCCATTCTTTGGCTTTCCGCCAAAGGTGTCTGAGACGTTTTCGCAGCTTGATTTTGGTCTAATTGAACCCATAAATACTCTAAAGTATCTGGCGAATTGTTATAGTAAGTAATGGTTTCAGACCCACTTAATTTTGATTTTTTATCATCAAGTTCTACATTGATCTTGTAATCTGCTTGTTGCTGATAATAAGCTGGACCTGGCGCTCCAGAAGCCGTACGGAACATGTTAGGCGTAGCTAACAAATCATACATTTGACTAAACTTATTGGTGTCGTATTTTCCTGTTTGTTTAGGTGCAACAGGTGCCGTTTTCTCCTGGGCAAATAACATTGCTGGAAGAAGTAATAATAAGGTAAATTTTTTCATAGGTTGAAATCTGGTTTTTCAATGTGTGAAAATAATAATTAAAAATACATTTATCTTAATTTATTCATATTTTAACATTCCTTTTGATGTTGATTCTGTAAAAAGTATGGTGTTTTTGATCCCACCAACGTTAAAATGCATAATATTTTGCTGTTCTGAATTTCCTTCTATAATAACGGTGTTGAATATTTCAATTGCATTAATTTTAGGAATTTCCTTGATATTTAAATAACAAATGAGCACGTCTCCTTCCATTTCTTTGCTTAATAACGTCATGGTCTTGGACTGTCCGTTGATTTTAATGCTGAATTTTTCGGCTAAATACTTCTTTAGTAATGTGAGATCTTCATCTGTTTCTTTTTCAGAACCTAAATTAACTTTTTTAGTATATTTTTTTCCAATGGCAGCATTCAAATCATCTACAAAAATACGAGCCGTAATTTGTACCATTTTCTTTTGTGGAGCATAATTAACTTGGTACAAGGCTACATAAAATTTATGCAAGGCAAAGGAAGTTGTAGTTAAAAATAATAATCCAAAAAAAGTAGTTAAAATTGTTTTTTTCATTTAGAGATTCTATTTGTTTTTTATCGAAATATGGCAGCTTCAATCTTATTTGTATTCTGGAATCAAGGCGATTTCATTTTTCAAAAGTAGTAATTCTTTTAAACTCCTCGTTCTTGGTGATTAAAAAATCAATTAATAGAAATTCGTCTTCTTGTTTTAAAAGCGTTTTTGACTTTGGATCATTCTCACAATACTCCAGAAAGAATCCAATTTCCTCTTTTTTTAACTGCAAAGTAGTGGTAAAAAAATACTTGTCAATTCCTTTTCCAACCGTTTCTGAAAAATCTATAGTAGAATTCAAATCATTTTTTTTAGCCGAATCTTTGGTGAATAATTTAGATACCATTTTGTAAATCTTTACAAAATCCATTCCATTTTCTATAGTCCCGTCAGATGGCATCGTCCTATTTATAGGAGAAGACTTTGCATCATCAATAAATTGCATGTCAACAATACTTTGCGTATTCCCAGTTATTGGTTTTATTTCGGCTTTACGTTTTACAATAACTTCTTTCAGTACTGTAGTTTGTGTTTCCAAAGAAATTACAAATAGCGGTTTTGCGAAATCCTTATCTTGAATTACTATTTTTTTTGACTTAAAAGAGGTACTAGAAACCAGCAATGTGTCTTTGGCTTTCGCCAAAATATCAAAAAAACCTTGACTGCTTATAAAAGTTCTGGTTTTTGAATTTAAATTAATAACATAGCCGTTGTCTACCATCGTTGATTCATTTGTAAATTGACCGTGTAATGGTTTTCTATTTTCATTTTGACCAAAAGAAACTTGGCAGATGAAAATCAAAAAAAGGATTTTTAATATCGTCTTCATTTTAGATTTTTTTATTTGTTAAGATCTATTTGACTTTCACTTTTCAATAAATTGTTATAGTCTTGTGCCAAACCCACCAAATAAAAAGTGATTTTTTCTTGATCCTTCGACTCTAAAATTTTTACAAAAAATTCATTTTCGACCAGATAATTTTTAAATCCACTTACATATTCCCCAGGCAACCCTAATTGCGTCGTAAAATAATCATGCTCATACCATTCAGAAATCATTTTAATGTACTTCTCTTTTTTTTCTACGAAAACTAATTTTTTGAGCCGCTTAGTTCGCCCATTAATTTTATTGATAATCGGGTCAAGAGGCATTACCCCGCCCAATAATCCTAATAACATAATTGGTTTAAAATCTCCTGCAGTGCGCAATCGTCTTTCTGCAACGGTATATTTCTTAGGTTCCTTAGCAACAATTCTTTCTGAAACGGCATTTATTGCATTCGAATTAATAATAACTGCTTTAAGCGGAGTGGCTTTACCTTTCATTTCTACATGTATCAAACCCAACATAAAGTCTTCTTGCTTAACTACCCGTTTTGTGGTTTCTACATTCACGGCAGTGAAAACTAGCACATCATTTATTCGAACCATAATTACAAATTCTCCATCTTGATTTGTGGTGGTATATTCATCAGTGCTTAAGTTTAGGATACTTATTCCATTTGCATGGGTAGCATCGACTCTTATTGTACCGCGAAGCATTCTCTCAGCAGGAGTTTGACCAATAGAAATTTGGTAGACCAAACACAAAACTAGTAAAAGACTACTATTTATTTTCACCCGCAATAATTTCGTTATAATTTTCAGCTAGTTTGACTATTAAAAATTGAATCAGCGTCTTGTTTTTAGCTCGCAAAGCATTAGCAAAGGCTACATCATCAATACAATAATATTGAAATCCTCGTATATAATCCTGTGGAATCTTAAGAGTTTCAAGATAGAACTTGTCTTCAAAAAGATCATCAATTCGATCCAAAAGCTGCAATTTCTTTTCGACAATGATTTCTTTTTTCAGCATTGCTTTTCGGCCTGAAATAGTATTTAACAACCCATCAATCCCGCCGCCAGAGGTTGCTGTGTATAATTTTCTCTCGGCTGGCGTATACTTTTTTTGGCCGTACGGAATAATTCCAAGACTTTCCGCCGTGATTGTAGATTCGTTCACAAAGACTTCGTTCAACAAGATACTTTTAGGAATCATGTTAATGGTTATACTATCTAGTAAAAAATCTTCTTGATTAATCCTTCTTCGAAGTCCCTCTAGATGAACCGCTGTAAAAACTAAAACATCACCTTCCTTTGCCGCTATAGTAAAGAAACCCTTGCTGTCCGAAAAGACAGTTTTATCTGTGGTTACATTTTCAATTGTAATGCGATCGACCGCCAGCGAATCGGCACTGATTTTTCCGCGTAGTTCGCGAATGTTACCCGTTTGAGCAAAACAAATTTGAACTAACAACAAGATTAGTATCTGTAAGGTATATTTAATTTTCACTAGCGATTATCTCTTTATATTTTAAAGCCAATTCTCCTATTAAAAAAGTGGTCATTGTCTTATTCTTAGTTTTTAAAACAGCCACTAATGGCTCGTTTTCAATACTATAATATTGAAATCCTTTGACATACTCCGCGGGAATTTTCAATTTAATAACAAAATAGTCTGGCGTAAACCAATTCTCTAATTGTCGCAAATAGGATTCTTTCTTTTCAACTTCGAGTTCTTTTTTAAGCATTTTTGTTCGTCCAGAAATCCAATTCAAAAGTGGATCGGCAGAAACAGATCCTCCCATCATACTGCCCACATTAGCCGAAGCATTGAGATCAGTTGCAGTATATAATTTTCTTTCTGCTGGAGTATATGTTTTTTGCCCCTTTGGAATTATCCCCATAGAGACCGCGTTGATATCATTTTTGACAACAACTTCTTTCAATTCATTTACTTTGAGCGCCATCTGTACAGTAAGTATTTCTTTTTCAAAATCCTTTTGAGTTAGGCCAATCTTAACCTCTTTAAATTGCCCTTCGGCGAAGCATAAACTGTCTCCAACTCTAGCCAGTATAGAAAAATTTCCCAATTTATCTGAAACTACTGCTTGCTGACTTTTTAAATTCAATACGGTAATTCCCTCCAAAGCTGAGAATTCAAAAGTAGTTCTTCCTTTCAATTTTACACGAAACGACTCTTGAGCTAGACCATTCGTAACTACAAATACCAAAAAAAAGTAAACAATTCTAATCATCCATTTTTGCAATTCGTTACTAACCGTTCGTAAAAGTATCTTAATGCATTCCAAATTAAGTACTAATAGCTTGATAAAAAAATGTTAATTAAAAATGCGAGAATAAGCACAGTGATTTTATACCTTTAACGCAAATTATGCACTTAAAAATGAAAAACATACTCATCGCAAGTACCTCTACGCTTGCTAATCAAAATTATCTAGACTATTTATTACCTGAATTAAAAATTCATTTTCGAAACTGTTCTACCATTCTTTTTATCCCTTATGCAAGACCAGGAGGCATATCACACGACGAATATACTGCTATGGTTAGCTTGGCTTTCGCCAAAATAAATAAAAAGGTAATCGGAATTCATCAGTTTGAAGAGGCACCACAAGCCTTGAAAAAAGCTGAAGGTATTTTTACTGGAGGCGGAAACACATTTGTTTTAGTTTCTCAATTGTATAAAACCAACGCAATGGAAGCGCTCTCTGCAGTAGTGAAAAACGGAACTCCCTATTTGGGAACCAGCGCCGGAAGTAATATTTGTGGACTAACCATGCAAACTACAAATGACATGCCGATTGTTTTTCCGCCAAGTTTTAAAACGTTAGGATTAATTCCATTTAATCTAAACCCGCATTATTTGGATCCCGATACCAATTCTAAACATATGGGAGAAACAAGAGAAACCAGAATACAAGAATATCATGCTTATAATTCGGTACCCGTCTTAGGATTAAGAGAAGGAAGTTGGCTGGATGTAAAAGGCGAAACCATTACTTTGAAAGGAGATTTAACAGCCCGTTTGTTCCGACAAAACCAACCGCCTGAAGAAATCGAAAGCGGAATTGATTTACATTTTTTGAAATAATTTAACAAATAGCTCACAAAAAAGCCGAAACGTAATGTTTCGGCTTTATAATGGGTAATAAGAGACTTCCTATTGTATCATACCATTTACAGGTACTCGACTTTGGCACTCGCAAAATCTTAAAATAAAAAAACCTAAAACAATGTTTGCCGTTTTAGAGCGAAAGACGAGGCTTCCCGTATCTCTGCGTTCACGGGGTATCCCGAAGCTTCGGGACTCGCACAACATTAAAATAAAAAAGCCTCAAACAAAAGTTTAAGGCTTTAGAGCGAAAGACGAGGCTCGAACTCGCGACAACCAGCTTGGAAGGCTGGAGCTCTACCAACTGAGCTACTTTCGCATTACAATAAAAATAAATCTTAAATAAGACTTAGAGCGAAAGACGAGGCTCGAACTCGCGACAACCAGCTTGGAAGGCTGGAGCTCTACCAACTGAGCTACTTTCGCATTACTACGGTGCAAATATACTTAATAAGTTTCCTTTGATGCAAGCTTTTTTTTTAAAAAGTCCAAAACTTCAGTGCTCGACATCGCTCTATTGCGAGGATTAAAATCCTAAATAATTTAATATGAAAATATTATACCATTTAAATCAAACCAAAATATTTTAAAAAAAAATTAAAAACGACTTAAAAATACTTGATTAAATACCAGTTAGCTGCAAAAATTGCCTTTTATAAACTGCTAAACCCATTAAAAAACCAAAATCTTGATTCCTACTTTTGTTTTTACGTTAAGAAATTGACTCTGCTCTAAATTTAGATACTCTGGAAGGATGATAAATAAAGAAACACGATTTATCTTTTATTACAGTAATAATCTCTTTAGACAACTCAACGGGAACAGCAGGACAGCCTTGACTTCTTCCCAATCTATTGTTGTTTCTAATGAATGAATTCGACACATAATCTGCGGCATGCATCACCACACCTCTTGCGCGCGCATTGTCATTGACTCCCTTTTCTAATCCATCTAATTTTAGAGACATTCCATGTTTGCCATTATAAATTTCGCCTGTGGCGTAAAAGCCCAAACTACTTTTATAGGACTCTGCAGCATTTGAAAAATTAGAAGCAAACTCATCTCCAGTGTTTCTTCCATGTGCAACAAGCGAATGAAATAATATATCTCCTGTAGCAAGATTAATAACCCAGAGTCTTTTGGAATTAGACGACAAGCTAAAATCAACTAAAGTTAAAATATCTTTCTTGATCAATCCTTTATCTTTTAAAGAATAATATCCTTTTAAAGCTTCTGTAAAACTTTCTAGTTTTGGCAAATCAAATTTATCTGAGTGCAAAGAGCTATATGCTACACTTATTTTACCCTCTACACTTGTTTTTAGTGTTTTGGTATAAACGATAGGTTTAGGATTTGTAGGCTCAAATGAATTTGTTTTATTGAAAGAAATAGTAAACAGAAAAAACAAAACAGCAGGAAATAAGTTATAAATCATTGACTTTCTTTAGGTTATTAGTAAAATTCGGGATTGCAAACCTACGGATAATAGTATTGAAAAAACCATAATTATGAAAACTTTAATTTTAATTTGACAAATTAAATTAAAAAAACATCTAAAGACCGATGGTGAAATCTTATTATGTACTACTTTTATTATCTATTACAAATACCTTAAACCAAATTCATGCCAAAGCTTATTTATCTTTCATTATTTTTCTTATTGTCTTGCTGTATCAATTCGTTTGGTCAAAAAAAAATACTTCAAGCTCAACTCAGCTCTTCCACAATAAGCATCGACGGAAAAATAAATGAAGACATATGGAAAACAGCGTCAGTAGCGACTGATTTTGTGATGTTTGAGCCCGACAACGGGAAACCTATACCCAACGATAAAAAAACAGAGGTTAAAATAGTGTACGACAACAATGCCATTTACATCTCGGCATTGCTGTATGACAATGAACCAGCTAAAATTCAAAAAGAAATAACCAATCGAGATGTTTTTGGGGTATCAGATCACTTTTCGGTTTACATCAATGGGTTTAATGATGGCCAACAAGACTTTCGTTTTTTTGTAAGCGCTGCTGGAGTGCAAATGGATTGTTTAGCCACCGAGGATTATGAAGATTTTAGTTGGGATGCCATTTGGGACAGTGAAGTTACACTAACTGAGTTTGGCTGGGTGGTTGAAATGAAAATCCCATATGCGGCTTTACGATTCTCAAAAGCCGAGAAACAAACTTGGGGCTTAAACTTTATGCGGGAAATTAAACGCAATGTTCAAAAATACACTTGGAACCGGATTGATACTAAAATTGGAGCGGTGATTCCGCAGGCTGGTATTCTTGAAGGAATTGAAAATATACAAACCCCTACCCGCCTTTTTATAATTCCATATACTTCAGCTTATTATCAAGAGAGCGATATTGGCTCTGACCGAACTTTTAAAGCGGGACTAGACATCAAATACGGCCTTAACGACTCCTTTACCCTAGATGCTATTTTAGTACCTGATTTTGGACAAACAAAATTTGACAATGCCATTTTAAATCTCTTGCCTTTTGAACAAAGATTTGAGGAAAACAGACCTTTTTTTACCGAAGGGACTGATTTATTCAGTAAAGGCGGACTATTTTACTCTCGACGAATTGGTGGTGCTCCTACTAACGAACCTGTAATCGAATTAAACGAAGAAATTACAGATTATCCAGGCACCGTTGATTTATTGAATGCCGTAAAAATATCTGGACGTACAGAGAAAGGCCTAGGTATTGGATTTTTGAATGCTGTTACAGAAAAAACTAAAGCTACTATCTTAAATAATGATACAGGAGAAGTAAGAAAAGAGGTAATTGAACCGCTAACCAATTATAACATGTTGGTTCTTGATCAACGCTTCAACCAAAACTCATCAGTTACTTTTGTTAATGCAAATACTACTAGGAACGGAGATTTTAGAGACGCCAATGTTTCGGCGTTGTTGTTTGACCTAAATACAAAAGCGAATACTTATAATTTATATGGCAACTTTAAATACAATGCTATCAATACTGTTGAAGATTATAATGGTTTTAAAACTGAAATAGGACTTGAAAAAACCAGTGGAAAGTATCGGTACGGATTTTCGGGAAAATATGTTTCTAAGAACTACGATTTAAATGATTTAGGAATCAGCTTTTATTCTAATTATCACAATGCGTATGGACATGCGAGTTACCGAATAGTTAATCCTACCAAAGTTTTCAATACTTTCAGAATAAATGAATACATTAATTTTGAATGGGATAACACCACCAAAAAACTACAAACAGGAGCTTTTGGCACAGAGCTTAGAGCGACAACCTTGAAAAATGATGCTATGGAATTGGTATTTGAACTTTCTCCACAGCCAACTTTTGATTTTTATGAGCCTCGTGAATTTGGCCGATATGTTTTTATTCCTGAAAGAATTATTACCATAGTAAATTTCACTACCAATGATAATAAGCCTTTCACAATGGTAGTGCAGCCAACATTTACGGCTTTTAATGAAAAAGGTCGAAACTCATATGGATTTTATTTAAGTCCAAAATACCGTTTCAACGATAAGTTCTCCTTGGCTTATTCAACAGAATATACTAAAATCAATAATGATCGAGGTTGGGTTGGCTTTGATGATGCTTCTGAAATAATATTTGCAGAACGGAATCGAGAAATTCTTCAAAATGATCTTACTGGAAAATATTCCTTGAATAACAAAATGACTATCAACCTAACCGGAAGGTATTACTGGTCATATTCTAAAAATCATGAATTCTTTACCTTACAAAATAACGGATATCTAACTCCAAACACAACTTACGCAAAAAACAAAGACCGAAATTTCAATTCCTGGAATTTCGATTTATCCTATTCTTGGTGGTTTGCTCCAGGAAGTGAGATATCTATTTTATATCGTAATTATGGACTGGAAAGAGCCAACATGGTTGAAAAAGATTTATCAAGAAATTTAAAAAATATTTTTAACAGTGACCTTACGTCTGTACTTTCTGTGAGTGTACGTTATTTTATAGATTACAACACAATAAAAAATAAATTCTAATTTTTTACATCTAAACTGTAACATTCACTTCAAAAGGAAGTCTATTAAGGCAAACTATGCAGTGCAATGGTGTTTTTACCAATGAAACTATTTTGTTTTTTAAATTTAACATCAATCAACCAATCAATCGTTTCATGAAACAGCTATTAATCCTTTGCGCTCTCTTCCTTTCCATATTTAGCTACAGCCAAAAGAAAACTTTGCAGACCAAATTCATCACGGATAATATAGAAATTGACGGAAAGTTAGATGAATCCATTTGGAAGTCAGCAGCTATTGCCTCTGATTTTATAACATTTGAACCCGATAACGGCAAGCCAATTCCAGAAAATAGAAAAACCGAGATAAAAGTGCTTTATGATAATGATGCAATTTACATAGGTGCTTTGCTACGCGATGAAAATCCCGAAAAAATATTAAAAGAGATCACGCAACGAGATAATTTTGGAACCTCAGATGTTTTTGGGGTATTCATCAATGGGTTTAACGATGGTCAACAAGACTTTCAATTTTTTGTAAATGCAGCAGATGGTCAGGCAGATTGTATTGCTACAGACACGAATGGGGAAGATTATTCCTGGGATGCTGTATGGAAAAGTAAAGCCATAATAACGGCCGAAGGCTGGGTAGTTGAAATGCGAATCCCTTATGCGGCATTGCGTTTTTCAGCAGAAAGTAAACAAACTTGGGGTCTTAATTTTTTTAGAGAGGTAAGACGTGACCGTTTTAAATATTCTTGGAATTTTATAGATTCAAAACTAGGAACTTTTACCCAACAAACTGGAGTTTTACAAGGAATTGAAAATATAAAACCCCCTACTCGACTTTTTCTTTTACCGTATTCTTCTTTTTATGTCAATGCTGATGCGAGACAAAAAACATACGGGACACTTAAAGGTGGATTGGATCTAAAATACGGAATCAATGATGCTTTTACGCTGGATATGATTCTAATTCCTGATTTTGGACAAACCAAATACGATGATCAAATTCTAAATTTAGGACCATTCGAGCAACAATTTAATGAAAACAGGCCTTTTTTTACAGAAGGAACTGATTTGTTTAGCAAAGGTAATTTGGTTTATTCGAGACGGATTGGGGGAAACCCAAGTAAATATCCAACAGTGCAAGCCAATGAGAAAATAATCGATAATCCAGCGAGCGTAAACTTGATCAATGCTTTTAAAATATCTGGAAGAACCAAAAATGGTTTGGGCATAGGAATTTTGAATGCAGTTACCGAAAAAACCATCGCAACAATTCAAAATACTAACACCCAAAACACAAGGCAAGAAGTGGTAGAACCGCTAGCAAATTATAGTGTTTTGGTTCTCGATCAGCGCTTTCGCAAAAATTCCTCTGTTTCATTTGTAAATACAAATGTAACTCGAAACGGAAATTTTAGAGATGGAAATGTCACGGCATTAGTTTGGGACTTAAATACCAAGAAAAATACTTATAATCTAGCCGGTGATTTTAAATACAGCTATGTCAATAGTACTATTGATAAAACAGGATTTAACTCGCGGTTAAACTTTGCAGAAACCAGTGGAAAGTTTCGACACGGGATTGGAGCTGAAATAATGACAAAGGATTTTGACAATAACGATTTAGGAATCAATTTCGAAACCAATTACTATAGTTTTTATGCTAATTCGAGCTACAGAATCTTGAATCCTACCAAATTATTTAATTCTTTTAGCACCAGAATAAATACCTATTCGCAATTCCAAAAAGAAACTGGTAAAATTCAATCTAGCAATATCAATTTTCAAATTAATGCAAACAATAAAAAAAATCATTATTTCGGAATAGGCTTCAATGCCAATCCAGTAGAAACTTTCGATTATTATGAACCAAGAGCAGCGAATAGATTTGTTATCAGACCTACTAGAGTTGGCGGTTTTATTTACATATCAACAAATTACAACAATCCTTTTTCTTTTGATTTTAATCCATCTTATAATGTTTTTGATGAAGCTGGGCGAAATACTTACGGTTTTTCAGTAGGTCCTAGATACCGTTTTAACGATAAATTATCTTTAAATTACAACTTTAACTTCTCCAGACAAAATAATAATAAGGGGTATATTGATAGCGTAAATGATGATATGAATGCAGCAACGCCAAACACCATTATTTTCGCTAACAGAAATGTCATTACCTACTCTAATACACTGTCTGGAAAATATGCACTCAACAGCCAAATGACTTTTAATATTGCATTGCGTCATTACTGGTCGTATGCCGAAAATAAAAACATTTTATCTCTAGAACAAAACGGAAGACTGGCGGATTTTGCTGGTTATTCCGTTAATAAAAACTCGAGTTTTTATTCTTGGAATGCTGATGTATCTTATACGTGGTGGTTTGCGCCTGGCAGTCAAGTCTCTGTTTTGTACCGCAATAATGCAGGTGCATTCGAGAGAAACATCAATAAAGATTTTAATGATAATGTTACTAATTTATTAAATAATGAAGCTTTAAGTCACGTTTTCTCTATTAGTGTGCGCTATTTTATTGACTACAATCAGGTCAAAAATATGTTCTAAATGAATTTATTTAAAAAAAACTATCCTTACATCACACAATCATCATTTTAATCTAGCTTAGTGCTTAAATGCACAATAGTGCTTTCTATTGCCTCAAATTTTTTTATAAATACTTTACCTTTGTTTAAAAGATACCGTAATGAACAAAAAAGTAATTCTAATGATTTTAGACGGTTGGGGTAAATCTCCTGATCCTAAAGTTTCAGCGATTGATAATGCTAATGTCCCTTTTATAAATAGTTTATATAGAAATTATCCAAGTGCACAACTACGAACGGATGGTTTAAATGTAGGTCTGCCTGATGGCCAAATGGGGAACAGCGAAGTTGGACATATGAATCTTGGCGCTGGCCGCATTGTATATCAAGATTTAGCTAAAATAAACCTTGCCGTGGCACACGACACTTTAACTAAAGAACAAGTTTTAGTAGATGCTTTTTCGTATGCCAAAATAAACAACAAAAAAGTACATTTTTTAGGTTTAGTTTCTGATGGCGGTGTACACTCCCACACCTCCCATTTACGCGGATTGATCGATGCTACACAGCAGCACGGCTTGCAAAAAGTTTTTGTTCATGCCTTTACTGATGGTCGTGACGTAGATCCTAAATCAGGCAAACATTATATTCAAGATTTACAAGATTATATTGCAAACACCACTGTAAAACTGGCTTCAATTGTGGGGCGTTATTATGCCATGGATCGCGACAGACGCTGGGAAAGAATAAAACTTGCCTATGATTTATTAGTTAATGGTATAGGAAGGCATACTACAAATGCCGTTGCTTCTATTGAAGAAAGTTATGAAGTAAATGTAACCGACGAATTTATCCATCCTACAGTGATGGTTGATGAAAATAATAAACCACTAGCTACAATTGAAGAGGACGACGTGGTTATTTTCTTTAACTTCAGAACCGACAGAGGACGAGAATTAACAGAGGTTTTAACGCAAATGGATTGTCATGAGCAAAATATGTACAAACTCAAGTTGTATTATGTTACGCTTACCAATTATGACGAAACGTACCAAAATATAAAAGTCGTTTACAATAAAGATAATATTACGGAAACGCTAGGTGAAGTCCTGGAGAAAGCGGGCAAAAAGCAAATTCGTATTGCGGAGACAGAGAAATATCCGCATGTTACTTTCTTCTTTTCTGGAGGTAGAGAGCAGCCATTTATTGGCGAAAGCCGCATCTTGAAAAATTCTCCAAAAGTGGCCACTTATGATCTACAACCACAAATGAGCGCCTTTGAATTGACAGAATCCCTTGTGCCAGAGTTAGAGAAAGAAGAAGTAGATTTTGTTTGTCTCAACTTTGCCAACGGCGATATGGTGGGCCATACAGGAATTATGAGTGCAGCAATACAAGCGTGCGAAGCTGTTGATCAATGTGTAGAAAAGGTGATCACAACCGCACTAGCCCATAATTATACAACACTAGTAATTGCAGATCATGGAAATTGTGAAACGATGATTAATCCTGATGGCAGTCCAAATACGGCGCATACTACAAATCCAGTTCCGATAATTCTAGTAGACAAAGACATCCGATTGATCCATGATGGTGTATTAGGTGATATTGCTCCAACTATTTTAGAACTATTGGGGGTTGAAAAACCTGAGGTAATGACGTGTCATTCACTGCTATGAAAAAGTATATCATTGCGTTATTAACTATCGCATTATCAAGTTGTTACTAATTAGGAACAGGCAAGAATAGTAGCCCTGGCGAGAATGGTTCAAAGGGAATAGGAACCGAGAATGGTAAAAATGGAGCGCCTGGTAAAAATGGTGACCGTTAAGCAAATGAAAGATAATTAAAAACTAAAGAGTTGTCAAAAGTATTTTTGATCAGCTCTTTTTTTATGAATTAGACTCTCACAGTTAAAAGCTAATTTCACATAAATAAAAGTTAAATTTTCATAATTAATAGCAATACTATTATTTTTGTTTACATTTGTTTCAAATTTAAATGTGTAACTAATATTAAATTAAAATGAAAAAACTATTGTTATTTTTAATGTGTTTGGCCCTAACAACCACGACTTATGCCCAAGAAAAAAAGAGTAAAAAAGAAAGAGAAAAAAAAGCTGAAATTGATTCCCCACAATGGAGAAAAGAGCATTATGTTGTCAATAGAGATTCTGCTTATGCAGATCCAAGAATAGCGTTAAAGAAACTAATGGGTGGAAACAAGCGTTTTATTGAAGGAAAAACAATCAAACCAAGGCAAGATATGAACACCATCAAAAGCCTTGAAAACGGTCAAGAACCTTTTGCAACAATTGTAGGCTGTTCAGACTCTAGAGTTCCTAATGAAATGATTTTCGATCAAGGTTTAGGTGATTTATTTATCATCAGAACAGCAGGGCAAGTATCTGCAGCTGCATCCTATGGCAGTATGGAGTTTGCTGTTTTAAAATTGAAAACAAAACTAATTGTAGTACTCGGACACACAGAATGCGGAGCCGTAGCTGCGGCTGTAGAACGCCCAGAAGATGTGCCTGGTCATATTGTAACCTTAATAAATGAAATTAAACCTGCGGTTGCTAAATGTGCTCATTTACCTGGGAATCCAGTTAATAATGCTGTCCGTCAAAATGTGATTGATCAAGTAAATAATTTACGTGACTTAGATCCTATTTTGCACAAGAAATATAAAAACGGAGAAATTTTAATTGTAGGTGCCGTTTATGACATTCACACTGGAAAAGTCGAATTTTTACAAGAAACGTTACATAATTTACCACAACTTAAGAAATAATGTAAATGAAGAAAATTGTTTTATCAACACTGCTGCTGCTTGTCTTCAGCAGTGTATTTGCTCAAAGCACAAGGATCCAAGATAACAACCAAATAGGCTGGCTGGGCTATTTTGGAACTTTTAAAATAGCAAAACAATTTAGTATCCACTCAGAATATCAATGGCGAAGAGACAATTACGTCAATGACAAACAACAAGGCCTTTTAAGGGTAGGATTAAATTATCAAGCCAATCCTAAAATACAATTGAGAGCGGGTTACGCATGGATTGAAACCTATCCGTATGGAGATTTCCCAATTAACGGTTTAGGCAAGGATTTTACCGAGCATCGAATTTTTCAAATGGTAACGTTGACCGATAAAATTTCAAAGGTGGAGTTGTCGCATCGCTTTATGCTGGAGCAACGATTTGTAGGTAGATATACAAAACCAGAATTAATTGTTGAAGATGATTACCTTTTTTTAAACCGCTTACGATACATGTTCCGCATTCAAATGCCTTTAAAGGGCAATGAGATTGCAAACAAAACGCCTTATGTAGCTGCATATAATGAGATATTTATTGGTTTTGGTAAAAATGTAAATGAAAATATTTTTGACCAAAATAGAATTGGGTTGCTATTGGGTTATAAATTTAATTCTAATTTAAGAATTGAAGGTGGTTACCTCAATCAAAGGGTACAACTTGGCAGGGAAATCGATCAGCGAAACGTGTTCCAAAACAATAATGGCTTTGTTGTAAATACCGTAATAGGAATTGATTTAACAGCTAAATAAGTCTTACATGTATTATCTTAAATACTGATTAGTTTGCCGTAAATATTTCAATTGAGACAAAATGCAAGCATTTAAATTACAGCTTCTAAATGAAATCAATTAAAAATTGACATCAAAGTAAAATTAGCAAAGCAAATTAATTATATTATTTAATTTTAGATACAAAAGCATACTAAACTGTATGCTTTTTTGTGTGAATTACACCGTGCAATGGCACTATAATTTTCATCTTAAATTATCGTTAAATAACAACGAAATGATAGTATTACTATTAATTATGGTGTACTTTTGTTTGAATTAAAAACCAAAACTATGAAAACATACTTTTTTTCTGCAATTGTACTTTTACTCACATCTAGTTTATGGGGTCAAATACAGTATGACAAAAACAGAGAATTCAATGATCTTAATGATGCTTTAAAAAATCCAGAACTTATCTATCGATTGAATTTAAGCAATCAAAACATAAAACTTGATGGTGTGGATTGGTCTAAATTTATCAACTTAGAATACTTGAGTTTGAAAAATGACCATTTGAAAGAAATTCCAAGTGGTATTACAAAAATAAAAACTTTAAAATCAATTGACTTAAGTGGTAATGACTTTGATATGCTTCCTAGTGATTTCTCAAATCTAAAATTACTTGAAGAAGTACGATTAAACGATGAAAGCAGAATGGACTTACCACAAACACTTAATGTTTTAGCTAAGTTACCAATCCTTAAATCTTTGTATCTAGAAAATGATCACCTCAAAACACTACCAAGTGAATTATTAAAAATAAAAAATCTAGAATATTTATTTCTAGGAAATAATCAAATTGAGAAAGTTCCGGTTTTAAAAGAATTAGATCATCTCAAATTTTTAGATTTAAAAGACAACAAAATAAAAACCGACTTACAAGACATGAAAAATTTGAATTTTGGATTTAAAGTGAATTTCTAACAGGATAAAATTAAAAACAGATACTAAATTCAAATTTGAGATTAAACAAAATTATGGACGCTATTTTACCAAATATTAGTATTACTATTAACGAGAAGTTGTACGTTAAAAATCCCGAAACCTCCACTTTAGGTAAAAAAATAATAGAAAACAGTATCTTACTTATTGATGAAATTGGTTTTGAAAATTTTACCTTCAAGAAATTAGGGGAAAGCATTGGGTCTAATGAAAGCTCTATTTACCGATATTTTGAAAGTAAGCATAAACTCCTTTTATACCTATCTTCCTGGTATTGGGGATGGATGGAATATAAATTAGTTTTTGCTACCAACAACATAGCTAATCCTCTAGAAAAACTAAAAAAAGCAATCGCTATTGTTACCGAAAAAATAGAAGACGATTCTAACACTGCGCATATTAATGAGGCTATATTAAACAAGATCATCATCGCCGAATTTACCAAAACCCTTTTAACCAAAGAAGTTGATGAGGAAAACAAAATAGGTTTATTTTTAGTGTATAAAAAAGTCATTAATCGCATTATCGCAATGATTGAGGCGGTAAATCCGGAGTACCAATTTGCTAAAAGTTTAGCCTCTTCAATTGTGGAAGGTGCCTTGCATCAACATTTTTTGAAAGATCATTTAAAAACAATAACAAATTGTAATGAAACTGTTTCACCGACTCATTTTTATATCGATTTAGTGAAAATAATTACCAAATAAAAAAATATGAAAAACACACCTTTAGAACGATTTTATAATTTACTGGCATTAGACCGGAAAGATGTATATCAAATATTTTTCTATGCTATTTTTGCTGGATTAATAAGCTTGTCATTGCCACTTGGCATTCAAGCTATTATAAACTTTATTCAATCTGGGCGCGTGAGTGCTTCCTGGATTGTGTTGATCGTTTTGGTCGTTTTTGGCGTAGCACTAGTTGGGATTTTGTCGCTAATGCAACTTCGAATTACTGAAAACTTACAACAAAAAATATTCGTACGCTCCTCTTTTGAATTTGCGGCCCGTTTACCAAAGATAAAAAACGAAGAGCTTTACGACACCTATCCTCCCGAGTTAGCCAATCGCTTTTTTGACACCATGAACATTCAAAAAGGAACTTCGAAGTTATTAATTGACTTCTCAGCGGCTTTGTTGCAAATTATTTTCGGTCTTATTTTGCTTTCTTTATACCATCCTTACTTTATTGTTTTTGGATTCTTACTGTTCTTACTGTTGTTTTTTATTTTTAAGTTTTCATATAAATCTGGTCTAGAAACTAGTTTAAAAGAATCAAAATTTAAGTATAAAGTTGCAGGCTGGTTACAAGAAATGGCACGTAATAATTTCAGTTTCAAAAATGACTTAAATTACAATTATGGCTTGCAAAAAAACAACAATCTTGTAGGCGACTATTTAATCTATCGAGAAAAGCATTTTAAAATTATTCAACGACAATTCAGTCAATTAATCATTTTTAAAATCATTATTACAGCAAGTTTGCTCTCCATAGGTGGATTTCTTGTATTGTCACAACAAATGAATATCGGACAGTTTGTTGCAGCAGAGATTATTATTTTATTAGTAATTAATTCTGTCGAAAAAATAATTCTAGGTTTAGAGACGTTTTATGATGTGCTTACTTCAATTGAAAAAATAGGGCAAATAACTGATTTAGAGTTAGAAGATGAGATTGACTCTAAAAGTGAGACGTGCTACAACAAAATTACATTGGAAACAGAGGACTTAAGTTTCAAATTCTCTGATTACTCTAAGGAAATACTCCATGGTTTAACCTTGAAAATAGAACAAGGAGAAAGAATTGCAATTTACGGTGCCAATGGATCTGGAAAAACAACCCTCATTCGTATTTTATCTGGATTGTTGCATCCCACCTCTGGGTCTTTGTACATCAATGATGATACGTTTAGAAAAATAAATTTAAAGCAATACCACTCGCAAATAGGCAGTATCATTCATGGGGAAACACCTTTTGAAGGTACCTTATTGGAGAATATCACTTTCAATGACCCATCAGTAAGCAGCGAAGATCTTCGATGGGCAATTGATGGCGTAAAACTCACCTCGTTCATCAAATCATTGCCAAAAGGACTTGATACGCGCATTTTTCCCGAAGGAAAACAATTATCCTCGTCTAATGCTCAAAAAGTGCTATTAGCTCGCAGTATCATTCATAAACCCAAAATTCTTTTTTATGAAGATCCTACTGACGTAATGGATGAAGATATTGCAAAAGAAATCATCGACTTTATCACCTCTGATAAACACAAATGGACCATTATTGTGTCGTCAAAAAATCCATATTGGAAAACCAAATGCACCCGAAACATTATCATGGACAATGGCATTATTGCACATGATTTTAAAAATAATTAGTTATGCTAAACATATCCAATAATAAAATAAAATTACCGTCGCTTGCTCGATTTTCAACTGTAAAAAATTTAGAAAACAGACCGCATTACAAAATTTTAAATAAAATAATCGCTGGAGTTTCCATTGTTGGGATAGTAGCTCTTTTTCTACCTTGGACGCAAAATATTTCAGGAAGTGGCTCCGTGACGACTTTAAAACCAGATCAAAGACCACAATCTATTCAAAGTGTCATTTCTGGGAGACTAGAAAAATGGTATGTTCAAGAAGGTGACTTTGTTAAAAAAGGAGATACCATCTTGTTTATATCCGAGATAAAAGAGGAATATATGGATCCTAACTTAGTACAAAATACAAAGAATCAGATGGATGCTAAAAAACAATCTCAGCAATCCTATGGTTCAAAAGTAACTACGTTAACAGGACAAATTCAAGCTATAGAAAACGAAAAAGTTTTAAAACTAGAGCAAGCCCAAAACAAGATCAAACAATCAGTACTAAAAATAAAAAGTGACAGTATTGATTTAGTGGCCGTAAAAACACAATTAAGAATAGCCAATACGCAATTCAATCGATCTGTTGCCTTAAATAAAGAAGGATTGAAACCATTGACTGATATTGAAGAAAAAAGACTCAAATTACAGGAAGTTGAGGCGAAAATTATCACTCAGGAAAACAAATATTTAACGAGCAAAAATGAGTTAATTAATGCTAAAGTTGAAATAAATAGAATTGGCGCAGAGTATGCAGAGAAAGCTTCAAAAGCCAATAGTGATAAGTTTACTGCACTAAGCAGTCAATTTGATACCGATGCGCAAGTTAACAAACTAGCCAATCAATACGCTAATTACAGCATTCGAAACGGCATGTATTATATCAAAGCATCACAAAATGGCTATGTCAACAGAGCCTTACAATCTGGCATAGGAGAAACAATTAAGGAAGGAACACCTATAGCTACGATTATGCCATCAGAGTATGATATTGCTGTAGAAACTTTTGTAAATCCTATTGATTTGCCATTGTTAAGCAAAGGCGAAAAAGTCCGCGTTTGGTTTGATGGTTGGCCGACAATCGTATTTTCTGGATGGCCAGATATGTCCTATGGCACTTTTGGTGGAGAAATTGTAGCCATCGAAAATTTCATCAGTGAAAACGGAAAATACCGAGTATTGATTGCGCCTGATAAAAATGAAGACAAATGGCCAAAACAACTGAGCATTGGCTCTGGCGCACAAACAATTGCTTTGTTGAACAACGTTCCTGTTTGGTTTGAATTATGGAGAACTTTGAACGGCTTTCCGCCAAATTATTACACGCCAATGACAAAAACTACTAAAGAGAAAAAATAATGAAACACCTATTTTTAGTTTTTTTATTCTGTGGTTTTGCAGTAACGGCACAAAACAGTTCTTCTAAAGAATTTACATACACAGAATTTCTAGGATATGTAAAAAAATACCATCCATTAGTAAAAAGTGCCAATTTAGAAATCAATAAAGCACAAGCTAATTTGATGATGGCTCGCGGTGGTTTTGATCCAAAAATTGAAGTCGATTTTAGTAAGAAACAATTCAAAGACACTGAATATTATTCTATCCTAAACAGTAGTTTTAAAATCCCAACTTGGTACGGAATAGAAATTAAGGCTGGATTTGACAACAACGAAGGCGTGTACCTCAATCCCGAAAATACAGTTCCAAACCAAGGCCTTACCTCACTTGGAGTTACAGTTCCGCTGGGACAAGGATTGTTCATAAACCAGCGTATGGCCGATGTACGTAAAGCAAAAATGCAAATGCAATTGAGCCAAGCAGAACGAAAACTTCAAGCAATTGCCGTTTTGTATGATGCTTCAATAGCCTATTTTAATTGGAAAAAAAACTACAGCGAAGTAGCGTTATACCAAGAATACAATTCGAATGCACAAATTAGATTTAAAGGAATTCAATCCTTGATTACGCAGGGAGACAAACCAGCTATTGACAGCGTTGAGGCAGGAATTATTGTAAAAAACAGAACTTTAAGTTTAGAAGATTCTATGCTTAAATTGGCTAAAGCCAAATTAGAACTCGCTAATTTTCTTTGGCTAGAAAATAACATTCCATTAGAGTTATCAGATGAATTAGTTCCAGAAATACTGCTGGAATTCACCATTCAAGAGACTTTACGAACCAATGATTTATTAAATACGGATTTTACCATAACCAATCATCCAAAAATTAATGCGTTGCAAAGCAAAATCGATATGCTAAACGTAGATAAAAAATTAAAAGCAAATATGCTGTTGCCAAAAATTGATATTGGCTACTCCTATTTAGCAGAACCTAGCTATATTGACAACTACAAATTTCAAGATTATAAAATAGGCTTGGATTTTTATTTTCCATTATTTCTTCGAAAAGAACGCGGAAGCCTGAAATTAGCAAAGTATAAAGTACAGGAATCCGAATTTACCTTGGATCTTGAAAAAGTACAACTAACCAACAAAATCAACGCACAGAAGATAGAAATAACATCGCTATTAAAACAAAAAGAGCTAATTAAAGGCTTGATGCAAGACAATCGCACCATGTTGACTTCTGAAGAACGTTTGTTTAGTTTTGGCGAAAGCTCCCTGTTTTTAATAAATACCCGAGAGAATAATTTAGTCAGTGCGCAACTTGCAGGGATTGCTCTTGAAAACCGATTTTACATATCAAATTCGGAGCTTTTTAAAATAATGGCCAATCCGGAATAAATAATTATAAAATTGTATTTTTGCAAACTGAAAATTCGAAAATATGATTATTGTAAAATCACGTGAAGAAATAGAGTTGATGCGCGAAAGTGCGTTGATCGTATCCAAAACTTTAGGAATGATTGCTTCTGAAATAAAAGAAGGAGTCACTACCCTATACCTTGATAAACTAGCCGAAGCATTTATTCGTGATCATGGCGCAGTGCCCAGTTTCTTGGGATTATACGGCTTTCCAAATTCACTTTGCATGAGTCCAAACTCACAAGTGGTACATGGAATTCCTAACAATAAACCACTAGAAAGTGGTGATGTAATCTCTGTAGATTGTGGCGCTTTCAAAAACGGATACCACGGTGATCATGCGTATTCTTTTGAAATAGGCGAAGTAGCTCCCGAAACAAAAAAACTATTACAAGTTACTAAGGAATCTTTGTACGCGGGAATTCGCGAACTCCGTCTAGGCAATCGTGTAGAAGATGTGGGTAATGCTATTCAAAAATATACCGAAGCCCACGGTTATGGTGTAGTACGTGAACTTGTAGGTCATGGCTTAGGCCAAAAAATGCACGAAGATCCTGAAATGCCAAATTACGGTAAAAAAGGACGAGGAAAACTTTTTGTAGAAGGTATGGTGGTTGCCATAGAGCCGATGATCAACATGGGAACTAGAAACATCAAACAGCACAAAGACGGTTGGACAATAACTACTGCCGATGGCAAACCAAGCGCCCACTTTGAACATGATGTAGCTATCATTGACGGTAAACCAGAAATTTTATCCACTTTTGCTTACGTGTATCAAGCGCTAGGAATTGTGAGTAATGAAGAAGATGAGTTTAGAAGAGTGCCGCTGGTCTTCTGAAAAACTTAGCAATTAAAACTAAATTACATGACCTTAAATGACTTATATGTTTCAAAAAAAAGTTAAACATATAAGTCATTTAAGGTCATATAAGAAATTCTAAATTTATAGAAGTGAAACTTTCTAAACAAACATGAAAAAACTTTTTAAATTAATACTCAATACCATACCACGTCCATTACTTATCCGTTTAAGTTATGTTGCGCGACCTATCATTGCTTTTTCATTAAAAGGTAATAAATTTACTGATCCTATTGACGGAAAAAGTTTCAAATCGATGTTGCCTTATGGTTACGAAACGCAGCGTAACAACGTACTTTCGCCAAGTACACTTTCTTTAGAGAGACACCGTTTATTGTGGCTGTACCTCAACGAACAGACTGATTTTTTTACAGCGCCCAAAAAAGTCTTGCATTTTGCTCCAGAACAAGCTTTTTATAAATTGTTCCGCAAACAAAAAAACTTAGATTATACCACTACTGATTTGTTTTCGCCACTTGCGGATGTAAAAGCAGATATTTGTAATTTGCCTTTTGAAGACAATCAATACGATGTGATTTTGTGCAACCACGTTTTGGAACACATTCCAGATGATACCAAAGCCATGCAGGAATTGTATCGCGTATTGAAGCCCGGTGGAATGGCCATTTTACAAATTCCGCAAGATTTAAAAAGAGCGACAACATTTGCAGATGACAGCATTACCGACCAAAAAGAACGCGCTAAAATATTTGGACAATACGACCACGTGCGTATTTACGGTCGCGATTATTTCGACAAATTAAGAAGTATCGGGTTTACTGTAGTCGAAGAGGATTACACGAACAAAATCGCTCCTGAATTAGTAGAAAAATACTGTTTGGCCAAAGGTGAAATCATACCAGTTTGTTTTAAATAATTATTGTAAAATATATTCCAACACAGATTCCACAAATTTGCACAAATTTATATGTGTTAATTTGTGGAATTCGTATTTAAAAAACCTAACAATTAAATATCTTATTGCTTTTGGAAACCAAAAATAATTTCAAGTTTTGCTTTGACCTTACTTTTGAAGCAAAACTCAATTGCTATATTCCTAATTCGTATGTGGTTGGACATGCGGATACCATCACTTATTTAGAAAAAAAAGCAAGTCCAGAAGTCCTTCAAAGCATGGGGATAACGGTTGGGAATTTAGATAGCACTACACAAAAAATACTTTCGCTTTGCGAGGTATTGCAACCTGAGGCCTTGTTCAAAAAATACCGAACCAAAAGCAAATCGACCAAAAAAATTGAAGACATCCTAAAAGACGATAAAATAAAATTGGGTATTGAGCAATTTATAAAAATAAGCTTAGCACAATTTTACAACCTCATCAAAGACCATGATTTTGCACTTTCGCTAAACTTAGGCAAAGAAAAAGATTTTCGCATCAGCCGCATCGGGACTCAAAATCCAGATTTGGAAACCGAACTGCATTTTGACAAACACGAAAACGGAATTTCCTACACCTTATTTTTAAAGGACGAAGGCACTACTTTTTATCCTTCTACTACCGCAATCACATTGCTCTTAGATGAACCAGGATGGTTGATCGCACATCATAAACTGTATACTGTAAAGAACATCAACTCGAAAAAAATTACGCCTTTTTTGACCAAAAAAATAATAGAAATTCCTTCGAAATTAGTCCCAGACTATTTTGAAAAATTCATTAAAGACATTGCCAAAAAAGTTGACATAAGCGCTACGGGTTTTGAAGTTATAACTCAAACTGCTGTTCGTTCCTGCAACCTACAATTGGTGCATGATTTTTTTAAAAACAAATACTTTATCAGTCTTTTATTTGATTATGACGGATACGTTTTTGATGCCACTAAAAGCAAAAACACGCATTCGGAAATTGAATTAAAAGACTTGGGAAATATAAAACTAATCCAATACAAGCGCAGTCAAGCTGAAGATACATTTAATGAATCATTACAAGCGCTTGGGCTTAGCAAACAAGAAAACCATCTTTTTGGGCTTATACAAAAACCAGAACAAAAGGATGCTTATGCTTGTATTCAATGGATATTAGCCCATCGAGAAAAATTAGAATCATTAGGTTTTTCATTAGAAAATCTAAAAATCGACGGAAAGAAAATTGATAACAGCGAAGTAACCATTGCATTTTCAAACAGCATTCAAAACGATTGGTTCGATATTAAAATGACTGTGATTTCTGATGATTTTGAATTCAATTTTAGCGAGTTGATTCCGAATATAAAAAGCCAAAATCGCTTGTTTCCCTTACCCAACGGGAATTATTTTTTGATCCCATTAGAATGGATGACACGGTACGGAGCCATGGCAAAACTGGCTAAAATTAACAATGGAACTATCGCGGTTCTCAAAAGTAATTTTGCTGTTTTTGAAGATATCCCGCAATTAAAACAAACCTTACATGTAAAAGAAACTGTTCAATACCAACCTTCGGGTTTGGTTAAAGCTTCGTTGCGACCCTACCAAATAGAAGGTGTACAATGGCTTCTTGAACATTACAACAACGGATTAGGCGCTTGCTTGGCCGATGACATGGGATTAGGAAAAACATTGCAAACCTTATCTACACTGGTCGCTGTACAAGAAAAATTAGATTTTGAAAAAGCAGAAAATATCCAACTCGATTTGTTTGGAAACGAAATTACTGTTGCCAAAGAATACCTAAAAGCCTTGATTGTACTTCCCTCCTCTTTGGTGTTCAACTGGTATAACGAAGCTAGAAAGTTTACGCCTCATTTTAGGAGAGTTCAATATGTGGGACAAGATCGAAAGCTAATTTCTAAAAAATTAGAAAAATACGACTTGATCTTCACGAGTTATGCGGTGTTAGCAAGAGATCTTTCCATTTTAGAAAAGTACCAATTTCGTTTTTTGATTTTGGACGAAAGTCAATACATCAAAAATAAAAACTCGAAAATTTTTAAGGCTATAAACCAAATAAAAACGACTCATAAAATCTCGTTGAGCGGTACTCCTATCGAAAACTCATTAGACGATTTGTGGTCTCAAATGCAATTTATCAATCCGAATATTTTGGGGAGTTACGCTTTTTTTGCCGAGCATTATAAAATTCCCATTGAGAAAAAACAAGACGAAACTAGTCTGCTGGAGCTAAAAAACCTAGTCAGTCCGTTTATTTTACGTCGGACCAAAGAACAAGTTTTAAAAGACTTACCGGAACTTTCGGAACAAGTTTTCTATTGTGATATGGAACCCGAACAAGAGAAATTATACGAAGAAGAAAAGTCAAAAGCGAGAAATGCACTCTTAAAAACCGATGGTTCTGGCATTGACAAAATCAATATTATCAATACGTTGATGCGTTTGAGACAATTGAGCAATCACCCTAAAATGATTGATAAAAAATCAGAACTTGATTCAGGAAAATATATTGCGGTGACGCGTTATTTGGAAACCTTGGTGCAATCCAATCAAAAAACGATTGTGTTCAGTTCGTTTGTGTCTAACTTGGAATTTTATAAAAAATGGAGCATCGAAAACAAAATTGATTTTTGCGAACTCACTGGCGCAACCCCACAAAATGAACGCGCATATCAAGTGCAAAAATTTCAAGAACAAGAGCGCTCAAAATTGTTTTTCATTTCCTTAAAAGCGGGTGGCGTAGGACTCAATATTACCAAAGCTTCTTATGTTTTGTTTTTGGATCCTTGGTGGAATCCCTTTGCTGAAAAGCAAGGAATTGGCCGCGCGCATCGTATTGGACAGTTGAACAAAGTGAATGTCGTACGATTCATTACCAAGAATACGGTGGAGGAAAAAATCATTCGATTACAAGAAAACAAAAAACTACTTTCGGATGCACTGCTGGATGAAAACCACATCAGCCCGGAAATTGAAGAAAATTTAGATTTTATTTTAGCATAAAAAAACCTGCTACTTCAATGAAATAGCAGGTTTTAGTTTTGAGACTAAAAAAATTATTTTTTCTCTGGCATCAACATTCCAATAACTTTATCTTTAGTAAGGTATTGTTTTGCAATGTTCTGAAGATCCTTCGCAGTAACTGCATTAACCATTTCCTCAAATTTCAATACGTCTTCTGGACTGTTTCCATTAGTGTAAGACCTAGTTAAATTAGACAGCCAATATCTGTTTTCTTTGCTATCTTTTCTAAAATCAGCCAATTCACCTTCCTTGAATTTAGCTACATCTTTTTCATCTGGACCGTTATCAATGATGTTTTGTAATTCTTTCAACGCAGAAGCAGTTAATTTCTCTGCATTGTCCGGTCCGCATGGGAAACCAATGTTAAAACTGTACGATCCGTTTGGAATTTTATTCATAATGCCTCGCGCAGAAACACCATAAACACCACTTTCATTTTCGCGCAATTGCTCAATTAACTTGATAGTCAAAACCTCGCCTAATGCTTGCATGCTCATAGCATCTTTAGGTGAATATTTAGCATCACCATAGAACATAATGGTCACATTACTTTTAGGATCTGTTCCTTTGTTAACCACTTTTTTCAAGTCGCCTTTTAACATGCGGTATCCTAAATCTACAGTTTTCTCTTTTTTATCTGTTGTAGGCAATGACGCTAAATATTTAGCAGCATAGGCCTCAATTGTAGCATCATCTACATTTCCTACGAAGAAAAATTCAAAATCTGCTGCATTTGCAAAACGCTCTTTGTATTTCTCATACGCTAGTTTATAATCTGTATCTGCCCAAGATTTATCAGTAGGCATGACCCCGTTGAATCTTGGATTCTCCTTGTTCAAGTAGGTATAAAACTCTTGTTGAAAATAGTTTTGTGGTGTAGAAGCCATATTCTTAAAAAAACTAGATTGCTTTTGTTTAAAAGCTTCAAAAGCTTCGGGATCTAAATTCAAATCCGTAAAATAAGCGTATGTCATCTGAAAAAGATACTCTAAATCCTTTGGTGTTGCAGATCCACGTAAACCTTCTGTAGTGCCACCAATGTAAGGATTCACTCTTGCGATTTTACCCGTCATGAATTTATTGATGTCATTCAATTTTAATCCTGAGAATCCGGCTTCTGCCAAAGCTCCGTTTGCAAACTGAACTTTCTTCATCTCCTCATTCGAATACAAATTAGATCCACCAAGACTTACTGCTTCAAAAAGAACTTCATCGTTTTTAAAATCTGTATTCTTATAGGTAACTTTCACACCATTTGATAATACTAGTGTTTTAGTCCCAATTTTTGGATTGCTTTCACGACTCACAATGCTACCTGATTTTACTTCATTACGGAGTAAACTAGTGGCAACAGCAACGTCTTCATAGGGTTTTAGTTCATCTGAATTCACTTTTAAAGCATCAAGTACCTCTTGTTCAGTGACTTTTTTCAAACCTGCTTTTTCTGGCCCTGTCAAAATAATGACACGATTATCCTCTTTTACATATTCTTTAATCAAGCCATTTACATCTGCTACTGTAATCAAAGGAATGATTTGTTTTAAAGTTTCATACGTCCATTCGATTCCTGGAACCGGTTCCTTCTCTAAGAAATTAGCCTGAAACTCTCCAACAAAATTAATGGAGTTCGTTTTATTTCTGTCGTTATAGCTTTTTTCAGTTGAAGCTAAAAATTCTGATTTTGCACGGTTTAATTCACCTTCTGTAAATCCAAATTTCTTTGCTCTTTCATTTTCAGTTACCAAAACTTTCAACGCCGCTAGCTGCTTATCCTCTTGTGACATCGCCACAGATTGATATCCTTTTTTGGTTCTTGCAAAAGTCCCACCATAATAGGAATAACCATAAGTAAAAGGAGGAGTTGCTGAATTGGTTAGCTCATCTAATCGTGAATTTAACAAGGTTGCAAATAATCCTTCAACAAGAGAATTTTTAAAATCTCCCACAGTGGTCATTTGTTTTGGAGCGCCGTAATCTTTATAAAGCAACTGTACTTGCGCACTTGAAGCTTCTTTGTCACTCTCTACCGCTACAAAAGTTTCCTTGTGATTAGGAACATCATATATTTTTCTCGGTTTTTCCTTAGCAGGATTTTTATAAGTAGCAAAATGAGAAATAATTTTCTTCTCCATTTCTACAACATCAATATCTCCTACTACAATAACACTCATTAGATTTGGTCGGTACCAATCTTTGTAAAAATTAACTAACGATTGGTGCTTGAATTTTTCTAGCACTTCTTTTTGACCTATTGGCAAACGCTCTGCATAATGAGAATCATGCATCATTTTAGAAAGATAACGACCCATCATTCTTTTTCCAGCTCCTAAACCTAGTCTGTATTCCTCTAGAACTACGCCTCTTTCTTTATCAATTTCTTCTGGTGTCAAAACAGTATTGAATGCCCAGTCTTCGATAATTTGAAAACCTTTTTCTAATTTTTCAGGATCATCAGATGGAATTGGTAAAAAATAAACCGTTTCGTCAAAACTAGTATACGCATTTAAATGCTGTCCAAATTTAACACCAATACTTTGTAAATAGTCGACCAATTGGTTTTTTGGAAAACGTTTGGTTCCATTAAAACACATGTGCTCCATAAAATGCGCCAATCCTTGTTGGTCGTCGGTTTCTAAAATAGAACCTGCGTTCACTACCAACCTAAGATCTACTTTCTTTTCTGGTTTGGCATTTTTCTTGATGTAATAGGTTAAGCCATTTTCAAGCTTGCCTGTTTTTACAGTTGAATCAAAAGGAATTGCTTTTGAATAATCCATTTGCTGTGCAAAAACAGCTAAAGGAAATAGCATTGCACCCAATACTACTTTGTTGATTTGTTTCATAGTTTTTGTTTATTTGAATCAAAAATAATACGATTACTCTTAACATTTAAAATATTATATTTTAATTAACAGAAATTACACACAAATTATATTTCCCTTAGACAATAGATAATCGTGTAAAAACGAACAGTATTCGCTATATTTACAACCTCTTAAGTGCTGCAAAATGACAAACCCTTTTCTTAAAATAGTTTTCTTTTTTCTTTGTGGATTCACAATCAATTCTACCCTTGCTCAATCCGAAAAAGAAACCACTGCGCCTTACAACATCAAAACCATTTCTTTCTTGCAAAGTGACCGAAATGTGATTCCAATTTTCAAACTTGGAGAGGGTTTTCAACTCCAGTTTGATGATCTTTTTGGCAATGAAGCCAATTATTATTACGAAATAATTCATTGTGATTACAATTGGGTTGCTACCCCAATTCCAAAAAACGAATATTTACAGGGATTTGACAATCAAAGAATTCAAGATTACACAAATTCATTCAACACCTTGCAAATCTACTCGCACTATAAAGTATCGATTCCCAACCAGTTTACACAGCAATTGCGCATCAGCGGGAATTACATCCTTAAAGTTTTAGACGAAAATAAAGACGTAGTTTTTTCTAGAAAGTTCATTTTATATGAAGATCTAGCTACTGTCCCAATGCAAGTCAAGCGCGCGCGGACAGTAAATAGTATCGAAATGAAACACAATTTAGAGTTTAGTATAAAATCTAATCAATTTACTTTCCAAAATCCAATGAAAAATGTTCGCGTGTTGCTGCTACAAAACGGACAATTTAATACTGCCATCAAAAATATAGTCCCACAATACACGATTGGGAATGATCTCATGTATAAATACGATCCTGAGACACAATTTTGGGCAGGGAATGAATTTTTATTTTTTGAAAACAAAGACATTCGCTCTGCAGCAAATAATATAGCAAAAATTGACTCAAACACGCCTATTTATGGGTCTCACTTGTATACTAATGCCGCGCGAGCCAACTTCCCTTATTCCTTTACCCAAGATGTAAATGGTGATTTTGTTCCTACTAATGTAAATGCCAATAATCCTGAAATCGAAGCAGATTATTTATGGGTTTATTTTACCCTTTCGGCTCCAACTTTTAGACTAAAAAAAGATATTTATATTGGCGGAATGTTTAATAATTACAGCATAACCCCAGAATACAAAATGAATTATAATGTACAAAAAAGCATTTATGAAAAAGCTATTTTGGTCAAACAAGGATTTACAAACTACAAATATACCATAGCAGATGAGAGAGGAGTGATCGACCATGAAAATGCAATCGACGGAAACTTCTATCAAACTGAAAATGAGTACACTGCATTGGTCTATTACAGGGAAAACATAGACCGTTATGATCGCGTAATAGGGAAAGGAAACGCAAACTCTATAAACATCGTCAACTAAAAAAACTTTTTGAGAATTAACCAAAACAAATTCAATTTTTTGTAAATTTGTCAATAATAATTAAAAATTCATACATTTTATATGGTTTCTCAAATAACAAGAGGCATAAAAATATCAGTATTGACTAGTTTTGAAGGTACCTACTTCAAAAACTATAAGATTCATTTTGCCTTTAGTTATGTAATCACAATCGAAAACCACAGTAAAGATTCCGTGCAACTGATTACACGACACTGGGAAATTTTTGATTCCTTAAATGAAATCGAAATAGTCGATGGCGAAGGAGTAATTGGTAAAAAACCAGTATTAAAACCCGGCGAGCAACACACGTACAGCTCTGGCTGCCTGCTATCATCTCCGTACGGCGCTATGAAAGGATACTTCAACATGATCAATTTTACTTCTACAAGAAACTTCAAAGTGATCGTTCCCACTTTTAGGTTGTGCGCCCCATTTGCGTTGAACTAATTTTATAAATAGGAGCTAATCCTGCTATTCATTTCAAGTTTTTTCTTACTCCTTTATTTTTTTCTAAACAAATCAGGAGCTTCTAGGGTCGCTCTTATTTGTCAAGAAAAAATATAATGAGACCGCAAAAAGCTTTCCATTTCTATCAGGGCTATCAGACGAATATTCCTTTTCATCCGTTTTAGTTTAGGTCTAAAAATATCATTTCTTTAAAGAAACCTTTGTACTTTTGTATTTTAGTTACAAAACACAACACCCATTTTCTAATTTTATAATTTTACAAATATGTTAAAAGGATTTTTTCATGTACCAAAAGCAGTCAACGAGCCCGTAAAAAGCTACGCACTGAACTCTCCAGAAAGAGCAGCTGTCAATGCAGCCTACGCAGCAATGTGGAATTCTAAAATTGATGTTCCGCTGTATATCGGAAACGAAGAAGTTAGAACTGGAGATACAAAAATAATGTCAGCACCACACGATCACAAACACATCGTGGGTACGTATCACCAAGCCCAAAAATCACATATTGAAGACGCAATTGCAATTGCACTTCAAGCTAAAACGGCTTGGGCAAATATGGCCTGGGAACAACGCGCTGGAATTTTTCTAAAAGCAGCGGAGCTATTAGCCGGACCATACCGAGCTAAAATCAATGCAGCAACCATGATTGCGCAATCTAAAACGGTATATCAAGCAGAGATTGATGCTTCTTGTGAATTAATTGACTTTTTGCGTTTCAACGTACAATACATGACACAAATCTACAACGAGCAACCAAAGTCTACCTCAGACATGTGGAACCGTGTAGAATATAGACCTCTTGAAGGATTTGTATACGCTATTACTCCTTTCAACTTTACAGCAATTGCAGGAAACTTGCCTACTAGCGCTGCCTTAATGGGGAATGTAGTCGTTTGGAAACCTGCCGCAACGCAAGTGTATTCTGCTAACTTATTGATGCAAATATTTAAGGAAGCAGGATTGCCTAATGGAGTGATCAACATGGTTATGGGAGACTCTGGAATGATTACCAAAACCTTATTGGCCAGTCCAGATTTTGCAGGAGTACACTTCACAGGATCTACAGGCGTTTTTAATGACATTTGGGCAAAAATTGGAACCAACATCAGCAAATACAAAACCTACCCAAGAATTGTAGGAGAAACAGGTGGTAAAGATTTTATTATCGCACATCCGTCTGCTAATTCAAAACAAGTCAGTACAGGAATTGCTCGTGGTGCTTTTGAGTATCAAGGTCAAAAATGTAGTGCTGCCTCTCGTGTTTACATCCCGCAAAGTTTATGGCCAACTGTAAAAGCAGAGTTAGAAGCCGATTTAAAATCAATGAAAATGGGTTCTCCAGAGGATATGAGCAACTTTATTACTGCTGTAATCTCTGAAGGTTCATTTGATAAATTAGCGCGAGCTATTGATCAAGCTAAGAAAGACACTGATGCAGAAGTAATTATGGGTGGGAATTATGATAAATCAAAAGGGTACTTTATTGAACCTACAGTTATCTTGACCACAAACCCAAAATACTCGACTATGGAAACCGAATTATTTGGACCCGTAGTTACTATTTATGTATACGAAGATGCCAAATGGGCGGAGACTTTGGATTTAGTTGACACTACATCAGAATACGCTTTGACAGGTGCTGTTTTCAGTCAAGATCGTTATGCTATCGAAGAAGCAACAGTAAAACTGCAAAATGCTGCTGGTAACTTCTACATCAATGATAAACCAACTGGAGCAATTGTAGGAATGCAACCATTTGGTGGAGCAAGAGGATCAGGAACCAATGATAAAGCTGGTTCTATGCAAAACTTATTGCGTTGGACTTCGGCTAGAACAATAAAAGAAACTTTTGTTACTCCAATTGATTACAGGTACCCGTTTTTGGGAGAATAATTAGCAGTCCTAAAGTTTGAAGTTCGGAAGTCTTAAAGCGCTTTAGTTACTATCGAAAAGTCGAATCTAAAATTTAGATTCGGCTTTTTTTTATTTAATTCTTTCTTTAGACTTTATGACTTTCGACCTTAAGACTAAACCGTAAACTTCAACGGCAAGTGCACTACTTTTTTAGTTTCAAAAAATTCATCTTCGAAAAAATCAGCTAAGTTGTACTCGGTAGCTTTCGGGAAATCTTTTAACTCTTCGGTTAAGTCGCCTCCTTTTAAATAGAGAATTCCGTTTTTCAATTCGTGTTTGTTGTTCTTTTTGATTTTAGTTTTCACCCAAGAAACAAAATCCGGCATATTCGTCACGGCACGACTCACGATAAAATCGAAATCGCCTTTTACATTTTCGGCACGTAATTGTTCTGCTTTTACATTTTTTAATTCTAAACCATCCGCAACCGCCTGAACCACTTTAATTTTCTTGGCAATAATATCAATCAAATGAAAACGGGTTTCTGGAAAAAGAATCGCCAAGGGAATTCCTGGAAATCCGCCACCAGTTCCTACATCTAACACATAAGTTCCTGGTTCGAATTTTATAATTTTGGCAATTCCCAACGAATGCAGTATATGTTTGGTATACAAAGCGTCAATATCTTTTCTAGAAATAACATTGATTTTTTCATTCCAATCATGGTACAAAAAATCCAATTTTACGAACTGTTCTTTCTGAATATCAGTTAAATCAGGGAAATACTTTAGAATCTCATCCATCTATCAATTTTTTAACAAAAGTAATACTTTACAGTTAAAATATTTATCTCAATTTTGTATATCCAAAATTTTATAATAATTACCTTTGTACCTTATACTTATTATATGAATAACACCGCACCAACATTTGCTAAACAAGATAGCTTAAAATTCTTTAGAACTCTCAACTCTCGGGTTAACAGTTACTTCAAAGAAAACAACATTCAGAAAACAGGAAATTGGAGACTATACCTAAAAACGATAATTCTCTTTTCCGTTTTTCTCGCTCCTTACTTTTTAATTCTAACACTTGGCATGCCATTTTGGGCACACCTTCTATTGACGATTGTCATGGGAATTGGTATGGCAGGAGTGGGAATGAACGTGATGCACGATGGCAATCACGGCTCCTATTCTAATAAATCATGGGTCAATAAATTCATGGGTGGTACTATTTATGTGCTAGCAGGAAATGTATACAACTGGCAAGTACAACACAATGTATTACACCATACTTATACTAACATTCCCGGTCACGATGAAGACTTAGATGCTGGACGTGTTATCCGTTTTACTAAAGAAGCAAAATGGTATAACTTTCACCGTTTTCAACAATATTATTCTGTTTTCTTATATGGATTATTGACTTTCAACTGGGCTATTACAACTGATTTCAAACAGATGAGAAGCTACTTGAAAAGAAAACTATCGTACGGCGAAGCTAAAAGCCCAAAAACACTTTGGACTACTTTAATTATTACCAAAATAATTTATGTTTCTATCTGGATCGTGTTACCAATCGTTATTGGAA
This sequence comes from Flavobacterium frigidum, assembly GCF_048286795.2. Lineage (NCBI taxonomy): Bacteria > Pseudomonadati > Bacteroidota > Flavobacteriia > Flavobacteriales > Flavobacteriaceae > Flavobacterium > Flavobacterium frigidum. Next base: position 152,698 of record NZ_JBLVPT020000001.1, read on the forward strand.
TTACGTGGTGGAAAGTGCTTATTGGCTTTTTTGTGATGCATTACACAGCAGGTTTAATCCTAAGTATCGTATTTCAATTGGCTCACGTGGTAGAAGAAACCACTAACCCATCTCCGAATGAATTAGGTGAAATGGACAATACTTGGGCGATACACCAATTGTTTACTACTACAAATTTTGCACCTAAAAACGCTATCGTAAATTGGTACACCGGAGGGTTAAATCACCAAATTGAGCACCATATTTTCCCAAACATCAGTCACGTACATTATGGTAAAATTGCAAAAATCGTAAAAGAAACGGCTCAAGAATGCAACTTGCCGTATTACGAATACAAAACAATGCGAAGCGCGGTAATTGCTCATTTCAAACATTTGAAAGAATTGGGCCAAAACCCAGCAATCAGCGCATAATTTCCGTTGTGCATGGCAACTGTAGAGATCCACTGCAGTGCATCTCTACAGTATCAAATAAATAAACTAACTACAACCAACTTAAAATGAATCCATTATCCGATAGAATAAACAATTTATCTACCTCGCAAACATTGGCTATGGCAGCATTAGCCAGAGAATTAAAAGCGCAAGGGAAAGATATCATTAGTTTAAGCTTAGGGGAACCTGACTTCAATACACCCGATTTTATTAAAGAAGCGGCAAAACGGGCTATTGACGAAAATTACAGCACCTATTCTCCAGTAGAAGGCTACCTAGAATTAAAAGAAGCTATTTGTAGAAAATTCAAAAGAGACAATGATTTAGAATACAAACCGTCTCAAATTGTAGTTTCAACGGGAGCAAAACAATCGCTTTATAACATTGCACAAGTCATGTTAAACGATGGTGACGAAGTTATTTTACCAGCACCGTATTGGGTTTCGTATTTCGAAATCGTGAAATTATCTGGTGGCGTTCCTGTAGAAGTTCCTACATCTGTAGATACTGATTTCAAAATCACACCCGAACAATTAGAAGCGGCGATCACACCAAAAACAAAAATGATGTGGTTCAGTTCCCCTTGTAATCCAAGCGGATCTGTGTACAACAGAGAAGAATTAACGGCATTAGCCAGAGTGCTAGAAAAATACCCACACGTATATGTTGTCGCTGACGAAATCTACGAGCACATCAATTTCTCAGGAACTTTTTGCAGCATCGCATCGATCCCAGGAATGTTAGAAAGAACAATCACCGTAAACGGAGTTGCTAAAGCTTTCGCCATGACAGGTTGGAGAATTGGATATATTGGCGCACCAGAATTCATCGCTAAAGCGTGTACAAAAATTCAAGGTCAAGTAACCTCAGGAGCAAATTCTATCGCACAACGCGCTACCATTACAGCAGTAGATTCTGATCCAAGTGTATTAAAACACATGGTTGACGCTTTCCACAGTCGTAGAGATTTAGTGGTAGGATTATTAAAAGAAATTCCAGGTGTAAAAATCAACGTTCCAGAGGGAGCTTTTTACGTATTCCCAGACATTTCTTCTTTCTTCGGAAAAACATTGAAAGGAACCGAAATCAAAAATGCAATGGATCTTTCAATGTATCTTTTGTCCGAAGCTAACGTAGCAACAGTAACAGGTGACGCTTTTGGAAATCCTGACTGTATCCGTTTCTCTTATGCAACCAGCGACGAGATATTGAAAGAAGCATTAAAAAGAATCAAAGATGCTTTGGCATTATAGTCAAATCTCATAAAATCGAAAGTTAGAAAGTCAAAAATTCAACTTACAATATCATCAAAGCCTCAAGATATTCTTGGGGTTTTCTTGTTTTTGGGCGTGACCACAAGGGTCGGGTTTTCCGCTGCAATCTTTATATTTTTAAAGAAAAAATACAAAGGATTTCCACTGCACTCCCTCACGCAAACCCTGTCAAAATCATATTTATTCTGATGCAGTACGGAATTTTGGTGAGCTGTACTTACACTTCTTAACACATTCAGAAACATATTGAAATCTCTGATGATTTATGTTTTAAATTTTATACTTTTAGAATAATAACTAAAAACAAACTTCTATGATAAGTGAAAATTTTACTTTTATCAAAACTGATAAAAAATTAGTAAAATTAAATTTCAACGAAATTACCGTAATTAAAGGTTTAGGAAATTATGTTGAAATTCAAACAACAGAAAATAAAAAATATATTTATTACAAATCGCTAAAAGATTTAATTGAAAACTTACCAAACGAATTTATGAGAGTTCATAATTCGCACATAGTAAATTTAACTAACATTGATGTTCTAGAAGATAATCATATAATTGTAAAGAACTTAAAAGTTGCAGTCGGAAAAAGTTACAAAGAATGTCTAAATTCGGCTATAAATAAATACATGTTGTAATTACAAAATAAGAAATAGAAATAACGAAATAAGAAATCAATACGTTTGTATAAAAAGTTTTTAAAAAAGGTTTATTACGTTTTAGTTTACTCCAAAGAAGAAAATAAAAAACAATTTTAAAACTAATTTTAATCGTAATTATGGCCACTCAAAATTCAAAAGCACAAGAATTAACTAAAAATTATCCGTTAGAAAAAGACGTTTTAACAATCGATGGAATAATCAAAGCATTTTATGAAATCGTTTCAGGAGAAGCAGGAGAAAAAAGACAATGGGGAAGAGATTCATCAATTCATGATCCTAATGCAATTTATTCATATTTGGACAACGTAAATGGGGAATTAAAACAAGTAACAATGTCGCTGAAAGATTTCCACAAAGAAACCGATGCAATGATAATTGAAACTGCATTTTATGAAAGTGAAATCAATAGAGAAGTCAGATTATTTGGAAATATTGCACATGTTTGGAGCACATATGAAACGAGATTGGTAAAAAAATGGACCAGTAGCAAGAAGAGGAATTAATAGTATTCAACTTTTCTTCGATAAGGGAAAATGGAGCATTGTTTCGCTCATATTTGAAAGAGAAAGAGCAGAAAAAATTCCAAAAACTTTTGAACCAAATTGATTAATTTAAGTCAAAAAAAAATATCATCAAACCGCCATTTGCAAAATAGCAAGTTTAGTATAAATTTGAGTAGGTATTGTAATTGTAAAATCAGTATTTAATTGAAAATTTAGACTTACTTAATCCGCCACATATACAAGAAATCAAATGTTAGATATCACCTAAAATATTTATAAAAAAATCAAAAAAATATTTGTTTAATATTGAGACAAAAGAAGTAAAATCGACCACTCTACTTTAGTAAACAGTTCTTTATAATCAAATCAAAACCCAAACCATCATGCTAACCGCCATCAACCCAAAGTTACCCATGCGTAACAAAGCAATTACACGGAATTTCTACATCAACCAATTGGGTTTTCAGGAATGGGGTAATGCAGACTTTGATGGGTATTTGATGGTGCAAAAAGACAGCATTGAAATTCATTTTTTTGAGTTTGCAACCATTAATGCTGTCGAAAATTACTCAGGAGTTTATATTCGGGTGCAGGATATCGAAACCGTCTATATCAACTTCTTGAACAACGGCGTTGCCATTCATCCCAATGGTCCTCTGGAAATCAAACCTTGGGGACAAAAAGAATTTTCGATATTGGATCCGGATCATAATCTATTGACTTTCGGGCAAAGTTTGTAGTGAATGAGCAGTCATAAAAAAGCAATTTAGTATTTTTACATTCTAATTAAGACTTCAAAAAAATGAAAATACTATTGCTAGGCTCAGGCGAATTAGGAAAAGAATTTACAATCGCTGCACAACGCATCGGCCAAATCGTAATCGCTGTAGACAGTTACGAAAATGCTCCGGCAATGCAAGTTGCCCATGATTTTGAAGTCATCAACATGCTAGACGGAGATGCGTTAGACAAAATCGTTGCCAAACACCAACCAGATTTCATCGTTCCTGAAATAGAAGCCATTAGAACCGAGCGTTTTTATGATTACGAGAAACAAGGAATCACTATAGTTCCTTCTGCGAAAGCGGCAAACTTCACGATGAATAGGAAAGCAATTCGGGATTTAGCATCCAAAGAATTAGGTTTAAAAACCGCCAAGTATCGCTACGCCACCACTGCCGAGGAATTGCAAAAAGGAGTTGAAGCGGTTGGAATGCCCTGCGTTGTAAAACCCTTAATGTCTTCGTCCGGAAAAGGACAATCAACCATAAAAACCGAAGCTGATATCGAAAAAGCATGGAATTATGCCGTGGAAGGTTCCCGTGGCGATGTGGTAGAAGTAATTGTAGAAGCCTTTGTCAAATTCAATTCGGAAATCACATTATTAACGGTGGTACAAAATAATAACCCAACACTTTTTTGTGCGCCAATTGGTCACCGTCAAGAACGTGGCGATTATCAGGAAAGCTGGCAACCCGCCAAAATATCCGACAAGGATTTGTACGAAGCGCAAGACATGGCCGAAAAAGTAACCGAAGCTTTAGGCGGTGCAGGACTTTTTGGAGTCGAATTTTTCTTAACTGATGATGGTGTTTATTTCTCGGAATTATCGCCGCGACCTCATGATACAGGAATGGTAACTTTGGCTGGAACGCAAAACTTTAACGAATTCGAATTGCATTTACGAGCTATTTTGAGTTTGCCTATTTTCGAAATTACATTAGAAAAAGCGGGAGCGAGTGCTGTAATTTTAGCTTCGGAAAATTCTACAAATCCAACCTATTCCGGAATAGAAAATATTTCCGCTTTACCAAAAACTGATTTCAGAATCTTTGGCAAACCATCTTCAAGACCGTATAGAAGAATGGCCGTAGCTTTAGTCAATGATACTTTAGAAACTCCAATTGAAGAAGTGGTAGAAAAAGCAAAGAAAGCAGCAAGTTTGGTTACCGTGCACTCGTAATTATATTTAATGAACTCTAATATTATAACGAAAACAAGATGGGAAATATCCGCTAAATCCGTGTCATCAGCGTTCTATTTTTTCATCTTGAAAGTTATCGTTTAACCATTTGAAAGTTCTACTGAACCTTTAAATACCTTTGCCAATACTAATCACGATATCAAATTCAATAATCCATAACTGAATAATGATTATCCTCGTTGCCTTAAAGGCAAAGTTTTCAATGAAAAAAGTATATTTTTCAATTTTGGATTCCCTCAAATGAACGAATAGTGTTCTCATTGCAATTACAAATTCGAAAAATAACCCGGTTACTTTTTTGGAGCCATGTATGTAAAATGTGGTTTAACAGTAGCGCAAGGAATTGCAACTTATGTTATTGCTCAATTCTTCTTTAAAGAAACTTTCGATTTACGAATCATTCCAATCATTGCCGTGGTGATTATTGCATTGGCTTCTATTAATATTCGTCTTTCCAGAATATTGTGGATTTACATGTTCAAAAATTATTCGATGTAAAAAAAACCAGTATCTTAGCTAAAGTAAAATTTAATCATTTATGAAAAAGATATTATACTTAGCTCTTTTGTTCTCTGCAACACTTGCTAGCGCTCAGGATAAAAAAGAAGAACCAAAACCTCAAATTGTTGAAGCTTCATGCGGACAATGTCAGTTTGGGATGGAAGGACACGGTTGTGAATTAGCTGTTCGCATTGACGGTAAATCCTATTTTGTTGATGGAAGTTCCATCGACTCCCATGGTGATGCGCATGCCAAAGATGGTTTTTGTGCTGCCATAAGAAAAGCAGAAGTGGTTGGTAAAGTGGTCGACAATAAATTCAAAGTCACCTCATTCAAATTATTACCAAAAAAATAAAAAAAGGGCTTAAAGAAAATTCTTTAAGCCCTTTTTAATTACTTCGATTTCATACTCAATTTGAGATTGATATTATCAAAACTAGAGATATCAATTACTTCTTCCAAGTCTACATCAAAAGAAATTTTAATACTGTCACCCACTATTGTAACTGGCAGTTGATTCGATATTTGGGATGAACCCACAAAAATATTAGGATAATCTTTGACTTTGAAATAATAAAAGCTATTGCCGTTTTTGACATCGTTTTGAATTCGGGTCACCACTGATTTCAGCGATTTTTTATTCGACACACTATTCGGATTTATTTTATTATCTGCCATATTGTAAACGTTTTTAAACGAAGTCAAGGTTTCTCGCATGGTATTGCCAACGCCCACAATCGTGTAATCCGAAATGGCCACCATCGCAAACATTTTAACCAATCCGCCATCATCCTTCAGTGTCATGACATAAGTTGGTATGTTGTTGATATTATAAGGAATAGGCAATGAAGCCTTATATCCTTTCTCCTGAACTTTCCCTTGAGCAGAACTTTGAGCAGCAAATTCAGTGGCTCCACCTTGTTTATAAAAAGTAGTTTCTTTAGTTCTGGTATCCACCAATACAAAGCCTACCGCTGATTCGTCTTTCCCAACCGAAGTCAATCCTGTATACCAATAGGATTTACTGTCTTTTCCATATACCAATGTCAATCCTTCTGTGATTTGAAGCTTGTCTGCATTCGAAAAATTCCAGTATCCATGCACATATTCACCCCAATCATTCAATTGGTCTTCGATAAATTCCAAGGGCTGAATTCGATCTACCCATTTTGGAGTTTTAGCAATTTTATAGGATCTCATGGCACCAGATTGTGCATTAACTACAAGAGTACCTATGGCTTCTTTTCCTGAAAAACCTACTTTTTTTGCATATTTAGTGATAATCCAATACGGATTTCCAGCATCATCAATTTCAAAACTAAAATCAGCTAAACCTATTGTGGCATTGCCATTAAAATAGACATGTCTGTGAATATCACTCTGAAAATAAGCGCCTTGCTGGTACTTAATTTTGATGGCTTTACCAGCTACGTTCTGCACTAGTCTAACATCGCGTTCATTTGTTGCCGAAACCATAACATATCCTGCAGTTCCTTCTTGATTGTTAAACCATTTAAAAAAACCAGAATGTAACAATGGCGCTACCCAATACAAATTATTATTTACTTTTTGGATACAAAAATCCCCAAGCTCTACTTGACTCCCCAAAGCGGGTTGCGAACCTAGAATTTTCTCTCCAAGCAGATGGGCAAGCTCCTCATCGACCACACGGATTTTATCAATTGAAATTGGCGCAATGTGATTGGTGATTTTTTGACCATTTTTAACCTCGCCTATTAATTTTTGATACGACTCGGAACGAAACATTTTTAGGCTTGTTGCAAAAGGCAAAACGATGCAATACACTAATAAAACAAGTACGGTAAATACTAAAAACCGATTTGGTTTGGATACGATCTTAATCTGACTGGTTTTTCCAGCGATCGCATATCCTGTAGAAAAAAGTACTGCAACAACAGCAATTACAAGTAAAATAAAAGCAAAACCCGTAAAGCCGTAATTGAGAACGGGTAAATTACCATAAAATAATAAAAACCCTAAAACCAATAAAAAAACGAAACCGCTAATTTTTCTCATGTCAAATGTTGTTTAGTACCAATTAGTCTGACAACTTCAAAAAGCGTTACAATGATATTCCAAAAAAAGCAAACTGCTGTCGCTTGTAAAAAAATAGTATTTTTGCAAGCTGATTGAAATAAATTTTCAATCCCTAGTAATTTTCAATTTTTAAAATAAACATATGAAAGCATACGTATTTCCAGGTCAAGGCGCACAATTTACAGGTATGGGTAAAGACTTATACAAGAGTAATCCACTTGCGAAAGAATTATTTGAAAAAGCCAATGAAATTTTAGGTTTCCGCATCACAGACATAATGTTTGAAGGAACTGCCGAAGAATTAAAAGAAACCAAAGTAACACAACCAGCTGTTTTCTTGCACTCAGTGATTTTAGCAAAGACCCTTGGTGCCGATTTTAAACCAGAAATGGTAGCGGGACATTCTTTAGGAGAATTCTCCGCATTGGTAGCAAACGGTGCTTTATCTTTTGAGGACGGATTGAAATTAGTTTCCCAAAGAGCGTTGGCAATGCAAAAAGCATGCGAAATAAAACCTTCGACTATGGCAGCCGTTTTAGGATTGGCTGACAACATCGTTGAAGAAGTTTGCGCTTCAATTGACGGAATTGTAGTGGCTGCAAACTATAACTGTCCCGGACAACTAGTGATTTCTGGCGAATACAATGCTGTTGAATTAGCCTGCGAAAAAATGAAAGAAGCTGGTGCCAAAAGAGCCTTAATCTTACCAGTAGGTGGCGCTTTCCACTCTCCGATGATGGAACCAGCCAGAGAAGAACTAGCTGCAGCTATTGAAGCCACTACTTTCGCAACTCCTATTTGTCCAGTATACCAAAATGTAACAGCAAGTGCCGTTTCTGACCCGAACGAGATCAAGAAAAATTTAATCATTCAGTTGACCGCTCCTGTAAAATGGACACAATCGGTGCAACAAATGATACAAGACGGTGCTACTTTATTTACAGAAGTTGGCCCGGGAAAAGTGTTAGCTGGTTTAATTGGAAAAATTGATAAAGAGGCGGTTACAGCAAATGCATAATTAGAATTTAGTAACAGTTTTAAGATAGAGTCCTCATAATTAATTTTATGAGGATTTTTTGTTTTAAATAACTCTTTAATTTCTTCAAAATAATTATTTATAAATTCCGAAATCAAATAATCTTGATTATTTTTATAAAAAAACAAAACAAGTTTTTCTAAAAACATACAACGGAAAGTTTTAACTTCTCTTTATATTTTATTTCTATCGATGCTTTTTTTTACTGCCTTTTTGTAAACTATAAATAATTTAAACAACCTAAAATAAAAATAAAGTTTATAATTAAATTGTACGTTGTCAATAATCCATTGAGGCTTTTGTTTTCTAATATACGCTGTTTGTACAATTGCTTCTTTAACAACTTTAGTGTCTATATATCCAACCTTTGATTTAAAAATTTCATTCCCTTTTTTAACTTCATTAAATTTGTATCCTTCTAATAACAAAAAGCCAAAACCACAATAAATCGCATTAATTTCTGTTAATAATTCATTTTCTTTTTCGCTCTTCTTCTCTATACCATGTTTTATAATTAATTGATAGTGAGACATTTCGTGAGCTAAAATAGCTACCTTCTGTTTAAACGTCTGATTGACAGTACTAGCATTTATAAAAATACAGTTTAGTCCATCTATTGTTTGAAATTTTCCAGCATCAATATTGCTTAGTAATATCACTTTAATAGGTTCAGTAATAAGAAGATGAATCCTCATCAAATCCGCAATAGTTTGAAGTTTTTTTTCTATATCAATAGAAATATTAAATTGCGCATTAAAGTAATAATGTGTTAGTTGATAATTTAATTGTGTTGGCTTTTTTGATAAATTATTTTTTAAAAACCAAACAATTTCGCTAACTTCATTTTTACTGCAATCGTAATATATGTCTGTCAAAATAATTTTTTTTTAATGATAAACTTTTTTATTAATCGAATTCTAATATCATAAAAATACTTTTTAATGATTTATTATAGTATATCAAAATAAATATAATTGAATTCTTTTAAAATCGTTATTCAACTTTACTAAATTTATTTTATAACTAATGTAATCTTTTTCAAAAATAACATATAGTAATTGATCTAAATAGTTAGAAATCTCATCCTTAAAAATTACTTTTTCCAAGGATACGCTTTTATTCTTTTAACCATCTCAACTTTAAATTCTTCCGGAGTATACCCTCTTTCCATTTCTGCATCAAAATCAAAAGTAGATTGATCAATACCTTTTTGTTTCGTTTTGGAAACATTATAAGATACTGCAGGCTCTTCAACTTTAGTTATTTTAGAATTTCTTTTTTCAGCATCCATGATTGATTCATTTATCTAACGAATTTACAACAAATTACTTAAACGATAAAATCCCAAATTATCCTTGTGATAATTTGGGATTCTATTATTAAACTGAACACTAATCCCGAATCGTCGGGACTGATCACTGAATACTAACTTCTTATTTTCTGTTCCCATTTCCAAGCACTGGCCATCGCTTCTTCTAGCGTGGATTGTGCTTTCCATCCCAAAACATCGTTAGCTTTATCGGTATTGGCGTATGCCGAGGTTATATCGCCTTCTCTTCGTCCTACTATTTTATACGGCAACGATTTTCCACTCACTTTTTCAAAGGAGGCTATCACTTCTAAAACAGAGCTTCCCGTTCCGGTTCCTAAATTAAAAGTTTCTACTTTAGTTGTATTTTTTTTATCCAATAAGCGTTGCAATGCGATTACATGGGCTTTCGCCAAATCTACTACGTGAATATAATCACGAATTGCGGTTCCATCAGGAGTTGGGTAATCGTCTCCATAAACAGCTAATTCTTTACGTAATCCAAAACCGGTTTGCGTAATAAACGGTACTAAGTTTTGCGGAACTCCCAATGGCAATTCCCCAATTTCAGCTGATGGATGTGACCCAATTGGATTGAAATAACGCAACAAAATAGCGTTGATATTAGTGACTTTGGCCGTGTCTGTGATAATCTCTTCCCCTATTTGTTTGGTATTTCCATAAGGAGACATGGCTGTTTGAATGGATGCATTCTCAGTAATTGGCATCGTTTCGGCTTGACCATAAACCGTACAAGAGGAACTAAAAATAAAATTGGCTTCTGTTTTTTGTTGTAATTCCTTCAAAATGTAAACCAAAGCATTGATATTATTTTCATAATACAACAACGGATTTTCAACACTTTCGCCCACCGCTTTTGAAGCTGCAAAATGAATCACACCTGATATGTCATGATGTCTTTTAAAAAAATCTTGAACTTTATCTTTTTCTCTTAAATCAATTTTTTCAAAAACAGGCCTCACTCCAGTAATGTTTTGAATTCCATCTAGAACATCCAAAGAAGTGTTAGATAAATTATCTACAACCACTACTTCGAATCCTTTGTTTTGCAATTCAACAACGGTATGTGATCCTATAAATCCTAAACCTCCTGTTACTAGTATTTTCATGCGTTATTTATTTTTATAAAAAATCTTATTAAGCTAGTTCTGTTTCATAAAAAAGACGCTTATCAAAGCGTCTTTTTTACTTTATTTTAAAAATTCTAAAACACTCGATGTAATGAATTCTATTTGATCATCGTCCAATTCTGTATGCATTGGTAACGAAAATACTTCTTTCACTAACTGATTGGTTACCGGAAAATCTTCTTCTTTATACCTATCATCAGCATATGCTTTTTGCGAATGCAACGGAATAGGATAATAAATTGCACAAGGAATGCCTTTGTCTAATAAATGTTGCATCAATCCATTTCGATCAGCATCAAGGATTCTTAAAGTATACTGATGAAATACGTGACAGTCGCAAATATCACAAATGCTCGGTGCAATTATATTTTTGTGCCCTTCAAAAGCCGCAGAATATTTACGTGCTGCATCTTGTCTGGCTTTTCCGTATTGATCTAACAAAGGTAATTTGGCATTCAAAACTGCAGCTTGTATGCTGTCCAATCTTGAGTTTACACCCACTACATCGTGGTGGTAACGCTCATACATACCGTGGTTTACTATTCCGCGTAGTTTGTGAGCTAAAGCATCATCATTAGTAAAAATAGCACCACCATCTCCGTAACAACCTAAGTTTTTAGAAGGAAAAAAAGAAGTTGCACCTACGTGACCAATAGTTCCTGCTTTCTTTTTTGTACCGTCAGAGAATTTGCAATTAGCGCCAATAGCTTGTGCGTTATCTTCAATCACGTACAAATTATGTTCTTTGGCTATAGCCATAATTGCTTCCATATTGGCCGCACGTCCAAACAAGTGAACCGGTACAATGGCTTTTGTTTTTGGAGTTATGGCTTTACGAATCCCATCAATAGAGATGTTCATATTGTACATATTTACATCTACTAATACGGGAGTTAACTGCAACAAGGCAATTACCTCAACAGTAGCTGCAAAAGTAAAATCGGCAGTGATGACCTCATCGCCAGGTTTTAAATCCAATCCCATCATTGCAATTTGCAAGGCATCAGTACCATTGGCACAAGGAATTACGTGCTTTACATCTAAATATTCCTCTAGTGATTTTTGAAATTCGTGCACTTTAGGTCCGTTGATATACGTATTGGTGTCTAACACTTCTTGAATAGAGGCATCTACAACATCTTTTATTTTTTCATATTGACTTTTCAAGTCAACCATTTGGATTTTTTTCATTTCGATTTTCAGTTTAATGTTCGAAAGAGAAGCCTGCTACTGCATTCTTGTTCCTTTCTTAAAACGAAGAACAAAAATAGTTATTTATGTCTTGATACCAATACAACGTTTCTTAAAAAACTGGGAATAAAATAAAATAAACTGCGCTATCTTGAAAATTAAAAAAAATGATGCGTTAGAAATTCATTTAAAGAAAACGTATTTTAGCCCAAAATTTTTAGTCATGCTTTTTATCTATAATTTAGTAGTTCTATTTGCAAGTTTTCTTGTAAAGATAGTAGCGCTTTTCAGTCCCAAAATGAAACTTTTTGTAGACGGCAGAAAAGGTGTTTTTACGCAAGTTGAACAGCGAATAAAACCAACCGACAAAACAATTTGGTTTCATGCAGCATCGCTAGGCGAATACGAACAAGGATTGCCTGTAATCGAAAAGATAAAAAAACAATTCCCAAGCCATAAAATTGTCTTGACTTTTTTTTCTCCTTCAGGTTACGAAGTCCGAAAAAACAATGCTGTAGCTGATGTAACGGTTTATTTACCAATGGACACAAAGAAAAATGCACAACAATTTCTTGACCTCATTCATCCCGATATGGCATTTTTCATCAAGTACGAATATTGGCCAAATTATTTAAACGAACTACAGAAAAGAGATACGAAAACCTATTTAATTTCAGGGATTTTAAGAGAAAACCAAGCTTTTTTTAAATGGTACGGCGGCTTTTACAGAAAAGCACTCGATGCTTTTACTTACTTTTTTGTACAAAATGAAAGTTCAAAAAATTTACTGTATACCTTGGGCAAAACAAATGTTGTAGTATCTGGTGACACTCGTTTTGATCGTGTGGCTACCATTTTAGAAAAAGACAATACACTTGATTTTATTGCTCAATTTAAGGACAGCACAGTGACAATTGTTGTTGGAAGTTCGTGGCCAAAAGATGAAGATTTCATTGTAAACTTCATTAATTCGACTGCTTTGAATGTGAAATTTATAATTGCTCCGCACAATATTAAAGACGATCAAATTCAAAAACTCAAAAACAGCATTAGCCAAAAAACTGTTTTATTCTCTGAAAAAGAAAATAAAAACCTAGCCGATTTTGATGTCTTTATCATTGACACCATTGGGATTTTGACCAAAATCTATAGTTATGCCGATATTGCTTATGTAGGTGGAGGCTTTGGGAATCCCGGAGTGCACAATGTATTAGAACCAGCTACTTTTGGTGTTCCAATCGTTATTGGTTCCAACTATTCGCATTTTGCAGAAGCAATCGCATTGGTTAACATGCAGGCGTGTACGGCCGTAAACAATCAACAAGAACTCAACGAAGCTTTTGAAAATTTAATTCGAAATGAAGACATCCGTCACGAAAAAGGACATATGTGCAGCACTTTTGTACAAATGAATAAAGGCGCAACACAAATGATTGTGAGTCGAATTTAACCAATTGTTGTGGGTTTTATCAAATAAGTTGCAACAATTAAATTAGTATAGTCAACCAATAGACCGTTCACAAATAAATAAACCATTAAGATCATTAAGAAAATTAAGATTCATTGTGCTTACTGGTTCTTAATTATCTTTATGATTTAGAAAACAAGCTAATTTTGACAATACTTCCAAAAGAACTATAAACTAAAATTCAAATTAATAAACATTGACTTTTTGAATGAAGAGGTTGTTGCAGCTACAAACTGAGCTTGTCTTTGAAATTACTGGCTTGTCGTCTAGAAATTTCCACTTTAATATCTTTTGGAAGTTCTGCTAAAAGATTTCCGCTAAACCAGGTTTCAATTTTGCCAATGTATTGCACATTTACAATTTGGTTTCTATTGGCTCTAAAAAAATACTTCTCAGGAAGTTTTTCCTCAATCTGATTTAATGATTTGTTGATCGTGGTTTTTTCATTTTGAAAAAATACTTTGGTGTAATTACCATCGACTTCAAACAAATAAATATCGGAGATTTTGACCAACCAGCATTTTTCACCATCTCTAATGAAAATCTGATTGTCTAAAGCTAGTTTCTTCTCATTTTTTTCGGCTCTTTCGATCAAGTTTGTATTTACTTTTTCTACGGCTTGCGCAAACCTTTTTGGATTGATTGGTTTTAATAAATAATCGAGCGCATTGTATTCAAATGACTTGATGGCATACTCATCAAAGGCAGTTGTAAAAACCGTAATAGGTACATTATCGAGCATTTCAAGCAAGGCAAAACCATCTTTTTCAGGCATGTTGATGTCCAGAAAAAGCAAGTCAGGCTGAGTGTTGTTGATGAGTTCAAAACCCAAATCTACATTTTCGGCTTCACCAATGATTTCAATTTCAGGGTGATTTTTTATTAATTCCTTTAGCTCATTGCGAGCCAAACGAGAATCTTCGACTATGACAGCTTTTATTTTTTTCATCGGTTACTAAGAAATAGGTAGTGTTATTGTGGCAATGACTTCATTTTCAACTTCACTTAGTGAAAAAGTGGCGCTTTCGCCATAAATCAATTGTAATCTTCTCTGAATATTTTTGAGACCTAACTGGGTTGTACCTTTTTGTTGCGAAAGTTGCCCTGTATTATTGACTTGAATATGTAAATCTGTATTTTCTTTTTTAATTTTCAACAGTAAAATACCGCCGTGTTTTAGTTGTGAAATTCCATGCTTAATGGCATTTTCAATCAACATTTGAATGATCATAGGCGGGATAGGCAATTTTAAAGTCTCTTCTTCTATTTCTGAAATAAATTGCAATCGATCCTCCAGTTGAATTTTTGAGATGGCGATAAAGTTTTCGACCATTTCAATTTCTTCCTCAAGTGCAATGGTATTGATTTCACTTTTTGTTAAAGAATACCGTAACATGTCAGACAATCTCGTAATCATTTCCCTTGATTTCATAGGATTTTCCAGAATCAAACCGCGAATATTGTTTAAACTGTTAAACATAAAATGCGGATTAATTTGTCCTTTTAAAGCATTGATTTGTGACTCTTTGAGCGTAGACTCTAACTCTAATCGATTCATTTTGTTGTTTTTTAAGAGCAGGATAGCCTTAACAACAGAATATGAAATTATCCACAAAAAAAACAAAATAGAAAACAAAATGATGAATACAATATTTGCCAATAAACTTTGGCTGGGATGATTTAAAACTTCTGGCCTTTTATACACATACGTAAGCATCAAATAGTTATACCCCATTATGAATGAATAATAGATAGCGATTGAGATCACAAACACTACAATTATTTTAAAAAGATCTCTTTTCGTAAAACTTTCAAAATCAATATATTTATTAAAAAAGAACCGTACTGAATACGTTACAAAAAGGATAGCAACTGTAAAAGAAACATAGTCCAAAACCAATTGCCATTTTTCATATCCTAAAACATTTCTTTTAGGGTCTAACATTGGAGGTATAAATATAAAACTCAGTAGAATGGTCCAAATGAAAATTTGAATGATCCAAAACGTGTTTTTTCTTCTTGATATTTTTTCTATCGAATTCGTTTTCATTGTTTTATTATGAAATTAATGCTGCGCCGTACTCAGCAATCTTTATAACTGTAATCAAAATCAGTTTTACCATCGTTTTGGGTTTTAAATTAAAATATTTCTTTTAAAACTTTGGCGAAGTACAACTACTCCGCCAAAAGTAAAGTTTTTAAAATTAATTTTTATTTTTTTAGGTACTGTGCAAAAAAGCCCATCATTGATTTATACAATTCTATTCTATTTGCTTCTCTACCAAAACCATGACCTTCATCGTATTTCACCATATAAGGAACATAGAATTTTTTTGCTCTAAGTGCCGCTACAATTTGATCTGCTTCTTTGATGGTTACTCTTACATCATTTGCCCCTTGAACTACAAACAATGGTTTTTTAATTTTATCAACATGGTAAATTGGTGAAACGGAACGAGCAATTTCGGCTTCAGTCGGAATATCCAAATCGTACCATGATTCTTTAAACGATTTCAAATACGGCTTCCAGTGTGCAGGAAAAGAGGCAATAATAGTTTCAATGTTAGACACCCCTACATAATCTACCCCGCAAGTATACAAATCAGGAGTTTTTACAAGTCCCATAAGCGTTGTATATCCTCCATGACTGGCTCCGTAAATAGCCATCCTATCCTTATCTACCCAGCCTTGTTTGATTACATATTGTACTCCATCTTCTATATCGTCCATCACTTTACGGCCAATTTGTTTAAAACCTGCTCTCATAAATTCTTTACCAAATCCTCCCGAAATCCTAAAATTAACGTGCAACGTAGCGTACCCTCTACTAGCAAACAATTGGTCTTCGGCTATATAATTCCATGAATCTCTAACTCCTTGAGGTCCACCATGAGGAACGACTATCAATGGAACTTTTTTGCCACTTGAGACCTCTTTTGGTAAGGTAATATATCCATGAATCGTTAATCCATCTCTACTTTTAAAAGTAATAGGCTGCATACTCGCCATATCCTCTTCTTTTAATTGGGGTACTAAATCGAAAAGGAATTTTATTTTATCTTCGGCAACATCATACTGGTAATATTTTCCTTGTATTTTATCACTAGTTACCAATATCAAATACTTGTCCTCGGCCTCCGTATTGCCCATCACATAAATCTGTTGGTCCCCAAATTCTTTTCTGAATTTTTTATAATACTTTTTAAAAGTCGAGCTTACAGGCATTACTTCTACTTTTTCTCCATTGAAACCCACATAGTCAATTTCGTAGTTTCGTTTTTTTGACAAACTCAAGATAGTAGCATCATAGGTGTCATTAGAATATATTTCTTTCAAAATTTTCTTTTCTTTGAAGTCATATAAAACAACTCTAATCTTATCCGAATCCAAGTTGGTTAATAGGTACGCATCATCTGGATTTTGCGTCGCGTAGTTAAAAGACAAGACATTAAAAGTTCCGTCCCAATCGGTTTTATTAAAAAAATCAAATGTTTTAGAGCCGCTGCTTTTATAGAAATAATGATTTTCGACACCATTTACAATTCTACGAAATCCTTTTAAGTTCCCGTTTTCATCAAAATCATATCCTACAATTGCAATACTTACATCATCGTTTGTATAGAGTTTTTCCAGCTGTCCCGTTTTTACATTGACTTTAAATGGTTCACTAACTTGCGGATTATCTTTATTCATCGTGATTATTAAATAATCTTTTTGCTTCTCAACCGTTTTTAAAATGGCTGCTTTTATACCATCATAAGGTGTCAAATTAATGGTATTAGAGCCATCTAAATCAGTGGCGAAAATTTGGTAGTTCTCGTTACCTCCTTTGTCCATTGTATATACCAAGCGCTCGTTGTTAATCCAGAAATACTCTCTTATTAATTCTTCTTTTTCTTTTATAGCTAAAAGAATTTCTCCTGTATTTGTATTTTTAACATACACATGCTTTTTTCCAGATGCATCTTTTTCTTTGTAAGAAAGAAACTTACCATCAGGCGAGAGTTGAAAATTTGATGCTTTAGATTTTTTAAAGAAATCCTCTACACTATATTTATAAGTTCCTTTTTCAAAAGCGGCTAATTTCTCAAGATCTTCTTTTGACGATGGGAGAGATACATCACCAGGTTTCTTAATTTCTGCTGGAGCCGTTTGTGCATTGGCATTTGACAATCCCATTATTGCTAGCGCAAGTACTATGATATTTTTTTTCATGATTTAAATTGATTTGATTGACTTGATTTGATTGATTTGATTGATTAATGATCTAATTGTTTATGCCAATTTCAATTTAGGAGATTAACATTTTAATTAGATAATACAGGGCAAAGCCTACTAAAAGCCCTAATACTGCACTTACTACAACTTTACCTTTCTTTAGAATTTCTGTTCTCATTTTTGTTTGTTCAAAATTGTTATTATTTGTTTTGTTGAGACAAATATAGAACAGCTTCCACTTTGATTTTGGCGAAAAATGACGAACGGTTGTATCGAAATGACGAACGGTTATCGTACTATCAAATTCTATATCAACTACCTTTACGTCACTAAAAAGAACAATATGATTCACTTTAACCCAATAGATAAACAAGATGTAAATACAATCAGTGCTTTGATGGTCGATTTTTACGCCATTGATGGTTATCCTGTTGATGCTGAAAAGACAAAAGAATTACTAGATCAATTTATTGAGAATCCTGCATTGGGTTTGGCATGGCTTATCTATTTTAAAGATACCATTGTCGGCTACATCGTTCTAACCTTCGTGTTTAGTTTTGAATACCAAGGTAAAATTGCTTTTTTAGATGAATTATTCGTCACTGAAACAGCTCGAGGCAAAGGAATTGGCAGCAAAGCCGTAGATTTTGTAAAAGCCGAAAGCCAAAAAATATCGTTAAAACTAGTCTATCTTGAGGTAGAACCACACAATACAAAAGCACAAAAATTGTATCTTGCCAGCGGTTTTGAAATGCATAATCGAAAATTAATGCGTCTTAAAACCAATTAAAATTGCTAATAAAATAATCAAACACGGACTTTTTAAAACTTTTACTAAGCCGATTCGTTTAGTAGAAACCTATTCAAAGTAAGTATTGGTTTTAAAAATGAAACGACTCACATCAACTAGCAAAATGAAAACCAAAATATGTGAAATTTGCTCAATTGCAGCCAGTACAATGTTTCGGGTTCAAATTAAAGCAGGAAAAAATTGGATTTTTGTATGCAAATCTTGTTGTGAAAAATCAAAATCATTGCCTCAGTATAAATACGGAGGCACTTGGAAAGGCAAACGACACTAAAACATTTTCTGTTCCACTATATTTAAAATCAATCATCCAGTTGTATCACACTTTTCTCAAACTAAATTATATACCAATGAAATTTTTAAAATTGTTCTTATTACTATTTGTCATTCAAGCGCAAGCGCAGCAAGGCGGTATGTGGATTCCCTCTTTATTGAAAGGAATGAATGAAACCGAAATGAAGAATCTGGGCATGAAAATGTCAATTAAAGACATCTATGACGTTAATCAATCGAGTATGAAAGACGCAGTGCCGCACTTTAATGGTGGCTGTACTTCTGAAGTGATTTCGCCAAAAGGTTTATTGCTTACCAATCACCACTGTGGTTATTCTCAAATTCAATCGCACTCTTCAGTTGACAAAGATTATTTGGCCGATGGTTTTTGGGCCTATAAAATGGAAGACGAATTGCCAAACGAGGGTTTGACTGTGACTTTTATGGTAAAAATTGAAGACGTAACTACGCAAATACTTGAAGGTACAGCGTCAATACCAAACGAGGCTGACAAACAGAAAAAAATTCAAGAAAACATCACCCGATTGAGCGCCTCTTTTCCGAAAGAATCTTGGCAAGAAAACAAAATTCGTACCTTTTATGAAGGCAATCAATACCTTCTTTTTGTAACAGAAACTTTTTCTGATGTGCGTTTAGTAGGTGCTCCACCTACATCAATAGGTAAATTTGGATCTGATACAGACAATTGGGTTTGGCCACGCCATACAGGAGATTTTTCGTTATTCCGTATTTATGCTGACAAAAACAACTGTCCAGCAAAATATTCAAAAGACAATGTGCCTTATACTCCGAAACATTTTTTACCTATTTCGCTTGACGGAGTAGCCGAAGATGATTTCACGCTTGTTTTTGGTTATCCAGGAAAAACCAACGAATACCTACCCTCAGTAGCCATCGAACAAATTGTAAACGAACTCAATCCTGCAAAAATTGAAATCCGCGATAAAGCCTTAAAAGTAGCCGATGGATTCATGCGCAAAGACAATGCCATTAAAATTCAATATGCCTCTAAATATGCTAGTATTGCTAATTATTGGAAAAAATGGATTGGAGAAACTCAAGGACTTCAAAAATCGAATGCCGTAGCCGTAAAAAGAGAGGCCGAAAAAGCGTTTCAGCAAAAAATTACCAAAGCTGGTAAAGAAAAAGAATACGGCACACTCTTAGCTGATTTTGAAAAGAACTACGCAGCAATTGCTCCATATGCCTTAGCAAGAGATTATTTTTCAGAAACCGTACAACGCAATACCGAATTATTAAGTACTGCTTACCGATTGTATCAATTAGAACAAGTGTACAAATCCAAAGGAGAGCAAGCCTTTACAGATCGAAAAAACAATTTAGTTAGCGGCTTAGCTGATTTCTATAAAAACTTCAATGCTGCCGTTGACGAGAAAGTTTTTGAACAATTAATTGCATTGTACGCTACAAAATCGCCAAAACAATTTTTGCCGAAAAGTTTAGAAAATATTGACGCTAAAAATCTAGCTACAACAATATACACCAATTCAAGATTAACAAGCTACAACAGTTTGAAAGAAGTATTAACTGGGGACGCAGCAACCATTTTAGCGAATTTAAATAAAGATCCTGGATATCTATTAGTAAAAGAACTTGCAGATAGCTACAACACACTAATAGCTCCTAAATATGACGAAATCAACCAAACGATAACGGCATTGCAACGCACGTACATGAAGGCGCAATTAGAACTTAATACTGATAGTAGAATTTTCCCAGATGCAAACAGCACCTTGCGCGTTACGTACGGAAAAGTAAAAGGATACGAACCCAAAGATGCCACACTTTACACTGCAATTACCTACTTAGACGGCGTAATGGAAAAGTACATTCCTGGCGACTACGAGTTTGATGTGCCCAAAAAACTAGTTGACTTGTATCAAAAGAAAGAGTACGGTGAGTATGCTGAAAATGGAAAAATGCCTGTATGTTTTATAGGTACCAATCATACCACTGGAGGGAACTCAGGAAGTCCTGCGATTGACGCTAATGGAAACTTAATAGGCCTAAATTTTGACAGGGTGTGGGAAGGAACAATGAGTGACATCTATTACGATCCAAGTATTTGCAGAAATATCATGGTAGACATACGCTACGTACTTTTTATTATGGATAAATACGCTGGTGCAAAAAATTTAATAAGTGAACTAAAACTAGTTCACCCAAAGAAAAGCAAACAACTGAAAAAGAAAACCTTAAAGTAAAATCAAGACCTCAACAACAATATTAATCATTTATTAGTTATTTGACTTTGTTGGCACAATCCTTGAATATGTTTTCGGCGTTGACAAAAAATATTATTTTTTAAAAAAAAAATAAAAAAATATTTTACATATTAAAAAATTTATATCTTTGCCACGAATTAATAATTAACCTTTTATATTAAATTAAGATGAAAAAAGTATTTTTAAGTTTAGCTGCTGTTGCTGTTTTGACTGTTGTATCATGTAAAAAAGCTGACGCTCCTGCTGAGGACGCTGCTGCTACTGTTGATTCTGCTGCTGCTGTAGTTGATTCTGCTGCTGCTGTAGTTGATTCTGCTGCTGTTGTTGTTGATTCTGCTGCTGCTGTTGCTACTGAAGCTGCTGCTACTGCTACTGAAGCTGCAAAAAAATAATTAGAACCCAGTTCTAAAAATTTTAAAGCCATCCGCTCTGCGAGATGGCTTTTTTATTGGGTATAATTTTCGATTAACTCAGTAGAAAAAGATTAATAAAAAAGTGAGTTGTAAAAATTTAATTTTTACAACTCACTTTTTTATGTATAATGGTACTAAAAAAACCTTTTAATCAGAAAAAATAAAATCGTTACCAGAGAAATCCAACACCTCTGAATTTACTCCATACCGCACGATTTCGTCGATTCCCTTCTGCAAACGCAACGAAGTAGTATATTTTCTACTTGTTGCAAAATGATTGCCATCTAGCATCAATTTAAAATAGAATTTCCCACTAGAGGATTTAAATTTCAAAAAGTCAGCCAAACCAATAGTTGCTTTAAATTTTTCAATGTCTTCCTCGCACTCAAACTTGAGTTCATAACTTAAACTTGTAAAAACAACTTTTCCCTTTCTGGAAGTAAAAACAAATTTATATTCGTCGTTATATCTTTTACTGATAACAAAAGCGCCCATTAAATTTTAGATTTTAAATTGTGGATTTTAGATTTTAGATTCTAAACAGGGAGCTTAGACTTGACTTCCGTAAAATCTCATTGTTCTCAATTACAAATTTCTTTAAATAAAAAAAGCTCCAAACATAGTTTGAAGCTTTTTAGTACTCAGAGCGGCTCCGAAGCTTCGGAGTTGAACCCTCCCTAGAACATCATAATTTACTTTGAATATCTAACAAGATATTCGAATCAACTATTATTTTCTCTAAAAAAACTCTAGATTTCATTCTTTTCAAAAAATTCTCTAATCCATATGCTTTCTGACTGGACTCACACTCAAAACTTAAATTCAACTCCCAGGGAATTCCCTTCACAGTAAATGATTCATTATAAAATCCAGAATTGTGTTCACACAACCTTTTTGAGACATCATCCGTAGTTCCTACGTAATATCTGTCTAATTTTTTAGAATAAATTATATAAATGAAATACATTTAAATTATTTAATAAAAAAAGCTCCAAACATAGTTTGAAGCTTTTTAGTACTCAGAGCGGGACTTGAACCCGCACGAACATTGCTGTTCACTGGATTTTAAGTCCAGCGTGTCTACCAATTTCACCATCCGAGCATTATGTGGTGTCGAGCGAAAAACGGGGCTCGAACCCGCGACCTCGACCTTGGCAAGGTCGCGCTCTACCAACTGAGCTATTTTCGCATTTTCAATTCTTAGAAAGAACCGCGATACTTGTTCTGTATTGCGGATGCAAATTTAAGACATTTATTGAATTAAACAAGCCTTTTTTATAAAAAAATTACCAATAAAAGATAACGTTCTGATACCGTAATCTTTAAAACAAAATAAATTATTTTCTAGTCAACATTCTTTTAATCTCATTCAATTTCATTAGGGCTTCCATAGGGGTAATCGTATTTATATCCAAACTTATAATCTCTTCTTTGATTTCCTCTAATAAAGGATCATCCAGATTAAAGAAACTCATTTGCATATCGTCTTGTGCCGCTTTAATTCCGTTCAGCGCATCGCTGGAATGATTTTTTTCTAATTTCTTCAAAAGCTTCTGCGCTTTCAAAATTACAATCTGAGGCATTCCGGCCATTTTTGCTACGTGTATTCCAAAACTATGCGCGCTTCCTCCTTTTACCAATTTTCGAATAAAAAGCACGGTATCTTTTAATTCTTTGACAGCCACATTATAATTCTGAATTCTAGGCAATGATTCGCTCATTTCATTCAACTCATGGTAATGCGTTGCAAACAAGGTTTTGGGTTGTGAAGGATGCTCGTGTAAAAATTCTGCAATTGCCCAAGCTATAGAAATTCCGTCATAGGTACTAGTTCCTCTTCCAATCTCATCTAAAAGTACTAAACTCCTATCTGAAATATTATTCAAAATGGAAGCTGTTTCATTCATTTCGACCATAAAAGTAGATTCTCCCATCGAAATATTATCACTTGCTCCAACTCTCGTGAATATCTTATCGACAATTCCCATTCTCACACTTTCTGCAGGGACAAAACTTCCCATTTGTGCCAAGAGTACAATCAGCGCGGTTTGACGCAAAATAGCTGACTTTCCAGACATATTGGGACCCGTAATCATAATCAACTGCTGTGTTTCTCTATCCAAGAAAACATCGTTGGCAATATATGGCATCCCAACCGGTAATTGCTTTTCGATAACTGGATGCCTACCGTTTTTAATTTCTAATTCGAATGTTTCGTCTAGTTCAGGACAAACATATTTATTTTCAATAGCCAATTGCGTAAATGAACACAAACAATCCAGTTGCGCTACCAAATTAGCATTCATTTGAACTGGCTTGATATAAGTAGCAATCCAACTTACTAGTTGCTCGAATAGTTCTACTTCTATTTTATGAATTTTTTCTTCGGCACCTAAGATTTTGGTCTCATATTCTTTTAATTCCTCTGTAATATAGCGTTCTGCGTTGACCAAAGTTTGTTTTCTAATCCATTCCGTAGGAACTTTATCCTTGTGCATGTTTCGTACTTCAATGTAGTATCCAAAAACATTATTAAAGGAGATTTTCAACGAAGAAATTCCTGTCGCTTGTGATTCTCGTTTTTCAATTCCTTCTAAGAATTCTTTGCCAGAAGTTGATATGGCGCGTAAATCATCCAACTCAGCACTAATTCCTTTGGCAATGGCATTTCCTTTGGAGATAGCCACAGGGGCATCTTGATTTAAAACGGTTTTGATTTTTTCGCGCAACAATTCGCAACTATGTAAACTGTCCCCAATTACTTTTACGGCTTCTTGCGGACTTTCTAACGCCAAAGTTTTTATTGGAATAATGGCATCCAACGATTCTTTTAGGTAAACCACTTCGCGCGGCGATACTTTGCCGGCAGCAATTTTTGAAATCAGACGTTCTAAATCTGAAATTTGCTTGATTTGATTTTGGATGTTTTTTAAAACAGGCTGATTATTTTTTAAATACGAAACCACTTCATGCCTACTTTTTATTTTAGCACTATCTTTCAATGGAAGTGCCAACCATCTTTTTAGTAAACGGCCACCCATTGGCGAAAGCGTTTTATCAATAACATCCAACAATGTCACCGCGTTTGGATTATAACTGTGGTACAATTCCAGATTGCGAATCGTAAAACGATCCATCCAAACATAAGCATCTTCGGCAATACGCTGAATCGCTGTTATATGTTGTACTTTATTATGTTGTGTTTCGGACAAATAATACAAAATAGCTCCCGAAGCAATAATTCCTTCTTTCAATTCTTCGATTCCAAAACCTTTCAAAGAAATTGTCTGAAAGTGCTTCGTTAAGGTTTCAAATGCGTAATCTTCTTTGTAAATCCAATCTTCCAAGTAAAAACTATGGTAATCTTCACCAAAAATTTCCCGGAAATCATTCTTATTATTTTTAGGAATCAGAACTTCACTTGGATTAAAATTTTGTAACAGTTTGTCAATGTATTCTGCATTGCCTTGCGCCGTTAAAAATTCACCTGTAGAAACATCTAAAAATGAAATCCCTATTGATTTATTGGCAAAGAAAATGGAAGCTAAAAAGTTATTCGTTTTTGATTGTAAAACCTCATCGTTCATAGAAACTCCCGGAGTCACCAGTTCAGTAACGCCGCGTTTTACAATGGTTTTAGTCATTTTTGGATCTTCGAGTTGATCACAAATTGCTACACGAAGTCCTGCTTTGACTAATTTGGGTAAGTATGTATTTAGGGAATGATGCGGAAAACCAGCCAACGCCGTTTCGGTTTCAGAGCCTGCTCCACGCTTCGTTAAGACAATGCCTAATATTTTTGAAGCACGAACTGCGTCTTCTCCAAATGTTTCGTAAAAATCTCCTACCCGAAATAAAAGACAAGCATCAGGATACTTTCTTTTAATTTCATTGTACTGTTTCATTAACGGAGTTTCTTTAACTACTTTATCTTTAGATGCCAATTGTATTAGTGTTTAAAAATGATAAAAATAACAGCGAATTTATCGATTTTAAAACAAATAAATACGGAGTTCAAAGAATTAAACTATTTTAAGAAAGTTTTAAGTCATAATTTCTATTTTTTATTTAGATTTGTATTTACTTTTAAATTTAAATAGATATGAAAAAAATAATTACCCTAGCTATGCTAGTTGTTTTAGGAGTAGCAACTTCTACTGCACAAGAAACTTCAAAGAAATCGAAAGCTACTACAGGTAAAGCTGTTGCGGCAAAAGTGAATGGAGCAGGAATGGTTTTCGTAACTGAAACTATCGACTACGGTACTGTAGCTCATAACTCTGATGGCAAACGCGAATTTGTTTTCACAAATAATGGAAACAAACCTTTAATTATTACAAATGCGCAAGGATCTTGTGGTTGCACGGTTCCTACTTACCCAAAAGAACCAATTGCTCCAGGTGCAAAAGGAGTTATTGGAGTAAAATATGACACTTCAAGAGGTGGTCAACCGTTTAGCAAAACAGTTACATTAACAACTAACGCTGTTGTTCCTACTAAAACACTTACAATTAAAGGAAATGTTTTAGCTCCTGAATCTTCAAAAAGCTAAATCTGAATTGAATATACAAAAAAGCTTCCATTAACTTCGGAAGCTTTTTTTTTGAATAATTACAACATATGAGAAAGCTAGAAAACAGCGAACTAGAACGAAAATCCATCGAAGACTTTAAACAAGCTAAAAAAACACCGCTGATTTTAGTGCTAGATGACATCCGGAGTTTGCATAATATTGGCTCTGTTTTTAGAACTGCCGACGCTTTTCTAATTGAAAAAATATACTTATGTGGTATTACTGCCACTCCTCCAAATAAAGAAATTCACAAAACAGCTCTTGGCGCGACAGAAACTGTTGTATGGGAACATTATGAAAATGTTATTACTGTTATTGAAAAATTAAAGGCTGATGATGTCATGACACTTGCCATTGAGCAGGTAGAAAGTGCTATTTTTCTTCAAAATTTTGAAATTCAAAAAGGAAAAAAATATGCTTTGGTTTTTGGAAACGAAGTTCATGGTGTTTCACAAGAAGCAGTTGCGTTATGCGATGGTTGTATTGAAATTCCTCAATTAGGCACTAAGCATTCTTTGAACATAGCTGTGAGTGCAGGAATCGTGGTTTGGGATTTGTTTAAACAATTTAATAATTAGATTTTAGACTTCTTAGCGTATTGGAAGAGAAAAAATGCAGTCATTCTCTAATTCTCACTACCATTATCTGATTTTTTTACTTAAAAAATACTAGGTTATAAAAACTGGAGCGTTCAATAAACTACTCTATTTTTTTTTGAATTGCATCTAAAATAAAAAGATAATCTTCTTGGTTTTTTACAAAATCGCGGTCCGAAACATCTATAATTAACACATTCAAATCAGTTTGAGATTTAATATAATCCAGATAACCGCTATTGATTTTATCTAAATATTCAGCAGGGATTTTTTGCTCGTAGCTTCTGCCTCGTTTTTTAATGTTTTGCAGCAAACGCTCTGAATTTTGATACAAATAAATATACAAATCCGGTTTTGGCATTTCTCTGTAAATGATATCAAAAAGATTTCGATACAAACGATATTCGTCTTCCGCCAAAGTTATTTTGGCAAAAATCAAAGATTTAAAAATATGATAATCCGCCACTAAAAAATCTTTAAACAAATCAAATTGCGCTAAATCATCTGATAATTGTTGGTATCTGTCCGCCAAAAATGACATTTCAAGCGGGAAAGCGTATCGGTTTTGATCTTTATAAAATTTAGGTAAAAAAGGATTGTCCGCAAAACGTTCCAATACCGTTTTTGCATTAAAATCCTCAGAAATTTTTGTCGCCAAAGTGGTCTTGCCGGCTCCGATATTCCCTTCGAAAGCAACATAATTGAATTGCTCTAACATTATCTTTTGCAAAGGACTTTCCAAATCTTGAACAATCGTACAAACGCTTTGATCTGGAGAAAGCAAAATTAATTCTGCAATGTTTTTTTGAAGAATGGGATGTTTCCAATCTACATTTAAATCTTGAATGGGTAACAAAACAAAATTTCTGTTTTGCATTAATGGATGCGGAATCTCCAGTTTTTCGGTAGTAATAATTTCTGAATCGAAAGCTATCAAATCAATATCAATGGTACGCGATTGGTATTCTTGTACTTTATTTCGCAAGCGACCCAATCGCTTTTCGATTTTTAAAACTTGACTTAACACTTTTTGTGCCGATGAGAAAGTATGCAAAACCAGCGCACAATTGTAAAAAGCATCACTTTCAAAACCCCAAGCAGGCGTTTCGTACAATCTAGAAACTTTTATTATAGTACCCACCTCCTGGTGAATCAATTCTAAGGAACGCTCGATATTTCCTAAACGATTGCCTAGATTACTGCCTATAGATAAAATGACCTGATGTTGTGATTTCATAATTGGGTACAAATTAACTAAAAGAATTTTAGAATTAGCAATATATTTGCATCAGAAATAGATAATTAAACTTGGTTTTTCCATGTTTTAATTTGTAACATTTTATTCGTTTTTACGACTTATTAAAAAAATATAATTATGAGATTTTTAGGAAATGTATTGGCAACCATTGTAGGTATTTTTGTTTTTTTCATGCTGTCCTTTTTTGGAATACTATTGATCGGAGCTATTTTTGGTGGTGAGTCTGAGGGTGTAGTGGTAAAAAACAATTCTGTAATTGAATTAAACTTAGAAGACATTCAAAATGATTACGCAGGGAAATTTACTGACCCATTTGTAACTATGTTTTCAGAAAACAAAAATGTAGGTTTAATTGATATTATAAATGCGATTGAAAATGCAAAAACAGATGATGACATCAAAGGAATTTCTATTTTAAACAATACATCCGCACTGGGAATGGCACAAAGTAAAGCCTTACGCGATGCTTTGGAAAGTTTTAAAAAATCAGGAAAATTCGTCATGGCGTATGCCAATTCGTATTCACAAAAAGAATATTATTTAAATTCTGTTGCTAGTCCTATTTACATCAATCCAGTTGGAGAGATGGATTTTAAGGGATTGTCTACTGAAATTATGTTCTTTAAAGATTTTCAAGAAAAATCAGGATTAAAAATGGAAGTCATTCGCCACGGAAAGTACAAAAGTGCTGTAGAGCCTTTTTTAGAAAATAAAATGAGCGATGCCAATAGAGAACAGACTACAGCATTGTTAAATTCTGTTTGGAATTCCATCACTGCTGATATTGCAAAAAGCAGAAATATATCTGTTGCTAAATTGAACGAAATTGCTAATGGACTCCTTGCTCGAACTCCTGAAATGGCAAAAGCTCAAAAATTAGTTGACATAGTTGCTTATGAAGATGTGTATCACAATGCTATCAGAAAAGCACTTAAAGTAAAAAATGACGAAGAGTACAACAAAGTATCTGTTGTAGATTATGCTCAAAAAGTTGCTACTACTTCCCAATCATTTGACAGTACAGATGAAATTGCTATCATATATGCCCAAGGAGAAATCATGGGCGGCGAAGGTGATGTAACTGTTATTGGTGAAGGTTCCATGCGTCGCTCGTTGCAAGAGGCTCGAAAAAATAAAAATGTTAAAGCCATTGTCCTCCGTATTGATAGTCCAGGAGGAAGCGCTTTGACATCTGATTTGATTTGGAGAGAGATAGAATTGACTAAAAAAACGAAACCAATTGTCGTTTCTATGGGTAACTACGCAGCATCTGGTGGCTATTACATCGCTTGTAATGCCAATACAATTTTTGCCGAGGCAAACACAATTACAGGATCAATAGGTGTTTTTGGAATATTACCAAATTTTACACCGCTAGCAACTAAAATTGGTATTAACACCGAGCAAGTAGAAACACACCAGAATGCCGCTAACTATAGTCCGTTTGTTTCCATAGATGAAAATTTCAAAGCTGTTACCTTAGAAGGAGTAGAACATATTTACAAAACATTTGTAACCCATGTAGCTGAGGGTCGTAAAATGACTTTTGCGCAAGTAGACGCGATTGCACAAGGTAGAGTTTGGACAGGTTCTGAGGCATTAAAAATAGGACTTGTGGACAAAATAGGTGGATTAGATGATGCTATTGCAAAAGCGGCCTCTTTAGCAAAAATTAAAAATTACAGCACTCAAAATTATCCGGAATATGAGAAAAATTTTAATGACCTTTTGGCTAATTTCCCTTTTGCAAAATCTAAAGCTGATTTCATAAAAGAAGAAATTGGGATAGAAAATTACCGTATTCTACAAGAGATAAAAAAATTACAAACTCGAAAAGGTGTTCAAGCCATCATGCCTTTTGAAATAAACATACATTAAAAAATAAGTACCCATTAAACATCCGTTGAAGCACTTGCTTGAACGGATTTTTTTTTGCAAAATACAATAGTTCTGTATTCTCTTGAGTTAAGAGTATGAGGGTATCAAACCATAAACGGCTATTTTATCTCCAAGACGCTCTTTTTTCACTACATTTATACATCAAAAGAAAAAAATTATGCTAAAGAAAATTTTTAAAATTATTGGAGTTTTTATTCTTCTTTTAATCATTACTTTATTTGCTGCGCCCTATATTTTTCAGGACCAAATAAAAGCAAAAATTGCCGAGGCTATAAATGCCAAGGTAGATGCAAAGGTTTCCTTTGCAGAGGCTGATTTAAGTTTGTTTAAAAATTTCCCAAATGCAAATGTAACTTTAGAAAAATTAGTGATTATAAACAAGGCTCCTTTTGAAGGTGACACATTGATTTCATTGGGCGAACTGAATTTAAAAATGTCAATTAAAGAGCTTTTTAAAGGCAAAGAAGAAGCGATTGCAATTGACGGAATCACATCTAAAAATGGATTAATCAACATCATCTTTAATAAAAATGGTGTTGGGAATTATGATATTGCTTTGAAGGATGAAAAAACTACAGCGGGTAGCAAAAGCAGTCCGTTATCATTGAAAATTCAAGAGTATGAAATCGAGAATTTCAAGTTTCGTTATTTTGACGAAAGTTCAAAAATAAAAATGGTAATCGATAGTTTAAACCACTCAGGTACTGGAGATTTTGCAGCGCAAAAATTAGATTTAGTTACCAAGTCGACTGCAAAAGTTTCGCTCGACATGGACAAAGTCAATTATATGAAAAATGTAGCATTAACGCTAGATGCGGTTTTAGGAATTGATTTAAACACTAGTAAATACACGTTCAAAGAAAACAAAGCATTAATCAATCAATTGCCGTTAGAATTTGATGGTTTTATTCAAATGGTAGAAACGGGTCAGCAATATGATTTGAAATTTAAAACGCCTACTTCCTCTTTCAAAAATTTCTTAGGAATAATTCCTGCAGCGTATGCCTCGAGTTTAGACAATGTGAAAACAACCGGAGATTTTACTGTAATGGGTTTTGCAAAAGGCCTATATTCAGATACAACGGTTCCGAAATTTAATATTGAAATCGCATCCAATAACGCTTCTTTTAAATATCCTAACTTACCTAAAACCGTTGAAAATATTGTTATTGACACTAAAATCATCAATGAAACAGGGATCCTTAATGATACGTATGTCAATTTGGAAAAACTTTCTTTTCAGATTGATCAAGATGTTTTTAATGCCAAAGCCAACATTAGAAACATCACACAAAACGCTATTGTTGATGCCGCTTTAAAAGGCACAATCAATTTAGCGAATCTCTCAAAAGCGTATCCTATAAAGTTAGAAAAGCCCTTGTCTGGAATTTTAAAGGCCGATGTTACGACTAAATTCGACATGCAATCGGTTGAGAAAAGTCAGTACGAAAACATCAATAATGCGGGAACCATGAGTTTATCAGGCTTCCAGTATGCCGATGAAAATGGAAAAACAATGAACATTAGCACTGCTGTAGTGCAGTTTAATCCTAGTCAAGTCGACTTACAACAATTAAATGCCACTACTGGAAAAAGTGATATTAGCGTGACTGGAGTTTTAGAAAATTTTTATGGATTTATTTTTAGAAATCAGGAATTGAAAGGAAACTTCAGGATGAACTCCAAGCAATTAGCCGTTGATGATTTTATGACAACTGGAGAGGACAAAAAATCCGCAACAGCTGCTGCTAAAAAACCAGAAGCAATGAAAATCCCTGCTTTCTTAAATTGTACGCTAATAGCAAATGCCACTACCGTTTTGTACGACAATTTAACCCTGAAAGACGTCTCTGGAAAACTAATCGTGAAAGACGAAAAAGTAACCTTAGAAAATGTAAAAACATCTATTTTTGGGGGAACAATTGGGGTAAACGGAGCGGTTTCGACTAAAGGTAAAACACCCGTTTTTAATATGGATTTGAAACTGAATCAAGTCGATATTGCGCAATCGTTTACCCAACTGGATATGTTGAAAAAAATTGCACCAATTGCAGGAATTATAAACGGAAGGTTGAATTCAAACATTAAACTCAATGGAAATTTGGATGCCACTGAATTTACTCCAGACTTAAAAACACTTACGGGAGATTTACTAGGTCAGTTGCTTTCTACGACAGTAAATTCTAGTAATTCGACGTTATTGACGGCTTTAGGTTCTAACCTGAAATTTATAGATGTAAGCAAAATTAATTTGAATGACGTAAAAGCTGCGATCATCTTCAAGGATGGAAAAGTAAATGTAAAACCATTTGATATCAAGTACAAAGACATCAAAGCAACAATTGGTGGAACGCATGGTTTTGACCAAAGCATGAATTACAATTTAAAATTTGATGTTCCAGCAAAATATCTAGGCTCGGAGGCCAATGCGTTAATTGCAAAACTTTCTGCTGCTGATGCTGCTAAACTAGAAAGCTTTCCCATAACTGCAACGCTATTGGGTAATTTTACCAATCCAAAAATAACAACTGATATTAATAGTGCAGTTACCAAATTGACAACTCAGTTGGTCAACCAACAAAAAGACCGATTGGTGAAGCAAGGAACATCAGCCTTGACGGATTACATCAATAAAAACAAGAAACCTGGTGACACTACAAAGACAGTAACTCCTGTTGTTCCAGCAACGAAAGAAGAAGTGAAAGCAAAAGCAACGGATTTACTTAACGGTTTATTTAAAAAGAAAAAGAAAGCAGTAGATACTACAAAAGTAAATTAAGACCGCTTTATGAAGCAAAAAAGAGGAATTTCACCAGGTGAGATTCCTGCTTTTTTATTGAATTTTATACTTGAATCTAAACAACGAAACTATTTGATTTTGAGATTTTACCATTAAGGAATTAAGTTTCATTAAGCTCTAAATCTTAATGAAACTTAATTCCTTAATGGTTAAAAAACCTGTGTTTCTTACACATTAATTGTAACTACATACCCTTCGGAACCCCGAATATTGAAAACGCTTCCATCTTCAAAAAGTAAATATTGCCCTTTTATTCCGGTAAGTTTTCCCTGAAAATGAGGTGTTTTATCTAAACTTAAACTGTTTACTTTGGTGGGATATTCCAGAACAGGATAATGCATCTCGTACAAATCATTTTTTTGCGAATAAAAGTATTCTTGAACTTCTGTTGGGATTAAGTTTTCTACTTTTAATCGCTCCGCTACCAAGTCAATGTGCTCCACATTGTTTGTTAGCATTTTACGCCAGTTGGTTTTATCTGCATAATGGTTTTTCAGCGCCACCTCGGTAATTCCTGCTAAGTAGCGATTGGGAACTTCCACAATAGAAATGGCTTGGTTCGCACCTTGATCAATCCATCGCGTTGGCACTTGTGTTTTACGGGTCACGCCCACTTTGACTTCGCTTGACAAAGCTAAATAGACAATATGCGGTTGCAATTGTACTTTTCCTTCGTATGCTAAATCCCGATCCTGTATACCAAGATGTGCCGTACTCAACTCTGGTTTCATAATCCAGTCACCCACTGCAGGACTGGAATAAAAACAATCGTAACAAAATCCTTGACGGAATATTTTTTTCTTTTTGGAGCAATTCAAGCATTGAAAGCCTACAAGACTAATTTCTAGGCTCTTGTTCAATAATTGATTTACATTTAAAAAACTATTTTCGAAAACTAAATAATATTGAATTGGATTTCCAAATTCAGTTTGCATTTTTTTGAGTACACCTTCGTAAGTCATGCGCTTTAAAGTTTCGGGTTTTACACAAGTTGTTAAACAAATTTTGTTATTTTTGGTAAAGTTATCATTCGTAATTCATAATTCATAATTTAAAAATGCCACTAACCATAATCAATTCGTTTGCTTCATGGGTTCTCAAACAAAGAATTCATCAGATCGAACTTTTCTTGAAATATCCAAATGAGGTTCAGGAAGAATTGCTTTTGGATTTAATTCAGTCGTCTAAAAATACTGCTTTAGGCAAAGAGTATGATTATGCATCTATACATTCCTATGCAACTTTTGCAGAAAGGATCCCTATTTCAACCTACGAAGAATTACAACCATTAATAGAGCGTACCCGCACCGGAGAGCAAAATGTTTTTTGGGACACTCCCATAAAATGGTTTGCCAAATCTAGCGGAACGACCAATGCCAAAAGTAAATTTATCCCCGTAAGCAATGAAGCATTAGAGGATTGTCACTACAAAGGCAGCAAGGATTTATTGTGTTTGTATTTGAACAATAACGAGGAATCAGAACTATTTCTGGGTAAAAGCTTGCGTCTTGGGGGAAGTTCCCAAATCTATGAAGACAACAATACGTTTTTTGGCGATTTATCCGCAATCTTGATTGAAAACATGCCTATTTGGGCGGAGTTTAGCAGTACGCCTAGCAATAAAATTTCTTTGATGAGCGAATGGGAAACCAAAATTGCAGCCATTATCAACGAAACTAAAAATGAAAATGTAACCAGTTTTGCCGGTGTACCCTCCTGGATGTTGGTCCTAATGAATAAAATGCTAGAAGAAACAGGAAAAGGGAATTTATTTGACCTTTGGCCCAATCTTGAAGTGTACTTTCATGGTGGTGTGAATTTTGAGCCGTACCGTGAACAATATAAAAAAATACTACCTAAAAAAGATTTTAAAT
The DNA here is from genome assembly GCF_048286795.2 of Flavobacterium frigidum. Classification (NCBI taxonomy): domain Bacteria; kingdom Pseudomonadati; phylum Bacteroidota; class Flavobacteriia; order Flavobacteriales; family Flavobacteriaceae; genus Flavobacterium; species Flavobacterium frigidum. The sequence continues at coordinate 187,250 of NZ_JBLVPT020000001.1, forward strand.
ACTACGAAATATACAATGCCTCTGAAGGTTTTTTTGCCATACAAGATTTAAATTATTCCAGTGATTTATTATTGATGTTGGACTACGGAATTTTCTATGAGTTCATCCCAATGGATACTTTTGGTACCTTGGAACAAAAAGTTATTCGATTAGCTGATGTGGAATTGTTTACCAATTATGCTTTGGTAATTACAACTAATTCTGGTTTGTGGCGCTATTTGATTGGTGATACCGTTCGTTTCACGTCATTAAATCCGTACCGCATTCGGGTAACGGGAAGAACCAAACATCACATAAATGTTTTTGGCGAAGAATTAATGGTCGAAAATACCGATCAGGCTATAGCCAAAGCGTGTAAACTAACCCAAATGGAAGTGGTCGATTACACCGTGGCTCCGGTATTTATGGAAGGCAAAGAAAAAGGTGCCCATGAATGGATGATTGAATTTAAAAATCCTCCTGCAGATGTATCACAATTCCAGAAAGCACTAGATGAATCTATACAATCTTTAAATTCAGATTACGAAGCCAAACGCTACAACAATATGACATTGAACCCGCTAATAATCAACGTAGCGCGAAAAAATTTGTTTTACGATTGGTTAAAAGACCACGACAAGTTGGGTGGGCAACATAAAATTCCAAGATTATCCAACCAAAGAGATTATTTAGAGCAATTGAAAAGCATGCAATTGGAAACTGTATAAAATTGGAAAAGTTGAAAAATACCTTTTATATCTTGATTACACTTTTTATAATAAGTTCTTGCGGACCGCATAGAATGCGTTGTGGCGCTAGAGGAATTTGTAAAGTTCCCGAAAAACAAACACAAGAAAAACCTGAAAAAATACTTACCGTTAAAGCATAAAAAAGGCTGTAAAAAATCACTTTTTTGAACAGCCTTTTTTTATAATTTTTGCCGTATTTTACTCCTACTCCATCATATCGATATGCCTGTCGTGGTAGCCTAACAAGTATAAAACACCGTCCAGACCTAAACTAGAGATAGAACTTTCGGCTTTTTCTTTTACGGTTGGTTTGGCATGAAAAGCAATTCCTAAACCTGCCAAATTCAACATCGGTAAATCATTGGCGCCATCACCCACCGCAATGGTTTGATTGATATGAATGCCTTCCTTGTCTGCAATGGCTTGTAAATATTCGGCTTTCTTTTTACCATCAACAATTTCGCCCAAGTAGTTCCCCGTTAATTTTCCGTTGATAATCTCAAGTTCATTAGCATGTAGATAATCGATTCCCAGTTCTTTTTGCAGGTATTTTCCAAAAAAAGTAAACCCTCCAGAGAGAATCGCTGTTTTATAGCCATAGTATTTCAAGGCTTTCATCAAGCGATGAGCGCCTTTGGTAATAGGTAAATTTTCAGCAACCGTTTGCAGTACCTCTTCACTCAAGCCTTCAAGCAAAGCCATGCGTTGTTTAAAGCTTTCGCTAAAATCGATTTCGCCATTCATCGCTGCTTCCGTAATGGCACGAACTTGCACACCGACACCTGCTAACTCTGCTAGTTCATCAATGACCTCGGTTTGAATAAGAGTCGAATCCATATCAAAACACACCAGGCGTCTGTTTCTTCGGTACATATTGTCCTCCTGAAACGAAATATCCACATCTAAGGTTCTTGAAATTTCCATAAAACTCGCCGTCATAAAAGATTTATTTATGATAGTTCCCGTAACCGACAATTGGATGCAAGAGCGCGGGAATTCTTCTTTTTCGATAATAGAAACCCGACCTGTTAGGCGCTTAATGGAATCAATATTCAAATTTTGATTGGATAAAATCTGAGTCACAGCGGCTAATTGCACAGCAGTCAATGTTTCCCCTAACACATTAATCGAATAGCGCTGTTTGCGTTGTCCTTTGACCCAAATCTCATAATCTGAAATAGAAACGGGACTAAACTTAACCTTTACGCCCAATTCATAGGCTTTGAACAATAAATCTTTCAAAACGGGACCTGAGGTTGATCCCGCTTTGATTTCGAACAAAATTCCTAGAGAAAGCGTGTCGTGAATATCTGCTTGACCAATATCTAAAATAATGGCGTCGTAATTTGCTAAAATAGATGATAATCCAGCTGTTACTCCAGGTTTATCTTGTCCAGAAACTTTCAATAAAATAACCTCGTTTTCTTCTAGTTGCATGCTGTACTTATTTGATTTAGAAAGGACAAAATTCGGTATTTTGACCTTGATAAAAAAAAATAAGGTTCCTTTTTACAAACAATAACATATAGTGTAATTTACCCCTAAAAAAACCTGTTCAAATCAATGAACAGGTTCGTATTTTTGAGAAATATGTAATTTCTACGACGCAATCTCCAATCCTTCAATAAATTTTTATTATATGTTTCTTTAGCGTAATCTGCATCAATTTCTAATGTTTTATTGTCCAAGCTTTATAAAATTGAATTGTGATTTTCAATTAAAAAAATGTAGTCGTCAATATCTGCTTCTTATTTAATAATTTAGAAAATTATACTACTATTTTTAGTATTTTTGTACCAAATTGGTACACATAAAAAAACAGATATGATAGTCATAAGTAGCAGAGAATTTAGAGATCATCAGAAAAAATATTTTGATTTGATCGACGATAACGAACAGGTAATTGTGCAGAGAGGAAAGAATAAGAGTTATAAATTAGTACCAATTATGCAGGATGAAAGTTTAATTACAGAAGCTGAATTTTATGCAAAAATTGATCGCGCTCTAAAACAGGCCGAAGAAGGTAAAGTGTTAGAGATTAAAAGTGCGCAAGAATTCAAGTCTTTGCTTGGTTTATGATATACCAAATTAAATTTTCCGAAGAAGCTTTAAAAGATATTGAACGTCTTAAAGAAAGTGGAAACAAATCTGCATTAAAGAAATTAGCAAAGTTGTTTTTGGAGCTTCAGGAGCATCCTTATACAGGAACTGGTCAGGTAGAACAATTGAAATATTACGAAGTTCAAACACTATCGAGAAGGATAAATAGAGAACATCGATTAGTATATAGGATTCAAGAACAATTTGTAACAGTATTGGTTTTGAGTGCGTTTGGACATTATTAAAATGAAACTGTACTCACTAAGCTAAAAAAAAGAAATATACGAAACGGTTAAGAAAAACTCAATAATCGAATCTTGAATACTCGTGGTACCTCTAACGAATAAAGCTCAAAAACGGATGTTTTTGAGCTTTATTTTGATATTTATTGAACCTCCAAATTACTTATGACGCAATCTCCAATCGCTTCAATAAATTTTTATTCAATGTTTCTTTAGCGTAATCTGCATCAATTTCTAATATTTTATCGTCAGAACTTGGTAATTCATACATCGCATCCGTTAAAATAGCTTCGCATAACGAACGTAATCCACGCGCACCAAGTTTATATTCTAAGGCTTTATCAACAATAAAATCAAGGGCTTCGTCTGTGATGGTAAAAGTTACTTCATCCATCAAAAACAATTTCTCATATTGCTTGATCAACGCATTTTTAGGCACTGTTAAAATAGAACGTAATGTAGCTCTGTCTAAAGGATCCATGTGTGTCAATACTGGCAAACGACCAATAATCTCAGGGATTAATCCAAAATCTTTGATGTCTTTTGGGATAATGTATTGCAACAAATTGTCTTTATCGATATTATCTGTATTCTTAGAAGTAGAATACCCTACTGCCTGACGGTTCAATCTTTTTGAAATGATTCTTTCGATACCATCAAAAGCGCCACCAGCAATAAACAAGATATTTTGCGTGTTTACTTCAACGAATTTTTGGTCCGGGTGCTTGCGTCCTCCTTTTGGTGGCACATTTACAACGGTTCCTTCTAACAATTTCAATAATGCTTGTTGCACCCCTTCGCCAGATACATCACGAGTTATAGACGGATTGTCGCTCTTACGTGCAATTTTATCTATTTCGTCAATAAATACGATGCCGCGTTCTGCTTTGGCCACATCATAATCGGCAGCTTGTAACAAACGTGTCAAAATACTCTCGACATCTTCTCCTACATAACCTGCTTCTGTTAAAACTGTCGCATCAACAATAGCTAACGGCACATCCAACATTTTGGCAATGGTTTTAGCCACCAATGTTTTTCCTGTTCCTGTTTGTCCCACCATGATGATGTTGCTTTTTTCGATCTCCACCTCATCGTCTAGCTGCTGTTGCATCAAACGTTTGTAGTGATTGTACACCGCAACCGACATTACTTTTTTAGTTTGGTCTTGTCCAATTACATATTGGTCTAAGAACGCTCTGATTTCTTTTGGTTTTTTCAAAATCAAATCACCCACTAGTTTTGAACTACCGGATGTTTTTAATTCTTCCAAGACAATTCCGTGTGCCTGCTCGATGCATTTATCACAAATGTGAGCATCAATTCCTGCAATTAATAAATTAGTTTCTGGCTTTTTTCTACCACAAAACGAACATTCTAATTTTTCTTTCGCCATTCTTTTTAGTCTAAAGTCATAAAGTCATAAGGTCGAAAGTTACTAGCATTGCTTTTGACTTTCGACCCTCGACTTTCGACTGTATTTTTATCCTCTTCTTAAAACCTCATCAATCATTCCGTATTCTTTAGCTTCATCTGCTTTCATCCAGTAATCACGCTCAGAGTCTTTGTGCACTTTGTCGAAAGTTTGTCCAGAATGGTGCGAAATAATATTGTACAACTCGTCTTTCAGTTTCAACATTTCGCGCAAGTTAATTTCCATATCAGTTGCAACTCCTTGCGCTCCGCCAGATGGCTGGTGAATCATTACTCTTGAATGGGGCAAAGCCGAACGTTTTCCTGCTGCTCCTGCACACAACAATACCGCTCCCATAGAAGCCGCCATTCCTGTACAAATTGTAGCAACATCTGGCTTGATGTATTGCATCGTATCATAAATTCCTAATCCTGCATAAACACTTCCTCCTGGAGAATTCAAGTAAATTTGAATATCCTTAGACGCATCTGCACTTTCTAGGAACAACAATTGTGCTTGAACGATATTTGCAATTTGGTCATCGATTCCAGTTCCTAGAAAAATAATACGGTCCATCATTAATCTAGAAAAAACGTCTAATTGCGAAATATTCAATTGGCGTTCTTCAATAATATATGGAGTCATATTGGTTGGGTTCATTGCCGCTACGATTTTGTCGTAGTACATGGCATTTACCCCTTGGTGCTTTGTAGCAAATTTTTTAAATTCTTTACCGTAGTTCATATTTTTTTGTTCTAAGTTTTACGTTATATCTTGTGATTCCATTTAGTGCAAAGGTCATACCTATTTCTAAATGATGTCAATATGTCTTATTTTTTAGCCCAGATTGTAACGGAAAGCTTTTTGAATTCCGTTTTTTAGTTTTTTTATTCTTGCAAAGCGACTGAAAGAAGCTCTTGCAGGGATTTAAAAAACAGAAACGGAAGAAAAAACTTGTAGTGAAAAGCTGGATTAGCTCCTAAAAACACTAAAAAATAAAAGAGCGTCAAAATTAATTTTCTGACGCTCAAATATACTTATTTTTTATTGTTTTGCATTTGTAATAAAATCTTAAAATTTGAAACAACTAACGAAATTGTTTTCCGTTTTTTCAACTTTTGACTTTATGACATTTGACTTTACGACTCGAATTTATTCTCCGTAAGAGGCAGCAATAAATTCATCGTAAGTAACTTCTTTCGTTGTAGGATTTGCTTTTTCTTTGAACAATTCCAATAATTTCTCTGCGACCACTTGGTCCGAAAGTCTTTTTACTTCGTCTTGATTCGACAAAACTCTAGCAACAATTCCTTGTACTTCTGCGTCAGTAGGATTTGTTTGTCCGAATTGCGCCATTTGCTGACGGATGTTTTTTGTAGTGAAGGTTTTCAAATCTTCAAACGTGATTTTGATATCAGACTGCGCCATAGCTCTACCTTCGATCAATTGAAAACGCAATCCTTTCTCAGAACGAGCGTATTCTACCTCAGCTTCCTCAGGAGATAATTTTTTCTCACCAACAGTTTGCAACCATTTTTTAAGGAATTCAGCTGGTAAGTCAAATTTGGTGCTTTCAATTAAGAACTCAGTAACATCACCTAATAATTTTTGGTCTGCTTGCTGTGCAAATTGAGATTCAGCATCTTCTTTAATTTTTGCTTTCAATTCATCTACAGTAGCAATAGTTCCAGCACCAAACAATTTGTCAAACAATTCTTGGTTCAATTCAGCCAATTCAGCAGTGTTGATTGCTTCGATGGTGAAATTTACATCCACTTCTAAACCGTGAACGTCATCATGATTTACTTTCATCACATCCATCAATTGGTGGTCGTCTTCAAATAAACCTTTTGTATTTACAGTCACTACATCACCTACTTTTTTACCGATGAACAAGTCAAAAGTCGCTTTGTCCTTGAAAAGATCAGCAGCAATAGTGGTTGCGTTATTAATTCCTTTTTCTTCGTTAGAGAATGTTCCAGTTACATCTGAATCTGCAGCAACAACCTCTTGAGGAATGGCAGTTCCAAATTGCTTTTGGATTCTTGCTACCTGTCCGTCGATTAATTTATCATCAGCAGTAACCACATATTTCACGATATCGTTTTTAGCTTCTAAGTCTAAAGTGAAGTTAGGAACCAAACCAATTTCATATTCAAAAACCAATTCTTCAGCACTCCAATCAAAGTTTTCATTCACTTTAAGCAGCGGAGTTCCAAGCAAGTTTAAACGCTCCGATTGTACAAAACGCTCTAGCGCCAAGTCTACTACTTTTTGAACTTCTTCTTGTTTGATCGCTTTTCCGTATTGTTTTTCAACAAGATCTTTAGGCACAGCACCTTTACGGAATCCTTTTACGGTTGCCAAAGGCATTTTTTCGTTTATTCTTTTTGCTACTTGACCTTTGTAATCCATCTGAACTACAGTCATTACAATCGTCTCGTTTACAGCGTCTATTGCTACTCTTTTGATATCCATCTTCTTCTTTACTTTACATTATAATTTCGGTCTGCAAAATTATAAAATTTTTACAAGCCAACCAAGTTTTTTACACCCGAACCTTTTACATCGCATTCCATATGATTCTGACCCCAAAAACCTAAAATATTTGGTTTGTTTGGGCGTGCCGCACCTGCGTTTCTCTGCGGTGCGTCAGGCTGTTCGTTCCCGCTTTTTACCGCCAGCCAAAAAAAGGCTGTCCATAAAAGAGCTCCACTGCCATCCTTCACGCGGATCGTGAGATTCAAAAACAGGAAGTGCCTTTGACAGTTTGTAAGAAAAAATTTTAATATATTTGAAAACAGATAAAACGAAATAAAATAGGGTAAAGCCAACAGAAATTGTTTTTGTAAGCGCTACTTTGTAGCGGGCATGTAGAAGTTACCTGATACGCTCTAAAAAATCGTTGTAAAAGAAACCAAAATCAAATATGGATAATAGAGTGCCAAAAGTAATTAAAGATTTTGTAAAGCCAAAAGAGTCAGAAGACATCGATGGATATTCTTATTTAGCCTTTGAAAATTGGATAAACGAAAAAGATTATCTTAACAACGATTGGATATTAATTGCAAAAATTGACCATTCAAGAAAAAATGAAGATTTAACAACTATTAGTTGTTTTGCGTCTCCGCCGAATGAAAAAACCAAAAGAAAATTATTCAAAAGAAATGATTGGGAAATAAGTACCGAATTTGGAATTCCATATATTGACGGAAATGTGGATAACGAATGGGACTTTGAAGAGAATGTAAAATATAAAATTAAAAGTCTTACTCTTAAACCATTCGTTATTTATAGACATTTTCATTCCTACATTCCTAGTAGATTTGAACTAATACAACATTTCATACTTTACTATCAAGCCTTTTGGGTTGAAGAGAAACAAGAATTTCAAACTATTGAAACAAATGGAAATGTAAACACTATTGCAAAACATCAAAGTAAAACAGAAGATTTTGAAGCAATTTATGTTAACACAATATATTTGAGAAACTATCTAGCACTGACTAATTCATATTTAATAAGATTTCACGATCATAGAAGAAAGTTTGAAAAAAAAATGCCATTTGAAAGTAAAGACGTTTCTTTCAAAAATGATAGTTGCTCATATAACATAGAAGTTTACAATGAAAGTTTTCTTGAAAATTTTAAAAGTTATTCAAGGCTTTCAGGTAAAGACATCATAAAACCTTTCGAGAAACCAACTGATAAATTTAGTTTTAAAAAACTTGAAACTGATTATGAAAGCTTTATCTATGAAATTACTGAAAATGGAGAAAACATTGAATATTCTTGTAATAAGAAACTTTTAAGTAGCTATTTTAAAGATACCGGGGCTCCTAATTTCTTAACTCCAATTTATTTCACTAAATCTGTATTATTAAAATATTATTCTGAACCTAAAAAATATACAGTTTCTTCACATAAATTTACTTGTTTAAATCTTTGGGGAATAGATCTAGATATAACAGAAGAAGGTTTAGTTCAAGTTTGGCTTGGAGATTTAGGTAGTTTGCCTAAAAACGAACAATTACATTGGAAACAATATAATGTTCCTCCAAGAGGAACAATTTCCAGTCATAGATTTGAAAGAGATTTTGAGGCAAAATTTTCATCACCAACAGTAGACCAATCTCCGATTTCTCATCTTATGAATGAATATGAAGAACTAAATACATCTATCAAAGAGAAATTTTCAGAAGTACTGTTTTTAGAACTTACAAAAAATGATAACCATTATTTAAAGATATTAAGGATTCCATTAACACCAGAATGGAAGGAATTTGACGAACAAATTCAAATTTTAGCAAAAATATTTTGCGACTCACTAAACGTAAAATTATTAGAAAAAATATCGAGTAAAAAAATTGACAATAAAGAAATAAAAGGCTCTATTTCTTTGCTTTATGTAACACTCGAAGCAATCGGTATTGAAAGGGATAATATAAATTTGACAATTGAGGCTTTACAGGCAATTCAATCAATACGCTCAACTGGCTCAGCTCATAGAAAAGGAGAGAAATTTGAACAAAGTTTAGAAAAATATAAACTTAATAATTTGAGTAATGAAAATAAAATAAAACAACTTACAATAAAATTATATAAAGGCTTAAAATCAATTACTGTCGCCTTAAAATAATGAGTAGTCAAAATTGAGAAAACGAATTAAATAAAAGCACATCAGGTAAGAGCTACTACAACGGATTTGGGCAATTGGCTTAATGGAAAGTTGGTTTTGTATTTGGAAGATTTGGCAAATCCGAAAACAGGACTTAATTTAATGCCAAAATTCTTATAGGAAGGAGATGTTCGTGATAACCAAAACAAAAATATTGCTGAAAAAATATAAATTCAAAACAAAAACACCAAAACCAATGGAAGATTTAAAATTAAAATTGCAACAATTACATGAAAGAGTTGATTCGTTAAAAGACCAAATAAATACCGAAGAAGCTACAAAAAATGCTTTTGTAATGCCTTTTATTCAAATTCTTGGCTACGATATTTTTAATCCCACAGAGGTAATTCCTGAATTTGTTTGTGACATTGGAACTAAAAAAGGAGAGAAAATAGATTATGTAATTAAACGAGATGGAGAACCAATTTTAATAATTGAATGTAAAAACTGGAAAGAAAATGTTGATGCACATAATTCCCAACTTCATAGATATTATCACGTTTCAAAATCACGTTTTGGAGTTTTAACAAACGGACATATTTATAATTTTTACGCAGATTTAGAGAAACCAAATATAATGGATGAAAAGCCATTTTTTACTTTAGACATTTCAAACTTAAAAGATACAAGCTTAAAAATTTTAGAAAATTTTTCTAAAAAAGGGTATAATCTTGAAGAAATTTTAGATTCAGCAGAAGGATTAAAATATATAAAAGCAATTAGAAATGAATTTGAAAAGGAAATACAAGAACCTTCAGACGAAATAGTTAAGCTTTTAGTAAATAAATTTTTCAATAAACCTTTAACAGCTCCAAGATTAGCAACGTTCAAAGAATATACTAAAAAAGCATTTTCCAATTCCATTAATGAATCAATAAACTTTAGATTGAAAAATGCTTTAAATATAACTGAAACTGTTCCATCAAAAACTGCTGAAAAAATTACAGCAATTGACGAAAATATCGAAACGCCAAAATTCATAACAACAGAAGAAGAAATTGAAGGTTCTCAAATAATCAAAGCAATCTTAAGAGAAATTTTGCCAGCTTCAAGAATTGCATTTCGAGATACACAATCGTATTTTGGAATTTTATTAGATGATAATAATCGAAAACCTATTTGTCGTTTGCATTTTAATTCATCAAATAAATACATTGAGCTATTCAATAATGGAAAAGATAATGGAGAGAAAAAACAAATATCTTCTATAGACGAACTTTATAATTATAAAGCTGAATTATTGGCAACAATAAAAAACTACGAATAAAATGCAAAACCCCCGCTAGCGCTAGCATCCCGCTCGTGACCATAAACAAGAGTTAAAAAAAAGAACAAATTTCATAAGTGACACGAGCGGGACGCCCGTGCTAGCAGCGACCCAACAAAAGCAGACAAAAAATATTAATTAAAAAATTATTAGATAATGAAAAGTGAATGGATTGCAAAATACGAAGAAACCGAAATTAAAATAACCAATAATTGGTTTAGTGGTGAAAAACTTTATGTAAATAATGAATTGCAAGATGAACAATTAAGTTTTATCACACCCAGTAATATGACCGGTAATCTAATTAACAATAAAGGAGAAAAGCTGAATATCAAAACCAATATTTCAGGTTTCTTTTCTGTAAGCTGTAGATTATTTATTGACAACCGAAAAGTAGCATTAAAACAAACTAAATAGAAAGAAGTATGGGCACGATCGGGACGCTCGCGCTAGCGGTGAAGCTCAAAACCCAATTGTTTATCCATTATTCAAAATTAGGAAATGAAGTTAAAAAATATTAGCCTTTTTGCTTTTTTAATATTTAGCATAAATGGTTATGCTGAAGGTCAAAGTGGACTAGGAACATTTATATTGATTTCCTACATGATTTGTATTGGCATATATACTTTTGTAGGCGGCATTTTCATAAAACTCTTTTTTAAAATGATTAAGTTGTGTTTCAAAAATCAAACGCATTGGTCAATTTTTATAGCTTTCGTTGCTTCGTTATTGGCAGCGGCAATTTTCGATAATAATTTCTTATTTATATTTTGGGGCAGTAATTAAGAAAAACACCAGCTCCAGCTGTCTTGCGCGAGCGTCACGCTCGTGCCCATTAACAAGAGCGTGAAAATCAACATGTAAAAAAGTTATGAAAGGGACACTCGCTTCAGCAGCGCTCTAACAAAAGCAGACGAAAAATATTAATCTATAAAATATTCAATAATGAAAAGTGAATGAATTGCAAAATACTAAGAAACCGAAATGGAAAACTATAAGAAAAACATTTTAGATCAAATTTGCTACACAGAACTTGTTTATGGCAGAATAAATAATAAACTAAACCTAGAACTCTCAAATAACAAAATTAAAGAGATGATTTTTGCAATTATCAACGAAACTGATGAAACAGAATTTCAAAAGACAGGGAAAAATATTTACATCACAAACAACAAAAGAAATATTAGACTGACAATTAATTCCTTTACTAACAGAATAATTACTGCCGACAAACTAAATAGAAAAACAACGAGCCGCTAACAATTTTTACCATTGATTTAGAAAAAGGCTAATGAGAATTTGGTTTTGTATTTGGAAAATTTGCTTCGCCTGTTCGCTTTCGCTCGGGTGGCAAATCCGCAAATAGAGTTTAATTTAATCCCAAACCCGCTTCATTACCAGAACGTTGACAGTAAATTTCCATAACTGCAAAAAAGATAAATCCAAAGATGTTGAAATCAAAGTTTAAATTTAGAGCATTAAGCATCCCTATTCTAATTATATCCTTAACAACTATTTCAATAGTTATTTTAACAGAAAATTTGCCAATGAGAATTGAACAAATTAGATGGATTGATGTTTATATGTCTATTTTATTTTTGTTTACTTGGATCTACCTTCAATTTGGCATATTCAGAACTCAAATAATAGAAATTACAATAGAAAATAAACAAATCGAAAAGAAAAATTACCTAGGAATTAAGGAAAAATATGACTTTCAATATTTTGATGGTTTTCAAACTTCAATTGTAAATTCTAAATCTGGAAATTTTGAATATTTATATTTAGTAAAAGACAATCAGAAAATAATAAAGATATCTGCAGCATATCATAAAAACTACTCAGAGCTAAAAGATAAAATTTCGATTAATTTGAAAGATTTAGGCAGAATTCAATTCAGTTATTTTAACGAGTATAAAGAAGTGTTTAAATAACAAAACTAACGCCAATAGGGGTATTTTGCTTGCGGGCGAATTAAGAAAATGAAACTCCAGTTAAACGGAACCGTTCACTGGCAGGAACTATATACTTTTCGTAAAGTTTAGAGAAAGAATATTAAGAGGACGTAGTGTCCTCTTTTTTATGCGGTAAAATCAAGATGGTTTTGCGTGTGTTCCTTTACTTGTGCATATAAATTTCCTTAGTCCTAATTTTAGATTTTATAGGAACTAGAACTTTGGCTACAGCCAAGACACCTTTCGACCGCGGTTATCTTGAAAGATGTAACGATCGACGACTTTTCAATAATTAAAAAGTTTGTTTATATTTGTTGATGCAAAATCATTTGAAACATGAACTACACAATGTCCTTTCAGGAAAGAGCCAAATTAGGTATGGAACAACTATCCAATCAGTCGCCAGTTACCTTAACGATGGCGCGCAAACAAGCACAATCATTGAAGACGAAAAGCACATCAAAAAACAAGAAACAAAGAAATTAGAAAGCTATATTTCTGATAATAATCTTTGGATAGATATTGATTTAACTCAATATGTTAGTGAAGGCGCAGAGCAAAAAGTATATTTAAAAGATACAGAAAATGTACTTAAGTTGAATGACAGTATTTATTACAATTCTTGGAAAGATTATTTACACAATTTATTGCTTCACAATTATTTCTTTCCAGATACAGCATACGATTTGATTGGCTTTACTAAAGATAATGAGATTTTATATGCGGTTGTTCAACAATCTTATGTTTCAATAACTGCTAAAACAGATTTGAAGCAAGTCAAAGAATTTTTAACTTTAAATGGTTTTGAAAATAATCGTAACAATGATTATATCAATCGAGAAATCGGAATTATTTTAGAAGATTTACATGATGAAAATGTTTTGACAAGAAATGAAGTTTTATATTTCATAGATACCGTTTTTTACTTAACCGAAGCGTTTTGGATTAAATATTAAAAACAGCCTCTAAACAGCTAGACTTCGTTATGTTCGCTGCGACGAACAAACATCCAAACAATAGCGAACCGACAAAGTAATGAAATTCCTGATGAATCCTCTGCAGCGGACAAGCTGAAACCAGCAAATATCAGCTCCTATGGAGTTATCGTTAAGTTTTGAGAGAGAATTTCAAGAGGATGTAGTGTCCTCTTTTTTTATGTGGTAAAATTTAGATGGTTTTGCGTGTGTTCCGTTACTTTTGCATATAAATTTCATTAATCCTAATTTTAGATTTTATAGGAACTAGAACTTTGGCTACAGCCAAAGTAACAAGCAGTTCGCTCTAGCTGATCAAAAGCCGCTATCTGCTTTAAATTGAACATTTTACAAAAATAGACAGTTAGGGAAAAGAATTCGAATACGTTTTATAAAAAGCAAAAGGGGAATGTTTTACCACTCCCCTTTTACAAACTACAAATTTAAAACTAGTTGGTTATTGTTATTGTTCCCGTCATCATACCGTGAAATTCACAGTTGTAATATAAGGTATTTGGTGCGTTTGAAGGCACCACGATTTTTACCATTCCACTTACTGCTCCATTACCCGTAACGCCTGAATTGTACGCATTGGCAGTTCCCGTACCTTGAACCGTATTAATGTAGAAAGGGTGTCCCGGTACATTCACATTAAAAGTATACGTACCGCCTCTTCTTAAAGTTAAATTTGGATTACTGGCGTTCGTTAATCCTTCACCATTAAAAATATAAGATGAAGAACCGCTATTAGTAACCGTGTATGTTTTTGTTTCAACCGTTCCAGCACCGCCTCCAACACTTGAACCAATATTTCCTTGTGCCACAATAGTCGCCATATTAGCGTCGCTCAAGTGTGCATTTACGTAAGCAGCTAATGTTAAGAACTGCGTGTACGTTACTGCTGCGCCACCTACTAAGGTTGCTATTTGTGTTTTACTAATTCCGGTAGTCCCATTTACTGGATTCAAACCCGCAATGATATTTCCACCCATAGCTACATTGCTTTCATGTATGTGCGCTGGATGACTCGCACCTGCCGTTGTTCCTATCAGTTTAATGGTTACTAATGTAGTTAGGTTTACACGCTCTGCAAATTCTACAGTACCACTAATTCCTGCAACGTCTTTTTGAGCTAATGCATAGCTTACTTTTTTACCTGTTAACTCATTTTGGCCAATATCGCCTTGAGCAACAAGAGAAGCTAAATTAGTAGTACTTTGATGAAAATTAATGTAGCCGTTAAAGGTTAGTAATTGGTCGTAACCAAAAGCAGTTCCGTTATCTAGTTTAGATACGTTTGTAACGCTTAATCCTGTACCACCGGTTACTGGTTTGAAAGAAAACACAACTCCACCACCTTGAGCTGCTGTATTGGCATGAATATGGCCTGGGTGTGAAGCACCATTTGTAGTATTTTGCAATTGTACAACTGCTAATGCTTCTCCGTTTACTCTTTTAAAGAAAGTAGCAGTTCCTGAAATTGCTGGAACAGCAACGCTTCCCAAAGGATATACCTTAGAAACTCCCGTAAGTTGATTCTGTCCTATGTCTCCTTGTGCAACAAGTGTGGCTAAGCTACTTGCACTTAAATGAACATTAATATACCCATCAAAATTAAGGAGTTCTTGATAAGTAATTTTTGTGCCATTATCTAGTGCACTAAATACTGTAGTACTTTTTCCAGTCGCACCGTCAACTGCTCTTAATGTAAGTGTAATATCACCACCTTCAGCAGCGGTATTCAAATGAATGTGTGCTGGATGTGAAGCTCCTGCAACAGTATTTTTTAATTCTAATTCTACGCTTAGTGTTGCATCACTTTTTTCAATAATGGTAGCCGTTCCTGTTACGCCAGAAGTTCCTACCGCGCCCAATTGATAGACTTTGGAATTAACTACAGTTGGAGCCGGAGCATCATCTCCATTGTCACAAGCAACAAAAAATAGAGAAATCCCCATTACCAATAGCAATAATTTTACTTTAAGATGTTTCATATTGTTTAATTTTTTAGATTTAAGGTTAAACAAATGTATAAATTTTTTTCTAAACTTGGTTAAAAATTTTTAAAAAAAAATCAATTAAAACATTGATTTTTAAAGTTCTGTATGTAAATAAACCCATAATTGGATCCAGAATGCAAAATTACAAGTTGAATTATACTGCCATAAAAACAAGATCGTATATTGTAAAAAATAGCTAGGTTCGCTATATTGTTGGATTTTTAGCAACAGCTGCAACCAAATATCAAGAAACAGACATCACATTTTAATTATTAAAAATTGTTCTACATGAAATCAATTGATAAACTAGCCTGGATAGCCTTGCAGAACAAATCAATACTGTCTACAAAAAGTTTTGGAAAAGACAAATTTTACATTCCAGGAGGAAAACGGGAGAACGATGAAACAGATGCTCAAGCACTTGTAAGAGAAATTCAAGAAGAGCTGACCGTACAACTTGATCCAAACAGCTTGCAGTACATGGGTGTTTTTGAAGCCCAAGCACACGGTCATCCTGAAGGAGTGCTAGTAAAAATGACCTGCTATGCGGCAACTTATGAGGGAACGCTTCAGGCAAGTTTTGAAATTGAATCACTACATTGGCTAAATTATGCCGACAGAGATAAAATTTCAGCAGTAGATCAATTGATTTTTGACTACCTCAAGCAAATGCAATTGTTAGACTAATGCGCACAAGCGTAGTACTATATTTTCAATTTAAATGTACTATTAGTTTGTTGAATCTATTTTGTATTTTGCACCAAATCAAATACTAAAACTTATCATGCACAACACGCATATTGATATTATCATAATTGGCGCTGGTCTTTCGGGAATTGGAGCTGCCTGTCATTTGTCCCGTAAAAATCCTTCTAAAAGTTATGTTATTCTAGAAGCAAGAGCCGAATTGGGTGGTACGTGGAGCTTGTTTCAATATCCTGGAATCCGATCAGATTCAGATATGTACACCTTTGGTTATTCCTTTAAAACGTGGGAAGACCAAAAATCATTTGCTGATGGTCCTTCTATTTTAAAATACATCAATGAAGCAGCAGACGAATATCACGTTAAAGACCGCATCATTTATGAACAAAAGGCGCTTTCCTATAATTTTGATTCGAAAGAAAAAATTTGGACCATCACTACTTTAAATTTGGCTACAGCCAAAGAAAATATATTTACCTGTAATTTTATTTTCAGTTGTAGTGGGTATTACAATTATGATAAAGGGTATACGCCCACATTTAAAAATCAATCGCAGTTTGAAGGTGAAATAATACATCCGCAACACTGGCCAAAAGAACTGGCTGTTAACAATAAAAACGTAGTAATCATAGGTAGTGGCGCAACTGCAGTTACTATTTTGCCAGAACTTGCTAATCAAGGTGCGCAAGTAGTTATGTTACAACGCTCGCCTACCTACATTGCCGCTTTACCGAACCATGATAAAATTGCTGCACGAATCAAACGAATTTTCAGCAAAAAACTAGCCTATCGATTGATTCGGTATAAAAATATTTTTTATGCTATAGTCTTTTTTAACCTCTGCAAGTTCTTTCCTGAGGCAATGAAAAATTTTATTATCAAAGGAGCCAAAAAAGGATTAGGCGACTTTCCGGTAGATCCTCATTTTGTTCCGAATTATAATCCTTGGGAACAACGTTTTTGTATAGCCCCAAATGGCGATTTTTTTAGAGCCATCCGTAAAGGCAAAGCAACGGTCGTGACCGATCATATTGAGCGATTTAGTGCAAATGGTATTGTATTAGAATCTGGCAAAACTCTTGCGGCAGATATTATTATTACCGCGACTGGATTAGATTTAATTCCTTTTGGAGGCGTTACTATTCAATTAGATTCGAAACCTTTTGACTTAGCCAGTTCCTTTGTTTACAAAGGCTTAATGATCAGTAATTTACCAAACTTTTTTATTTTTGTAGGGTATACTAATGCCTCTTGGACATTGAAAAGTGATTTAACAAGCGAATACATTTCACGCATGTTATTTTATCTAGAAAAACACCAATATAAAGCAGTGCAAGCTAAAGTTGTGGAGACTAATTTGCAGCCAGTACCGCTATTGAACCTCAACTCTGGCTATATACTGAGAGCGGCTAAAACATTACCGAGTCAAGGAAACAAAGCACCTTGGCGCGTGTATCAAAACTATATTTTGGATTATAAAATGCTCCGAATAGATTCGATACAAGATAAACGATTGGATTTTTTTAAGTAGTAATTTTTGATATTTTTCAAATTTACATACTGTTTGTAAAAAAGTTTAAGTAATATTTCAAAATCGGTTATTAAAAATCTCGGCTCTACTCGATTAGACAAAATTGATTATACCGAAGAAAAAAACTCAATTTCCAAAAATCAGGTACAAAAAAGCCCTGAAAAATATGACTTTTCAGGGCTTAGTTATTAAGTGAATTTCTACAACAATAAGCTCTAAAAACAGAATTATATTATTGTAATTGTAGCCCGTAGCGGAATCGAACCGCTCTTACATGGATGAAAACCATGCGTCCTAACCGATAGACGAACGGGCCTCCTTTTTTATTTCGGGTACAAAAATAGAATTATTTACAAAACGTACCAAGCCAAACAAACAAAACTTCAAAAAAAAACAGCCCAAATTATATTTGATATTTGTAATCCACTCAAGACTAACTGTTACCAATATCAAGTTTTTTTTTAAATAGGCTCATTTTTTAAAGAATAAAGCTAAAGTTTCATGCGAAGGTGCCGCTTGTGAACAAAAAGAATAAAAAAAGTCCTTAATTCACAGTTCCTTTTGTATTTTTGAAATTATAATTCAAATTAAATAGATTGAGTAAGCATTTAAAATATCTCATTTCGCTCTTTCTGGCCTTTGGTCTGATGGTGAATGATGGTACTTTAAATTCTTCATCAAATTCAGCAGCGTATTATCAATTCTCGAATGCAGTCCTAAAAAGTGAATTAAACTATAAGGGTTCGAAGTTATACGCATTCAATCAGATCAATTCTTCTGAAAAAACCACATTCTTATTTCAGTTAGCTTTCCTGAAGTTTAAAGATATTTATTGTTTTCAAATTAAGGCGCTTCTAAAATTACAAACGCTGCTTTATCAAAAAGTAAGTTCATTTACAGCACAACACATCTTTATAAATGAGATGATTACTTCCCGAAATTCCTCTAAAAATTTATACAAAGCCTAGAAATTTATTTCTACGCATTTATGCAATTCCATGCATAAAGATGATACCAAATGTCTAATCATTTATCATTTACAAAATGTATAAACACAAAACTAAAACCCGTTTGGAGGAATCTAAACGCCCTATTCATTGGGCAAAAAGAAAAATCATGCTAATCATTACTGCCTTTATGATCGGAATGTCAAACGGAATGAACGTGGGAGACCATACTATTAACGGAAATCAAAATCACACGGAACAACATAAAAAAGATTAATTTGATTGTGTCTTACTGTTTTACAGCAGTAAGACACATAACAAAATTTTAGGATGATTTTTCCAGTTACAACTTCAACACTTTTAACCAAATAATAGGGCTATTTTTTTTTTGATTTTTTTTTCAAATCAATTAAGGAGTCCTGCCCAAAATCATTTTCTTTTTCTATACCTATGAGCGGCTGCTAATACTAACAGTCCTAAAACTATTATTGAAAACCACCAAAAAACATGAATCCCCATATACATGTAGGATGCCATGTGCATTTCTCCATTTTCTTTATTTAACATAATTTTCTATTTTAAAGGTTATAGGCTTTCTTCATGACTCCACAGAGGTCAGTTTATAATTTACTCCGAATCAGTGAGTCAATAGATAAACATTTCACTCTGTGAATTTAATAATTCACATTCAGCCCAAAACCTAATCCCATATCACTGTCATAATGCGTTGTAATCCCGAAATTTTTAGTTAAAATATAACGCAATCCAGCCATGTATTCTTTATCGGTATTCCACATCAAATTCATGCGCAATCTTTTGGAAACCGGAATATCCATACGTTCGAATTGCAATCTGAAATTCCCGTCGGTGTACACTTCGGCTTGCGCTTTGATAAGCATTGGCAACGTATATTCTACACCGGCACTAAAAACGGCTCGCTTATCCTTTGTACTGCTTTGACCAAAAAGATTCTCTTCTATTTCTCCCATTTCCATTTTTCGGTACCTCCAATCAAAACCAATAAACGGCATTAACCATTGCATTTTCCCAATGTATCTCCCAATATGCGTTTCGGTTTCATACCCGTGATGATTGGTATATCCCAAACGCCATTCAGTACCGATACTCCAACGTGTGTTGCTAAACATTACCATTCCATCATTACCGTTGGTTGCAAAATCATTTTCGCCCATAAAATGAAATTTACGATCTTCAGCAAACAATTTACGCTGGGCTAATTTTGGATTTGGAATCAAAGGATTGGGTTCTTGATTTTCATAACTAAAAACCCGACCCATTCCCGCCATCATGTGATAAAGAATGTGACAATGAAAAAACCAATCACCTTTTACATTCGCATTAAATTCAATGGTATCGGTTTCCATTGGCATAATGTCGATGATGTTTTTCAGTGGTGCGTATTCTTCTTGACCGTTCAACACTCTAAAATCGTGTCCATGCAAGTGCATGGGATGGCGCATCATCGAACCGTTGAAGAGTACAATTCGAACATTCTCTCCTTTTTTAATTAAAATTTTATCCGCTTCAGAAACTACTTTATTGTCCAAACTCCAAACATAGCGATTCATGTTTCCGGATAATTCAAAACGCAATTCTTTTACTGGTGCGTCTTTCGGTAACGTTGTTTTAGTTGGCGATTTCAGCATCGCATAATTCAAGGTGGTTATATCTGAAAGTGCGTTACTGTCATAATCGGCTTCGGTCATTTTCATGTTGTCCATTTTTGCAGCAGAATCATCCATTTTCATATCTCCCTTTTTATGCGCAGCATGATCCATTTGAGCAACAGGTTTTGGCGTGGACTCCATTTTCATTTTGCCCATGTTGTGTTTAGAATGATCCATCCCAGATTTACTTTTAATGCTTCCTTCCTTCGGTAAAGCTCCAGTAATTTCAGGATACATCACCACATTCATATCCATTTGGTTCAGCGACATTTGCATGCCCATATCATCTAAATCGCCATTCATTTTCATCATTCCATTCATCATTTTCATGCCTTCAAAATACTTTAACTTAGGCATAGGTTCAATGAGTTGCTTGATACCATCGCCTAAATATATCGAGGCCGATTTAGTACGATCCTCTGAAGTTGCTAAAAACTCATAGGCGGTTTTCTCAGCAGGAATAGTGACAACAACATCATACGTTTCAGAAACTGCAACTAGTAATCGATCTACTTCAACCGGTTCCACATCATTTCCATCACTAGCTACGACGGTAATTTTTCCGCCAGCATATCGCAACCAAAAATAAGTAGAAGCCCCACCATTAGAAATCTTCAATCGTACTTTATCACCAGCCTTAAACTTACGTGCCCCAAAATCATCTACGGATAAAGGAGGTGCAGAAAATCCTTCTATTTGACTTTCATTTTTTCCGTTGATTAGGAATTTATTATAGTAAATATCACTTACATCCATAGCGGTCATACGTTTCCATTCGTTAGTGACTTTTGTCTTAAAATGTCCCGCTCTAATAGCTTCGGCATAACTTTGCGTAGTTCCTTTTTGAATGGCAAACCAATCGGTAGCATTGTGTAGCATTCGATGCACATTTTCTGGTTTCATATCGGTCCATTCACTGAGAATAATAGGAATGGTTGGCAAATCATCGATTCCTTTTCTGAAAGTTGGATCCTCGTTTCTCTTATTCATAATGAAAGAACCATACATCCCAATTTGCTCCTGTAATCCTGTGTGACTATGGTACCAGTGGGTTCCGTGCTGAATAATTGGAAAGGTATATTTATGTGTGGTACCCGGCTTGATGGGCATTTGAGTAAGATTTGGAACACCATCTTCTTTATTAGGCAAAAACAAGCCGTGCCAGTGCAGCGACGTATCTTCATTTAATTCGTTGTGTACATAAATTTCGGCAACATCGCCTTCGGTAAAGGTGAGCGTTGGCATCGGAATTTGTCCGTTTACAGCAATAGCTCTTTTGGGTTTATCCCCAAACGTGACAATCGTATCTCGAACATAAAGATCATAGCGAACGGTTCTTGGAGGAACACTTTTAAGGCGTAAAGTAGTAGGTGCTACTGTGGGTGTTTTATTCTCTACCGCAACAGGATTATGATTTTTATGCAAATTTTCAGTTTCTTTCGCGACCTCAACACCATTTGTCTGCGCTGTCCCTGTTTTCTTAACGACTGCTTTTGGAGCTTGTTTTTGCACTACGGTTTTTCTAGTAGGTTTTGCTTTTTCCTTGACTAAATCCATACCGCACTTGGGACATTTTCCGGGTTTACTGACATGGATTTCAGGATGCATCACGCAAGTATAAGTAGCAGATTGCGTCTCTTTTTTGGCGTGATCCATACCTTTCATATTCTGAGCAGTGAGCAAAGTTGGGAACATGGCGAAGACAAAAATTAAAAGTAAATTTTTCATTTCATTATTTTTTTTAATATCGAATACATTATATCAATCCGTTTAGCCATCCAAATTAGAATCTCTGCGTGACCTATCGCATTATTTATTTTAAAAAGCTATTTGATACTTTTCTCTTCTTCACTACTAATTATAGGTCATTACACAATTTAACATCCCAAATTAATTATTGATAGTGCTGACTTTAAGAAGCTAGAAGAGGAATTCTAATTTTATTTGTTGTTTTTTAGAATTAATTCCCATTCATCAATTTTCGCTTTCAATTTTTCAGCACCTTTCATTTTTTTAAGTACTGTGATTGCTATAGCCTTTTTAGAAGCTTCAATCGCCATTGGATAATCTTTTAGATCTGCAGCTAATTTTTGTCTCAAATTTGGATAATAAAAATTCTCTGGATCCAATTTCTCTGCCTCTAAAAGCCATGTTTTTGCTTGAGGGGCATCTCTATTCGTTATCGAATAATAGTTTGCGGCCTGAAATAATAATTTATGATCCTGACTTTTTTTCTGAATTAAGTAGGTGTCAATTAATGCCATAGTATCCGCATCGGCTTTACTTTTCAAAGAAATCTTAACCATCGTATTCTCCCAAAGTATTTTCAAGAAACCTTCTCCTTTGCTATTGATGTCGTTTATTTCGATTGTAAAAGTTTCATAAAAATTTTGAATATGATCTACAGGCACTTTAAAACGAAAAATATCCTTTTTTTCATCGTAACCATTTTCACCGTGCAAAGTAGTATCTGAATTAACAATGATAATCCACTCCGTACTTGAAGGAATGGTAAACAAGGAATAACTACCCGCTTTTAATGTAGTATCCCCAAAAACAATATCTTCATCAGTGGTTAGTGTGGTACAATCACTTGCACCAGTTCGCCAAAGTTTATCAAATGGCACTAATTCTCCAAATATTTTTCGGCTGCGAGCCAAAGGTCTACTATAAGCAATTTTGATTGTTGCACTTCCCAATTCCTGTTGCAATGAAGCAGATGGACTTGTAGAAGTTAATTTTATTTGAACTTTTTCCTGAGCAGAAAGAGCCGCTATATTAAAAAATAAAAGGCCTATTAAAAGTAATTGTCTCATATGGTATTATTGTTATTAATTATTTTAAAGTTTTAAACTACGTAATCGAAGCGCATTTGCAATTACAGAAACAGAACTAAATGACATTGCCAAAGCTGCAATCATTGGCGAAAGCAAGACACCAAAAAAAGGATACAAAACGCCAGCGGCAATGGGAATTCCCAACACATTATAGAAAAAGGCAAAAAATAAATTCTGTTTGATATTACGCATTACTGCATGACTCAAATTCTTAGCTTTTACAATCCCTTGCAAATCGCCTTTCACTAACGTGATTTTCGCACTTTCAATGGCCACATCTGTTCCGGTTCCCATCGCAATTCCTACATCGGCTTGCGCCAAAGCTGGAGCATCATTGATTCCGTCGCCTGCCATGGCTACAATTTTCCCTTCGGCTTGCAATCTTTTTATTTCTTTTAATTTGTCTTCTGGCAAACATCCCGCTTTATAGGAACTCAAATGCAGTTCTTGAGCGACCGCTTTTGCCGTATTTTCATTGTCGCCTGTCAACATGATTACCTCAACACCTTGACGTATTAATTCTTTTATGGCTTCGACACTTGTTGCTTTTATGGCATCTGTAATAGACACAAACCCAACGGCAATTCCGTCAACTGAAATATAAGAAACCGTTTTTCCGAGTTTTTGTTCGGCTATAATTTGATTTTCTAATTCATCCGAAACCTTTGCACCCACTTGCTCCATCAATTTTTTATTTCCAAGAGCCACTTTTTTATTGGTTACCGTTCCAACGACTCCTTTCCCTGAAATAGCTTCAAAGTCCTTGACATCGATTAAGGAAACTTTTTTCGCTTTCGCAAAATTGACTACGGCTTGCGCCAAAGGATGTTCGCTGTACTGATTTAAAGAAGCAATGCTTTGCAATAAAGAATCTTCGTCATTATTAGTAGCGAATACTTTCTCTACAGAAGGTTTTCCTTCGGTGATAGTTCCTGTTTTATCGGTAATCAGAACATTTACTTTGTTCATATTTTCAAGTGCTTCTGCGTTTTTTATCAAAACTCCAGATTGTGCTCCTTTCCCAACACCAACCATAACCGACATGGGTGTAGCCAATCCCAAAGCACAAGGACACGCAATTATCAATACCGCAATGGCATTAATAAATCCATAAACCATAGCAGGTTCCGGTCCAAATTGTGCCCAAACAAAAAAGGTTACTACAGAAACTATAACTACAATTGGCACAAAATATTTAGCAATACTATCCGCTAGCTTTTGAATGGGCGCTCTGGAACGACTCGCATCATTTACCATCTTAACGATTTGCGAAAGCAAAGTTTCTGAACCTACTTTTTCGGCAATCATAACAAAGGACTTATTCCCGTTTATGGTTCCCGCTATTACGGGATCATCGCTTTTTTTATCAACAGGAATAGGTTCTCCCGAAATCATCGATTCATCTATCGTACTTTCTCCATCGGTAATTTTCCCATCCACAGGAATTTTATCTCCGGGTTTGACACGTAGTAGATCTCCCTTTTTGATATCATGAATCGAAATTACTTTATCAGCTCCGTCGAGGACCAAAGTGGCTTCGGTTGGTGCTAATTTCAACAATTCTTTTATCGCTCCACTAGTTTGACTGTGTGCTCTGGCTTCTAAAAGTTGTCCTAATAAAACTAACGTTAATATCACCGTTGTTGCTTCAAAATAGAGTGAAACCGTTCCGTTATGAGTTTTGAATTCATCGGGAAAAACATCAGGAAAAAACATCCCAACTAAACTAAATAAAAATGCCACTCCCGTACCAATTCCGATAAGGGTAAACATATTGAGATTCCAAGTAATAATAGATTTATAAGCCCGAATGAAAAACATCCAACACGCATAAAAAACTACTGGAAGCGATAAAATTAACTGTACCCAATTCCATTTTGAAGCGTCCATTATTTTCATTAATGGATTATTAGGAATCATATCTGACATAGCAATTATGAACACCGGAACCGTAAAAACTACTGCGATTTTCATTTTACGCACCAAGTCATTATATACCTTATTTTCTTCACTTTCGGTTGGTTCCATTGGCACTAAATCCATTCCGCATATAGGACAAGAACCAGGACCTTCTTGTACAACTTCAGGATGCATAGGACAAGTGTATACCGTTTTACTGTTAGGTAACGCCGCTTCTTTGACCAAATCCATACCGCAAACGGGGCAATCTCCCGGTTTATCATAAACCTTTTCTCCCTCGCAATGCATCGGACAATAGTATTTTCCGGGCGCATTATCGGGTAAAATTACTGTTGGTTTCTCTTGTGGTTTATTCGAACTGCAACAAGATTTTACTGGAAGTTCATTTGATGTTTCTGAGATAGTATCTGCAGGAGATTCCATAGAAATGGTGTACTTGCCAGCTTTAGAAAGCGTTTCTTGTAATTGAGCTAATGGTATATGATCTTTCATTAGTAAAGTAGCAATTGGTGGATCTAGAGAAACCACTGCTTCAATCCCTTCAATAGAATTTAATGCTTTTTCAACTGATGAACGACAGCCATTACAAGTCATTCCAGTAATAGTGTAGGTATGCTTCATTTTAGTATGTTTTTAATCAACCTTACCGCGATATACAAAGCAAGGTTGATTATAGATAACAAGGTAAATCCTTATTTTAGTTATTGCTTTTTACAGCGGTTTCTGGAACAGGCTCTGTTAATTTCATGCCACATTTAGGACATTTATCATTCAGTTTGCCTTGAACTTCAGGATGCATGGGACAAGCATACATTGTTGTATTTTTCATCATTTTTGCGTCATTACCCATCATAGTTGAATCATTGCCCATCATCGTAGAGTCAGAGTTCATCATAGTGGAGTTATCATTCATCATCGGAGTATCATTTGTTGAATTCTCATTATTTTTTTGGTTACAAGAGATCAATACAAAAGCCGCCATTAGGGTAAAAAAAAATATTTTTTTCATGATTAAAGTGTATTAATTGCAGATGAATTTCTGCATAGTAATAGTACAAAAAAGCAGCATTAGATCAGTTGTGTTTTTATTGGTTTAAATTGTATAATTTACTGTAAATGAGCAACTAAAAAGGTTTAATTTTATCTATTTCTCCTCCAAAAAAAGAAATAAGTTTCTATATGACATTTTTATACAAAAGCTGTTTTATTTTTTAAAAGCCCGTTGACATACTGTCTCTTGTGTTTTCCATCCAGGTAATCAATAGCCTTTTATTCTCTTGCGGTAGTATGGCATTTTTATGCATCCTAGTGTAAGTCGCTAATGGCATTTCATCCGATTTGATTTGCTTAACAATACGTTCTAATTTGTTTCCCTGCTTACGTTGAGAATAATCGCCAAACGTACTGAAATTCAAGTTTTCTTTTCCTTCCTTAATATGATTATCCAAAATGATTCTCACGGGTTGAATGTAGGAGTACCACGGATATTCTGTATTATTACTGTGACAATCATAACAAGAGGTTCGTAAAATACTTTCTACATCTGATGGAACGGCGTAGATTTTATTGAAATGCGTTGGCAAAACCTGACCGTAATCTAAATTGCGAGCAGGTTGATAAAATTGTATCAGCAAAAAAATAATCAAACCTAAAACGAATATTTTTTTGACACTAATTTTCATTTAAAATGTTTTTCGTACAGATCCACAAGCAAGCATTTGGGAGCCAAAGTATGGATTTTTGATTTCCTTAGTTTCACTTATCCAGTAGCCACTTTTCCCTTCATCATACATTGGGCAATAATCCTGATATAATTTTTGCGTAGTTCCAAAAGTTTGTACAAAATCGCTAATGTCTTTGCTCAACATGGCAAAATGTTCTCTTTGATGCTCAATTTTACCCGAATTGTCACCAATATGTTCTGCATGCTCCTTCGCATCATCGGCAATAGCAACATATTCCTTTTTTAATTTCGCATCTAGTGATTTTGTATCTGTACTATTTAGTATCGCATATAAACCTTTCCCTGCGTTTGCAGCTCCTTTTGAATCATCTTTTACAAGTGCATTTTTAAGCTTTATATAACTGCTTACAATTTCATTAATTGTAAACGAAGTTGCCGCAACTGTTGTAGTGTTTGACACTGCATTTTTTGTTTCTACATCGGCGTTATTGGCGTCCTCTTTTTCCGTTGCTGTACCTTGCGCCACTTTCTCGGTTAGTTCCATACCACATTCCGGACATTCTGACCCTTTTTTGCCAGTAACTTCAGGATGCATAGAACAAGCATATAATTCGTTGGCAGTTGCTGTCGTTTCTGCAGTTTCGACTTCTTTAACCTTCTGATTGCAAGAAGCTACTGTGATAGCTAGTAAAGCTGTTATAAATAGAGTTTTCATGATTGCTAGTTTTAAAAAATTAATTGTTTTGTTTTTTTAAGGTAAAGAACGTGTAATACAAATTGAAGTACAGTCCGTTCGGTGCAGAACGCAGCATTGAACTAATTAGTTCTTTACGGTACGCTAAATCCAATCGCGCCTGACTATTAAAAATAAATTGTATCGCTGGGACAACATCCAAATACGATTTTCCATTTTCGTTTATGGTTTGCCCTACAAATTCTAACATTAGATTGATATTAGTTTGCTTGAAACTCGTGTATTTTTTAGGATACATTAGTTTACCAAATGACAGCGAATAGTTTGTAGCATTATCTCCCAGTTCATCTGGAAAAGGATAATTTGGTTTATTGTCTAGTGCTTTCTCAAAACTTAAAGAGGAACTAATAGCTACTTTTTTTAATAATTTTGTTGCAATTATACCTGTTTCAAAACCTGTATTATGCCCCAAGATTTCAATTTGTTCTTGATGGATATCAGCACGATTAAAACTATATCTTCCGTATGCTGCCATGCGGAAATGACTATTCAAATCATCTTCAGAATAAAACCGATATTTTGCCATTACACCAGCTCCTTCAGCATATAAGGCATTAGTTCTAGTACTTATAAAAGCGGAACCTCTTACCATCAAATTCTTATTTATCCCATAAGTTATCTCAGGCATTAAATGGTAATTGTAACCTGTTTTAATTTGCTCTTTAAATGCTGATTGCATAACGTTTAAAGCAAGTGAATTAGATGGGACATTACTTGCAGGATCAGTTACTACAAATAATTCTTGACTAAAAATAGTTTGACAACTGATTGCTACAAAAAATAAAATTACATTTCTCATTAGTTTATCAATTTAATGTGAAAATCATCTTCATTGTTTAAAGCGTAGGTTTCGACATTTTTATAGGTTTTAGATAATTTTTTAAACTCCTTTTCAGTTACAAATCCTTTGTCAAGTATTTTAAATTGTATTTCACTCGCATTACTTAGTTTGTCATTAAACAAGATATACGCGCTTTTAGTTATGGTTTCGGGCTTTGAAGTGACCACTAAAGAGCCGACAAAAAAACCTGCTTTTTCCACTTTTTCCTTAAATACTTTTGGACTCAAATCATTACCTTCCTTAAGTGTTACAATGAACGTATTGGTATTTAAATCGGTTTCTACAGTAACTACTTCGGGCAATGTTTTTAACTGCTTGTTTATCGCATTGGAACACATAGAACAGGTTAAACCCGTTGCAATGATCTCAGCTTTTGAGATTTGAGCAAACGATTTCATACTTGTGATTAAAACTAAACAAGCAACTAAGACAAATTTTAACGGTATATTTTTCATGATTCTATTTTTTTAATTGGATTGAAATTTCTTCAAGTGTTGGATTGATAGCGACCAATTTTCCGGATTCGTCAAATAAATAAGAACTCGGCAATTGCTCAATTCCAAAGAGAAGCGCCGTTTTTGCATCAAATCCATTAGGATCTATTAGTTGCGTGTAAGGAAGCTTGTCTTTTTCGATAGCATTTTTCCATTTAGTAGTATCACTATCTAGAGAGATTCCTATAATTTCGAAATTGCCACTTTTATTTTGGTTGTAAAAAGGAACTAATTTTTTATTAGCCACTCTGCAAGGCCCACACCAGGAAGCCCAAAAGTCAACTAAAACTATTTTACCTTTAAGCGAAGCTACCTCTACGGCAACTTCATTATTGTTGAAAAGTTTAAAATCAGGCAGGCTATCGCCTAGTTTTAATTGTGCGTTTGCAACTGAAATAGTGAGCAACAGTATACAACAGGCGATTACTTTTTTCATATTATTGCTGTAAAAAATTATTGAATCGTTTCTACTACTTTCCCGCAAGTCAGCATTTTAGAACCATAAAAAGGATTCTTTACAGCATTTTCTTTGCTTAACCAATTAGCACCTTCACCTCCATTTGCCATTGGACAAAACTGTACGTAAACAGGCATTTCATATTTAGCTACTTTTAGCAATTCGTAAATTGATTTTGAGAAAGGAATGAAAATTTCTCTTTGAAGTTTAATGTCTTGCATTGCAGCAATAGCTCCGGCAGAAGTCATTAAACCACTCATTTCCTTCATCCAAACCATATGCACATCCATAGCAAGAGTTTCCATTTTTACTGCACTCAAAGCTATTTTCATTTCTTTTGCTTCTGCAGCAACCGCGTTTCCGTCTGTTTTTACCAACGCATCTTTCAACGCAAAATAAGTATCAAAAACAACTTTTAGTTGTGTGTCCTGTTGTTGCTTAGTACCTGAATTATCAGCGTGATTGGAATGATTTTCCGTAGTCACTGATTCCATTTTAATTTCTGTTGGCATAGCTACTTTAGCTACTCTTTCATATTGGCAACATTCGTGCAAAGCATCATATGTAGCATCTGGGGCAAGAAATTTATCACTGTCATAACCAACTAAAGCAATGCGTTTCAGAATTTCGTCTTGGCTTGTCTTAGATGCATCATAAGTAAGAACTGCCATATTAGTGTCTTGATTCCATTCTACTTTTGCTACTTTTTTAAGGGTGCCAGCAGTTTCTATTTTAGTTTTGCACATGCCACAGTTTCCGTATATTTTTACTGTTTCTGTTTTAGCGTTTTTAATTTGCGCGCTTACTACGTTGATTGAGAGCAATAATGTCATTGCCATCAATATTTTTTTTATTGAGTTCATTGTATTTTGAATTTAAAGTGAATTAGTCCCAAATAAAACTGAAATAATAAGCTACGTTCGAGCTACATATCAATCTGTATTGGACCAAAAAAATTAATGATTGTTAAGCACAAAGTGCTTTGAAAAAGACAGTATTTTGGCTGTCAGAAAAGGGATTTAGCTTATTTTAGGTGGAAGCCAAACAGATCTGAAATCAGAGGATATGAAGATTGCAGAATAATAATAATTTTGTTTTTCAGTCGAAAAACTAAAAAGTTCAAGGTTTAAATCGCTGTATAAAATTGCTGTACTACTTAATAAAACAGTTGAATTACTGCAACCAATACTTTTACAAGCCCCATCGCAACCTTCATGAGAATTCTTCTTTGAAGACTCTGATTTCTTGCAGCATTCTTTTTTTATCTTCTCAACAGAGGACATTTTTTTACAACAGGATTTCTCAGTCTTTGTTCCACACGCAAATGCACTGCTTGGAGTCAATATGAAACCAAGTATTGCCAATAAAAATATGTAAAACGTTTTAGACATTCTATATCAATTGAAATACAAAGGTAAATAAATAAAAATAAGCCCAAATAATTGAGATCATAAATAGAAGTTAAAAATAAATTTTTATTTCCCTTCGCCTAATATTGCATTCAAAATAGATTGTAATAATGATAAAATGATACTGAAAAACAAGGCCGTTAAAAATGTATCTACGCTAAATCCGCCTACAATCTTTGTACACAATAAGATCATAAGTGCATTAATTACCAATAAAAACAATCCTAAAGTAATGATCGTAACAGGCAATGTAAGTAGTACTAATATTGGTTTGATAAATATATTAAGCAACCCCAGAACAATGGCTACTATTAATGCTGTGGTAAATCCTGCCACACGAACCCCGGGCATAAAATTTGCAATTAGCAATACTAAGCCCGCAGTAATAAGAATTTTTATCAGTAAATTCATGGATTTTTATTTTTAAGTTTTAATAAATGTAGTGAATATTTAAAATTATCACGGTTGTTTTAAGAAAGAAGTCACTTTTTGATAAAACTCAATTGGGTTTTCGGCGTGTAGCCAATGCCCAACATTCGGAATCGTTTCGATGCTTGAATCTGGGAAATGCGCTTTGATATCTTCAACGTCACTATCTAAAATGTACTTGGAATTACCACCACGAATAAACAATGTTGGCTTTAGGAAACGAGTGCTTTGTGGTAAAGCAACTCCTATTTCATCCATTTTTTTATTAAAAACAGCTAGATTGAATCGAAAAGCCAATTGCGAAGGCTCTTTCCAAAATAAATTTTTCATCAAAAATTGTCGCGTTCCAAAATCAGGGACAAACTTCGTCATAATTGCTTCAACATCGCTTCGGCTGGGTTCTATTGAAAAATCAACAGCATTCAATCCCGCCAATATATCTTGATGATGTTGGGGATAAAATTTTGGTCCAATATCAGCCACAATCAATTTATCGACTAGTTCAGGATGTGACGTAGCCAAAAGCATAGCTACTTTTCCACCCATCGAGTGTCCTATTATATTGATGTTTTCTAAATTATGAGCCTGACAATACTCGTAGACATCCTGAGCCATAATTTCATAACTAAAGTCATCAGAATGCATGCTTCGTCCGTGGTTGCGTAGATCGAGCATGTGAACTTGAAAACCGACTGCAAATTGTGTTCCGAGGGATTTCCAGTTGTCTGACATTCCCAGAAATCCGTGAAGAATTAAAAGTGGCTTGCCAGAGCCTTCTATTTTTGAAAAAAGCATATAATTTTAGATTTAAATCGAAACAATGTTCCAAAGATAAAAATCTAAGTTCACCAATAATAATTTAATTGGTTTTTAAATAAATATCATTAAAAGTGGGTATTGCGACATTGATAAAATTCCGTAATTTTGCCGCTAATTAAATTGTACGTTATTTTTTAATAAAACATCTTTATTGTACACAATCAAACCCAAAAGTCCAAATTTCATTTATTAATAATTTTAAATTTTACCCATGATTAAAAAGATTTTTTTATTTTCAGTGATTATTTCACAACTGACAATTTCTTGCTCTAGCAACGAGGAATTAGATAGCGCTTCTGAAGAAAGTTTAACTGCTCAAATTGAAGCTATCTGTAAGCAACCGTATTCAAAATTAACTCCAGCAGAACAGAAAGTGAAACTAGAGGCTGAAGCAAATGAAATGCTAGTTCAAATGAACAAATCCAAAACATCTGGAGCCATTGAAGCCATTCAAAATTTAGGAGATTTATTCAGGATCAGTTCTGTTGACATTTTCAATGGAAAAAATGATAATAAAATAGAAGATATTCTAAATGTTTCCGGCGTATATGGAATTTACACTTGGAATAATTCAACAAAAATTTGGGTTAAAACAGCTTCAACTACTGAATTAAAATTTGTTTTCCCTGCAAAAGCAACTCAAACTGCTAACAATGCATCTTTATCTTCCAAAAGCAACTCTTCAAACATTAAAATAAAACTGGTAGACAGTTATAATTGGCAAACTGGAATTACAATAAATGATGAATTTTATTTACCAACTTCTGTAGATGCAACTTTGACTATTGACAATGCACAAGCTGCAACTTTTGTAACGAGTGCAAAATATACTGGCACAATAGAAACTCCAGATGAATCTAGCTTCAAAATGGTTTTAAATGATGGCTATACTTATGAAATCAGCGGGAGTAAGAAAGCAACTCAAAACACTGCTAAATCTTCTTTTACCTATAATGGGAAAAAATTAGTTTCATTTACCGCAGGAAGCACTGCTGATATTGATGCTTTAATAGAAGATAAAGACCTTATTCAATACAAAGGTAAAGCGAATGGTCTGGTTCAAATCATGGATAACTTTATCATTGTAGCCGATATGGATATTGCAACACAATCTAAAGATGAAGAAGCTTTAGAGAAAAGTTTGGTTTATCCTTCTTATCCCGATTACGATAACCCTAAAGCTGACTTCAAAGCATATTACACGGCTCAAAACGCATATTATAAAAAGTATTCTGACGGCAATGTGATTAATTCAAATAAAAACTTGAAACTAATTTTAGTTTCTAAAAAAGACGGAACTAAGATAGCTGACGTTGTCTACCGTACAGAAAAAGAATATAACTATGATGCTGAATTACCAGTTTGGATTAAAGATTCATACTATCCTAGTGGAGGATTTTGGACAACTACCGGGAATGGTGCAACAATTACAATTCAATATTACGACGAAGTACTTTACTTAAAATTCAATGACAGTACCGAAGTTGCAATGAGTACTTATTTCTCTGAAGGATTTGATAACCTTGAAACTAAATTTGAGGATTTTTTGAAAGCTTTTGAAAGATAGAACTATTTTTTTATAGTAAACCTAAAGCCAATCTGAGAAATTCCAGATTGGCTTTATTTTTTAATAGGTGTTTTAACTACTATCGTATTTTGGCCGTAGCCAGCCCAAATACCTACACCACCTTTAATATTTGATTTTAAACTTGTATTTGATGGATAAATGGGATTTCTGCTATTTACAATTTCATTCTGCCAACTATTCCAAAAATCGAATCCTTCCTTATTCATAGTCCTTAATTTTACGAAAATTAAATCTCCGTCGGTAAAATAGGGTTTGAATTTAGTTTTAGGAAAGAGTAATACACCTCTATTCACCTGCATTGAAATGGAGTGAGATATAAATTTTTCATCATCTAGATTACCGTAAAAAGCAGGAATAAAAATAGGTTCTTGCTTATCTATCCTAGTCGCAATCTGATAATAATTCTTTTCGTTTATAGGATCATCAAATTTTATAAAAACGTATCCGGTAGTATCCGCGGCATTCTTCTTTACATACTCCGCATTTGCAATCGTTACTGTTTTAGGAATGCTTGTAGTAGCCAAAACTATTCTATTTAAATACTCAATTTTCAAAGTATATGTCTTCCCCGCTTTACCGATTATTTCTTTTCCAAAATACACATACGGCGGAACTCTATTATCATCATTTTTAACACGCAAAACTTCTACCGTTTGTCCGTCAGAAACTGTTATTTTTGCCGAGCGTATTACGTGATCCAAAACATTTGTAGAATCAACAACATCATTTATTGGTATCGTACTGGATAATATCACGTGAGGAACATCTCCTTCTTCAATCCAGCCCTCTACCGCTAGTTTTGACTCCAACTTAATTCCATCACTAAAACTATCATTGTTGCAACTACACGCAATAACCATCAAAAGAAATAAACTATACTTTTTCATCCTCTAAAATTTAAATCTCCAACTTATTGAAGGAAGTATTCTGTACAAAACCTTTTTTTCAGGCTTGACAACTACACTATCTTTATTTTCATTGACAACCACATTTAAAACAACATAAATAGGGTTTTCGATATTGAAAGTATTATAAATAGAAAAATTTAATGCGCTTTCTTTTTTAGCGTTTTTTATAAAAAAATAATTAAAAGAAAGATCTGTTCGGATATAGTTTGGCATTTGAGCATTATTATACTCCGAATATTCTTTGACAGGATTATTATTTATAAAATACCATGATGTAGGCATTGTAAAACGATTACCTGAACTAAAAATCTGTGTGACACCAAAATTCCATTTTGAATTTAAATCGTAGGTTCCAACCAATGCTAAATTATGGCGTCTGTCATATTTAGCATAGTATGTTTCCCCATTATTGAGCTTTTCGAAATTTCGGTCGGACCAACTCAAGGTATAACTTAACCAGCCTTTAAATTTTCCGCTATTCTTTTTCAGCATAAATTCTAATCCATAAGCTTTTCCTTTTCCTTCCAGCAAATCATTTTTTAATGTCGAGATTTCATTAAACTGTGTAACACCATAAGGATATTCCAGCAAATGATTCATAGAACGATAAAATGCGCCAAATGAAGAGCTAAAACGCTTCGAAATAATTTGATTGGAACCCATTGAAAACTCATTAGAGGATTGCGCGGGAATACCATCTGAACTTGCAACCCAAAAATCAGTAGGAATACCAACACTGGAAGTCGTTATTAAATTTAAATACTGATTTTGCCTATTATAGGAAGCATAAAACGAAAAATTTCTGTTCCAATAATAATTCAGAACAACACGAGGTTGAAAATGCAAATACGATTTTACCCCTGAAATATAATAGTTAATCCTTAAACCTAATTCTGCTATCAAATTATCCTGTAATTTTGGTTTCGCAGTTGTAAAAATAGCAAATTCGTTAGCTTTAATTAAGGGATTTTGTTCTATAATATTAGTTGTGCTTAAATTTTCAATTTGGATTTTTTGTGGTTGCAAATTATGATAAACATATTGCAAACCTGACTCGAAAGAAGTTCCTTTAACCAAATAATTAATCGAATTAGTAAATCCGAAGTCATCAACAAATGAAGAAACACCAATTCCAATTGTTGATTGCTCCATATTCAACTCATTAGTGTAACGCGTGAAATAAATAGCATTCGACATACTGGTTTTAGAGGACAATTTAGTAAATAAAGAAGGAGAGATAGTCAAATTACTCCATTTCAAGCTGGTTCGTAAGGCCAAATTTGAGTCTTTTATCTGCAATTTATCAGCACTTGAAAAAGCCGAAATACTTAATAGGCTATTTTTAGAAATTTCTGTAACAAAAGTTAAATTACCGTCCAAAAAGCCATATTTCATATCTTGAACATCATTATTTTTTGATCCAGATTTCAATGTTGGAGCAATAATCTCATCAATATATGTTTTTCTTCCAGATAATGTAATCCCAGATTTTTTACTAATTGGAATGCTTAAAGTAGCCTGAGATGCTAGTAAGCCAACATTTCCTTGAAACGCAAATTGTGCAGGTATTTTTTTATTAGCAATTAATAAAGTTGTTGAACTTAAACGCCCTCCATATTTTGAATTTGAGCTTGATTTATCAAATTCAACTTCTTGTATATGATCCGTATTATAAAAAGGAAAAACACCTAGCAGATGTGCCATTCCATAAATAGGCGTTCCTTCATACAATATTGCATTATGTCCTGGATCACCTCCTCTAACATATAAATATCCATTTGCATCACCAGAGTTCTGCACTCCTGGTGTGAGTTGTAAAATTTTGATAATATCTGTTGTTCCAAGGACTGTTGGAACTGCGGCTAATTCTTTTAAATTAAAAGATAATTTCCCACCAGATAAACTTGTAATGCCGCTCCTTTTATTATTGGATATGACAACTTCTTTTAAAAAAGAAACATCCTTTTCTAAAATAATAGAAATTATTGTGTCATTTTCACATTTAAAACTTAAAGTTTTTTCAAGATAACCAAATTGATTAACTACAATTTTAACAAAATCGGATGGAAGTTTGGCCGTAAAACTGCCCAAAGTATCACTTACATAATTGTAATGCTGACTATTAGTTTCTAACGAAATACATACTCCTCTTAATTTTTTATTTTCAAAAGATTTCACATTCCCAGCTATGGTCACCTTGGACTGCGCAAACAAATTGGAAAAAAATAATAAAAAAAACAAAATAATTGGCTTCAAGACTAAATTTTAATACGAAAAATGCTAAAGTAAACAATTACAACCCAATTACATCAGGTTATAATTGTTTTAATTTATTTCTTACTTTAATTTTTGCAAATACATATTGACCACATTATCTAATCCCAAATAAATAGCTTCTGAGATTAAGGCATGACCAATTGAAACTTCGAGTAATCCTGGGATATTTTGTTTAAAAAATTGAATGTTATCCAAACTTAAATCGTGACCTGCATTGATTCCCAATCCTAATTCGTTGGCTAAAATTGCTGATTGTGTATATGGCAAAATCGCATTTTGATTTCCTAAACCGTATTGGTGTGCAAACGCCTCTGTATAGAATTCGATTCTCTCGGTTCCAATTTTTTTAGCTCCTTCGATCATTTCGAGAATTGGATCTACAAAAATAGACGTTCGAATACCGTTGCGTTGAAATTCCTGCACCACTTCAGTCAAAAAAGCTTCATGTTTTACGGTATTCCATCCCGCATTTGATGTGATCGCATCGATAGCATCTGGAACTAGGGTAACTTGAGTTGGCTTTATTTCGAGAACAAGATCAATAAATGTTTGCTCCGGATTGCCTTCGATATTGTATTCGGTATAAACAATTGCCTTCAAATCTCGGGCATCTTGATAGCGAATGTGGCGCTCATCTGGTCGTGGATGTATCGTAATTCCTTCGGCACCAAATTTTTGAATGTCGGTGGCTACTTTTAATAAATTGGGAACATTTCCTCCACGAGCATTTCGCAAAGTAGCTATTTTATTGATGTTTACACTTAACTTTGTCATGAACACACTTTTTGATTTTGAAACTTGTTTTTACTTGGAACAAAAATACAAAGTAAAACTTAGGAGATTTTGCTTATTTTTGATTATTTTGCATGAAATATTCCAAATTGATTTATGACAGAAATTACAGAGTATATAACCAATGATGTAAAGGCAATTGATAGCTTCGATTCTATCGCAGCGGTTCAAAACTTCTTTAGTGATTTACACTTTTCACATTTTCCAGTTTTAGAAGATGGAGTTTACATTGGTAGTATCGCAACTGAGGATATTGAAACTTTTGACAGTGACAAAAAAATAGTAGATTACCGCTTTACATTGGAAGGTTTTTTTACTAAAACAGATACCATGTGGCTCGATGTTTTAGAAGTTTTTGCAAAAAACAATACTAATTTAGTTCCCGTTTTAGACGAAAACAACAGTTACGTTGGGTATTATGAAATAGAAGATATCATGAAGTTTTTTCATGAAACCCCATTTTTACAAGAACCAGGCGGAATTATCGTAGTTCGTAAAGGCGTTTTAGATTATTCCATGAGTCAAATTACCCAAATTGTAGAAAGCAATAATGGAAAGCTTTTGGGTTTATTCATATCAGAGTCAAGTATTGATAGCATTGAAATTACGTTGAAAATAACATTAGGCGCTATGAATGAAATTATTCAAACTTTTAGGAGGTACAATTATGAAATCATATCAGAACACCAAGAAGATAATTACATCAATAATTTAAAGGAACGCTCTGATTATTTAGACAAATACCTTAATATATAGTTTACAGGGCTGATTAGCATTTTAATCGATCTAACGACATACAACTTATACTAACAGAAAACGATTCAGCAAAAAGATGAAAGTAGCTATCTACGGTCAATATTATCAAAACAGTACAGAACCTATAATAAACGACATCTTTGTTTTTTTTAACAAGAACAATATAGAGATGATCATTGAGTCGCATTTTTTAATAATGCTTAACGAAAAAAAAATTGTAGAAAACAAATACAAAACATTTACCTCACATACAGAACTTGATAGCAGTTTTGACATGTTAATTAGTATAGGTGGTGACGGAACCATTTTAAGAGCGGCAACTTTAGTTCGTGATTCTGGGATTCCCATCTTAGGGATTAATGCTGGAAGACTGGGTTTTTTAGCTTCGGTACAAAAGGAAAACATAGCCTCGTTCATGCAATTTGTAATTGATAGAAAATATACGATTTCTAAACGAACTTTACTGAGTTTAACTTGCACTCCTCCTAATGAGTCTATCGATGCAATTAATTTTGCTATGAATGAAATTACGGTTAGCAGAAAAGATACCACCTCGATGATAACAATTGATACGTATTTAAACGAGGAGTATCTGAATTCGTATTGGGCTGACGGATTAATTATTTCAACCCCAACAGGATCTACAGGATACTCTCTAAGCTGCGGCGGTCCTATTTTGACCCCAGATGTAAAAAGCCTCGTTATTACACCTATTGCCCCTCACAATCTTACTGCACGACCACTAGTAGTTCCCGATGAAACTGAAATTAGACTTAAAGTTTCTGGAAGAGATGAATACTATTTAGTTTCTCTAGATTCTAGAGTTACATCTGTTAGAAACGAGTCGGTGCTAACTTTAAAGAAAACTCCTTTTCAAATTAATATGGTCGAAATTCCCGAGGAAACCTTTTTGAAAACACTCCGCAGCAAACTACTTTGGGGAGAAGACAAGAGGAATTAAATCATTTTAAGCAAACGCTATACGATTTTATCAATTTTTCCCGTTTTACTAAATTAAATACTTATTTATAGTGCGTTTAATACTGAATTATTAAAAAAAAGCACATTTAACTGAATGGGTATTGAATCGAATTGATAATTATTATATTTGCACGCAATTTTTGATTAAATGAACAAAATTTTTTATTTATTTCTCTGTTTATTCCCAGTGATGGCAACACACGCTCAAATACATGAGGTCGGTGTTTTTTTAGGCGGCAGTAATTATATTGGAGACATCGGACCTACTACTTATATTTCGCCAAACGAACCTGCAATTGGAGTCGTATACAAGTGGAATAAAAGTCCTAGACATTCCTATAGATTTTCTTATACGCAATCTAAAATTACCTCAAATGATTTGGATTCAAAAGAAGTAAGCAGGTACCAAAGGGAGTATCGTTTTGAAAACAATTTAAAAGAAGTATCTTTAGGCCTTGAATTCAACTTTTTTGATTTTAATCTTCACGAATCGAGCAGAAAAATCAGTCCTTATGTTGCGTCTGGTTTGAGTTATTTTCTAGCAAAATATACCTTGACCGATTTAAAAACGGACACATCAGTTCGTGGGAGAACTGAAAGAAGAAAATCAATAGCACTCCCTATTATTATAGGAGTAAAATCTAATATATCAAGAAGTTGGGTATTGGCATTAGAAACTGGTGCAAGATATACGTTGACTGACAATATAGACGGAAGCTCTAATCAAAATTTTGGAAATATAAATAATAATGATTGGTACGTTTTTACAGGAGCTACGTTAACCTATACCTTTGGGAATAAACCCTGTTATTGTGCAGAATAGAGAAATGAATTTACAAGATACAATCAATAAGAATAACCTACCTAAACACCTAGCCATCATTATGGATGGTAATGGACGTTGGGCAAAACAGCAAGGCCTTTTACGCGCCTTGGGTCATGAAAGCGGAACAAAATCAGTAAAAGTAATAATAGAAGCCAGTGCGAAGCTTGGCATCGAGTTCCTTACTCTTTATGCTTTTTCTACTGAAAACTGGAACAGACCCAAACTAGAAGTCGATACTTTAATGAAAGTACTGATCAACTCTTTGAAAAAAGAATTACCCACACTTCAAAAAAACAACATCAAACTCAACGCAATTGGCAACCTAGAAAGATTACCAAAATCAGCGCAAAAGGAACTCCTTGATGTGATTGACAAGACAAAAAACAACACACAAATGACACTTACGTTAGCGTTAAGCTACGGTTCTAGGGAGGAATTAGTAGCTGCGGTAAGAAATATTTGTAGTAAAGTTAAAAATAATATAATTTCAATAGACGCTATTGACGATTCCATTATTAATGAGCATCTTTACACGCAAAATTTACCGGACGTAGATTTATTAATACGAACAAGTGGAGAACATAGGATAAGTAATTTTTTGTTGTGGCAAATTGCCTATGCAGAATTATATTTTACTGAT
This sequence comes from Flavobacterium frigidum, assembly GCF_048286795.2. Taxonomy (NCBI): domain Bacteria; kingdom Pseudomonadati; phylum Bacteroidota; class Flavobacteriia; order Flavobacteriales; family Flavobacteriaceae; genus Flavobacterium; species Flavobacterium frigidum. The sequence goes on from NZ_JBLVPT020000001.1 coordinate 227,891, forward strand.
ATATTATGGCCAGACTTTAAAGAACAAGATTTATATGAGGCTATCATTAGTTATCAAAAAAGAGAACGCAGATTTGGAAAAACAAGTGAACAAATTAAATAATTTTTTAGTGTTACATAAAAGCATAAAAATAGTCCTTACCGTATTAATATTAGTAAGTTTTACAAAAGTTAAAGCGCAAGAAAGAGTTCCTTTTGATCAAGGAAAAAAATACATTTTGGCTGATGTAGCTATTGTGGGAGACATTAGTTTCAACTCGCAAACGGTTGTTACATTCTCAGGTTTGCAAAAAGGACAAGAAATAACAGTGCCCGGTGAAGAAATTAGTGCTGCTATAAAAAAACTTGGAAAACTAGGTCTCTTTGATGAAATTTCATTTTATGTAAATAAAGTTCAGAATGATAGTATCTACCTCGATTTAAATATTGTAGAGCTACCCAAACTAAATCAAGTAAAATTTGTAGGGATTAAAAAGACTAAAACGGAAGCTTTAATAAAAGACAACAGTCTTAATAAAGGTAAAGTTGTAAATGAAAACTTGATTACAACCACAAGAAATTATATAGAAAACAAATACAAGAAAGACGGGTATTATAACACCAAAGTTAACATTAATACGGTTAAAGATACCTCCACTGTTAATTCAGTAAACATGCTTGTTAGCATTGACAAAGGTGAAAAAGTAAAAATTAAAAGTATTGATTTTGTAGGAAACACGAAAATATCTGATAACACTTTGCGTAAAGCAATGAAAGATACGAAACAAAAGAAAATTACTCGTGTTTTAAAAGCATCAAAATTCATAAAAGACAAATACAAAACCGATTTAGAAAAAGTAATTTCTTCCTATAAAGAGAAAGGATATAGAGATGCCAGAATCGTTTCGGACTCTGTAACATTTGATAAAGAGAAAAATGCATTATCTATAAAAATTAATGTAGAAGAAGGAAATAAATATTACTTTGGAAACATAAAATTCTTGGGAAATACAGTTTACACCGATCAAGGTTTAAGTAGAGTATTAGGCGTGAAAAAAGGAGAAACCTATAATGGTGTTCTGCTACAAAGAAGAATTGCCGATGGATCAAAACCAGATGGCGAAGACATTGATAATTTATACAAAAATAACGGATATTTATTTTCAAATATTAATGCTGTAGAGGTAAGAACTGCCAATGAAACTATTGATTTTGAAATACGAATTACAGAAGGTCCTATAGCTTACTTCAACAAGATAACGGTTGTAGGTAATGACAAAACCAATGACCGCGTTATTTACCGTGAATTAAGAACAAAACCTGGTGAAAAATACAGCAAAGACGAATTAGTTAGAACCGTACGTGAAATTGGACAGTTAGGATTTTTTGATCCAGAAGCTATCAATCCAGCGTTTAGAAACGTTGATGCAAGTGCAGGAACGGTAGATATTGAATACCAACTTGTAGAAAAAGGCTCGAGTCAAATTGAACTTCAAGGAGGTTATGGTGGCGGTGGTTTCATTGGTACGCTTGGACTTTCGTTCAACAACTTTTCGGCTCGTAATATGTTCAAAAAAGATGCATATCAACCCTTACCGATGGGAGATGGTCAAAAAGTAAGCTTACGTTTGCAAGCAAGTACCTTTTTCCAAACCTATAGTGTTTCCTTTTCTGAACCTTGGTTTGGCGGAAAAAAACCAGTATCATTTAGTTCATCATTGTCTTACAGTAAACAATTTTTAAATAATTTTCAAACACAAAGAGCGGATAAAACAAAAAGTTTTAACATTATGACTTTATCCGTTGGTTTAGCCAAAAGATTAACAGTGCCTGATGATTTCTTTGTATTGTCACAATCGTTAAGTTACCAGCACTATGATTTAAATAATTACAATACTGGATTATTTACCTTTGGGGATGGAACATCCAGAAACATGGCTTACACAATAGGATTAACACGAAATAATAAAGGGGTAAATCCAATTTTCCCTACCTACGGATCAGAATTTAGTGTTTCGGCTAAATTGACCCTTCCTTACTCTTTATTAAACGGAATTGATTATGCTACATTGGGTGACAAAGAAGAATACAAATTAAAGAATACTGTCGACCGATTAAATGTGCCAGATGCCAACGGAAATATTGTGAAAATTGGAGATTACATTGATACGAATGGCAATAAGGTAACCGACTTTAATTTGGCTGCTGCAGATGTCAGCAAAGTCGATCAAGAGCGTTTTAAATGGTTGGAATATTATAAAATAAAATTCAAAGCTGATGCGTATACCAAAGTTTATGGTAAATTAGTGGTGAGAACTTTGGCAGAATTTGGATTCCTTGGAGCATACAATCAAGACCGAGGAGTAGTTCCTTTTGAACGTTTCTATCTTGGTGGAGATGGAATGGCAAACTTCTCTATGGATGGAAGAGAAACCATCCAATTAAGAGGATATAAAAACAACTCATTGACACCTTCAAATAGTAATGGAGAGCAAATTGGAGCAACTGTTTTTAATAAATTCTCAATGGAATTACGTTATCCAATAACATTAAAAGCATCTGCATCAATTTATGCATTAGCATTTTTGGAAGCAGGATCTTCATTTAAGGATTTCAAAAGTTACAATCCATTTGCTTTAAGCCGTTCTGCAGGAGTTGGATTACGTGTATTTATGCCAGCATTTGGATTATTAGGAATTGATTTTGCTCATGGGTTTGATCCAGTAGGAAATAATCTCGAATCAGTTCATTTTATTATTGGACAACAATTTTAAAAAAATTGATTTTAAATTTTCTAAAACATACTGTTATGAGAAAACAATTTTTATATCTATTTTTATCGTTAGTCTTTGTGCAAGCAATAGACGCCCAAACAAGAGGCACTAAACTAGGTTTCATAGATATGGAATACATTTTACAAAATGTACCCGATTATACAGAAGCAAAGGCGCAATTAGAGCTAAAAACTGAAAAATGGAAACTTGATATTGATGCTAAAAAAATTGAAATCAATAAACTCAAAGAAGCCCTAAAAGCAGAAAGAGCTTTGTTAACTAAAGAATTGATTGATGAAAGAGAAACAGAAATTAATTTTCTAGAAAATGAAAACCTAGATTACCAACAGAAACGATTTGGACCCAATGGAGATTTAATCATACAAAAATCCCTCTTGGTTAAACCAATACAAGATCAAGTTTTTACTGCTGTTCAAGATATTGCTGAAAGGTTAAAATACGATTTCATTTTTGACAAAACATCTGATCTAACCATGTTGTTTGCAGCAAAAAGATTTGATCTTAGCGACCAAATTATACGCACGCTTACCCGAACTGAAAAAAGAGAGCAGTTGACTAAAAAACAACAAAAAGCAGAAGAGGATAAAGAGAAAAAACAAGACGCGATGGATGAAAATCCAGATTTAGCAGAACGTCAAAAGCAAATAGACGAAAAAAAATATGCTAGAGAGAAAGTACTTGAGGACAGGAAATTGCTTCAAGAGCAAAAGAAAAAGGAATTTGAAGACAAAAGAGCACAAATAATAGCAGACAGAGAAGCTAAAAAAAATGGCACGGTTTCTGCAAATGTTAAAATAGAGGATCCTAAAAAAGCGGCAAATGCAGATACGACAAATGATGCTTCAAAACAGTTAGCAGAAGACCTCAAACAAAAACAAGTGGAAGTTAATGCACAAAAACTAGAAGATCGGAAGAAAATTTTAGAGGACCGCAAAAAAGCATTAGAAGAAAAAAGAAAAAAAATTCTCGAAGAAAGAGAAGCGATTAGAAAAGCAAAAGAAGAAAAATTAAAAGAAAATACAAACAAAAATTAATTACTAAATATTTTAAAAACGATGAGACAAATTAAAACTCTATTTATTGCTGCAATTTTTATTTTAGGAGCAAGCCAAACAATTAATGCACAAGCAAAAACGGCTCATGTTGATGTAAGTGAGATTATGACAAAAATGCCAGCAATGTTAGATGCTCAAAAACAATTGGATAAATTGAGTACTACTTACGATGCTGATTACAAAAAGATGGTAGAAGAATACCAAGGGAAATTAAAAAAATACGAAGCTGAAGCTGCTACAGTAACTGAAGCTATTAATGGAGAACGCTCTAAAGAAGTACAAGACATGCAGTCTAGAATTGTAGCTTTTAGAGACAATGCTCAAAAAGAATTGCAACAAAAAGAATCTGATATTGTTAAACCATTGATGGAAAAAGTGAGAGCTTCAATCCAAAAAGTAGGAAAAGCAAAAGGATTCCAATATGTTCTTGATGGTTCTTCTCTTTTACTTGCTGATGGTCCAAACTTGACTCTTGATGTTAAGAAAGATTTAGGTTTCTAGGAAAAATAGACAATCGTTTAAAACTGCTCGTCCTAAATATAGGATTGAGCAGTTTTTTGTTTAAATAAACTATTGGAATGTCATTGATTAGCGTGTAACTTTGTTTTTATGAATAACAACAATCAACCTATTGGAATTTTTGATTCAGGAATTGGAGGAACTTCGATCTGGAAAGCAATCCATGAATTACTAGCTAATGAAAAAACTATATATCTTGCTGATAGTGCCAATGCACCTTATGGACTAAAATCGAAACAAGAGATTGTAGCTTTGAGTATGAAAAACACGGATTTCCTATTGGAAATGAAATGTAAATTAATTGTAGTTGCTTGCAATACGGCAACTACGAATGCCATCCAGGAATTGCGAGCGAAATATGACATTCCTTTTATTGGCATTGAACCAGCAATAAAACCCGCAGTAACGCATTCTAAAACGCAAATAATAGGCATTCTGGCTACGCAAGGAACGTTAAATAGCGAGTTGTTTAACAAAACTACAGAGAAGTATCAAGACACAAAAATAATAGAACAAGTGGGCCACGGATTAGTACAACTAATTGAAAACGGTGACATTCATTCGACAGAAATGACAAAACTACTTCAATCCTACTTGACACCAATGATAGCTGCTAATATTGATTATTTAGTATTAGGATGCAGTCATTATCCGTATTTGATTCCGCAGATAAAAAAAATTCTCCCAGAGCACATTAAAATCATAGACTCTGGTGAGGCCGTTGCCAAACAAACTCAAAATGTATTAAAGACTAAAGTAGGATTATCAACAGCAGAAAATAACAAACCTATTTTTTATACGAATACGAATCCGACCGTATTGAAAGAAATAGTAGGAAATGCATACACCGTTGAAGAAAAGAAATTCTAGAAAAGACTATTCTTCGTCTTTAAACCAACCAGAATACATCACGTAATTATTGGAAATACGTTCGATTTCTCCAGCAAAATCAGATTGATCAATGTCTTTCACTTTTTTGGCTGGAACACCTGCCCAAATCGTACCTGAAGCAACAACCGTATTTTGAGTAATAACAGCTCCTGCTGCTACAATCGAATTGCTTTCGATAACACAATTATCCATCACAATTGCGCCCATTCCTATTAGCACATTATCATGAACTGTACATCCGTGTACGATCGCGTTGTGGCCAATAGAGACATTATTTCCTATAATTGTTGGGTGTTTTTTATACGTACAATGAATTACTGCTCCATCCTGAATATTTACTTTATTGCCAATTGTGATAAAATTTACATCGCCACGAATCACAGCGTTAAACCAAACACTACAATTTTCTCCAAAAGAAACATCACCAACAATAGTTGCATTTTCTGCAACATAACAATCCTTCGGGATTGAAGGTGACTTACCATTTATCGATTTTACTAGCATAATATAAAAGGAGAAATTAATTAATTGCTGGACAGTTGCAATCGTATTTGACAGGTTTACAAAACAGATCGATTCCTAAGGTAATTTGGTGATAGCCACCATTATCAAACTTAACCGCACCTGACAACTGAGAATACGTATAAGCAAACATAAATTTATCAAAATTAACTCCTACAATTGGCGTGATGTATTGCAGTTTTTGTTTAGAAACGGTACTGCCTTGCAGGAATTCGGCACCATCAAAACTTCTTCTATAGGATAACCCACCAAATATTTTTCCGAAATCTAGTGTCTTGTAGGCCTTCAAATTAACATCGATTGCCTTTTCTTTCGTTTTTTCGACCATTTGAAATAAAACAGATGGTTCCCACAAGATTTTATCGCGATCTCCAAAAATATATCCAGCACTCAATAAATACTTTCTTAAATTATCACTCTCGTATTCCGTGTAAATATTTCTTCTAGTTTCGACTGCATTTTTGACTGTTCCATGCACATATAAATCCAAGAAATTATAAGAGGCACCAATATCAACATTAAAATACGAATCTTTTTGAACAATTGTTCCATTTATGATCGGATCAAAATCACCAGATTGACGGAATTTCGTTTCGTCTAACTGACTTTGGATTAGTCCAGCACTGATTCCAAAAGACAACTGATTTAAATCGATTTCATTTCTAGAAAACATTAAATGATACGCATATGTGAATTTGACACCTTTATGGGAATGATATCCATTTTTATCATTAAAAACTATAATTCCTGCACCCGCTTTCTCTCCTACTCTACCATTGAAACTTAAGGTTTGGAGTTCTGGAGCATCGTCTTGATCAAACCACTGTTTACGACCAGTGAGTCTGACTTTGGCGCAATTTGCAGCTCCCGCCATAGAAGGATGAATTAAATAGTAATTATCCGTCAGATAATCCGAGTAAACAGGAATACCTTCCTGCGAATAGGAATAAAACGAGATAAATAAAAGAGCAAATAGGAATTTAATTTTGGTGTGCATTTAATTACTTTTTAGTAAGAAGGAATGATTCTAAATCAATAAAAGTTTTTTGGAAATAAAAGTCAAAATACGTATCCAAAAGTAAAACTAAAGTTAATTTATTCATTAAAAATCAAATATAATTATTCTTAGAAAATAACTTTAGTAAATTTGTAAAAATTTAAAAGTTATGAGCAAAATTAGCATAAAAGAAACACAAAACCCAACTATACTAAAATTTGAATTTCAAGATTTTATCACTCAAAATGAAAGTTTTGAATTTAAAAATATTGATGAAGCAAAAACATCTCCTTTAGCACAGCAATTATTTTACTTACCGTTTGTAAAAACAGTTTACATTTCTGGGAATTTTATAGCAATCGAAAAATACAGTATTGTTGAATGGGATGATGTTAGAGATGATGTTGCTAAACAAATAGAGGAATTTGTAAAAAATGGAGGAAGCATAATTACCGTTGACGAAAACAAAACAAAAAAACAACCCGTAACTGTTTACGGTGAGACTACGCCAAATCCTGCTGCATTAAAATTTGTAGTAAGTAAAATGTTGACCAAAAACGCTATTGAATTTAAAAATATTGATCAAACTGGAGCTTCCCCACTAGCAAAGGAATTGTTCAAATTTCCGTATGTGAAAGAAATTTTTATCGATGAAAATTACATCTCTGTCACAAAATATGAAATTAACGATTGGCAAGAAATAACCTTAGAGTTACGAAGCTTCATTAAGCAATATATTGAAAATGGCGGAACAGTTCTAGATGAAAATTTCATCCAAGCCGTAACAGAAAAGGAAGATACCAAAGCAAAAGAATTTGATAATTTAGATGTGACCTCACAACAAATCATCAATATATTAGAGGAATACGTAAAACCAGCTGTTCAAGCAGACGGTGGAAATATTGCATTCGATTCGTATAACGAAACAGATAAAACTGTTAAAGTAATTCTTCAAGGTGCATGTAGCGGTTGCCCGTCGTCAACATTTACTTTAAAAAGCGGCATTGAAAACATGTTAAAAAGCATGCTGAACGATGAAGCCATTAAAGTGGAAGCCGTAAACGCATAAAAAGAATAAAAAAAATACAATTGATTGAATATGTTATAGTTATGTGAAAAAAATTGCCGTTTTAAATAAAATAGGTACATTTAATACTTAACTTAACACATAGAAATTATGTCAGTATTAAAAGTAATTGAAGTGCTTTCCAGTTCAGATATAAGTTGGGAAGACGCCACTCAAAAAGGAGTAGCAAAGGCAGCTAAAACCATTAACCAAATACGATCTGTATATGTTAAGGATCAAAGTGCTGCCGTAAGTGGGGGAGAAATCACAGAATATAGAGTAAATCTAAAATTAACTTTCGAACTCGAATAGATTAATTTGACCGATTAATTTAAGCGTTCGCATTAGCGAACGCTTTTTTATTTCTAGAAGCTATTTAAAGCTATCGATTGCATTACTTTCTGATGTCAGACACTCATTTGAACTTTCAAACTGAATGAATTTTGCTGAAACCAAAAAAATCAAATAGTGTTATTATCTGTACACTACATAAAAAAGAAAAATGTTGTTTTATGTTTGCCAAAACAAAACGAACATGATGCCAAATACTGATTTTCAGTAAATTATTAATAATTTAATAAAGTAATCCTAGAAAAAATTGTTTAATATTGTGAGACTAATCAAATAAAATAACATGGGACTATCTTCATTTTTAAAAAATTTATTTGGCTCAGCCAAAGAAACTGCCAGCGAATTAGCTGACACAGCGGAAACTACTTTTGAGCAAGCAAAAGAGACTGCTGCACCTTACCTTGAAAAAGCAGAAACATTTGCAGAAGAAACATTTGAAAAAGCAAAAGAAACGGCCACTCCTTACTTTGAAAAAGCAGAAACATTTGTAGAAGAAACATTTGAAAAAGCAAAAGAAACTGCAGCGCCTTATATTGAAAAAGCAGAAACATTTGTAGAAGAAACATTTGAAAAAGTAAAAGAAACTACAGCTCCAGTTATAGATAAAGTAGAGAATTTTACTGGTCATGCTAAAGAAACTGTTACTGAACATAGTGAGAAAGCAGTAGAATCAGTAAAAGAAAATACTGCGATAGCCACAGAAAAAATTGAAGAAATAGCAACTGAAACTAAAACAATAGCTACTGATGCTGTTGAAACTGTTTCTGAAAAAGCAAGTGAATTAGTAAAAGACGGTGATGCAGACGCCACTGAAAAAGCTAAGGAAACTATAAATAAAATAGAAGAAGACGCAGATTAATTTATAAAAAAAAATAATTGTATTTTTGCACTTCAAACTTAACCTTCTCTTTTGGGAAGGTTTTTTATTAGATAAAAATGAACTTAAATCCAAATCAGTTAACTGATTATGCCAATACATTCGTTACTGTATTGGTTGATTATTCCCCAAAAATTATTTCTGCCTTTGTCATTTTATTTATTGGCCTTTACGCCATTCGGCTTATCAATAGATTTATCAGGAAACTGATGACTAAAAGAAATTTAGATCCTACTTTGACAAAGTTCCTTGCCGATATTTTACTTTGGGTTTTAAAAGTCCTATTATTTGTAACATTCATATCAAAGCTAGGAATAGAAACTTCATCATTTGTTGCTATTTTGGGTGCAATGGGACTTGCTGTTGGTTTATCACTTCAAGGTTCTTTATCGAATTTTGCAGGCGGTATGTTGATTATTCTTTTCAAACCTTTTAAGGTTAACGACACTATTGAAGGGCAAGGAGTAATAGGAACGGTGAGCGAAATACAAATATTTGTAACGAAACTAATTGCTGCTAACAATCAAACTATTTTTGTACCTAATGGCGCTTTGTCTAATGGAAACATTATCAATTACTCTTTGCAAAAAATTAGAAGAGCTGATTTGACCATCGCTATTTCCTATGATGCAGATATTAAAAAAGTAAAAGAAATAATTACTGCCATATTAAAAAATAATCCCAAAGTTCTTCAGACTCCATCTGCCGAAGTTTCTGTAAAAAACTTAACTGACAATGCCATTCAAATTGCGGTGAGACCATGGGCAAATAATGAAGATTACGGTCTTGTTTTCTCTGAAACTTTAGAAAGCTGTAAACTGGCGTTTGATGCTGCTGGAATTATCATTCAGCCTTATGTAAGAGAATCAACCCAAACAATTTAATCTAATAAAATTATTTCTTTGGAGTCGTAATCATAAAGTCTTTCAAATAATACGGTTCAAAATAGGCGAGATCTACAGTGTCGCTTTTTTTTAATTTTTCGAAGCTTAAAAAACTCATTTCTTTAGCCGAAGGATATACAATTTCGTCAAGGAAAATATAATTTTCTTTGGTCAAAACCGATTTGCACTTTTCCGCGCAATCGCCAACAAAATAAAGTGTTTCTTGCAAATTTTCAAATGAATTCTCTGTAATTATTTCGGCAAGAACTTCTCTTTTTTGTTCCAAATTTGGAGCAAAAACAGCACTATATACTTCCATTCTTCGGGCATCAATCATAGGAATGATTAATCCATTTGAAATGGCTACCTGCGAAGCCAAAGCTTGTAAAGTATCTACAGCAATTAATGGAATATTGAGCGCATAGCACAATCCTTTTGCTGCAGAAACTCCTATTCGAAGCCCAGTATAGGAGCCAGGCCCTTGACTTACGGCTACAGCACTTAAATCTTGGAGCGTAATACCTACTTCTTTTATGATTTCTTCAATAAAAACATGCAATCGTTCTGCGTGGGAATAGCCTTCTTCTGCAATCTCTTTATAAAAAATTGTTTTCCCTTCTTTTGCCAGAGCAACAGAGCAATTCTTTGTTGCAGTCTCAATGTTTAGTATATAACTCAATTTTGGGTTTTGTTTTAAATTAAAAATCACAATCACAAAATTATATTTTATGATTGTGATTTCAAAACTGTTCTCCTAGACAATTACTTTTTGCTATCGCCTTTTTTGTCTTTGTCAGTAATTAAAGATACTTTATCACCCGAATTTAATTCTTTAGAAACAGTATTATACGGTCCTGTAATGACAACATCGCCTTTTTTAAGACCTGATAAAACCTCAATATTGGTATCATCTTGGATTCCGGTTTTGATAATTCTAATTTTAGCTTTATCCCCTACTTTTACAAATACGCATTCAAATTTCTTATCACTTTTTGGTGCAGCTCCTTTTTGTTCTTCATTAGGATCGTCCACTTTAATTTCTTTTACAGCCGCAGTATCCGATTTTACAACGACAGAACTAATAGGCACCGACAATACATTCGATTTTGTTTCTGTAATAATATCTACGGTTGCGGTCATTCCAGGTCTAAACGGAGAATAGGTGTCCGGTTTACCCTCTAGTAAATCAAGGTATGATTCTTTTAGTATTCTAACTTTAACTTTAAAATTCGTTACTTGATCCGCCGTTAAAGCCGAGCTAGCAGAATTAGAAATACTTGTCACTGTTCCTTTAAATTGCTTTTTCAGGTATGCGTCAACTTCGACATTTGCATCGTCGCCAACTTTTATTTTTACAATATCATTTTCATTAACATCTACTTCAACTTCCATATTGTTTAAGTTGGCCACTCTTAAAATTTCGGTACCCGTCATTTGTTGCGTTCCTAAAACACGCTCACCTAATTCTACGTTCAACATAGAAATTGTTCCGTCAGCTGGAGCATAAATGGTAGTACGTCCTAGATTGTCTTTGGCTTCATTGACAGTTGCCGAGGCGCTTTGCACATTAAAATAAGCCGTCTGTTTAGCAGCTTTGGCAACTTCATAGGATGCAACTGCCTTATCCCAATCCGACTTTGAAATAATTCCTTTTTCGAACAATGTTCGATTACGGTCGTAACTTGATTTCGATTCTTTGAAAGAAGCATCAGCTTGACTTAAATTTGCTTTGGTTCCTGATAAATTTGAAACCGACCGATTGTAGCCAGAAGTGTATAAATCAGGATTTATCTTTACTAGTAAATCTCCTTTTTTAACTACTTGACCTTCTTTTACATTCAAAGAAATAATCTCTCCCGAAACCTCAGATGAAATTTTCACTTCGATTTCTGGTTGAATTTTTCCTGTTGCTGAAACCGTTTCTACAATCGTTATTGGATTGACTTGGGCAATTTCAATTTCGGTACCTTTATCTTTATTTCCGATAACACCCGATTTTGACAGTATTATTAGACCTGCAATGATTACTACTGCTCCACCTATTAGGATATAAATTGTTTTTTTTGACATAATAAATTAGTTTTTGATAAGTGGAATTCCAAAATAGAATTCTAGAACTTTAATTTTAAAGATATAATCGTATTTGGTTCTTAGCACATCTGATTGCGCATTGGTAAGCAATGTCTGTGCTTGATTGAAATCAAAAGAATTCATCAAACCAACATCATATTTTTCTTTAGCATAATCGTAAGCACCTTGTCTCGCTTCTACAGCTACAATCGCCGATTCGTAAGCATTTAGCGCTCCTTTAGCATCTGCAAAACCAGTAAATACATTCCTTTGCAAATCTAAATCTTGTTGCTCAACAGCGATTTTTGATCGTTCTAAACTTACTTTAGAACGGTCTACATTATTTCTAACTGCAAAACCATTAAATATCGGAATCGATAATTGAACTCCAAAAGATTGTCCTTTGTTGTTACTAAATTGATCAAAAAACGGAGCAGAATTTCCTAAAACTGGAGAGACATTATTTTGTATAACATTTTGATTTGTACCGTCAACATAGCCGATTATTGAGGTAGGATTTGAAGTATTTGGTTGAATACCCACTACTCTGTCACCGTAACCAACTCTTGAACTGAAACTATAAAACCCTTGTAAAGTAGGTTGAAAAGCACCTTTGGCAATTGCCACATTTTTCTCTGCTATTTCTAAATTGGTTCTTGCAATTTTTAATTCTGTTCGCCCCTCTTTGGCTTTTTGATATATACTATTTGGAGTTTGCGCCATAATATTATTCTCATCTTTAATGTTGGTGTCATCAACAACATCAAAACTCTCAAAGTCCTTCAGTTGTAATAATTGAGCCAAACTTAATTTTGAAATCAATAAAGTATTTTCTGCAGTAATCACATTTTGGTTGTTTGATGCTACTGTTGCTTTTACGTCCAATAAATCACCTCGAGGAATAGAACCTGCTTTCACTAATTCTTCGGAACGTGCTAATTGTTTTTGGTTAATTCCAAGTTGTTCCAGTTGTACTTTTAAATTTTCCTTGTTAAAAAGCACTTGCAAGAAAGCATTTGCCACATTCAAGGCTACATCCTCTTGCATTTTTAACAATTGATATTTTGCAGCAACTATAGAGAGGTTCGCTCTGCGCAACGTATTTTGATTTTGCAATCCTTTATAAATATCAATTCCTAAATTAACTCCCGCTGATGTAAATTGTGTGGTTTGATTACGCAAAACGCCAGTTAAAATATCAGTATTTAAACCTATATTCCATGAGTGGCGAACATTAGCATCCAATGAAGGGAGAAAACCACCAAGAGCTCCTCTTTTATCAATCAATGCTGTTTTAGTATCTAACTCCGATTGTTTGATAGAGATATTATTTTGGATAGCATAATTTACGCATTCTTGTAGAGTCCATTTCTTGGACTGTGCCTGCATAATCAAGCAACTAAACACGAGTACTATTAAACTGAAAAAACTTCTTTTTTTCATATATTTTTGAATAAAAGCGCAGTAGGACTGCAAACAAATTTAAATATTTATAGATAAGATTTATGTGAAAAATAGCAACTATTTCAATTCAAAATCATCTATTAAATCATTAGACTTTAGAAATTAGCATTTGTTACAAAAATTAATAAAAAAAGAATTCTTTTATTAATTTAGCTACTCTAAAACATTCCTAAAAAATGCCCAAATTCACATTCAATCTGCTTATACTTTTTTCCATTATTTGTACAACTAGCTGTTCAACAACAAATAAGATAGCAACTTTGAAACCAGAGCCAGACGATGCGACACCACTAGTTTACGAAAGTATTCCTTCTTACATTAATTTACCAATTAGCGTAAAACTAAAAGACATTGAAAACCAAACAAACACACAACTGAATGGCCTAATCTATGAGGATAGTACTATCGATGATGATGATATAGAAATGAAGATTTGGAAGCTAGCTCCCATTACAATCAAAAATGATAATACTACAAATGGTCAAAAAATCATAACAGTATTGCCCTTAAAAGCTATTGTAAAATACAGGATTGGCACAAAAAAAATGGGTGTCGAATTATACAATATAAAAGAGTTCAATTTAGATGGAGTGGTAACTTTGATAAGTGAAGTAGGTTTGACCAATTGGAAAATGAACACCAAAACAGAACTTAAATCACTCGATTGGAACGAAAGCCCAACGATGACTGTTTTTGGTAAAAATGTCCCTGTCACCTATTTAATTAATCCAGCCATTGCCCTTTTTAAATCAAAAATTGAAAAGAAAATTGATAATGCCATCGAAAAATCAATGGATTTCAAACCAAATGTTTTGGTTGCTTTGGAAAAGATCTGCGCCCCTTTTCAAATGAGTGACACTTACCAAAGTTGGCTTAGGATTACACCAATCGAGATTTATTCTACGAACGCCAAACTCAAAAACGACACGTTTGTACTCGACATGGGAATGAAATGCACCATGGAAACCATCATTGGAAAACAACCTGAATCAAAATTTAATGATAACAAAATTATTGTAAAGTCTGTTTCTAAAATACCTCAAGACATTTCAGCTAATATTGTAGCCGTTTCGACCTATCAAGAGGCTTCAAAACTAATGACAAAGAATTTTAGCGGACAAACATTTGGTAGCGGCTCTAAGTCAATAAAAGTACAAAATGTTGCTATTTGGCATAAAAACGGGAAAATGATAATCGCTTTAGATATACTAGGAGCTGTAAACGGAACGATTTATTTAGCAGGATTTCCACAATATAACGACAAAACTAAGGAAGTATATTTTGATCAATTGGACTATGCTTTGGATACAAAAAATAAATTGATGCGAACCGCCAATTGGCTGGCTCAGGGATTAATTTTGAAAAAAATTGAGCAAAGCTGCCATTACTCCATAAAACCAAATCTTGAAGAAGGTCAAAAAAGCATGATGACTTATCTAAAAAACTATTCTCCGATGCAAGGTGTTTTTGTAAATGGGAAAATGGAAGAAATTCAATTTGAAAAAATTCAATTGACAAATCAAGCTATCATCGCTTTTCTCAAAATAAAAGGTACTCTAAATGTATCCGTTGATGGATTGAAATGAATTTTAAGAAGCTAACTTGATTTCTTCTTTTTCATTCGGTAAATGGCATACCCAATTCCTGCAACAAGCAGATAGGGAATCACCATTAAATAAACAATTCCGTCATTTACCGCAGCCGCTTGTGATGAATTCTCATTGCTGGTCAAAGCGGCCCGACACATTGCACATTGCGCATTTGTTGGCAGTGAAATAAGATTTAAAACAAATATTAATGATAAGGAATAAAAACAACTTACACGGTTGCTTTTTACTTTCTCCCGAGTTCCCACTACTTTAAATTCGGTTATTAAATTTTTAGTATACATAATAGGGTGAAATCATTAAATAAACAATTACGCCGGTTACTGCAACGTACAACCAGATAGGAAAAGTGATTCTAGATATTTTCTTATGAGACTCAAAATTGGCTGCTAAGGCCCGAACATAGGTTACTAAAACCATCGGAATGATCGCTATTGACAAAACAATGTGGGTAATTAATATAAAATAATAAACATACTTAATAGCACCTTCACCACCAAATTTTGTGGAGTCACTCGTCATATGATACGCTACGTACATCACTAAAAAAGCAAGCGATAGCGCAATTGCTGATGTCATCAACCACTGATGCAGTTTTCTATTACCATTTTTTATGGCTAGTACAGCCACAATTAGCAGGACTGCAGTTATTGCATTGGTAGTGGCATATATTGGAGGCAAAAAAGAAAGAGGTGCTACATCATACCCGAAATCTTTTAGTTTTATTCCAAAAAGTATTGCAACCACTAACGGTATCACAATTGAAACTGCGATAATATATTTACTGAATTTTTGTTCTAACGAATTATTTTCCATCATTATTCTTTTAATAAAATATTAATATCTTGTTGAATATTTCTTACTCCTTTTTTATCTAAACCGTCATAATACAAAATTGGATTTCCAAAATCGTCTGTCCTGCAACGTATGTTTCCATTCTTGTCTATTAGAGCAAACAATCCTGAATGTTCAAAACCACCAGCTACTTTGTTATTTTGACCTGCATAAAGATTAAAACCTTTATTAGCCAAATTAAAAATATACGCTTTGTCTCCTGTCAAAAAATTCCAATTAGCCGATTTCACACCCAAAAGATTTCTGTGATCCTGGAGTACTTTTGCAGTGTCATGTTCTGGATCTATGGTTATTGAAACCATCCCGAAATTAGGATTCCCAAAAAAATTCTTTTCCAGCACCAACATACTTTGATTCATTTTTGGACAAATGGTAGGGCAAGTAGTGAAGAAAAATTCTAACACATATACTTTTCCTTTGTATGTTTCATTGGTGATTTTTTTACTGTCTTGATTGATGAGTTCAAATTTGGGAGCAGGGCCTATTTTTAACAATTGTCCTTCAGATACTGCAACCGGATTTACACTGTCTAATCGATCTCCTTGTACTACTTTGTCATTCTTAATTCTTTCGACTATTTTAGGTATCGCATAAATACCAAAAATCAAAATAATAAAAGAAATTCCTATGTAAGATTTATTTTTGAACATACCGTATTATATTTTTCTAGTGGCGTTATTGTTCTTTTTTAGAGCAGCACGATATTCATAAAGAATCACTTTAAAATCGTCAAGCATTTCATTACTCAACTCTGCGGGGTGAAAAGTGTTGTATCCCTCTTTGGTGTTTTTAACTAATTTTCGACCTCGAAGATTTCGTTTTTTATCAACGATGTACACTTTAGGAGTTCCTAAATTATCATCTAATTTTTCTACTAACTTTAATTGAGAATAATAGGTTTTTATTTCCTCGCTTGAAGCAAAAACAAAACGCCATTGTGCAACATCTGTAAAGGCAGCCAATGCATCGATCACTTTTTTGGCATCTTTTTCAGTACCAGTAGGACAAACCATAACAAACTGCACGTCTTTGAACTCATGATATCTTTGATAAATCTTTTGATTTAAATTAAAAAGATTTCCTCTATTTCTTAAAAGTTCAGTACCCATAAAACCCAAAATGGTTACTTTACCATTCAAACTAACTTTTTGACCATCTAAGGATTCCCAGTTACCTAAGTCAGCGGTATTGGGAGTTATAGTTGGTAATTTAGTAAACCCATTAACACCTGAAGCAAAAAAAAGGTATGCCACAATAGGTAGTATAAACAAAACGAAAAGAACAATATTTTTTTTCATTGGAACATTAATAATTAAAGTACAAAAATAAAAAAAGGCACGCAATGCGTACCCTCTTTTTGAATTAATATCTTGTTAAAAATTCCATTTAATTGTAGAATTTTTAAAAACCTCATAAATATAATCCCCTTCTGTCAAAAGAATGAAGAGCAAATATAAAATCAGAAAAATTACTGGATAAACAACTGCACTTCTTAAAGAGCTTTTTTCACCTTCCATATGCATAAACGCATAAACGATGTAATACGCTTTAAAAATGGTAAGAGCATAAAAGATCCAATTAAGTAAGTTCATACTTAAAAAATCATTCATGAAAAGAAAATCAGGTTTTAAAATTCCTAGATAAACTTCTACTATTGTAACGGCAGATAATATTCCGAAAACTTTCCAGATTCTACCTATATTAGATACGTGTTCGTGTGACATGATAATTACTTTTAGAAAATTAAACGAGATAGAAAACTGTAAATACAAATACCCAAACTAAATCGACAAAGTGCCAATAAAGACCCACTTTTTCTACCATTTCATAACTTTTTCTTTTCTCATAAGTTCCAACTAACACATTGAAAAATATGATAATATTTATGATTACTCCAGAAAAAACGTGGAATCCGTGAAATCCAGTGATAAAGAAAAAGAAGTCAGCAAATAATTTACTTCCGTACTCGTTTCTTACCAAGTTTGCGCCTTCAACAACATAGTGTGCTTGGCTCAATCTTGCTACAGACTCTTCTCTTGAAAGAATTGTTTTCTTTTTGTCTTTTGTAATTACCTCCGTTCTGATCAAAAGTTCTGGATGCGCCTTAAAACCCGCTTGAACTTCCGCAACTGAATACGAAGGCAAACTTGGTTCATCCATAAACCATTTACCCTTGCTTCTTGTTAGTTGTTCTCTCTCTTCAGGTAAAGTCGTTGCAAATTCTGCTAATGCAACACGGTTTCCTTCTTTATCGACAAACTGAAGTAAACTTCCTCCTTTTGTTTCAATAGCACCGTATTCCCCTTTGATGAAATTTTTCCATTCCCAAGCTTGAGAACCTACGAAAATCAAACCACCGATAATGGTTAAGAACATGTAAAGAACTACTTTGTTTTTTTTCATTTGATGTCCAGCATCAACAGCCAAAACCATTGTAACTGATGAAAAAATCAAAATAAATGTCATCAACGCTACGTAATACATAGGAGCCGATACGCCATGCATGAATGGAAAGTGTGTGAACACCTCATCAGCCAATGGCCATGTTTCAATAAATTTAAATCGTGAAAAACCATACGCCGCCAGAAATCCAGAGAACGTTAAAGCATCTGATACGATAAAAAACCACATCATTAATTTGCCATAACTTGATCCCATTGGCTCATTGCCGCCTCCCCAAGTTTTTCCTTCACTATTTGCAGTAGTAACTGTCGCTTCCATAAAAGTTATTCGTTAAAAAGTTCCCAAATTTACGTTTTTTTCTTATTTAAAGAAATATAAAAACAAAAACAAATAAACCCACAATAAGTCAAGAAAGTGCCAGTACATTGCACCAAGTTCAATTCCAAGGGTTTGAGATGAATTGTATTTTTGTTTAAAATGATTATAAATTATAATCAGCAGTGAAATCACGCCACCAGCAAGGTGAATCAAGTGCACAACCGTTACAACGTATAAAAAAGTAGTAGTAATAGAGCTTCCACTTCCTGTGAAATAATACCCATTATCGACTATTTGTCCAAATCCCACAAATTGCAAAACTACAAACAATATTCCAAGAACTAGTGTAGTCAAAAGGAAAAGTGTCGTTTTGCTTTGATTGTTTTTTTGAATTGCTTTTTTTGCCAAATAAAATGTGACGCTACAGCCGATGATTGCAACGGTACTGTAGAAAAAAGCAGTTGGTAATTGAAAGTCTTTCAACCAGTCTGCTCTTGACTTACTTACAACAAATGCACTAGTTAAACCAGCAAACATCATTGTCATACTCACCATAGCAAACAACAAAATCAACTTGTATGATCGTGCTGTTCTGGATTTTTGTTCCTCAGTTGTCATTATCGTATCCATAACTATCTTAAAAATTTATCAAATATATAAACCAATTGCAGCAATGTAATGTAAGAAACACTAACTAGCATCAAAGTCCTAGCAGCTTTTGGAGTTCTTACTTTATACAATTTTACTGCGTAAAAAAGCATCCACAATCCCAACAAGAAAACAACTACTGCCGCTACTGGCGTAATAAATAAACGCCCCGTGTAACCAAAAACAGGAAGAAGTGAAGCCAAAATCAACCAAACGGTATATAAAATAATCTGTAACGCTGTACCTTTGTCTTTTTTGCCTGTAGGCAACATAAAGAAACCAGCCTTCTCATAATCGTCATACAAAAACCATCCAATAGCCCAAAAATGTGGAAACTGCCAAAAAAACTGAATTAAGAATAAAGTTCCTGCTTCTATTCCAAATTCGCCCGTGGCGGCAACCCAACCCAACATAAAAGGTATTGCTCCTGGAAAAGCGCCTACAAAAACAGACAACGAGGTCATTGTTTTTAAAGGTGTGTAAATACTAGTGTATAAAAATATTGAAATAGCGCCAAACATAGCGGTTTTTGGATTGATAGTATAGAGTAATACAATTCCAATAACCGTCAAAAGACTTGCAATAATAAGCGCAACTCCCGAAGACATTCTTCCAGTAGGAACAGGACGATTTTTGGTCCTATCCATTAAAGCGTCCAAATCCTTTTCGATAATTTGATTGAAAGCGTTTGACGCACCAACCATACAATACCCACCTAGTGCCAATTTTAACAACACCATCCAATCTAAGGAATGCAAATCATAAATACCGAGCATAAACCCAGCAACTGACGAAAAGACCACACTAATCGCTAAACGAGCCTTAGTGATTTCGCGGAAATCAATATAAATGGATTTTAGTGAAAATATATAAGGTGTTGCGTTCAATACTTGCGTTTATTTGTTTTAAAATCTTTTGCAAAAGTAGTGCATCAAAAGGGATTTGGCAAAAAACAATTCACAAAAGATTAATAATCAAAATACCAATTAAAAATATCAGCTCGTATCCCCAAAGTAAACCAATTAGTACTTTCAGTAAAAGTAGTAACCGTGTTTTTTGAAGGGTCAAAACTTCTATAGATATAACTACCAAAAAGCTTTAGGTTTGTGGCTGGATTTACCAAATAACCTCCTTGAAAATCAACAATAAAAACAGCCGTTTTATTTCCTTGCCCTACTTTTACATTGCTATCAAAAGCTCTTTTTTCATCATAATCTTTATAAATATTTCCTCCGTAGTTTAAATCATCTTCAAGAGTGTCAAAATCAAATCCTCGTGTCCCCGCAGTAACTTTTGCATCAGCAAAAAGTCTCCCTTTGTGATAGCGAGCAATCGCAATAAATTCCTTGAAGTTTCCGCCCCACTGGTGCCCAATACTCTGATTATTGTGCGCATAATTCGTAATTGGCATGCTGTGCGAATAAACATAGGGACGCACATGATTGTATTCTAATTGTAGTTGCAAATTATCTACTTTAAAAGCATTGTAATACTTAACTCCTAATTGATAACCATACTTATTTTTCCAACTATTATTGCGCTCTTTGATGTCTCCCAAAGAAAACTCATCCAAAATAAACTGTCCATAAAAATTAATTCGATCACTCCATTTGTACTTAAATGTCAATCCTAAAATAGCATTACCGCTTCGAGCCGAAGAAGCAAATTCAACAGCGCGATAAAATATAATTGGATTTACAAAATTCACGTCAAAACCTCGATCGTTTGAATTAGTCCAAACAACTGATTCAAACAAACCAAGATTGAATTTATTAGAAATATTCCAACTCAAATAATGATTTGCCATAAATTTCGTGGCATAGGTGCGTTCTAGCGTAACTACAGGACGAACATCTTTGAGCCACATGTAGGTGTTTGTGTATTTTATTTTCCAAAAATTAGTATTCAACTTAAAATAAGGATATGGACTTGCACCATCACTTTCGAGCAAAGATCGATACCCATCTCCGATAAAATTTCTACCGTAACCCAACTGTAAATCGATGAATTTGCTTGGAGTAAAAGTTAAATTGGCTTCTGCCAAAGGGAAATCATATGCGGAAGTTTTAAAATCTTTTGCAATTCCAATTCCCGGAATAATAGCTGGATTGCCTCCCGCTGGTTTAATTGATTCGGCATATCGATTGAAGTATCCCGCAAATCGACCTTGACTTTCAAAAACTGTGGTCGAAAAATTGATTTGTTTCCCC
Source organism: Flavobacterium frigidum (assembly GCF_048286795.2). NCBI lineage: Bacteria > Pseudomonadati > Bacteroidota > Flavobacteriia > Flavobacteriales > Flavobacteriaceae > Flavobacterium > Flavobacterium frigidum. The sequence continues at coordinate 249,401 of NZ_JBLVPT020000001.1, forward strand.
AATCCACCTCTAAAATTAATCCCCCTTGTGTTCACAAAAGTATTAGAGACTTGACTTTTTGATGCTTTTCCAACCTGTAAATCAAGAATAGGATTTAGTGTAAACCAATATCCCTCGCCCTTGATTTCGACAGTATTCTCATTCCACAATTTTCTTGCCCACCAGCCAGAAGCCTTCTTTTTTAGCTGTTCATTAACTGCTTTTAGATTATAATATTTCGAAACCTCAGCATAGGTGTATGGCTTAGAAGCGGTATGATTATTACTTCCCACTTGATTTAAAGAACTATCAAACTGCTCATAATAGCTATGCGAAAAAGGCACATTTAAATGACTTTCAAATTCTGGATTATTGTATTTTTTATAAACTATACTATCTAATTCTGTACGTCTTGGTTTTGTGTTTGAAAGGATCTCGGCCTTCGCCAAAGCTTCCGATTCTCTTTCCGCCCTACTCTTTAATGGTATCGCTACAATTAGGGTAAACTTAGAATAGACTGGATTCCCATTATAGGTTGAAGGTTGTATTTTTGGAAAAATTGCAAAAACTCTTTTTGTTTCTTTGATTAGGAGTTCCTCATTTGCATCGACATAAATAACTTTAAAAGTACTTGTAGCATCTACCTCAAAAAGTACTTTTATATTCCCATTAAAATTATTCTGTTTTAGAGATTCTGGAACTTGGAAATTTGAAAAAACAAAGTCTTGAACCTGGTTGTAAAAACATTTTTCTAATCCTTTGGATTGCAAATTCAAACATTCTGCAAATACAGGAAAACGCTCTGCTGTAGTGCCCGAATGTTCTACAATAACATTAGTATCTTGAGAAAAAGCAAAAAAGGAGAACGAAAACAAAAATAAAGTGAAAAAGGCTTTTATCATATTTATACTTTTGCAAATTTAATACTCATTTTGCGAATTCTGCCCGTTCGCTATATTCTTTGCGCCCGAAGTTCCAATTCGCTTTACACCCAACTGGATCATCGCGACTGCCTCTTCATAAGTTCTTACACCGCCAGCCGCTTTAACAGGAAGTGGCGACGCATTTTCTAGCATCATTTTTATTGCAGGTACAGTAGCACCATTTGGAAGATTGTCTTCCGTGTTATAAAATCCCGTAGAGGACTTTACAAAAACAGCATAAAAAAGCTCTTGTTCAAAATTAGAAATAATCACGTTTTTTATCAAACTTGACAACTGTATAATTTCCATTTCCGTGAGTGCAGCCACTTCAATAATCCATTTAACTACCTTTTTTTTATTTAAACCTAACTGTGTACATTCAAAAATTTCCTCTTTAACGACAGAAAGTTCGCCCCGTTTAAAAGCTGCATAGTTGCATACAAAATCCAAATCATCAACACCTTCTTGGATCGCTTGACGCGCCTCACTAAGCTTGTCATCAATAGAAGATGCCCCCTCAGGAAAATCGATTACGGTTCCTACAAGAACCATAGAATTCGCCTCCACGATCATCTTTTTTGCCAAAGAGACCATGTTTGGACGAATCATAATCAACTTAAAATTCTCCTCAATTGCTTCTTTGATAAACGCTTCGACTACCAGAGTATTCTCCTTTTCACTGAGTTCAGCTTGTTCAGCTGTTTTCAAATAGGTAGAATCCAAATATTGCTTGATATTCATGTTCTTTAGTTTTCTAATTCTTAGCAAATTATGATACACAAAAATACATTTTATATAAACATAAGAGCATTTAAAAATTTTACTATTTATACGGTATTACTACATCCATTGTTTTTTAATGCTTGTCATAGAAATTAATCTTAGTCAAAAAAAAAGACTCGTAGAACTAGATGTAAAATGAAAAATCCCACTAGAGTGGGATTTTATATGAAATTGTTTTTTATCAGAACCTCTTTTTCAAATTCAATAAAAGAACAACGACTATTCCTAAAATGGCGCCAGATACATTTGCTAAAACATCAAATACATCAGCATGCCTGGTGGCCGTAGCTAATTCTTGAGTTATTTCTATACCGATTCCGAAAATAAAAGAGAAAAGGAAAGCGGGCAATGTAGATTTCCAAATATGTACCGAATTTATATGTTTTTGTAAAAAAGAAAAACAAAGAATCGTTAAAACAAAATGAAAAAAAAGATGCACTACTTTATCTAGGTTTGAGACATTCCCTAAAGGAACTGTCTCAATTTGAACCAAACAAAAAAATGCAATTACTCCAGCCCAGAACAAAGTAGCCACAAAGTAGAGCTGTTTAAGCACCAATAAGTTCTTTGTATGCCTCACTAGACAATAAATCTTCTACCTCTGCCATATTTGAAATTTTTATCTTGATCATCCATCCCGCTCCGTAAGGATCAGAATTTACACTTTCAGGAGAACTTTCAAGTGCATCATTGAAAGCAATAATTTCACCTGACAATGGCTGGAACAAATCAGAAACTGTTTTAACCGCTTCAACGGTACCAAAAACTGCATCTTTGTCTAAGCTCTGATCTAAAGTTTCAACTTCAACATAAACAATATCTCCTAATTCTTTTTGTGCAAAATCAGTGATTCCTACTGTTGCAGTATCGCCATCAATATTAACCCATTCGTGATCTTTAGTGTATTTTAAATTTACTGGTATGTTCATAAAAATTGTAATTGATAATTAATTATTGATAATTTGAATTTTCAGACACAAATGTAACAATCTTATGCACAAAAATGGTTCTCTAAACGGAAAATTAATTTCCAAAATTATAGCGAATCGTAATTCCAGAACGAATATTTGTCAACGGAAATGAAGTTGAGATTACGGCTTTTGAAAACGAATGGTCGTAATAGAAAATGGCCGTTAGGTTTTTGCTAAAAGCATAATCAGCTTTAACTGTTATAGACCAAATATTTTGCCCGCCTGCTAATTGATTGTTGTCATAATCCAAATACCTCACGATTGTTTGGTTATTTCTATAGGTTATATCCGCCTTAAGATTGATGTCACTTTTAATTACTCCAGTTGGATTATCGGCCAATCTGGAGGAGAAAATCACGTCCTTGAAACGATAGCCAAGTCCAACTACATATTCGATACCTTTAACTTCGGTCAATAAATTATTATCAAAACTCATTGATAAAGCACGGTCTTTTTTAATTTCGGCTAATACTTTTAAAGAACTTTTCAACTCAAAATCCATGCGCAACAAAGGATTAAACTGCTCCACCAAATTGATATTTGACATGATTGTTTGATTGAACAAATTCCCTCCCAAATCCGTGTTCAAATCTCCATTTGGTTTATATCCCGATGGGGCTTTATCATATTCAAAATTTGATCTAAAAGCATTTATGGTATAAGAAGCTCTGTAATTATGTTGTAATGAAAAACGTTTGAAATTCTTTTTGAATAGTCCATAACGCATCAATCCATTGTATTTTATAGACCAGTTTGGCAATGGAAAACTTCTGAAAATTCCCAATCTAACATTGGAAGCATCACCTCCTGAATAAGCTGCAAAAAAAGCAGGCAATAATACTGCTTGGTTATTTCTGCCAAAACCAATAGGATAGCCCTCATTAGCTAAATAAATGGGCCTAAGTGAATATTTTGGATCAGATGGATCTGTTGGAATTGGATTTGCAGCATCTCCATACCTTGGAATCAATCCACCATAAAAATTCTGAGCCAATCGATCAGCTACCGTTAATCGATTAGTTTTTAAATTATCAAATGCTGCAGATGAATTTTCATCACTTATTGAGAAAGATGTTTTAATCAACACCGTAGAAATAGAAAAAATACCAATATCGTAAGGTGATCTAGGATTGTAAACACCATCCGTAACATCATACTGCTCCGAAGAGTTCTGAGAATAGGCACGATCAAGTGTCAAATCAATTTTTAAATCTGGAAACAAATCTACATTAGCCGTAGCTTTAAAAACCTTATTTGTCACTTGCGAGAAGTTTTGGTTAAAATCAGGATAGTTTGTCAACCAGCCATTCTTAGCCGCTTCGTAACGAACATCATCTTGACTACCAAAAATAAAACCTAACGATGGTCTTGATGACCCTAGAAACCCTACACCTGGCGTATACCCTGGCAAAACGGTACCGCTGTTGTGGGTGTAATTCATTTGAATGTTTTTAAGACTAGTCAAAACACCGATAAAACCATCAACAAATTCACTGTTTTTTGGAACCTGATTTGGATTTGTATTTACTATTTTTTCACCTGGTTTTGGTGCAGCTACTTTTGGTTTTGGTGCAGTTTTATTTGCGTTTTTAGTCAATCCCAAATATTTGTACAACATGTCCATATTCATTGTTGCATTCAAATTGTTAGAGCTTGCGTTTTGCACCGTATTCCCTAAGTTGTAATCTGTTCCATCAATTTTAATTTGAGATAGCGCATTAGAAGTACGCTGCCAACTGTAATCTCCTGTGTACGTATAATTAGCCTTGATAAAACTAAAAACTGGTATTTTATTAATTGGAATTTCATAATTTACAACTAATTGTTGCATGTGCTGATTGGGATCTCCAATATCCCAATAACTGTCCCAGATCGTAAAAGTATCTATTGGCTCATTATTTTCGTTCAAATAATTTTTGACAATATTGCTGGAAGAAGCCGTATAATTCAACTTCAATGACTTAGTCAAATTAAAATTAAATCCATATTGGTAATTGAAAGCAAAATTTCTTCGGTATAAAGGATCTAGTCCAATTCCTTCCACATCCACTTGCCTGAATTGCTGACGGTTGTATTGTCTATTGATATTCGTATTAAAAGAGATATTAGAAGGTAAATAGTTAAAATTGAAATCTCTTAATAACTTCCAATAATTACTTTTCTTCATGAATTTTGTCTTCGTAAAAGGCTCGATAGGCTTTGGTTTAAAAGTATACGCATAGTCAACAGAGGAATTTACTTGCTGGTCTACATAATCTTCAATTTCAAAATCGTGTCTTTGCACTTCATTAATTGACTGCGAAAAAGTGAAATTTTCCGGATCATAAACGTGCTGTTTTTGCTCGGTACCTCTTTCTTTTCTAACCCCAATGAAGTTGATACTTTTACGTTTGGTATAATCAACAGCTCTTCTCTCTATGTTGTCGCGCTCTTTTTGGTCTGCTGTTTTTTCCAGTAATTGTTTTAATTTGATGTCTTGATTAAAAGGATCATATTGCGGGGTTATGGTTTCCTCACCAATGGCATAATTAAAAGGGAGATTAATTTGCCATTTTTGCGGTAATAATTTACCTAAATTCACATTGGTTACAATATTATATTGTTCTATATCTTCACGATTTCTCTCGTTTGGTCCTTGCTCTAGGGTTCCGAAGCCTATAGTGCTTTTTTTGCCTGACATAGAAACAGTAGCAAAATCAGCAAAGTTTGTATCTATATTCAATAAAGCTGCCATACCGCCTTGATTGTCCATATCAGCCAGACGCAATTCATTGAACCACACTTCTCCTTTGATATCATTGCGCAGATCACTATTTTTCACACCAACCATTAGCGTACGTACTAAACCAAAGTTAGGGTTTCCCCTAATTCCTAATCTCAATTTAGCGTCTCCGTCTCTCATATTAGGATCTCCGTCTATACTTGTATCGTCATCAGGATAATACACCCCATTCAATGGTAAGGTATCTTTTGGAGCGTTTATCTTCATTGCGGTCAATAAAGCCAACGATAAATCTATTTCATTTTCTTCCGGCCAAACCAAATCAGCACTTAACGCAGAACAATCCTTAATATTTGGATTACTGGGAATTGGATTATTGGGATCCGGAATAACAACTTGATCGGCAACCGTTACTTTTAAAGGAATTTCAATTTGATAGAAATTTTGAGTAAAGTCATTTCCAAAACGAATGAATCCCACCATTTGATTGTCTCTCAATGCCACTTCATTTGGCAATGATTCCGCATGTAAAAACATTTTCAATTTATTGAACTGACGCATATCAATACTCACGTTTTTAAAAACGGCTCTAGAATCCTCAGGCTCTAATCCGTTTCCAGAAACTCGTAATGCGAGTGATTGCTCATTTTGATTGAGCACGGTATTGTTGTTGTATAATTGCTCCCGCTGCACGCCTGGTGGAACAACATAGTTAATAGGACATCTTTCATTATTTTCTTGGACATTTACTGCTAAAACATCTAGGTTTGTATCGTCATTATCAACATTAGTGTCATTAAAATCTAGCGTATTAGTATAGCGTCGCCATTCGCCTCGCACTAAATCTAATGCGCCAAAACGTAGGGTTACTTGATCATTAAAATCCGTCATAAACATTCGCATAAAACGAATCGATCTAAAATCAGAAATGTTTCCTATCTTATTTTCTGGTTGTGAAACTGGTATTTTAAACTGCATCCATCTGGCTTCGGTAACAGAACCATCCGGTAAAGGCACCTGCGTATTTCTAATGTCTGTGATATAATTTTGCCCAACATTCATGTTAGGTTGCACATTTATGCTATACTCATAATACGCATTGATGGTGTTCATAGTATTGTCTCTATTGATATCTTCTACATCAGGAACCGTAGTTGAACCTCGGTTTGGATCTGTAATATCAACTGCTGAATTTCCGTCGGTGCCATTGTATTGTTTGTAGCGGTCTAAAATTCCACCTGAAGCATTCAAGTAAAAAGAATAATCATCTGCCGCAGGATCTAATTCAGATGCAAAATTCGTGTATACCGATCCTTCATTGGTATTAGTTAAACCATCCAGACCAATATCCTGATTCCTTCTATTATCGGCATTGGTATCAAACGCATAAATTAACGACTGAGAAGCCGGAACATCGCCCCACAAAGGTTGTGGATTTACTAAAATTTGATCGGGACCAAGTCCGTTTTCATATTGTTTCCTTCCATCTTTCAAAACATCTTCCGAGATTTCTCCTAAATTGAAATAAATTTTCCCCGTGTTAGATTGAGGAATCTTTCCGTTTCCTACATAAGGATCTAACACCCAAAACTGAATGTACTCTACGTTACCTTGCTCAAAATTAGTGGAATTTATAGAGCGCATGATCCCTCCAAAATTTTCTCTTGGATCAACAGCTACAGATGAACTATTGTTATACGGCCCTCTATCAGACGGATAATAACTAAAATCTAATGTATTAACAACTTGTGACTGCCCTTGCGCAATATCTGTTAAAGGGTATAATTCCTCACTAAAAATTCTTCGTGTGGTGTTAAATGACAAATCCTCATTAGAAATCCCGGAGGGTCTTTGGGCATAAAAAATGGGGTCGATAGAGTACCAAGCTAATTTGGCTCTTTTAAAACCGTAGCTCAAATCATTAGAATTAGCATTGAAATCATAGGTACTCAGCGCATTCCGGTCTGGTGTGGATGCCAAGGACCAAGCATAAGGAGAACGCATATCAATAGTGGATTGTGAACCTTCGAAATCATCCACATAAATCGTGGATTCTCCTTCAAACTGATCCGCTTTTGGAGTATCGGGTCTCAAAAAAGCAACTTCACCTCGCACTGAAAGGTTAGATGGAACATCAGTATCAATATTTGGTAATTTATTTACTAAACGCGTAAAGAATGGAACTTCGGTTGAAAAATTTGAATTGAATCCAAAAATAGTATTGTTTACTGATTCCTGACCAAAACTAGATTTTTGTGTAAATGGTCGTTCCGTCATCTTAAGGAATGTTCCCCCGACTACAAAATTATCAGAAATTTTATGCTCTACATTGACCCCCATAAATCTTCTGGTTTGTAAACCAAAAACAGAATTGTTTTCTAAGGATACTTCTATTGGTGTATTAGATGCCTGTAGTGCCGGATCTAAAATCTGGACCCTTCCTAATTGATAGTTTACACTGTAATCGATCCCTTCTACTAAAATCCTTCCTGCAGCGGTAACCACAACAGAACCTGGTGGCACATTCAAAGCACCAATTGGTATGCCGTCTCCACCAGATGATTTGTATCTTCCTCTTAATAAAAATTTATTTTTATCACTGTCTTGTAATGCTCCCGATTGAGTGTTGCGGTACATGCTACGAAACACATATTTTTTCTGATTTTCATTGTAAGAACTAGTGTTGTTGTAATTTTCTCCTGAACCAGTATTTGACAATTTAGAAAATAATAGTTCTCCAAAAGGTTCTTTGGTAGTGAAAATAATTCGACCGTATTGCGCATCCATCGTTAAACTTGGCAGAAAATCAAAAAAACCATCCCCTCCAGTTTGCGGATCGTTGTTGTAGTTTAATTTATCTAAATTGAACACTTTGAGCAAAGGTGTTTCAGCGACTTTATTTTCTGGATTTGGATTGGAAGGAAAAGGACTCCCAGTCACTTCCGTAATATAATTTAAAGGTGAAGGATCTGTGTAAAGGATGTTAAATCTAAAATCTTCCTGTTTCACTTGATAGGCACCAGGAATTTGATAAATATTCTTCATCATCAAGTTCCAAACCGGATTTTTAACATTGGTCAAATTGCTTTTCAACATTTTCAAAATTAAACTCTGAGATATAATAGCTTGCGTTGCAGGAGTATTCCCGGTAACCACGGTTGCATCTACTCCATCATTACCAAACTCTCCTACTTGATACACTTGATCGCCAATGGTGTATTGATAAGCCACAGCTAAAACCTCATCATTAGCCAAGCGTTGTTGCAAAGAAATATATCCTAATTGAGGACTAAAAGTGTACTCGTTTGGATTCAGTTTTCGCGCGTTTTCAAGTTTAGAATAATCTTGTCCTTCACTCACAGTAACATTAAAACCCGAATTTGCAGTAACAATTTCACGGATATTAGGATTCAATAAACCGCCACCCGCCTGAATTAACTCAGGGTTATAAGCATTGTTTTTATTGTCGCTCGGAGTATCGAGACCTGCCGTAAAAAAAGGAGGGCTTGCTGGAATAGGATCTAAAACAACCACTTCATTATCTGCTAAACCAGTTAATTGGGCTTCTCCCAAATCTTGTAAAGCAATGATATTTCGGAGATTATTATTCGTCGCTACTACCCTATTTTGTTTGTTGGTTACCCAAATTTCCAATCGGGTAATTTGAACTCTACTGTCTATAAATGGATAATTAACAAGAGACTTATCGTATCTGTCTCTAAAATACTGGGATAAGAAAAAGTGTCGGTCACTATCATAATCCAAAGCAAACATATCAAAGTCTTGAATCGTGCCGCCACCTTGAGCTACTAAGCTTTTAGTTTGTGATTTTTGCTCTGAAAAAACACCCGTAATTGTTGTTTTTCCAAACTGCAATTGTGTTTTTACACCAAATAAACTTTGAGCACCTCGAATTAAAGAGCTGTTCAAAGGCATGGATACATTTCCTACTTCGATTTTTTGAATAATGTCATCTTCAGTTGGTGCATATTCCAACTTCATTAAGTTTTGAAAGGCAAATGTGGATTGCGTATCATAATTTGCGTTAACACTCAATCGGGTTCCTACTTTTCCCATCAAACTCATGCTAATCCTTTGATCAAAATCAAAAGAGAGATTGGATCTATTTCTTGGTGAAAAAGAAGGATTGTCTTGTTTTGTATACCGCAATCCCAAATCCATTTCTACAGATCCAGTGGGTTTTACATCGATAGTATTACTCCCAAAAATGGATTCAAAAAGTCCAGATTTTACATAATATCTCGGCAGTAAATCTTTTTTGGCATTTTCGCTACCTTCTTTTTTTCCTTCAATTGCATCCAGCTTTTTTTTGAAATAATCCCGCATAGATTCTTTCAAAACGAGCTTTTCATATTCTTTTGGCGTCAATATAATGGGGTAATTAACAGAAAAGCCATCCAATGTACTTGTATAGATGTATCGATCTGAAATGGGATCATACGTATAGGAGGAGAGAATACTCTTTGGATTTTTTAGCTGTACTTTTCCAACAGAAAATCCAGTTTTAACAGTATCCTGAGTAGCTGGTTTTACTTGGGCTTGCACAACAAAGCCAGACAAAAAAACAAGCAGAAAAATGTAAATTTTACGCATACAAACGTGTTACTTGAATACCTTTATAAATTTTTTAGCGCTTTCTTGATTATGGACTCTACAGAAGCATCTGGTTCCTCTTTAACAATCTTTTCTACGACTCGTTCTGAAGCTTTTCTTAAAAAACCTAAAACCTCCAACGCAGATAACGCCTCATCACGATTTGTATTGCTTTGAGACATAGAAACTTCGTCTAAATCAAACAATTTCAACACTTTTTCTTTTAAATCTAGTATTACTCTTTGCGCGGTTTTGCTACCAATTCCTTTTATAGACTGAATAGTAACAACATCAGCAGAGGCTATGGCATTGGTAATTTGTTTTGGATCTAATGATGAAAGCATGGTTCGAGCGATATTGGCTCCTATTCCAGAAACCGACAATAAAAGTCTAAAAATTTCTCGCTCTGACTTTTCCATAAATCCAAAAAGTGTATGCGCATCCTCTTTTATTTGAAGATGCGTATATACTTTTATAAAATCTGTGTTGGGAAGCAAAGAATACGTGTGTAAAGAAATATTTACATGATAACCAACACCACCACAATCTATAATAATTTGAGTTGGCGATTTCTCCACTAATTTTCCTTGTAAATGTGCTATCATTAATTTTTATATATATCCTTCAAATATAATAAAATTACGACATGATTATGTCCATTTATTAGATTTAACACACTTGTAATTTACTACGTTTAATACTAAATTAAATTTGCTTTTTTCTTTCCTTTCTCCTGCGCATCAATAACGGCAATAGCAGCCATATTGACCATTTCCTCAACACTTGCACCTAATTGAAAAATGTGAACTGGTTTTCCCATACCTAACATTATAGGCCCTATGGAGTCTACTTTATTCAATTCTTTCAACAATTTATAGGTGATATTTGCAGATTCCAAATTAGGAAAAATTAAGGTATTCACTTTTTTTCCTGCTAACTTCGAAAAAGGGAATTTATTTTTTAACATTTCAGGATTCAGAGCAAAATCAGCCTGAATTTCTCCGTCAATAACCATATCGGGGTGGTTTTTATGCAAATAAGCTACTGCCTCTCTCACTTTAGCAGCACTTTCATTAGTGGATGATCCAAAATTAGAAAATGATATCATTGCAATTACTGGATCTACACCAAACATTTTAGCCGTTTTTGCAGTCATGATGGCAATTTTAGCCAAATCATCTGCAGATGGATTAATGTTTATGGCGGTATCCGATAAAAACATTGGCCCACGAGCCGTCATCATCATGTTTGTAGTGGCAACAATCGAAGCTCCATGCGCTTTTTCAATGAGCTGCAACATAGGTTTTACAACTGATGGATAACTTCTAGAATGTCCTGTCACTAGCGCATCGGCCTCTCCTTCATTGACCATCATTGCTGCAAAATAGTTTCTTTCGCGCATTAGTTTTTGAGCATCCAAAAAGGAAATTCCACGTCTTTGTCTGGAAGACCAATAGGTATTGGCAAATTTATTTCTGCGGGCTTCCTCTTCTTTAATTTTAGGATCTATAATTGGAACATCAGCATCAAAACCAATTTCCTCTTTTAATTCTAAAATAATTTCTTTATTCCCCAATAAAATAGGAAAACCGATACCCTCTTCCCATACAATTTGGGCAGCTTTTAAAACATCCAAATGATCTGCTTCCGCAAAAACAATTCGTTTGGGATCGATTTTGGCTCTGTTAGTAATCAAACGAACCATTTTGTTATCATTCCCGAGACGATCCATCAATTCCTCTTCGTATTTTTTCCAATCGGTAATAGGATTTAATGCTACACCAGAATCCATCGCAGCTTTTGCAACAGCTGGAGCAACAATGGTAATTAATCTTGGATCAAATGGTTTTGGAATAATATAGTCTCTACCAAAATTTAATTTGGTAGCACCATAAGCAATATTTACTTGTTCTGGAACAGATTCTTTAGTCAATAATGCGAGTGCTTTAACGGCAGCCATTTTCATAGCCTCATTTATTTTCGTAGCACGAACATCTAATGCTCCTCTAAAAATATATGGAAAACCAAGAACGTTATTGACCTGATTAGGAAAATCAGATCTTCCTGTTGCCATAATTACATCTTTACGAGTAGCGATTGCTAGATTATAATCAATTTCTGGATCTGGATTTGCCATTGCAAAAACGATAGGATTGTCTGACATCCCAAGCAGCATTTGCGCCGACATAATATCGCCCGTTGACAAACCTAAAAACACATCTGCGCCCACAAGTGCTTCTTCCAGATTCATGGAAGGAATATCTTTAGCGTATTTTAATTGTAGTTCGGATAGTTTTGGATTGTCTTTAGTCAACAATCCTTTGCTATTGAACATGAAAATATTTTCAACTTTCACACCCAATAAAACGTATAAATCAGCACAAGCTATTGCGGCTGAACCCGCTCCAGAAACTACTAATTTTACATCTTCTGCCTTTTTATCTGCTAATTCTAAAGCGTTTAATAATGCTGCTGAAGAAATGATGGCTGTACCATGCTGGTCATCGTGCATTACAGGAATATTTAACTCTTCAACCAGACGTCTTTCTATTTCAAACGATTCTGGTGCTTTGATATCCTCTAGGTTTATCCCACCAAAAGTTGGCGAAATATTTTTAACCGTCTGTATGAATTCTTCAATATCTTTTGTACCAATTTCGATATCAAACACATCAATATCAGCAAAAATTTTAAACAACAATCCCTTCCCTTCCATTACAGGTTTTGATGCTTCTGGGCCAATATCGCCCAAGCCTAAAACGGCAGTTCCATTAGTAATTACAGCTACTAAATTGCCTTTTGCAGTATATTTGTAAACATTGTTGATGTCTTTGGCTATTTCTAAACAAGGCTCAGCAACCCCAGGAGAATACGCTAAAGATAAATCTCTTTGTGTTGCATATTTCTTAGTGGGAACTACTTGAATTTTTCCAGGAGTTGGCTTTGCGTGGTATAATAATGCTTCTCTTCTTTTACTGTTTTTGTCCATTTTTTTAGATTTTATTCTAGCTCACAAAGATAGAAGACTTGGTTTAAAAAGTCAGCTTTTATACTATTCTTTTCAAAAAAATAGATTAATGACAGCTCATAGTAACAAAAATAGCCACATATAATTGTGGCTATTTTTAATTTTAATCTAATTGGACCTATTGTGTAATATAAGAGTTTAAGTGTTGGATCGTATCTTTTTGCATTTCGATAATTGCTTTTACCACATCGCTAATAGAAATAATTCCTATCACAATTTCGTTTTCTAAAACAGGCAAGTGTCGTACTCTTTTTGTACTCATTAATTCCATACAGTACTCTAGATTATCCGATGGACTTACCGTTACTACATCAGTTTCCATGATTTCATGAACAAAAGCTTTCTTTGAAGATTTAGCTTTCAAAACAATTTTTCGAGCATAATCCCTTTCAGACAAAACGCCTTTAAGAACAGTATCCTCGATGATTAAAATTGCCCCAATGTTTTTTTCGCTCATCACTGTCAAAGCTTCATAAACAGTGTTAGTAGAAAGTATAGAGAAAACTTCCTTTCCTTTGTTGCTTAAAATTTGATTTACCGTCATAATTGGTTCATTTAATGAATTATAAAGTTAAAGAAAATATAGATTCAAAAAACAATATTTAAACTCTAAAAAACATCATTTCAATAAATTAACGTTTTTACTATAACTTTAAATTCATTTTTTGGAAACTTGCACTATATAAATAGGAACAATTGCTTTACCAAAACTTTCTATTATCATGTAATCATAATGAGTTGCTCAATACTACAAAAAATGGAAGTAAACGGATTGGTTTGTCACTCTCTTTTACTTAATAAAATCGACATTTCTTCTAATGCCCTCAAACTTGGCTCTTTTTAAAGGGGAATCTTTAAAGACAATTTTAAAAGTTTCCTCAGTCAATTCTATCCAATCCTTTTTGGACATGGAGAGTAGTTCTGGATTTGGGTTAAATAAGGGTTGGTTATGTGGTTTCGAAAACTTATTCCAGGGGCAAACATCCTGACAAACATCACAACCAAAGGCCCAATCATCAAATTTACCTTTCATTTCCTGAGGGATATTCTCCTTCAATTCAATTGTAAAATACGAAATACATTTACTACCATCAACTACATAAGGTGCTACGATAGCCTGTGTTGGACAAGCGTCGATACAAGCTGTACAAGTGCCACAGTGGTCTGTAGTAGGATTGTCATAATCTAGATCTAAGTCGATAATAAGTTCTGCGATAAAATAAAAAGAACCCACTTTTTGCGTCAATAAGTTACTATTTTTCCCAATCCAGCCTAAGCCACTCTTTGCAGCCCACGCTTTATCGAGTACTGGAGCAGAATCTACAAAAGCACGCCCTGAAACTTCCCCGATGGTGGACTGAATAGAAAACAAAAATTCTTTCAACTTTTCCTTAATTACAAAATGGTAATCTGCACCATAAGCATATTTTGATATTTTAAAAGTATCCGAATTTTGAAATTGTTCTGGGTAATAATTCAATAGCAACGAAACGATACTTTTGGCACCATCAACTAGTAACGTTGGATTTAAACGTTTGTCAAAATGATTTTCCATGTAGGTCATTTGACCATTACTATTGTTTTTTAACCAATTTTCTAATCGAGGTGCTTCTTTATCTAAAAAACCTGCTTGAGATATACCACAAGACATAAAACCAAGCCGTTTTGCTTCGGATTTGATAAATTTCGTGTATGTTGATTTATGGTTTATGATAATCAGAATAGTAGTTAATAAACGAAAGTCCATAGCCCCGATAGCAGTGAAAATCCTTTCCTCTCGTTTCTTTAACGAGCGGAAAGATTGCAACGAATAGCGGGAAATAGCTCCCGAAAATATTAGAATAAACCTCCTTGAATGTTTGTATTTAGTTTTCCTAAATGTTTATAGGCTTTATCTGTAACTTCACGACCACGTGGCGTTCGCATAATGAAACCCTCTTGTATTAAAAACGGCTCGTACACTTCCTCAATTGTTTCGCTACTCTCTGATACGGCCGTCGCCAAAGTAGTCAATCCTACTGGACCGCCCTTGAATTTTTCAATAATAGTGGTAAGTATCTTATTGTCCATTTCATCTAATCCATGCGCATCCACATTAAGCGCTTTTAAGGCATAGCGAGCAATTTCAATATCAATTGTACCATTCCCTTTTATCTGAGCAAAATCACGTACACGGCGCAATAACGCATTGGCTATTCGTGGCGTTCCTCTACTTCTACCTGCAATTTCTATAGCAGCTTCTATAGAAATTGGCATTTTGAAAATAGCGGCGCTTCGCTCTACAATAGTTGTTAATAGCTCAGTGGTATAATACTGTAAACGAGAGGATATTCCAAAACGTGCTCTCATAGGAGCTGTTAATAAACCCGATCGTGTGGTAGCACCAATTAAAGTAAAGGGATTTAAATTGATTTGAACGGTTCTTGCATTTGGCCCAGATTCTATCATGATATCAATTTTGAAATCCTCCATAGCAGAGTATAAATATTCCTCTACAATAGGGCTCAAACGATGAATCTCGTCTATAAATAATACATCACGCTCTTCAAGATTAGTCAACAAACCAGCTAAATCGCCTGGCTTATCTAAAACGGGACCAGATGTAATTTTAATTCCAACTTGCAATTCATTTGCTAGAATATTTGCCAAAGTAGTTTTACCCAAACCAGGCGGACCATGAAAAAGTGTATGGTCAAGTGCTTCATTTCTTTGATTTGCAGCTTGCACAAAAACTTTCAAGTTCTCTAATATTTGGTCTTGGCCAGCAAAATCATCAAAAGAAAGCGGTCTTAATTTCTTTTCAAGATCTAATTCTTCAGAGTCATATGCGTTGGATGTAGGATCTAAATTTTCATTCATACAACAAAGATAACAAAGCTAGATTAAAATAAAATTTAAAATATTAATTGCTTTAAATTAAATCAAAGAATGTATTTGATAACTGATTTGATCAATAAAACGTATAAAAAAAACCTCTATTTTCATAGAGGCTTTTGTGTATATTTTAGTGATGTAGAACTTCTTCACCTTCTTTCATTGGAACATTTTGAGGTACAAAATCCACATCGTGAGATGGATTACTGTAGTCATAAGGCCAACGGTGAACTTCTGGAATCTCTCCTGGCCAGTTACCGTGTATGTGCTCAACAGGTGCAGTCCATTCTAAAGTATTTGATTTCCATGGATTCATTACAGACTTCTTACCATAAAAAATACTACTGAAGAAGTTATACAAGAATACTAATTGGAAAGCACCACCAATTAATGCAAAAGTTGTGATTAGAACATTTACGTTTTGCAAATCATCAAATAATGGAAAGTTAGTATTGGTGTAATAACGTCTAGGCAGACCAGCTAATCCAATAAAATGCATTGGAAAGAAAACACCGTAAGCGCAAATTGCTGTTACCCAAAAGTGAACATATCCAAGGTTTTTATTTAACATTCTACCGAACATTCTAGGAAACCAGTGGTAAATACCAGCAAACATTCCGTAAAGCGCAGATATACCCATTACCAAGTGAAAGTGAGCTACAACAAAATACGTATCGTGTACATTAATATCTAGTGTACTATCACCGAGAATAATTCCAGTTAAACCACCTGTTATAAAAGTAGAAACCAAACCAATAGAAAACAACATCGCAGGATTCAATTGCAAGTTCCCTTTCCACAATGTTGTGATATAATTAAAAGCTTTTACAGCACTAGGAATCGCAATTAACAATGTAGTAAACGTAAATACTGATCCCAAAAATGGATTCATACCCGATATAAACATGTGGTGACCCCAAACTATTGTAGATAAAAAAGCAATAGCTAATATAGACATAATCATCGCTCTGTATCCAAAAATTGGTTTACGAGAATTCGTTGCTATAACCTCAGAAGTGATTCCTAAAGCAGGCAATAAAACAATATAAACCTCAGGATGACCTAAGAACCAAAATAAATGTTCAAACAATACGGGAGAACCTCCTTGGTAATGTAAAACCTCTCCAGCAATGTAAATATCAGAAAGGAAGAATGAAGTACCAAAACTTCTGTCAAAAATTAACAACAACGCTGCTGATAACAAAACTGGAAAAGAAACAATTCCGATAATCGCCGTAACAAAGAACGCCCAAATAGTAAGTGGCAATCTTGTCATTGACATTCCTTTTGTTCTCAAATTAATAACGGTTACAACATAATTTAGAGATCCCATTAAAGAAGATGCAATAAAAATAGCCATAGAAACCAACCATAAAGTCATCCCCATACCAGAACCTGGAATAGCTTGAGGCAAAGCACTCAATGGAGGGTAAATAGTCCATCCTGATGAAGCCGGCCCAGCTTCAACAAAAAGGGAACCAATCATAATTACACTTGAGATGAAAAACAGCCAATATGAAATCATGTTCATAAATCCGGAGGCCATATCTCGTGCGCCAATTTGTAATGGTATCAATAAGTTACTAAAAGTACCACTAAGGGCGGCCGTTAGTACAAAGAATACCATGATGGTACCATGTATGGTGACTAATGCGAGGTAAATATCGTTGGCCATAACTCCATTTGGAGCAAATTTATCACCAAGTAAAATATTGAATATCTTGAATGATTGCTCTGGCCATGCCAATTGCATTCTAAATAGCATAGACATACCAACTCCAATAATCCCCATGAAAATACCTGTAATTAAGTATTGCTTGGCAATCATTTTATGATCTATACTAAAAATATATTTAGTAATAAAAGTGTCTTTATGGTGGTGTTCGTGTTCGTGATCCATTGCGTGATCGTGACCTTCTGCTGACATATATGTTTACTTTAAATTTTCTTATTAATTATTTCGTACCAATTGGGGCAACAACTTCAGTTTCTTTAGCTTTAGTGGTATCCACATCCATTGCTCCATCTACAGGCGCAGCAGGTGCAGCAAGTGCCGCCTTAACTTCGCTAACTATAGTAGCTTTATCTTTTAACCATGCTTTGTAATCTTCAGGAGTATCTACAATAATTTTCATTTGCATATTGTAGTGAGAAGCACCACAAATTTTATTACAAAGTAACAAGTAATCAAATGTGTAGGGATCTAAAGCGGTTTCACCTTTTGCAACAAGATCAGCGCTTTTTTTAGTTCTAATAGCATTGATATTAGCAACTTTTTCTACCATAAAAGGCAATTCTCTATATTCATCTGTCGTGTAGATCGGTTCAAAAGCAAATTGTGTCACCATTCCTGGAACGCAATTCATTTGTGCTCTAAAATAAGGCATGTAAGCTGAATGTAGTACATCTTGAGAACGCATCTTGAAAAGGATTTTTTTGCCTTTTGGAATGTGTAATTCAGTAACTACAATATCATCTTGAGCATAAGGATCTGCTAAATCAACACCAACAGCATTAGCACCTTCAATAAATCTAACATTTGCTTTACCTAAAACATTATCATTACCTGAATATCTTGCTTTCCAGTTGAATTGTTGTGCATATAATTCGATGACAATAGTATCTTCATCTTCATCAACAAACATAATGTTAGTCCAAGCAAAAAGTCCATAAAGAATCAAACCAGCCAAAACAACAGCAGGAATAACACTCCAGATTGCTTCTAATTTATTATTGTCTGCAAAATAAAGCGCTTTTTGATCTTTCTTACCTCTATATTTAAAAGCAAAATAATGTAATAAAACCTGAGTAATAGCTTGAACAATAAAAATAAGAACCCAAGTAATGTTCATCAAATTATCAACTTCAGCTCCATGAGCAGAGGCTGGAGTATGAAGAACAAGTGGACCCCATTTAAACAATCCGTAAATTGAAAAAATATAAATGAAAGCTAAAAAACCAAACATCAAATAACCTTGTACGTTATTATCATCATCTGTAGCTATTTCTGAACTATCTGAAACGGAACCAACTTGCGTTAGATCGAATATTTTGGTCAATTGCCATAAAGCAACAGCTAATAAAACTAAAACTATAATTACCAACAAACTTGTCATCTGTTTTTTTCTTTAAATATTAATAATGAAAATGTTTACTTTCGTCAATGAAAGGATTTCTTTTTGGTAACAATGGATTTTTTGTAAGAGCTGTAAAAACAACAAAAATAAATAATCCAAGGAAGAAAAGAACAGAAGCAATTTCTGAAATTCCAATAAACCATCTGTCACCTACTGTTCCTGGCATAATCATATTAAAGAAATCAATGTAATGACCCGCTAAAATAACAACACCAGCCATAACCAAAATCCAAGTAATTCTCTTGAAATCTGTATTAATTAATATTAATAAAGGGAACAAAAAGTTCATTACAACCGCACCAAAAAATGGTAAATTGTATAATTCAATTCTAGTTATAAAATAAGTTACTTCCTCTGGTATGTTTGCATACCATATTAACATGTACTGTGAAAACCACAAATAAGTCCAGAAAACACTAAATCCAAACATAAATTTAGCTAAATCATGTATATGACTTGTATTAACATACTCTAAAAAACCTCTTGATTTTAAATATAAAGTAACCAATGCGATAGTTGTTATAGCGCTTACAAAGAAACTTGCAAAAACATACCAACCAAACAAAGTACTGAACCAATGTGGATCAATAGACATAATCCAATCCCACGACATAATTGATTCGGAAACTATAAAGAAAACTAAAAAAATTGCAGAAATATTAAAGTTCTTTTTATAATTCAAATTATCATTTGCGTCATCTTGTGCCAAACAATTCTTTTTAGAATAGTATTGATAGAGACTCCATCCTGTTAAAAAAATTGCCGCTCTAATTATCCAAAAAGGAAAATTCAAATAACCTGATTTATTAGCTATTAATTTATCTGTAGCTACTACCTCAGGATCTAACCATATAAAAAGGTGATTGAAATGCAGACCACACAAGATTAAAATAACAAAGAAAATAACAGAACCAACAGGTAAATAGGATGTAATACCCTGCATAACTCTAAATAATACTGGTGACCATCCTGCTTGGGCTACTTGTTGAATTGCATAAAAAACTAATACACCTAATGAAATAAGCATAAAAAATATACAGGCAACATACAAAGCCGACCAAGGTTTGTTTTGCAGTTGGTGCAAAACATGATTTAAATGCTCTTTATGTTCAGCTGCCTCAGTAACATCATGTCCTTGCTTTTCAGCTGAAGATTCATTATGCATTGCTTCAACTGCACCAATATCAGTACTGTTAACAGTATCAACATTCACAGAACCTGCTTCATGAGCACCTTCTTCCTTAACTTCGCTACCTTCGACATGTTTAGAAGCAGGAGCATGAGCAACAGTTGCCACTGTCTCATGTTTAGCTTCCCCATGCCCACCATGGCTTTCAGCAGCAAGTAGTTTTTCAACTTCTTGAATATCTTTTGGTGCAGTTAAAAAACCATATCCAATTCCTAAAAGACCTAAAGCCATTAAGATGAATGAAAAAGTTTTTAATTTACTTGAAAATGTATACATATCTATTACGATCAGTTTGTTCTACAATTATAATTTTGCTCTCAGTTTCATAACATAAGAAGCTACTAACCAACGCTCATGCTGATCAATTTGGTTAGAGTAAGCACCCATGGAGTTTAAACCATAAGTCATTACGTGATAAATGCTTCCTTCGTTTATGTCTCTGTCTTTGTAATTAGGAATACCTAATAATTTACCTTGGGTAACCAATTTACCTTTACCATTACCTTCATTACCATGACAAATGGCACAATAAATCTCATACAATTCTTTAGCTTTCGCCTCTTCTTTCACGGAAATTGTATCTAATGGTGACTTAGAATTTAATTTAGCTAAATCGTAACCTTCAGTAGAATTATCATAACCGTAAGGAACAAAACCTCTTTTTAAAGTCCCATCTGCAGGTAGTTGCCCTTCTTTACCATTTTTAAATGCGCTCGATTCGGAATATGTGTCATATCCAATGTGCTCATACATATTTGGAAAATACTGATAGTTTGGTGCTGCATTATTATGGCAAGATGAAACTAAAATAGTTATGCCAAATAAAAGTGTTATTTTATATACGCTTTTCATATCTATAATTAATGCTTTTCTATTACTTTAACTTCTACAGCTCCCGTACTTTGGAAAAAAGAAACTAATTCTTCTTCGTTATCATTTACAGCAACTTCCATTAAAAAATGGTCATCTGTAGTTCTTACATCTGGATTTTCTGCTTCTTTAAAAGGCCACAATTTACTTCTCATGTAAAAAGTAATAACCATTAAGTGAGCCGCAAAAAATACCGTAAGTTCAAACATAATTGGAACGAAAGCTGGCATATTCTCAATATAACTGAAACTTGGTTTTCCTCCAATATCTTGTGGCCAATCTTGAATCATAATATAATTCATCATCGCTGTAGCAACAGAGATTCCAACACAACCATAAAGAAAAGCACAAATGGCTAATCTTGTTGGTGCAATTCCCATAGCTTTATCCAAACCGTGAACCGGAAATGGAGTAAAGACTTCTTCGATATGATGATGAGCTGCTCTGGTTTTTTTAACCGCATCCATCAATATATCATCGTCATTATAAATGGCGTATATTACTTTATTACTCATGGTGTGAATCTTTATTTGCTTCTCTTTCTCTTTTGTAATTATCTCCTGTTCCTTTCAAAATTGTTTTTACCTCTGCTTGTGCAATTACAGGGAATGTTCTAGAATACAACAAAAACAACACGAAAAAGAAACCAATTGTTCCAATAAAAATACCTATATCAACAAATGTTGGTGAAAACATCGTCCAAGAAGATGGAAGGTAATCCCTATGTAACGACGTTACGATAATAACAAACCGCTCAAACCACATTCCAATATTAACTACTATTGAAATGATGAATGAAAACATAATGCTTGTTCTCAATTTTTTAAACCACATGAACTGTGGTGAAAACACATTACAAGTCATCATTGACCAATATGCCCACCAATACGGTCCTGTTGCTCTGTTAAGGAACGCATATTGTTCGTATTCAACACCTGAATACCAAGCCACAAATAATTCTGTAATGTAAGCAACACCTACAATAGAGCCGGTGATCATAATTACAATATTCATCAACTCTATGTGTTGCACAGTAATGTACGCTTCTAGGTTAGATACTTTTCTCATGATGATCAGCAAGGTATTAACCATTGCAAATCCGGAGAAAACTGCTCCAGCTACGAAGTAGGGAGGAAATATAGTTGTATGCCAACCAGGAATTACAGATGTAGCAAAATCCATCGATACAATAGTATGTACAGAAAGTACTAAAGGAGTAGCTAATCCAGCAAGAACTAATGAAACTTCCTCAAAACGTTGCCAATCTTTTGCTCTTCCGCTCCATCCAAAACTCAAGATGGAATAAACTCTTTTATTAAAAGGAGTAATTGCTCGGTCGCGCAACATCGCAAAATCAGGTAATAAACCAGTCCACCAGAAAACTAATGACACGGAAAGATACGTAGAGATTGCAAATACATCCCAAAGTAATGGTGAATTAAAGTTTACCCAAAGTGAGCCAAATTGGTTCGGAATTGGTAATACCCAATACGCTAACCATGGACGACCCATGTGAATGATTGGAAATAAACCTGCTTGAATTACAGAGAAAATTGTCATTGCTTCAGCAGAACGGTTTATGGCCATTCTCCAACGCTGACGGAAAAGTAAAAGTACTGCGGAAATTAGTGTTCCTGCATGACCAATACCAACCCACCAAACAAAGTTCGTGATATCCCAAGCCCATCCAACAGTTTTATTTAAACCCCAAGTTCCAATACCTGTTGATACAGTGTAAATGATACAGCTAAGTCCCCAAAGGAAGGCTATTAATGCGATTGAAAATACAATCCACCAATGTTTATTTGCTTTACCTTCAACAGGCGCAGCTACATCTACAGTTACATCGTGATACGATTTATCACCTATAACTAAGGGTTTTCTAATGGTTGCTTCGTAGTGAGACGACATAATCCTTTATATTGATTCTTAATTAATTATTTTTGTACTAGGTATTTCTAACTTTAACGTGATAAATCACATTTGGTTTTGTTCCAACATGCTCTAATAAATGATACATTCTTTCGTCTGCAGCTAACTTAGTGATTTCTGCTTCCTTATCATTTACATCTCCAAATTTCATTGCTCCAGTAGAACAAGCATTTGAACAAGCCGTTTGGAATTCACCATCAACGATTGGCCTTCCTTCGTTTTTAGCTTTCAAAATAGTCGCTTGTGTCATTTGAATACACATTGAACATTTCTCCATAACTCCACGAGAACGTACATTCACATCTGGATTCAATACCATACGACCTAGATCATCATTCATGTGATAATCAAATTCGCTATTTTTGTTGTACAAGAACCAGTTAAAACGACGTACTTTATACGGACAGTTGTTTGCACAATAACGTGTACCAACACATCTGTTGTACGCCATATGGTTTTGACCTTGACGAGAGTGTGATGTTGCGGCAACAGGACAAACTGTTTCACAAGGTGCATGATTACAGTGCTGACACATTACAGGTTGGAAAGAAACTTGTGGATTATCTCCTGCTTTTTCCATTTCATTAAATGTAGACAATGAACTAGATAAACCAGCAATATTTTCTTTTCTTTCGTTATCTCCTTCAAAAGTACTTTCAGAAGAATAGTACCTGTCAATACGCAACCAGTGCATATCACGACTTCTTCTAATCTCTTCTTTACCAACAACAGGAACGTTATTTTCAGCATGACAAGCGATTACACAAGCACCACAACCGGTACAAGCATTCAAATCTATTGAAAGATTAAAATGGTGACCTGTTGAACGATCAAATGAATCCCATAAATCTACTTTTGTTGCTTCAACTTCTTTATGATCCAATGAAACCATTGGTTGTTCATTCCAAACATGAGCATCTTTGGTATTAAAAATTTCTAAAGAGGTTTCTTTGATAATATCACCTCTTCCCATTAACGTTTTCTGACCTTGAACACATGCAAACTCATGTTCCCCATCGACTTTCGCCAAAGTAACTGATTGCACATTATCAAATCCTTTGTATAAAGAATAGGCGTTTAAACCTACCATCATTTCTTCTTTTAAGGCTGCTTTACGACCATATCCTAAAGCCAAACCAATAGTTCCAACTGCTTGACCTGGTTGAACAATAACTGGCACATTTTCTAATTTGAATCCATCTGCATTTGTAATGGTAGCATAACTTCCGTTTAATCCACCATTAGCAACAATTTCATTAGAAAGTTCGTATTTTTTTGCATCTGCATTAGACACTGTAACATAATTATCCCAAGAAACTCTTGTAATTGGATCCGGAAACTCTTGTAACCAAGGGTTATTCGCTTGCTGACCGTCACCCATACCTGTCTTGGTATACAAAACAAGCTCCAGTCCTGATGCTGCTTTTGCTTTTGCCAAAGCATTTGCAGCAGCGCTGTAATCAGCAGAACTCGATGAAGCAGCAGAAGCTACGCCAACATAAATACCGTCATGCACCACTTGATTCCAAGTTGAACCAGTAATCATGGTACCAGCGTTAGCTTTAATATAATCATAAAACGTACCTGTTAATCCAGTCAAAGATAACAAGACATCTTGAAATTGTTTAGTATTAAAAAGAGGACGAATCGTTGGTTGTGTAATTCCGTAAGTTCCTTTTGTAATACTCACATCATTCCACGATTCTAAATAATGAGGAACAGCAGCAGCTATAGTACTAACTAAAGCAGTTTCATGTTCTTTTAGTGAAAACGACACTGAAGTTTTAACTTTTTTAAGACCTTCAACAAATGTTGAACTGTCTGCCAAAGTGTATACAGGATTCACACCACTCATAATTAAAGTATACACACTTCCCGCCTTCATATCCTTGATAAGCTGAGTCACTTTTGCATCTGAACCTTTTCTGATTTGTCTAACACCAGAAGTACTGAACGCTTCACTTGCCAACACTTGGTTAATAGCCAAAACAAGCAACTGAGCATTTTTATCTTGAATACCTGAAACCAAAACACCTTTGGATCCAGCAGCTTTTAATTGCATTGCAGCTTTCGTAACTTCTGCTTTGAACTGATTGTCTAAAGTAACTGTAATTGCAGAACCTGTTACAATATTATATATGTGAACTAATGCTTGTTTTTGATTTGCAGTAGACATTGGTAAACGCTTATCAGCAGCTGCACCAGACAAAGTCATGTTTGCTTCTAATTGAAAATGACGAGACATCTTCCCTGCTTTAGGAATTCTTCCTTTAGCATAACCAGCATCAAAACCTCCACCTTGCCAATCGCCAAGGAAATCTGCACCAACTGAAATTATAAGTGATGCTTTCGAAAAATCGTAATCAACTAAAGCTCTTTCACCATAAACCGTTTCAAAAGCATCTAACGCTTCTGATTCAGATACAGCATCATAAACAACATGTTTAGCATTTGGATTTTTACCAATAAACTCAGCAATCAACTTTTCAGTTGACGGACTCGCTAACGTATTTGTCAAAAGAACAACTTGACCACCTTTTGCAACAGCATCAGAAAGACTAGTTTTGATTTTGGCATCTACAGCAGACCAAGTTGAATTTTTTCCTTCAATCTTTGGTTCTTTCAAACGCATGTTGTCATACAATGAAAGTATCGAAGCATGAATTCTTGCATTTGCACTAAACTTAGCTCCAGCAATTTTATTATTATCAATTTTAATAGGACGCCCTTCACGCGTTTTAACCAAAAGGTTGGCAAAATCAAAACCATCAAAAACCGAAGTCGCATAATAATCTGCTACTCCAGGAATGATTTGTTCTGGCTGAAGAACATAAGGAATTGACTTGTTCACAGGACCTTCGCATGCTGCAAGGGTAGCTGCAGCAGTACTAAAACCAACGTACTTTAAAAAGTCACGACGTGATGTTGATGAGGACGATAAAGCATCACCATTTCCTAAAAATTCATCAGTAGGAATTTCTTCAACAAATTCGTTATTTCTAAGCGCCTCAACAATAGAACTATTTTTGTCTAGTTCTTCAACACTTTTCCAGTATTTTTTGTTTGATGACATATATAAATATTAAAATCTTAATAATTTGATTAATAGTGGCATTTACCACATTCTAAACCTCCCATTTGTGCTGCAGTCAACTTGTCTACACCGTACTTTTTAGAAAGTTCATCATGAATTTTTGTGTAGTATTCATTCCCTTCCATTTTAACTTCAGTTTTTCTGTGACAGTCTATACACCAACCCATTGTTAAAGGGGCGAATTGTTTTTGAATTTCATATTCTTGAACCGGCCCGTGACATGTTTGACATTCGACACCAGCTACATTTACGTGCTGTGAGTGATTGAAATACACAAATGAAGGCAAGTTATGAATACGAACCCATTTCACAGGCTCTGTTTTACCAGTATATTTTTGATTGGTAGCATCCCATCCAACAGCCTTATATAACTTTTGGATTTCTGCATCATAAAAAGCTTTAGAATATTCTGGAGTCGCTGTAGTGTCAGAAACCTCAGCAATACTTTTGTGACAATTCATACAAACGTTCAATGAAGGAATACCAGAATGCTTGCTTACTCTTGAAGAAGAGTGACAATATTTACAGCTAATCCCATTGCTTCCTGCGTGAATTCTATGTGAATAGTGAATTGGCTGAATTGGAGCATAATCTTGGTCAACACCTACTTGCATTAAAAATCCGTAAACAAAGTACGCACTTGCCAAAAGCAAAAATATTGCGCTAACTAAAATTAAGAATTGATTTTTAGCAAAGGCTTTCCACAATGATTGTGTTGGTGCTTTCGGAGCAACTTCAATTCCATTTGCTTTTGCTACTTTCGACAAAACGTTATTCACTAAAAACAACATTACCACTAACACTAACATTACTAGAGCTAAAGCACCTAAAATAATGTTATTTGAAGTACCATTATCAGCAGCAGGACCGGGAAGTGCAGCGCCACCCACAACAGAAGGAGCAGCTTCAACTTTAGGCTCTGAAGTATACGCAATGATGTTATCAATATCTGCATTTGACAATTGAGGAAAAGCAGACATTACTGCCTTGTTGTTTTCTTCATAAACTTTTACCGCCTGAGGATCCCCAGACTTAATTAGTTCAGAGCTGTTCTTAACCCACTTGTAAAGCCATGCCATTTCATACTTAGCAGCAATTCCTCTTAACGCAGGACCTGTAGCTTTCGCATCTAATTTGTGACATGCAGCACAATTTGCATTAAACAATTCTTTACCCTTTACAGCATCTCCACCTGTTGCAGCAGCAGGAGCCGCCGTTGCTACAGTAGCCGCCGCGTCAGTTGCCGCCGGAGCAGCCTCTTGACCTAATGAAGTTAAAGAGAAAATTAAAGAAAAGGCTGCGCCTAAAAATAATTTCCTTGTGATCGAATTATGGTTACCCACCTTTTTCATATAGTATAATGATTATCTACTAAAAATTGGCACAGTTTTTTCTATTTGCTTTGTAAAAACTGGTCCTTTATTTAAAAACTTCGACAAAAATACGACTTAAGAACTATTCTCAAAACCCTAAAATAGTCTTAATTTCAATTTATATCTATTCTAAATAACATTTATTACTTGCTTTCAACACTTAAATAGTACTTTTGCACAAAAACCATCACATTATGAGAATTTTAGCCCTTAGAAAAGCATTTTTCATCACTCTTACAATTTGTATTTCCTATTTAAACACGAATGCCCAAGTGGGAAATACTACTCTAAAGCAAGACTCGAAATTTGAACAGTTATTAAATGAAAAGAGAAAAATAAATGTATCAAACGCCGTAAATGACTATTACAAAATTCAAATATTCAGTGGTGATAGCGAAAAAGCAAAAAACACCTTGGCTGAATTCAGACAGGCGTTTTCGGGGATGGATGGAACCATCATTTTCAACACGCCAAACTACAAAGTATGGGTGGGAAATTACAAATCACGCATTGAAGCGGAACGCAACCTTATCGATATTAAAAAAATGTATCCAAACGTACATTTGATCCGCCCAACAAGGTAATAGTACATTTTAATATGTTGTAAAAAACCGAGCAAATTGCTCGGTTTTTTTAATTTACAGTATTTCTTTAATTCCGTTTTACGGTTCGCATTTGGTAGTTATTAAAAAAAACCATTAATACACATTCATTTGACCCAACCGACAAGGCAATCTAATACTTTTTAAAATACTAAAACGAGCAGTTTGCTCGGGTTTTTTTGACTTATTTTAGTTGCTCTCGATTGCTGGCACAGTTTGGAAAACTACGCCAGCAAACCGCTTACATATCAAAATGTTGTGGTACAAGCCACGTCTATGGAAAGCATCACAGAAAAAGTCAGGAGACCTTTAACATATTTAGCATTTTCAAGAACTTTTAAAAAAACGCAAAGGCAGAGACATTTGCGCAGCCCGCATGACAACTTATTCACTCTTAGAAGAGCGGGGGATAATTTTTATTGTATTATACCTTTACTACGAAAAACATATAATAGAAAAATCAATAGACAAGAGGTCAAAATAGATAATATTAGTGCAATAATGTATTTTAAAATTTTGTTCTCTTGAAATAAGTCATAATTATTAAATAAGTTTTTAATGATAAAAAAAAATGGCAATGCTAATACTAGGTAAAAAGCAAATACTACAAAAAAAGAACTCAAGTTTAATTCTAGAAATATCATCACATCTTATTTATTATAATTGTATTGTTTTCGATTTTCAATATTTCTTTGCCCAAACTACCTGTTTTGGTTGCATTATTAGATTTAGATATATAATCTGTACCAATTAAATCCAACAACCTTTTAACAATTTAAATTGCTTATTATTAAGCATATTAAATTCTTTTTTTCCTGATTGTAATTCAATATATGAATTTAAAAGAAAAATATTATTTTTATTAATTTTTCCATTCTGTTGAAGGTAATTAAAAATTGTTAAATCAGGAGATTTTTGATCACCTGCATAAACTTTTGAATAACTTATGATAATGACTTAACATACAACATATATTAAACGCTTCTATACGCTATATTGCCAGCATGCTTTCCATCTTCTGATCCACCCATAGCACATACTCAAATGTAATATCTCCTAAAACTGCTCGAGCGAATAAAGCATAATATGGTTCATTGTTCCCCTTAGCCCCATACACCACAAGTATGCCGTCTTTCATATAACTGTGCACCCAAGAATCCCCTATTGTGTGCAACTTCAAAATATAAAATGATAAAATTTCATTTATTGCGATATTTAAAACATCTTTTTGAATCCCTCCTGTTCAACCATGATACTGTTTTTGCAAAGCAGGGTCAGCCCATGTCCCTAGACCTCCGTCACTCTCCCAAGATAAATAACTTTTATGTGGGGTAATTTTCATAGAATTATTATTCATTATTTCATGATCATACTTTTCCGCAGCTTGAGCCAAAATTCTAGCCGTAGATTTATTAGGTCCCATCGCAATTCCCATTACATAAACTGTCCATAATGACCATCCTCTTCCCAATTTCCATCAGAATCTTTATATCTCATGAGACTATCAAAAGCAAATCTATAAGGCGACCATTCAGGTGTCATTGATTTCATCTTATCAGCACTAAACCATCTATCAATTCTCGGATCTAAAATCCTTGCTCTAAAATCATAACTATTTCCTTCGCCTTTCAGCTCATTATGCATTTCCTACCCTTGAAACACACTCCATATCTGCTTAACTAAAATACAAAAAATCCCGACGAATCGGGATTTTAATTATTAACATATTGAATTCTATTTCAATTTCTTTTTAACTGCTACTTCATGGTACGATTCAATAACATCTCTTTCTTCGATGTCGTTGTATCCTTTTACTTGAATACCACAATCATATCCTTTCGCTACATCTTTAACATCGTCTTTAAAACGTTTCAATGCCAGTAAATCTCCTGTAAATACTACGACACCTTCTCTGATAATTCTCATCTTAGCGCTACGTACAATTTTACCATCCATTACCATACAACCTGCAATAGAACCTACTTTAGAGATTTTGAATATCTCTCTAATCTCAGCAGTTCCTAGAATTTCTTCTTTCATTTCAGGAGCTAACATCCCTTCCATTGCATCTTTCAAGTCATCGATTGCTGCGTAGATAATAGAGTAGTAACGGATATCGATTTCTTCTTTGTCTGCTAATTGTCGTGCATTTCCAGCAGGACGAACATTAAATCCGATAATAATTGCATCTGAAGCAGAAGCCAACATAACATCGGTTTCTGTAATCGCTCCAACACCTTTATGGATAATATTGATTTGAATTTCTTCAGTAGATAATTTAGAGAACGAATCAGACAGTGCTTCAACAGAACCATCAACGTCACCCTTAAGGATTATGTTCAATTCTTTAAATTGACCCAAAGCAATTCTACGTCCAATTTCATCCAATGTAATGTGACGTTGTGTACGTACGGATTGTTCACGCATTAATTGAGAACGTTTCGAAGCAATTTGTTTCGCTTCTTTTTCGTCTTCAAAAATATTGAACTTATCACCCGCAGTTGCTGCTCCATCAAGACCAAGTACTGAAACCGGAGTCGAAGGACCCGCAACAGTAACTATATTCCCTCTTTCATCATGCATGGCTTTAATTTTACCGTGATGCTTCCCTGCTAACATATAATCACCAACTCGTAAAGTTCCGTGCTGTACTAATATGGTAGAAACATATCCTTTTCCTTTGTCCAAGAAGGCTTCAACAACAGTTCCTTGTGCAGCTTTGTTTGGATTTGATTTTAGATCTAAAAGTTCTGCTTCAAGCAATACTTTTTCTAATAATTCTTTCACGCCTGTTCCTACTTTCGCAGAAATATCATGTGATTGAATTTTTCCACCCCAATCCTCAACAAGTAAATTCATACCTGCTAATCTTTCTTTTACTTTTTCTGGATTCGCATTTGGCTTATCAATTTTATTGATTGCAAATATAATTGGAACACCAGCTGCTTGAGCATGGCTAATAGCCTCTTTGGTTTGCGGCATGATATCATCATCAGCTGCAATTACAATAA
This sequence comes from Flavobacterium frigidum, assembly GCF_048286795.2. Taxonomy (NCBI): domain Bacteria; kingdom Pseudomonadati; phylum Bacteroidota; class Flavobacteriia; order Flavobacteriales; family Flavobacteriaceae; genus Flavobacterium; species Flavobacterium frigidum. Next base: position 280,503 of record NZ_JBLVPT020000001.1, read on the forward strand.
TAGCAATATCCGTAACTTGAGCTCCACGTGCACGCATTGCAGTAAACGCTTCGTGACCAGGTGTGTCTAAAAATGCAATTTTTTGACCGTTATCTAAGGTTACTCCGTAGGCACCAATATGTTGTGTAATTCCTCCAGATTCCCCAGCAATTACGTTTTCTTTACGAATGTAATCCAGTAACGATGTTTTACCGTGATCGACGTGACCCATTACCGTTACAATTGGCGCTCTGAAAACTAAGTCTTCTTCTTTATCTTCAACAACCTGAATTGCTTCTTCGATATCAACAGTGATAAACTCAACTTCGTAACCAAATTCATCGGCAACAATAGTCAATGTTTCTGCGTCAAGACGCTGGTTCATGGTAACCATGATTCCAAGTGACATACACGTACCAATAACTTTAGTAATTGGCACATCCATCATAATGGCAATTTCACCTACAGTAACAAACTCCGTAACCTTTATAGTTTTACTTCCTTCGTCAATAGCTCTTTGCTCATCATCAGATTTCTGACGGTGCGTATCTCTTTTATCTCTTCTATATTTAGCAGCTTTAGATTTACCACCTTTACCTTGTAGTTTCTCTAAAGTCTCTCTAATTTGGTTTTTAACTTCCTCTTCTGTTGGCTCAACTTTAGCAACAATAGCGGGTCTGTTTCCTTTAACGAAACCTGGCCTAGCACTTCTGTTAGCATTAAAACCTCCACCACCAGTATTTGGAGTAATCTTATTAGGATTTGGCGCACCTGGAACACCAGGAGTTGCCGGCGGTCTTGGAGCACCCGGTTTAGGAACAATCCTTTTACGCTTATTTTTATTGGCATTAGCTGCCGCTGATCCTGGAGCACCCGGTTTATTCGGAGTGATTTTCGGTTCTTCTTTTTTCTTTTTAGGTTTATTAAATTGAGATAAATCAATTATCTGACCCGTTAAAGTAGTACCCGATAGTTTTTGATATTGCGTTGTGATGGTTTCATCAACAGGAGCTTCATCAACTTTAACTGCCTCGGTTTTTTCAATTACTTTCGGTTCAGCAACTGCTTCTTTTGGAGCCTCCAATTTTACCTCTTTTATACCAGTAATTGGTTTTACCTCTTTTTTATCTGAAATTGGTTTCTCAGGTGACGGTTTCTCAGCTATCGGTTTCTCAGGCAAAACTTCCTTTGCAGGCGCTTTTACCTCAGGTACATTTGCAATTGGAGCGACTACTTTTTCAGGAGTAACGACTGCTGGTTTTTTCGGATTGAGATCAATCTTACCAACTTGTACTGGGCCTGCTATAACTGCTCTAGCTTTTATAACCTCTTGTTGTTTTACGCGCTCTTCTTCGATCTTACGTTTGTCATCGATTTCCTTCTCTCGTTCTAAACGCAAAGCTTCTTTTTCTTTTCTCTTCTCTTCTCCTACTTCTTTAGAAGCTTCTTTATTCCCTTTGTCACCAGCAAACTGACCGCACAAGACATTGTATACATCATCAGAAATTTTTGCGTTCGGATTTGCTTCCATAGCAATCCCCTTATCTTTCAGATAATCCACAGCTCTTTCTAAAGAAATATTCAATTCCCTCAAAACTTTGTTTATTCTAATAATTCTCTCTTCAGACATAAAACCTTTTTATTATTACCTTTTTTGTTATTCCTCACTTTACTCCCAACTCGATACCTACCGAGAAAGAATTCATTGTAAAGTGGCATGTTTATCGTTGAAGATGTATTTGACTAACTGTCAAATTCTTCTTTCAATATTCTCATTACATCTAGAATTGTTTCCTCTTCTAGGTCTGTTCTTCTTACTAAATCTTCTACGTCTTGTTTCAAAATACTTTTTGCAGTATCCAAACCAATTTTTGCAAATTCTTCGATAACCCAATCTTCAATTTCATCTGAAAACTCTGTCAATTCAACATCATCCTCATCTGCCGTAGCACCTGCAACGTCACCTTCACGAATAACGTCAAGCTCATAACCTGTCAACAAACCTGCTAATTTAATGTTGTGTCCACCACGACCAATTGCTTTAGAAACTTCTTCCAATTTCAAGAAAACTTCCGCTCTTTTAGTCTCTTCATTAATTTTAATAGAAGAAACTTTTGCAGGACTTAACGCTCTTGTAATAAACAATTGAATATTACTTGTAAAATTAATTACGTCAATGTTCTCATTTCCTAATTCGCGAACGATTCCATGAATACGAGATCCTTTCATACCAACACAGGCTCCAACTGGATCAATCCTATCGTCATAAGAATCAACAGCTACTTTTGCTTTTTCGCCTGGTATTCTTACCACTTTTTTAACCATAATTAAACCGTCAAAAACTTCTGGAATTTCTTGTTCAAATAATTTTTCTAAAAACTTCTCAGAAGTTCTAGACATGATTATCTGCGGTTTATTTCCTTTCAATTCAACGCTTTCAATAATTCCTCTTACATTATCTCCTTTGCGGAAAAAGTCAGAAGGTATTTGTTTTTCTTTTGGCAAAATAATCTCATTCCCTTCATCATCAACCAAAATAACAACTCTTGGACGCACATGGTGCACTTCGGCTGTATAAATATCACCTATTAAATCTTTAAATTGCTTGTAAAGATTCGTATTATCATGCTCATGTATTTTTGAAATTAAATTCTGACGCAAGGCTAAAATAGCTCTTCTTCCTAAATCAATTAACTTCACTTCTTCGGAAACTTCTTCACCAATTTCAAAATCAGGCTCTATTTTTCTAGCTTCTGTCAATGTAATTTCAAGATGATCAAAATCCAAGTCTTCATCAGCAACGATTACTCTTCTCTGCCAAATCTCCATATCACCTTTATCAGGATTTATGATGATGTCAAAATTATCATCTGAACCGTATTTTTTTTTCAATGCATTTCTAAATACATCTTCTAAAATTGCCATAAGCGTTACACGATCAATGAGTTTGTCATCTTTAAACTCTGAGAATGAATCGATTAATGCTAAATTTTCCATGCGAATTCTTTAATTAAAATGTTACTGTAACAACTGCTTCTTTTATATCTACGTAAGGCAATGTTAGCTCTTTTTGAACTGTTTCCTTCCCTTTTCCTAACTTCTTAGGTTCTCTTGCTTTCCACGACAAAATTACAAAATCATCATTAGCATTTACTAATTCTGCTTCAATAATTTCCGTAGATGTCTTCACTATCAGTGTTCGACCTATATTTTTCTTGTATTGTCTGGTTAATTTTAATGGAGATCCCACACCTACCGAAGCGACTTCTAGAGAATAATCTTGTTCCTCCCTATCTAAGTTAGCATCAATGAATTTGCTCACATCGATACAGTCTTGCAATGCAACTCCGTTATCACCGTCTAGCGTCACAATAACCTTGAAAGCATCAGTGATGATAAGGTCTATCAAAAAAATCGATGGCTTTTCTAACAAGCCTTCTGTCAACAATGTATTTACTTTTTCTTTAAATGTCATATTTTTATAAAAAGAGGGGACTTAGTAGTCCCCTCATTATCTAGATTTTAATAAATAACGGTGCAAATATAGTGTTTTTTTTTCTAAACTAAAATATTCGAATGCTGTTATATAAATTCATCGCTTTATTTAAGAATAGATTTAGAAATTAATGCCCAACAACTATTATTTGACGATTGGAAAAAATTCGATCGATAAAACTAAAAATTATATTTTTCCATTTATCCAATTCTCAAGATGGTATTAAAAAAAGAAATAAAACACCTTTAAACCTCTACAGCATTGATAAAAATTAACAGCTCGAGTTTTTTATCGGAAAACAATGATTTTTAATTCTTAAATTTAAAAAGTTAGTAATCAATTATTCAACTTACTCTCCCCCTTAAATAAAAAAGATCAAACAATAATTCCTAAGTAGTAAAAACAATTCACATAATTTTAATCACAAATAAAAAGCAATTTTCAATGGCATTAGATTGAAACTAATTTGGAAAACAAAAAAAACTACCAAAACACTAAATAGTGACCTGGCAGTTCCTGCATTATTACTAAAAATTTACCTGATAGAAAAAGTCATTCCTGCTGAAAAGAAATTCCTAACTGTTTTAGTGAGATTACCATCTCCATCAAACTCTTGAACTCCGTAATCATTATTTGTATATCCAACAAATACAGGCAAACTGTAGTTTTTAGAAATTTTAAATTCTTTAGATATAGTCAATCCTACATTCGTAAAAGTAAATCCCGCTTCGTCATTTGCATCTAGACCATAATAACCTCCGTTAATTACTGCTGCTCCAACAACTGGTCTTACATCTACACCTATTTTTTCAAAAGAATGTGTATATCCTATTTCAGCATAACTAGAAAAAGCTCTTTTGGTTGGGTCATTATTCATAAAATCATTCCCGCCAATAAGAGTACTCCAAGTAAAATCAATTGGCACTCCTTTTTCAGAAAAGTCAAACAAAAGACATAAATCCAAGGTTTGGGCTGAGCCCTCAGAATAATCAAAATAAGAATCTCTTGAATTAGCAGCATCCTCCTGATGAGCTTTTTTTGTTGATGGCCAATAATAATCAGCCAACATAACGCTCATAATAGGATTAATTTGATAAGTTATACTACAGTCGAATTCGTTGTATGCATCAACGGCATTGGAGAAATTGGTTGTTCCCCATATCCCTACTGATAATTTATCGGTAAGAGCATAATCTACTGTGGCCTGAAAAGCTACTTTGTCCCCATTATAACGAACTCCTCGCCATAAATAAGGATAAACAACATCAATTGAAGCTGTTAACTTTGGCTCTGCTTCTTCAGCTTCTGGGATTGGTGCTACTGGTGCATCTTGTGCAAATATCAAACTGCTTGTTAAAGCAAATGCGAAAATTAAAATTACTTTTTTCATGTTAAATTTGGTTTTTTTGGTTAGTTAATTCAATTTTAAAATTATTCGATAATCACAGATTTCATATTCATAAATTCTTTAATTCCAATTTCAGACAACTCTCTTCCGTACCCTGATTTTTTAGTTCCTCCAAAAGGAATTCTAGAATCAGAACGTACCAATGAGTTTACAAAAACATTTCCAGCTTCAATTTTTCGTGCCAATCGATATGCGTTTTCACGATCTTCCGTCCAAATTGCCGATGCCAAACCATATCTGTGGTTATTGGCAATAGTGATAGCATCATTTTCATCTTTGGCTCTAATTATAGTTGCGAGCGGACCAAAAGTTTCTTCTTGAAAAGCAATATTATTAGCATCTACAAAATCAATTAATGTTGGTTGGAAATTGCAGTTTTCTCGTTGTCCTCCTAGTACTAATTTTGCTCCTTGTTGTAATGATTTTTCTAATTGATGACTTAGTTTATCGGCCAAATCCAATCGGGCCAATGGCCCCATATTTATTCCATCTTGTAACGGATTTCCTTGATGTAAAGCATTTACTTTTTGGGCAAAAAGGGCAGCAAATTCATCTGCTACTTTTTCGGTAACGATAAAACGTTTGGCACATATACAAGCCTGTCCTGCATTTAGCATTCTGGATTGTGTAGCAACTGTAGCTGCTTTTTCAATATCGGCATCATTCAAAACTATAAATGCATCCGAACCTCCCAACTCCATAACTGATTTTTTGATATGCTTTCCAGCCAAAGAAGCCACGGAAGAACCTGCCATTTCACTCCCCGTCAATGTAATTCCATGTACAATATCTGAAGCGATTACACTTTCGACTTGAGCAATATCAATGGTTATTTGTTGAAAAACACCTTCTGGAAAACCAGCCTCCAAAAATGCATTTTCGATCGCTTTGGCACAACCTATAACGTTTGGTGCATGTTTTAATAGTGTTACATTCCCCGCCATAATAGCCGGCGCTGCATAACGCAATACTTGCCAAAAAGGATAATTCCAAGGCATAATTGCAAAAACGGCTCCCATGGGGTCATAAACAGATAGGCTAGTAAAAGGCGTATCGTACTTTTCGTCTTGCAGCATTCTCTCGGCATTATCCGCATAGAAGTCACAATTTCCTGCTGATTTTTCAACTTCACTAATTCCTTCAGGCAAAATTTTACCCATTTCATTAGTAATCAACAAACCTAGCTCGTCCTTCTTTGCTCTCAGAATATTGCCTAGATTTTTCATTTTATCAGCTCTTTCCTGAAAAGATGTATGTCGCCAATTCTTAAAAGCTCTTTCTGACAATTCCAATTTCTGATTCAATTGTGCGTTCGTCAATACTTCATGCTCCGCAATAATTTCTCTTGAAAAAGGATTTATTGATTTAAATATCATTTTATTTTTTGTTTAAAATTTAATGTTGTAGGCATAAATTTTCATGACTGAACTTCATTACTACTGAACACTGAATACTTCGAACTGACCACTTTTTTAATGATTTTCACTTAATTTAGTGTTTGGATCCAAGGGCCAATACATTAAAACCGAACAATTTCCGCTTCTAGGATCATCTAAGTAATCAAATAATGGCTCGACCAGAATGAATCCACATTTAGTTTGAGCCGTTACTGTTGGGTCAGTAATTTCTCTTTTAATCAGCTTATCACAATATTCCGCAATAGTCATTTGATTTTTAACATTATCATAACCGATAGGCATTCCCGCCGTCATTTGTCCTTTGCAACCTAATGCTTTGGCTATATCCTGACGGGCATTATAAATTTCTCTTCCAATACCTTTTCCTTGGTAATCTGGATGAACAGAAACATCTAACCCGTAAATCCAATCGGCTTTAGGATCATGTGTTCCCAACCATAAATCATCAGAAATCTCCAAAAAAGTATGGTGTCCTTTGTGATAATTTTGACGCAAAGTCGTGCAAGAAGCAATTACTTTATCACCATCCAAAACAATGAATTGTCCCTCTGGAAAAACTTCCAAATGTCTTTTGTATTTTTCTTCCGTAATTAATTCCTCGGCAGATAAAGTTGGAAAAACAATTTCTTGCAATTCAGCTTGCTGTTTTGCATGTTCCGGTAAAGGCGTTTGCAATGTATATTTCCCTAAAATTTCTTTTTTCATGTATTTATAATTAGATGACAGAAAGATTTAAACGTTTAAAGCCTTTTAAATCTTTTACCTTTATGGCTTTCGACTTTAAGACATTTATGACATATTACCGTAACTAATTAGCTTTAACTCCATGTATTCTTTTAATCCTTCAGAACCGGACTCGTGTCCCATACCGCTACTTTTTATTCCAATAAAGGGCAATTCAGTACCGTGAGCAGCCCATTCATTGACTCCCACCATTCCAAATTCAAGATTTTCGGCATAAAAATTAGCTGTTTTAATATGATTTGTAAATACATAAGAAGCCAAACCATATTCAGTGTCATTTGCCCATTCCAAAACTTCTTCTTTCGTTTCGAAAGAGATTACAATCATCAACGGTCCAAAAACTTCTGTCTTAATAAAAGCCTGATTTTGTCTTGCTTCAATCAAAGCCGGATGAACAAAAAATCCTTTTTCAGCAGGTTCGCCGCCAATATGAATAATTGCTCCTTCACTTTTTGCTTTTTCAAGCATTTCCAAAGAATGTTCCTGTTGCTTTTTATTAATTAATGGTCCTACAAAATCGATATCACCCCCATTAATTCCCGTTTTCAATTGCGAAATGTCTTCTTTTACGATAGAAACAAATTGGTTAAAAATAGAGGAATGAACATAAAAACGTTGTGGAGCTACACAAACCTGACCGCAATTACGCAATTTTGCAACCAAAGCTTGATGAGCAATTGCTTCAACATCGACGTCTTTTTCGATAATTACCGGAGCATTTCCTCCTAATTCAAGTGATAATTTTGTTGCTGTTTTTGAAGCGCCATCCATCAAAATTTTTCCAACTCTTGTGCTTCCTGTAAAACTTATTTTTTTCAATAAAGGATTTTCAATCATTTCATTTCCGGTAGAAATAGGCTCAGTATTGATCAAATTAAAAACTCCTTTTGGTATTCCGGATTCGTGCAATGCTTTTGCCATATTAAAACTAGACAAAGGCGTAAATTCAGAACCTCTCATCACCACGCTACAACCAGCAGCTAAAGCAGCTGCAACAGCACGGGCAGGATTATAAGCTGGAAAATTCCAAGCGGTAATTACCCCCACTACTCCTAATGGCTGATAAATAACCATAGACCGTTTATCAATTCTGCTAGACGGAATAACACGTCCATAACTGCGTTTCCCTTCTTCTGCAAACCATTCAAAAAGATTAGCAGAAACTTGCCATTCACCTCGAGATTCCAGCATTGGCTTACCGGTTTCCAGCGAAGTTTCTTTGGCGAAAGCCTCTACATTTGCCCGCATATAATTGGCTGCCTTTTTTAGAAATTCAGCTCTAAAATATGGAGTTGTGTTTTTCCATTCTTTAAAAGAAGCATCAGCGGCTTGAATTGCCAAGGCACAATCACCAGTGTTTCCAAAAGGAATTTTATCAATTATTTCTTCGGTAGCCGGACTTTGTAAATCCCAGGTCGCGCCATCAACTGCGTCGCACCAAGCTCCATTTATATATTGTTTTCTCATGACAGTATTTCTTTTATTGTTTCTTCTAAAATTGACAGGCCTTTTTCTAAAATTTTGTCTTCTATAAATAATGGACTTAAAATTCGGATGCAATTTCCGTACGTTCCCGACGTGATGACAATTAATCCTTTCTCTAAACATTTATTGACAATTGCTTTTGCAACATCACCATCAGGCATTTTAGTTTCCGGGTTAAAAAATTCTATGGCTAGCATCGCTCCCAATCCTCGGACATCAGTAATATTTTTAGGAAATTTTTCTTGTAACTGATTGAATCTGTCTCGAACTATCATGCCTACTTTATCTCCAGCAGCATTGATGTTGTTTTTTTGCATGTAATTGATGCTTGCCAATGATGCTACACAACTCAATGGATTTCCTAAATAAGTTCCTCCAATAAGACCTGGTTTAACGGCATCCATAATTTCCTTTTTCCCTATAACGGCACCAATAGGCATTCCTCCACCCATAGATTTTGCCCAAGTTGATAAATCCGGAGTAACATCGTAATGTTCGTAAGCTGCCCATTTTCCTGTGCGACCAAAACCAGATTGTACTTCATCAAAAATCAAAAAAATGTTGTTTTCAGTACAGAATTTACGCAAGTATTGAACATATTTTTTTGATGCAACCGTAAAACCGCCTTCCCCTTGTACTAATTCTAATATAATTGCAGCCGTTTGACTCAATGAAACGGTTGATGAAAAAGTTTTATGCAACTTCATAATCATCAAATCATCGAATTCATCTGAGGTCATTCGAGCGTTCATACTCGGTTTATAATATGGATATTCTAAACGGTAAACTTCAGGCGCATATGGCCCCGCACCTTCTTTGTATTTTACATTGGATGTCAAGGTCATTGCCATCATTGTACGTCCGTGAAAAGAACCATCGTAACAGATAATCCCTGATTTTCCGGTTACAGCACGAGCAATTTTAATAGCATTTTCAACTGATTCAGCTCCAGACAAAGTTAGCATTGCTTTGGTAGATTCACCATGTGGCAAAATCTCACACAATTTTTCTGTTAAGTCCAAATATTGTTCGTAAACTGAGACATTGAAGGAAGCATGAATAAATTTATCAGCTTGACTTTTGATTGCTTCAATAATTTCAGGCACACCGTGTCCTGCATTATTTACCCCAATTCCTCCTGCAAAATCGATCAATTCTCTTCCATCGGCATCAATTATGATCGCTCCTTTAGCAGATTGAATGCTGGACGAATTGAATATTCCTAAAGCGTTTGGAACACTTTTTTTTCTTCTTTCGTATAATTTGTCTGTATTATTCATTTTGCTTACTTGATAGTTTTGCTAATTCTAAATCGGGTTGCGCGAATTTGTAAATTTTCATATACATATTTGTTTTTGTGTCGAAAACACCCTCCATTTCATGAATTTTATCTCCTAATAATTCATTCAAATGCTCCATATCCCGACACATAATATTGGCTTCAATATCATAATCACCTGAAACAGATGCCAAAAAACTAATTTCAGGCAACTTTGCTAATTCCTCAAAAATGGTTTTCATGTATGATTTTGGTTTAACTGAAATCAAAACACTTGCATAAGCATTAAAACCAATTTTATTAGGATCGACCCTTCCTATAATTTGCAAAGTCCCGTCTTCAATTAAGTTAATGTAGCGGTGTCTAATGGTACTCACTGCTACATTAATTTCTTTAGAAATTTCAGTAAACGACATTCGACCGTCTTTTTGAAGGAGTTTCAAAATTTGGTAATCTAATTCATCATCTAATGCACTCATTTTTTATTTTTTAAAAACTTATTCGGATTTAAAACCCTGATATAGTGTAATTTTTTACTCCTTTTTATATTTTAATTCTCCATTTACCCAAGTTTCATTTACTTCAATGGTAGAAACATCGTCTAATTTAAATGGATTTTTATTCAAAACAATAAAATCGGCATATTTTCCAATGGAAAGACTTCCTTTACTATTTTCTAAATTATCCGCAATAGCACTTCCCATGGTATAAGCACGTAAAGATTGCTCAAAAGTTATTTTCTGGCTTTCGCCAATGACAAAGCCATCCATAGCCTTTCTAGTAACTGCCGTTTCCATATTTATCCAAGGGTTTATTTCTTTTACGACAGGACCGTCCGTAGATAAAGCCAAATTTATTCCGTTATCTAACACCGTTTTGCAAGGGTAGACCACCTCTAATAATTGTTCTGGCAAAGTACTTTTGAAATTATTTGCCAATTCATAAATAAATATTGGTTGCATCGCTGCAGTCATATTCATGTGTTTAAAATCTTTTATATTTTCATTAGATAAAAATCCAACATGCTCAATTCTGTGTTTTAAAGTATTGTCAATTTTGAATAAATCGCGATACACTTTCAAAGTCAAATCAACCGCTTGATGTCCAATTGCATGTGTAGCAACCGAAAATCCTTTTTCAACCGCTTCTTTGGCTGTTTGAAAAAACTTATCGTAATCTAATCTCAAAACACCTTTATAGCCGTCCGTATTTTTATAAGGAACATTCAATGCTGCTGTAGCTGAACTCAAACCGCCATCAGAGAAAAACTTCACAGTTTTTATTTGTAAAAATTCCGATTCATATAATTCCGGTAAAACCTGAATTTCGTCACTACCATCCGGAATTCTAAGCGGAAAAACATTCATTCGCACTTTCAACAATCCTTCTTGGTCCAATTTAATGTAAGCCGCCAATAATTCTTCATTCGCAGCCGGATCAGTTGCACTTGTAATTCCCAAACTTAATAAATACTGATGCGCTTCCAGAATCATGTTTTTATATTCTTCGAAAGTAAATGCTGGTATGTTATTCATGATTAATCCCAAAGCTCTTTCGGTAAAAACACCTTGTAAACATCCATCTTTATTTTTGCGAATTTCCCCTCCAAAAGGAACTTCAGTAGCTTCATCAACTTCTGAAATTGCTATGGCTTTTGAATTGGCAATTCCAATATGAGCGCAAGTTCTAATTACAAAAACCGGTCGATCAGAAATAATTTCATCTAAATCTTCCTTGGTTGGCAATCGTTTTTCTTCTAGTACCATTTCATTAATTCCCCGAGCCAAAATCCACTTTGAGTTCGGATTTTTATCGGCAAACGCTTTTAATAATCTTTTAAATTCCACTATAGATTTTACACCCCGAACATCCAACATATACGTGCGAAGATGACCAATTTTCCAAACATGAATATGTGCATCATTGAGGCCTGGTATAATTGTTTGTTCATTAAAATCAATTTCATTAGAAAAAGAACGAAATTGATTTCGCATTTCGGATTCGGTTCCAATATCCTCAATTTTTCCCAAATAGTTAATTACCATGGAATCGGCCTTTGCAAAAGCAGAATCCATGGTACTAATATTGGCATTATATATCAGTTTAAAAGTCATAATAGTTAATCTTAAAAAGTCTAATTATCGAACAAGTCTTTGCGACTTTCAACTTGTAACTTTTCGTCTAATTTATTTTCTTTCGTTTAATACTTCTTGAATTGCATTTTCGATGACATCTAATCCTTCATGCAATTGCTCGTCAGTGATTACAATTGGAGGTAAAAAACGAATACAATTCGTGTACAATCCAGCTCTGATTAAAATCAATCCATTCGAGACTGATTTTTTGATTACTGCCATAGCAAAATCCATATCAGGTTCTTTAGTTTTTTTATTTTTCACAAATTCAACTACTAGCATCGCTCCTATACCACGAACATCTCCAATGCAAGAAAATTTTTCTGACATCGCATTCAATCGTGTTCTGATGATGTCTCCCACATGAACCGATTTTGCTAAAAATTCAGGTGTGTTAATTTGTTTGACAGTGGCAAGTGCAGCAACTACGGCTATAGGACTGCCAGAATACGTCCCACCAACACCTCCTAAATGTGGTGCATCCATCATTTCTGCTTTTCCTGTCACTGAGCTAATTGGCAATCCTGAACCTATAGATTTGGCCATAGTTACCATGTCAGGAATTACTTCACTGTGCTCTATAGAAAGAAATTTCCCAGTTCTTCCAGCTCCAGATTGAACCTCATCAGCAATAAAAACGATACCATGTTCATCACAAACTTTTCTGATTTTTTCCAAGAAACGTTTTGGCACAGGGATAAAACCACCTTCACCTTGAACAGGCTCGATAATAATTGCGGCAACCGAAGAAGGATCAACATGTGAGATTAAATTCTGGTCGAAACGTTCGATACAGAAATCGATATATTCTTCTTCTGTGAAATTATCTGGTTTGCGATATACATTTGGAGAATGAAAACGATAAATATCCTGAGCGTAACTTCCAAAGCCTTTTTTAAACAAAGCATATTTACTGGTTAAACTCAACGTAAGTAGTGTTCTACCGTGATAAGCGCCTTCGAAACAAATTACTGCAGGACGTTTTGTGTAATATCTTGCAATTTGCACTGCGTTTTCAACTGCTTCTGATCCGGAGCAAGCTAATAATGTTTTCTTAGGAAAATCACCTGGTGTAATATTATTAAGCAACTCAGCAAATTCTAAATAAGGTTCAAAAGTAGTAACCAATGCACCCGTATGCAGGTATTTATCAATTTGATCTTTTATCGCATCAACAACTACTTGAGGTCTATGACCTAAGTTGACCATTCCAATTCCCCCAGCAAAGTCGATCAATTGGTTTCCGTCTACATCCCACACTAAAGCACCTTCTGCTTTTTCAACAACCACTTCAGTAGATTTTCCTAAGCCAGCAGGTAAAGCAGCTGCTCTTCTTGCTAATATTTCTTTACTTTTTGGTCCAGGAATTTCTGATACTTTCTTAATTTGAGTTCCCATTTTTTTTTATTTTAATTCTGTTCTGTTTTTATTTTGCAATCGTTTTATTTAACTATAATCTTAATCGGACAGTAAATATATTAGAGTAATTACAATCCAGAATTTAGGATAATTTAAATAATTATATAAAGTTTTGATCCATCTATTCCTAGTTTTCTCTATGGCGTAATCGAAGGAACTTTATTTTTATTTATTTTCAATCCGTAACAATATTGTTCAATTTTCATTTTGTCTTTTACTTTTCCGCAACCAATTATCATTACTGCTCTAATCTGACTTATCAAATCTAAAGTTTTACATGCTTCCAGAAGAACGGTTTACATATATTTAGGCATGCTATTATTACTTTTAAAGCACATAACCAGCTATTAAATATAAAATTGATGATACTCCAAATATTACCAACTGGTATGGGAACTGTGAAATACCATGTTTCATCATATCTATTTTACAAGACTGCGCTGTAAGCACCCTATTGTCTGAGAAGAAACATGCTGCCGCTCCCCAAACAGTTCCTGAAGCCAAAGCGCCTTGGGTTAGCCAAAAATCTGCTCCAAGGGAACGAGACAATATGGCTGTAGTTGGCACTAAAATGGCATATATCCCCCAGTTTGAACCTGTAGACCAACAAATCCATGCTACTAAAGCAAATACAACAAAAGGCAATGTTGAACCATTTAACCAGCTAATTCCTTGCAATTTCTCTGCTACAAATTCATTAAATCCCAATCCGTTTTGAACATCTTTTAATAAATAGGTCATTCCTAGAACCACTAACACGAAAGTGATTGATTCCATACCTTTGACAAAATTGTTTGAAATTCTATTAAATTTTATGATTCCTGATACTAAATAAAATAGGTATGTAAATACACAAGCTGTTGCTATTCCACGAAGGGCATCAATGTTACTGAAAATTGATTCAGAAGAAAAAGTTAAACTATTCCAATATTCTGAATCGTACGGATAAGGAAAAATGGTACACCAGATTAAAATAAACAAAGGCAAAATAAAATAGACTAACTTCCCTTCTCTTACAGGCTTTTTCTTCATTTTTACATCATCCGCATCAATTACCTTCACAAGTGCTTCCGACTCCTTGATTGCTTTTGTATACGGGACTAACTGAAATACTACTAATGCGCCCAGAATTAATGAAACCCACGCTGAAAAATTATAAGGAATTGTTCCTAAAAATGCTTCAATTGGACTTGTTATGACTTTACCAGCACTATTTAAAACTCCTCCTTGAATAGCCGCTATTTGAGTTCCATAAAAAATAGTCCAGGTAGAAATAGGAAATATTATTGTCAATGGCACACAAACAAAACTCAAAACCAAAGCTAATTTCTCTCTTGAAACACCAAATTTATCTGTAATAGGGCGCATCGTATTACCAACAGACAATGCACTTAAATAGTCATCCAGAAAAAAGAAGAAGCTTAAAAAATAGGTCATAATTAAAGACTGCTTTTTATTTTTAACGTGATTCTCCGAATATCTCCCTACTGCATTTATTCCTCCAGATGCAACTAATAGCTGCACAAATGCACCGTATAAAATGCATACTAAAATTACCCATATTAGTCCCTGATCGTGAGCGTCTCTGGAAATCGATGAAAACATTCCGTCAAACATGTTGAGAGGAAAAATCATTCCTTGTCCTTCTGGAAAAAATTCTTTAGATCCACCTTGCATAGCCAATAATACAAAACCAACAGCACAACCTATTATTAGGGGTTCCAAGGCTTTTCTTGTCATTATTGCAATTCCTAATACAGTAAATGCAGGAACTAAAGCGTGCCAATTAATAAAATAACAAAGTCCAGCCAAAAATAGTAAGGCGACTCCAATAATAGTTGAGATTGATTTCATTGAGTTTTGGTTTTTGGTTGATAGAATAATTTAAAATGGTCAGTTTTAAATTTGCGCTTTAAAATAAATATTATTTAGTATTGTAAATAAATTAATAATTACCTTATTTTTTGTAAATCTAACAATAATTTTAATATTAATAAAAAATAATACTATTTTTTATTAAAAAATGCTTAAGAAAAACTAATTACGGTATTTGATGAAGAAAGAAGCTTTATAAATAGTGCGTTAAAATCAGATATATCAAATGGAATTTATATCATTAAATCTTTAATAAATTATAGGTAACCGACTACTTTAAATGAATCTAATAGAACCGATTTGAATGAAATTATTGATTTTGTATAAAAACATACAAACAGTTATCACCAAAAAAGAGTACAAATATTCTAAAAACACAAGCAAGTAGTAGAAAAAATTGCCCTGAATTAATGCCTTTATTTATCATAAAAATTCATGTCGAAATTAAAGTTTGGTTTATAAAATTTACAGCCTCATGAATATTGCTCGAATAGACAACAAAATAAATAATACACTTTTGCTTACAAAGAAAATCTCAAGTAACGACCAACACGAATTATAATTATTTATTCGCAAAAAATATATTAAATAGTAAGTTTGCAGTAAAAAATGTCTCTTTAAAAGTATGGTTTTCAGATAGTACTTATATCCAAACCAAAGACGGATTGGTATTCCTAAATACTATTAAAGATTTGTGCGACCGAAAAACCTAAACTGGAGTTTGAATCTTCTAAGCGCACATAAGCCGGGCAATAGCGAACAGGCAAAGTAAAACTTACTTAAAGTAAACAGAATGGTTATTAAAACTAGCAGTGTTTAAGGAAATTTGATCTTCATTTGGACAAAGATTTCCGATATGCTAGCAAAAAAGGTTTAAAAGTTATAATTCCCACAAAAATAAACCGTAAATCAAAATACTTGAATAATACTGTAGCTAAAAGCTTTTGTAAATCATTACAACCGTATTGATTTATGGGAACTAACTAATTTTTAATGAACAAATAAAATTGAAAACAGTTGACCCGAACAATAGCGAATTGGTGAAACAAAACATTTAGATTTGGTACAGATAAAAAGAAATTCTTTTTTAAATAATATGTGCTTTTTATTTGCACATCAAATTTATACCAATAGCATACCTAATAGAACCTATGAAATTACTACACCAAAAAAAATCCCGTAAACATAATGTTTACGGGATTTCTAAAATTTGCTAGTTGGTCTACTAGGACTCGAACCTAGAAAGACTGCACCAAAAACAGTTGTGTTACCATTACACCATAGACCAGCTTTGCTGCTAAGCGAGTGCAAATTTAAAATAAATTTTAGTTTGTACAAGTTTATTTTGCCTTTTTATGAAAAAAAAAATTGCTAAAATTTCAAAACAACTTCAAATGAACACAAAACCCGTTTACAATCAATGCGTTATTAAAATGTACTACTTTTCTAGAAAATAATGTTAATGGTATGCCCGTTCAACAAAAAAACATTTTCTTTGTAACTCAAAATTAAATTAAATTTAAGTACATGGATAAAGCAGCATTCAATTTCAATAAGTGGAATACAATTATTGGTTGGCTTACATTTGGAATCGCATTATTAACATACACTTTAACCGTTGAACCCACTATGAGTTTTTGGGATTGCGGGGAATACATTGCCACTGCAGCAAAATTAGAAGTAGGTCACCCTCCAGGAGCGCCCTTATACCAGATGATTGGCGCTTTTTTTGCTATGTTTGCTTCCGACAATACAAAAATTGCCTTAATGGTCAATATGATGTCAGTCTTTTCGAGTGCCTTTACCATTTTGTTTTTATTTTGGTCTTCATCAATCATCTTAAGAAAATTAGTTTCCCGATTTTCAGAATTAAATAAAAATAATGATGTTGTTATTCTTGGGAGTTCTTTCGTTGGGGCATTAGCCTATACTTTTTCGGATAGTTTTTGGTTTAATGCCGTTGAAGCCGAAGTATATGCCATGGCCTCCTTATTTATTGCTTTGTTATTCTGGTTGGGTTTGCGCTGGGAACAAGACATGGACAAACCAAGAGGCAACAAATGGTTGTTAATTATCTCACTGGTTGTTGGACTTTCTTTTGGCGTTCACTTCATGGCTTTATTAACAATTCCTGCAATAGGTTTTCTTTACTTTTTCAAAAATTATAAAGTGGTTACACTTAAAAATTTTATTATTGCTAATATCGTCGTGATTGCTGTATTACTATTTATTTTCAAATTGCTTTTGCCTCTTACTATGGGATTCTTTGGCAAAACCGAAGTTTTTATGGTAAATAGTCTTGGGCTACCATTTGACTCAGGAAGCATCTTTGTTACCGTATTGCTCATTGCGTTGTTTTATTTTGGCTTGCAGTACACTAACAAAAAAGGGCTTGCAACCTACAATACCTTAATATTGTGTGTTCTTTTTATACTGATTGGTTTTTCTACTTGGATGATGTTACCAATTCGTGCTAATGCTAATACCGTTATCAACGAAAACAAACCTTCTGATGCTGCTGAAGTTCTAGCATATTACAACAGAGAACAATACGGTGTGAATCCTCTATTTTACGGACCGCAATACACTGAAGCGTTTGCTGGTTTAGACAAGGAAAAACCCTATCTAGACAAAGCACCTAATTATGAACGTGATTACAAAACTGGAAAGTATATCATTACCAATAATTTCAAAAATGCCGATCAAAATACGGATAACAACCAGAAAACGATTTTACCAAGGATGTGGAGCGGTGATCATATTGAAAACTATATGAATTTTACTAATCCTCCAGAGTTTAAATTGAATCCTGATTATCCATACGAAGATGATTTAGCTAAATACGGTATTGATCCAAGTCAATTAAGTGAGGAAGATTATAACAAAGCCATTGCGCAGCTGAGAAATGAAACTGAAAAAATTGTTACCGAATTCAGACAAGCGTATGCTCAAAAACAAATTGATAATGAAGGTTATATTACCTTCTTAAAAAGCTATGGTGATTATCTATTAGTTGAAAAACCTAGCACTATTGATAACCTAGGATTCATGGTTGAATATCAATTTGGCTATATGTATTGGAGGTATTTGATGTGGAATTTTGTTGGAAGACAAAATGATATCCAAGGAAAATACGATTATCTGGACGGAAACTGGCTTAGTGGTATCACTTTTATTGATGAATTACACTTGGGAAGTCAAGACAATCTCCCATCGGATGTACTTAATAATAAAGGACGCAATGTGTATTTCTTTTTACCTTTTATTTTAGGATTAATTGGTTTAATGTATCATGCCAATAAAGACTTGAAAAGCTTTTACGTTTTACTTGCTTTGTTCCTTTTTACGGGAATAGCACTGAAAATTTATCTTAACGAGAGACCTTTCGAACCAAGAGAAAGAGATTATGCTTTGGTAGGATCTTTCTACGTATTTGCTATCTGGATTGGTTTTGGAGTATATGCTTTATATGAGAGCGCTACAAAATATCTGGCTCCAAAACTAGCAGGCCCGTTACTTATAGCATCCTGTTTACTAGCAGCGCCAGTACTTATGGCATCTCAAAACTGGGATGATCACGATCGCTCTGGAAAATACACTGCAGTTGCAATGGCAAAAGCCTATTTAGAATCTTGTGATCCAAATGCCATTTTATTCACCATTGGTGATAATGATACCTTCCCACTCTGGTACGCACAAGAAATTGAAGGCGTAAGAACAGATGTCAAAATCGTAAATACAAGTTTGTTTATGACCGATTGGTATATTGATCAAATGAAAACAAAAACCTATGAATCAGATCCATTGCCCATCTCCTTTACACATGATCAATACGTGGGTGACAAGCTGGATTATGTAGCTCATATTCCAAAGGTAGAAAGCCGTTGGGATATCAAGGATTTGATTGCTTTTATTAAAAATCCAAAATCAACAGTAGACATGCAAAATGGTCAAACCATCCATTTTTACCCAACAAATAAGATCAGAATACCTGTTGATAAATATACAATTATTAAAAACAAAGTCGTTAATCCAAAAGATCATGACTCGATTGTTCCATACATTGACCTAGACATTAAAGGCAATGCCTTATACAAAAACAGGTTAATGATGCTTGATATTGTAGCTAATAATAACTGGAAAAGACCAATCTATTTTAGTGGTGGAGCATTTGATAGCGAGGACTATCTCTGGATGAAAGAATACCTTCAACTTGAAGGAATGGTTTACAAACTAGTTCCGATAAGAACAATTTTAACAAAAGACGCAAGCCCACTTGACATGGGACAAATAGATGCGGATAAAATGTATGCCAAAGTAATGAAATGGGATTGGGGCAATAGCGAAAGCCCTAACATATACCATGATCCTGAAACAAGAAAGAACAGTGTTAACTACCGTTCCTATCTCTCTAGGCTAATGAACCAATTGATACTAGAAGGTAAAAAAGATAAAGCAAAAAACATTATCAATCTGGCAATGACGAAAATGCCAGTAGAATATTTTGACTATTATTCTTTAGTAGAGCCGTTTGCCGGTGGTTACTACAAAATTAATGAGCCATTAAAAGCACAACAATTACTAGACAAATTGATCATGAAGTACAGAGAAAATCTGAATTATTATGGTAAACTTGCTCCTTCAGAACAAACTAGCATTGCAATTCCTATTATTACAGATATTGAGCGCTACAGAAGTCTGCTGACGGTTATGAAAGAGAATGGCGATTTAAATTTTTACAATAAAAACCGAATCATTTTCAATACGTACATCAAAATGTTTGAACGTTTTGGAAGAGATAGAGAATAATTGAAACTGAAAAACTCCAATTAGAAAAAATAGCGATGTTGAAAAATGTCGCTATTTTTTTTATATTTAAAAAAAATGAAATTCTACTGGATCAAAACAAGTTGGATTATTAAAAAAATTTTCTCTCATTATACTTGGGATGTTTCCAATGTAGAAAAAGATAAAACCGTCTACCTCACCTTTGATGACGGACCTATTCCTGAAATCACTCCATGGGTTTTAAAAGAATTAAAAAAACACCAAGTACAAGCCACATTTTTTTGCATTGGAAACAACATCGAAAAAAATTCTGAAGTATTTCAAACCATTATTAGTGAAGGTCACACAATAGGAAACCACACCTACAACCATTTGAACGGTTGGAAAA
This sequence comes from Flavobacterium frigidum, assembly GCF_048286795.2. Lineage (NCBI taxonomy): Bacteria > Pseudomonadati > Bacteroidota > Flavobacteriia > Flavobacteriales > Flavobacteriaceae > Flavobacterium > Flavobacterium frigidum. Next base: position 300,917 of record NZ_JBLVPT020000001.1, read on the forward strand.
CCACAACAGCATCGTACCTTGCAAATGTTGCATTATGCGAAGAAGCAATTCAAAAAAACAGCCATTATAGTCTAAAAGCAAGACTTTTTCGCCCTCCATATGGAAAAATAAAAATCTCTCAATCAAGAAGATTAAGAAGAATTGGTTACAAAATAATTATGTGGGATGTATTGAGTGCTGATTTTGATGCAAATGTTTCGCAAGAACAATGCTTGGAAAACGTATTGTCAAACATAAGACCAGGAAGCATACTTGTTTTTCATGATAGCTTAAAAGCTTTCAAAAACTTAGAATATGCGCTTCCTAAAACTTTAATTTATTTAAAAGAAAACAACTTTACTTGTGGAGTATTGTAAGCAATAAAATTACAATTGTTCTTGAACGATATTAATGATTGTATTGGCATCTAATTCACCAGATTGTCTCCAGATCATTTGCCCTTGTTTGTAAATCATCAACGTAGGTAAGCCCTTGATGCGTAAAGCATCGGCTAATTCCTGATTCTTGTCTACATCAATCTTTATTACTTTTGCTTTATCACCAAGAGCGGCTGCTACATCTCTAATTACAGGATGCATTAAAACTGAAGGTTCGTTCCATTCTGTGTAAAAGTCAATCAACACAGGTACTTGAGTATTTATAAGTTCTCCAAATTTTGACATAAAACCAAAAATTTAATTTTTTAAATTCACTAAAAAGAGCTGTATATAGTACAAATGTAGCATTTAAAACGAATTATGCCACACTAACGCCTTTTTTTAGTTCGATGACGGTTATTTCGGGCATGATTCCTACTCTCCCGGGATAGGCGTGAAATCCAAAGCCTCTGTTTACGTAAACGTATCTGCCCATATTTTCATACAATCCTGCCCATTGTTTGTACACATATTGCGCCAAACTCCATTTGAAATATCCCGGTATTTCTATTCCAAACTGCATTCCGTGGGTATGACCGGAAAGCGTGAGATGAAAATTTTTATCGTGATCCTTCACTTCATGTTCCCAATGCGAGGGATCATGGCTCATCAAAATTTTAAAATCTTTTTGACTTAGCCCTTCAGAAGCTTTATTAATATCGCCTGCTTTTTTAAAGTTATTCCCCCAGTTCTCTACACCAACTAATGCAATCTTTTCAGTTCCCTTTTCTATAAAAGTATGTTCATTCAGCATTAACTTAAAACCTATTTGACCGTACAAATCTTTAATAGCTTTAAAATTATTTTCTTTGGCAACCTCAGAAGGCCAAGTGACATACTCTCCATAATCGTGGTTTCCCAAAACAGAATACTTTCCATATTCGTGTTTTTTAATCCCATTAAAGGCTTCTATCCAAGGGTGCATTTCTTTGGCATCGGTATTTACGATGTCGCCAGTAAACAACATTAAATCAGAGTTTTGTTCGTTTACTAAGTCAATTGCATACTTAATTTTCTCTGGATTATCAAAACTTCCGCTGTGTAAATCTGAGATTTGAGTGATGGTAAAACCGTCAAATGCCTCTGGTAAATCTGGAAAGAAAATGCGTTGCTTTATTACCTTATAATTGTATTTACCAACAGTGATCCCATAAATTAAAGATAAAAAAGGTACTGCGGCAATCCCCAATCCAATTTGACTAACAAATTTTCTTCTCGATTTAAGAAAATCGGTAGAATTATCATAGTCAACAAAATAATTGACAGCTCCGGCTCCAACTCTAAAAATATCTTCACCCATCAATATGAAGGTCAAGATTAACTTTGGCACATAAACAATAAGCAACAAACCCATAGTAAACATTGTTTGTTGCGTTTGTCCAACGCTACGATCAAATTGCATCAAGGCATATACGATGTACACTAAAACCAAGATGCTTACTAACTCAATCGAAATTAATACTAGTTTAGATTTTATTAAAGTTTTTAATACCTGAAAAGTATAAAGTTCAATTACTAATAGAATTGAACATAAGAGTACGATACGAAAGATCATTAAAATTATTTTTTTGACAAAATAACAAAAGATTTGAACAAACTAACTTGGCATTAATTAAAATTTAACGGTTGGTTAAGCTTCAAAAAAATGTTTTCTGATTGTGGAAAACCGCATCATATAGTATTTTATGACGCGGTTTATTTTTAGCAGAAATTATTATTGTTTACTTGATAGACATATTATATGAACGAAAAGTGAATAATTTATTTGATCCATTTAATCGTCTTATACACAATTCAACATACTCACCATTGGCGAGAGTTACAGTTCCCAATACTGCAATACTCTGTATATTTGTATTGTTAGAATCGATAAACGTTTCGGAAGAAGTAATCAATGTGATAGGAGTTCCTCCAGCAGCAGATTTTACAAAATAAAATAAAAGATCTGTACTACCATTGTCACCTTCAAAAGAAATTGAAGCTGAAACAGAAAAAGTTCTTGATTTTTTACCTAGATAAACAAGTCTATTAGCTGTTGCACCATCCATTCTAAATAAATTGCTTGAAATAGTGGTTCCTGGTACTTTATAAGTTGCATTAGTATCCGGTAAAGTGCCAGAAGGTGAAGCTGGCACCCTATCTAAGTGCACGCTACCCGTTGCAAACGAATCTCCTTCTGTAGGAATTCCCGCGCATCTTACGTTCCAATTATTATTAAAATTATACCCAGAATAAGTTCCAACTGTGTATCCATTTACATATTTACCTGTAGATACTGTACCTGTAAAAACAACACTCTCCATTACAGCATCTCCAGTAATAGCGGGATTTGTAGAAACATCTACTCCTGTAGCTGCACCATTTACTTCACTAAAACCACCTTGTTTTTGTAGTAAAGAGAATGTACCAGTAAACTTTTCAAAAGTACCTGCATTATTTCCAAACCAAGCAGTGTTGCTTAATAGAACCCTTGAGCAGTTGGTATAAGTGATTCCCGTTGTATTCCCTAAATAATTAACAATTGAGAAAAATACTAAGGCAAAACCACTAATTGTTCCCACATTGGCTGAACCAGAAACAATACAATCTCTGAAGATCAAACCTTGTGTGTTACCCGAACCAATCAAATTAAAAACAGAACTCCCTCCTGCAATAGTAAGATTTTTTACTACTCCTCCCGATGCGCCATCAAATAGAAAACCACTTGTTTTGAAAAGTATATCCTCATTAGTATCTATTCCTATTAAACTGGCATTATTCAAATCAATTGGAAAGTTAAAAGTAACTATTCCATTAATTTCGTAGTGGGTTGCACTATCTAATACATATTTAGCACCACCACCAGCTGCTAACTCTGTTGCTAAAACAGTAGCTAAAACATCAGTAGATCTAATTCGCTTGAATTTTAATCGTCCCGAAGCAGCACTATTCATAACAGTCCAAGTTGCAGTCGATGAGTTGTAATAATGAAAAGCTTTTAAATCAGTATCGTACACCATCAAACCATCTGCTGGCGATGCTATGGCAGTTCTTTGCGCCGTTGTCATTCTGGGCGTCAACATCCCTTGAGTTGTCGATGTAATGTCTAGTACCGAACTAGCATTTGGGGTAACAGTTCCTATACCTACTTGGGCAAACACATTTGTAGTCAATATTAAAAAAAATAACATACTGACTTGCAATACCTTTTTTGAAAAATAATTTTTTCCCATGATACAACAATTTAAAGATTAGAGAACTACGTCGCTTTTAGTTATGATGTAAATATACATAAATAATCGATTAAATACATAAATAAACGTTAAAAAGCACAATATGTCTAATTATAAGGTTAAATTCTTATTAATTTTTAGATTTAAAAATAATTAACCTTTTTTTTCTTATAGAATATAATTATACTTTTCTTGCAACAAAAACCAATACGCTAACAGAATAAGAATTGTTTAATTCCTTCACTTCATTTTCTCGCAAGTTTTGTACTTTTGAACTCTTTACAAAATCACAACTATGTCAGCACAAAAACGACTTTTTCTCCTTGATGCCTATGCTTTAATTTTTAGAGGCTATTATGCTTTTATAAAAAACCCAAGAATCAACTCTAAAGGAATGGACACCTCAGCCATTATGGGGTTTATGAATTCCTTAATGGATGTAATCAAAAGAGAAAAGCCAGATCATTTAGCCGTAGCTTTTGATAAAGGAGGAAGCCAACTGCGAAATGATATCTTCCCAGAATACAAAGCACATCGGGACGCAACACCCGAAGCAATAAAAATAGCAGTTCCATACATTCAGGATTTACTAAAAGCCATGCACATTCCTATCATAGAAGTAGCAGGTTATGAAGCCGATGATTTAATAGGAACTATTGCAAAACAAGCCGAAAAGCAAAACTACCAAGTGTATATGGTGACCCCAGATAAGGATTTTGCTCAGTTGGTATCCGAAAATATATTCATGTATAAACCTGCTCGTATGGGTAATGGGATTGAGATTTGGGGTATTCCTGAGGTTTTGGCAAAATTTGAAATCGAAAGACCCGAGCAAGTAATTGATTTTCTTGGAATGATGGGCGATGCTGCAGATAATATTCCTGGACTGCCAGGCGTAGGCGAAGTAACTGCTAAGAAATTGCTGAAAGAATTTGGCACTATGGAAAATCTTTTGGCTAATACGGATAAGCTAAAAGGTAAAATGAAAGAAAACATTGAAGCCAACAAGGAAAAAGGACTACTGTCCAAAACTTTAGCCACAATAATCCTTGACTGCCCTGTTGTTTTTAACGAACCGGATTATGAGCTTTCTACGCCCGATGTTGAAAAAATAGATGCACTTTTTAATGAATTAGAGTTTAGACGAATGGCGGAGCAATTTGACGCCATTTTTAAAAAAGGCGATTCCGCAGCAACCACAACAAACACTGTTGACGACGCTAAGCTGTATAAAAAACCACAACCAAAAAACGAAGATCAGTTTGATCTTTTTGGGAGTACTTCCGCAAATGATTCTGATGAAGAGGCGCGCCATCAATTTTATAATACATTAGACAATACCACGCATTCGTATCAAATTGTTCAAGGCGATTTGGGATTGCGATTGCTTTTGCAAAATTTACAAAATCAAACTGCAGTGTGTTTTGATACCGAAACTACTGGATTAGATGCTTTGCACGCTAAGTTGGTAGGAATCTCTTTCTCTTACGAAAAAGGAAAAGGATTCTACGTTCCTTTTCCCGAAAATCAAGAGGAAGCACAAACTTTAATTGAAAAATTCATTCCTTTTTTCGAAAATGAGAACATCGAGAAAATTGGTCAGAATTTAAAGTACGATTTAAAGATTCTTTCTAATTACCACGTTATCGTAAAAGGAAAATTATTCGACACCATGATTGCACATTATCTGATTAATCCGGATATGCGTCACAATATGGATATTTTATCGGAAACGTATTTAAAATATTCACCTCAATCCATTGAAGCCTTAATTGGTAAAAAAGGGAAAAACCAAAAATCAATGCGAGATGTTGAAATGGAGGAAATCAAAGAATATGCTGTTGAAGATGCTGATGTGACCTTGCAACTCAAGGAAATATTCACCTTAGAATTGGATAAAACCGGAACCAAGAAACTTTTTGAGGAAATTGAAATTCCGTTGGTAAAAGTTCTGGCTGACATGGAAAAAGAAGGAATTCGGGTTGATGTAGATTTCTTAAAATCAATGTCGAAAACACTGGATGAAGACATTAAAAAATTAGAAACAAGCATATTTGAAACTGCAGGTGAAAAATTCAACTTGGCTTCACCAAAACAGCTGGGTGATGTTTTATTCGATAAATTAAAAATTGGTGGTGTAAAGCAAAAGAAAACCAAAACCGGTCAGTATGCAACAGGCGAGGAAATCTTAAGTTATTTAGCTGCCGAAAACCCAATTGTAAAAGACATTCTGGATTGGAGACAGTTGGTAAAACTACAAAATACCTATGTCGAGGCTCTGCCAAACCAAGTTGACAAAATTACAAATCGCATTCATACCGATTATATGCAAACGGTGGCCGCAACAGGCCGTTTGAGTTCGAATAATCCCAATCTACAAAACATCCCTATTCGTACCGAACGAGGAAGACAGATTAGAAAAGCATTTGTAGCTAGAGACGAAAATTACACTTTGGTTTCTGCGGATTATTCTCAAATAGAATTGCGTGTAATTGCTGCATTAAGTGGCGAAGAAAACATGATTAAAGCATTCCAAAATCAGGAAGACATTCACAAATCTACCGCTTCAAAAGTATTTAATGTCCCGCTAGCAGAAGTGACTCGCGAGCAACGAAGTCATGCCAAAACGGTAAATTTTGGAATCATATATGGTGTTTCTGCTTTTGGATTAAGCAATCAAACCAACTTGTCTCGCAAAGAAAGTGCTGATTTGATTGAAGCCTATTACCAGACGTATCCCCGATTAAAATCTTATATTCAGGAGCAAATAGATTTTGCAAGGGATAATGGTTTTGTACAAACTATAGTGGGGCGACGTCGCTATTTAAAAGACATTAACTCACAAAACGCTATTGTTCGTGGTGGTGCAGAACGAAATGCGGTAAATGCGCCTATTCAAGGAAGTGCTGCTGATATTATCAAAATTGCGATGATTAACATTCATCAAAAACTAACTGACGAAAACTGGAAGAGTAAAATGCTGCTTCAAGTACATGATGAATTGGTATTTGATGTACATAATGATGAACTCGAAAAAATCAAACCGATGATTAAACACGAAATGGAACACGCATTCCAGTTAGATGTTCCGTTGGAAGTTGATTTAGGAGTAGGAAAAGATTGGCTGGAAGCGCATTAAAATGATCTTCCTCATCACAAAAAAAATGGCTAATCATTCAGAAACGATTAGCCATTTTTTTGTTGCTATAACAATCAGTTACTACAATTTTCTTGTTGACTCTCTTTCTTTTAATTTTGTTTTAATGACAACTGTTTCATAAGGAACATACTCTTCTTTAGATTCTAATCTGTCGATAAGCAATTTTGCAGCAACCTCACCTATTTCAATTCCGTGCTGACTTATTGTTGTTAAACTGGGAGTCAATCTGCGAGAAGCCAAAATTCCGTCAGCAAAACCAATTATTGAAATATCTTCTGGAACTTTAAATCCTTTTTTTAAGGCCAGACGCAATGCAGTAACCGAGTCGTTCTCTTCAATAGCAAAGATTCCGTCTATTTTATTCTCGAATATTTTTTCTATTTTCACTGTCAAATCCTCTTCGGCATCCGTTCGAATAATAATACTAGAATTAATAGCAATACCATTATTTTCTAATGCTTTCAGATATCCTTCGGCTCTTAGCTTACCTACACTCAAATTATCAATTGAGGATATCAAAGCAATATTTTTGCACCCCAAATCAATAAGGTGCTGTGTTGCATTACGTGCAGAGTCGAAATCATCTACAATTACCTTGTCGCAATCAACCCCTTCTGCAATTCGATCAAACATCACTATTGGAGTCCCATCATTAATAATTGCTGAGAAATGATAGTAATCTTGATTTTTCTGTGCTTCCTCAGACACCGAAACAATAAATCCATCAATAGTGCCATTACTCAACATTTCCAGTGTATGCTCTTCTTTCTCTGCTGATTCATTAGAAATACACATAATCACGTTATATCCCTTTCCATCAGCCATTTTTTCTATGCCACTAAAAACTTTAGCAAAAAATGAATTCAGAATATTTGGAATAATCACACCAATGGTTTTCGTCTTTCTATTCTTGAGATTTATACCAATTACATTGGGTTTATAATTTTTGAGCTTAGCATATTCTTTAATTTTTATCTTCGTTTGTTCGCTAATCTCTGGACTATCGTTCAATGCTTTAGAGACTGTAGATACAGAAACATTTAATTCTTTGGCGATTTGTTTTAAAGTTGCTTTGGCCTTCATAGGTGAAATATTAGAAAATATATGGTGGGTTTTGAAGAATAAAAAACATACAATATAGCTATAAGCTGTTTTAAAACCAAAAATAGCCAATAAAATATAATATTGAGTTCAGAAAATTGGAAAAACACAATTAATCAAAATAAAAACGTACAACGCTCTAGTAGAATTAGTTCAGAAATGGGTGTCGCCATTTTATAACTTGGCTCATAATCTTAAATATACATTTGATAATCAGTGCAAATACCAGATAAAAATATTCATTTAAGGTATTTGTATTTAAAATAATTAATTGTACTTTTGCAACCCCTTTATTGGGGATGGAATGTTTAATTAAAAATATATTATGGACGCATTAAGCTACAAGACACAATCAGCAAGCAAAGCCACCGTTACAAAAGAGTGGATTGTTGTTGATGCTGATGGTCATAACTTAGGTCGTCTTGCTTCAAAAGTCGCTATGATTTTGAGAGGTAAGTACAAGCCAAGTTATACACCACACGTGGACTGCGGGGATAACGTAATCGTTATCAACTCAGAAAAAATCAACCTTACAGGTAACAAAATGGACGAGAAGACTTACATCCGTCACACTGGTTACCCAGGAGGTCAAAGAACTTTAACTGCTAAAGTATTGCAAGCAAAAAATCCTGCATTATTAGTAGAGAAAGCAGTAAAAGGAATGTTACCTAAAAATAAATTAGGTGCTGAACTTTTTAGAAATTTAAATGTTGTTGTAGGTTCAGAGCACAAACAAGGCGCTCAAAAACCAAAGACAGTTAACCTTAACGATCTTAAATAATGGGAGTTATTCACAAAATCGGTAGAAGAAAAACCGCTGTTGCACGTGTTTATGTTTCGGAAGGAACAGGAGTAATCACTGTAAACAAAAAAGCATTCGAAACGTACTTCCCAACGGCAACTTTACAGTACAAAGTTTTACAACCAATGTCTATGACAGAAAATGTAAGCAACTTTGACGTTAAAGTAAACGTTTATGGTGGTGGTTCAACTGGTCAAGCAGAAGCTGTAAGAATGGCATTAGCACGCGTTATGTGTGAGGTAAATGCAGAAAACAGAGCTATCTTGAAACCAGAAGGTTTGTTAACAAGAGATCCAAGAATGGTTGAACGTAAGAAATTCGGTCAGAAGAAAGCTCGTAAGAGATTCCAATTCTCTAAACGTTAATACTCAATCTGGATTTAATTCAGATTCTCAAGTTTATAGACTGGTTTTATTATCAGCTTAAACGAAAAGACACTGAAATAAATTTAGCATAAAAATTTAAAAACACAGTTGTTGTTGCTCTCCTATCGAGGTAGGAAATAGTTTAGCATCTAAATAAGTCGAAAGTCTATAGACGCAAGTCTCAAAGTCGTATCAAAGAAGCTTATTGCTAATCAACAGAACGTAAACTAGAACAAAAATGGCAAACAAAATAGAAGTTAAAGACTTACTAGAAGCAGGTGTTCACTTCGGACACATGACTAGAAAATGGGATCCAAACATGGCTCCTTACATTTATATGGAACGTAATGGTATTCACATTATCAATCTATATAAAACTGTAGCAAAAATTGAAGAAGCGAATGACGCTTTGAAAAAAATCGCTGCATCAGGTAGAAAAATATTATTCGTTGCTACCAAAAAACAAGCAAAAGACATCGTTGCTGAAAAAGCAAAAGCTGCAAACATGCCTTACATCACTGAAAGATGGCCTGGTGGAATGCTAACTAACTTTGTAACTATCCGTAAAGCTGTTAAAAAAATGGCTACTATCGATAAAATGAAGAAAGATGGTACATTCATGACCCTTTCTAAAAAAGAGCGTTTGCAAGTAGATCGTCTTCGTGCTAAATTAGAGAAAAATTTAGGTTCAATCGCTGACATGTCAAGACTACCAGCTGCATTGTTCGTAGTTGATATCAAAGCGGAACATATCGCAATAAAAGAAGCTCAAAAATTAAACATTCCAGTTTTTGCAATGGTTGATACAAATTCTGATCCCCGTGAAGTAGAATATGTAATTCCTGCAAATGATGATGCTTCTAAATCAATTGATAAAATTTTATCATTAGTTACAGCTGCTATTGTTGAAGGACTTTCTGATAGAGGTTCTGACAAAGAAGGTGATGCTACTGCTGAAGTTGTTGCTCCTGCTACTGAGGCTGTAGAAGTTGCTCCTGCTGTAGAAGCTGCTGCTCCAACTGCAACTGAAGAGTAAATAAACAATTACGAATTATGGATTATGAATTATGTAAGTTTTGCATAATTCGTAATTTGTAATTCGTAATTTCTTTTAAAAGAATTTTCAATTTTAAAATAAAAAAATTATGGCAACAATTACTGCTGCAGATGTAAATAAATTAAGACAAACTACAGGTGCCGGAATGATGGACTGTAAAAAAGCTTTAGTTGAAGCTGAAGGAGATTTCGATAAAGCTATACAAAACCTTCGAGAAAAAGGACAAAAAGTTGCTGCTAACCGTTCTGACCGTGAGTCTAGCGAAGGAGCTGCTGTTTCTTTTATCAATGCTGATAAAACTAAAGGAGCGATCATCACTTTAAACTGCGAAACAGATTTCGTAGGTAAAAATGAATCTTTCGTAACTTTAGCTAAAGAATTAGTTGAAAAAGCGATTAACTTCTCTTCTAAAGAAGAATTCTTGGCTTCAGACTTCAACGGAATGACTGTTGCTGAAAAATTGATCGAGCAAACTGGTGTTATCGGTGAAAAAATCGAAATCGGTGGTTTTGAAATTTTAGAAGGTGCTTTTGTTGGATCTTATGTTCACGTTAACAAAATTGCTGCATTAACTGCTATTTCTGCTGCTGTACCTAATGCAGAAGTTTTGACTAAAGACGTCTCTATGCAAGTGGCATCAATGGGAGCTGATACATTATCTTACAAAGATTTTGACCCTGCTTTTGTTGAGTCAGAATTAGCTGCTCGTATTGCTATCATCGAAAAAGAAAATGAAGAAGCAAAACGTTTAGGAAAAACTTTAAAAAATGTTCCTAAATATATTTCTTTCTCTCAATTAACTGAAAAAGTTTTAAAACAAGCTGAAGAAGATGCAAAAGCAGAATTAAAAGCAGAAGGCAAACCAGAACAAATTTGGGATAAAATTATTCCAGGTAAAGTACAGCGTTTCATCTCTGACAACACTACTTTAGATCAAGAAAAAGCATTATTAGATCAAAACTTCATCAAAGATGACAGTAAAAAGGTTGGTGATTATGTTAAAGAATTCAAGGTTGAAATTACAGGTTTCAAAAGAGCTGCTTTAGGATAGATTCATTTTGATTTCAAATAATTGCTATTTGATTTCAGATTTTAATAAAAAGCCCCATTTCAAATCATTTTGAAATGGGGCTTTTTTACATACAGTCAATATGCCTTTTCGATCTCAAATTAGCTTAAATTGGAATATCCTAAATCTATCACATATTTTTCAATAAATTCACTATCGCACTTTAAAACAAGAATGCACTACCCTTACATGAACTAACTATAAACGTACAGTTTTAATAAGTTTACACAAAAAACCACACCCTATATTTTAGAAAAAAGCCTTTAAAAAACAACTTTCTGCTCTACCTCTTGAAATTTATATTTTAATTCAAATATTAGATAAAATTAAATATTTATAACAATTTCATAAGAATAGACTAAATTTTTAATATCAATACTTTGTTATTATCTTTTTTTTAATATTTTTACAACTGTTAACCAAACCATAAAATTATGAAAAATTTATTTTTGGGCGCTTTAGCCCTGCTTACTATTTCCTCTTGTAGTGATGAAAACAATAACGCTACAGCCGAAGTACAAAATAAAGTGCAACCTGCATTTGTAGCTAATCAAATACTAATTAAATTCAAACCTACAAAATCAGGAGAAAGAACATCCAATACCATTTTATCTCTGATTGGTGGTTCGACAGTTGAGGTAATTAATACCAAATCCATGCAATCTTTAAGTGCGAAAACAAAAGGCCAAGAAGGAAAACTTTTATTAGTAAATTCAGATATGGGTACAATGGAAGCTATTGATCTAATTAAAGACCTCAAAGAAGTAGAATACGCAGAACCTAACTGGATTTACAATCACCACGCTGTGTCAAATGACACGTACTTCACTAATAGCTCTCTTTGGGGGATGTTAGGGTCGACAACTTCTCCATCAAACCAATTTGGTTCAAATGCAGCAGTTGCTTGGGCAAACAATAAGTTAGGATCCGCAACTGTATATATTGGAATTATTGATGAAGGCTATATGTATACCCACGAAGATCTTGCAGCAAATGCTGGTAAAAATCCTGGAGAAGTGGCTGCAAATGGTGCAGATGATGACGGGAATGGCCTTGTTGATGACGTTTATGGCTGGGATTTTGCAGGAAACAACAATAGTGTTTTTGACGGAGTTGACGATGATCACGGAACGCACGTAGCAGGTACAATTGGTGCTGTAGGTGGTAATGGAAAAGGAGTTGCTGGAGTTGTATGGAACGTTAAAATGCTAAATGCTAAATTTTTAGGAGCAACAGGTGGGACATCTGCCAATGCAATAAAAGCAGTTGACTATTTCACAGATTTAAAAACAAGACAAGGCTTGAATATTGTGGCTACTAATAACTCTTGGGGAGGAGGAGGATTCTCGCAAGCCCTTCAGGATGCAATTGAAAGAGCTAATTCTGCTGGAATATTGTTTATTGCTGCGGCAGGAAATAGTGGAACTAACAACGATGCTACTCCAAGTTATCCAGCAAGTTACCCTAATGCAAATATTATTGCAGTTGCATCGATTACAAGTACCGGAGCATTGTCTAGTTTTTCTCAATACGGAGCTACATCAGTGGATATAGGAGCCCCAGGTTCTGGAATTTGGTCTACAGTTCCTACAAGATCTAAGGGCCAGAATATTTCTAGCTACGCTAGCTATAATGGAACTTCTATGGCAACTCCACATGTTTCTGGAGCAGCTGCTTTATACGCATCATTAAATCCTGGAGCAACGGCAGCACAAATTAAAGCGGCACTTTTGAATAGCGCTACACCTACTGCATCACTTTCAGGAAAATGTGCAACAGGCGGCAGATTAAATGTAAGTGGATTCTAATATCTTAAAACATAAAAAAACAAAAAGAGTACAGTAGTTGTACTCTTTTTTTTTATGACCAAGATTTAGCATTGCCTTAAAATCTAAATTGTCTAAAATAGTATACAAACAAAGCGTAAATTGTTTGTCGTTTGATGATTATTGCAGCAAATTATGATTATGTCAAAATCCAAAAAATAAGTTTGTTGCACTTATGAGTTGAACACAGCATTTTAAAAAAATGATAAAAATTTCAAAATTAAAATTTAAAATTAAATTCCTAATTTTGAAATCAAACCAATAGCTATGTTTAAAACCAAAAAAGAACTTGCCTTTATCATCCTTGCTGGAATATTCATTACTAATGCAGTAACCGCTGAACTCATTGGTGGCAAACTCATTCAAATAGGACCGTTTGTAATGAGTATCGGGATTTTACCTTGGCCAATTGTTTTCTTGACAACAGATTTAATCAATGAGTATTTTGGTGAAAAAGGAGTAAAAAAACTATCCCTAATTACAGCTGTATTGATTGCCTATTCCTTCCTTATTTTGCTTTTGGCTATAAGCATTCCCGCAGCAAAAGGAATAAGTCCGGTGAGTGACGCACAGTTTACTGCTGTTTTTGGCCAAAGCATGTGGATTATCGTGGGAAGTATTATTGCTTTTTTAGTTTCACAATTAATCGATGTTACTGTTTTTTGGTTTTTCAAAAATAAAACTGGAAATAATAAGATCTGGCTGAGAGCTACTGGTTCAACTATTATTTCTCAGTTATTCGACTCTTTTATTGTTTTAGGAATTGCTTTTTGGTTGCCCGGAAAAATAAATTTCGATACCTTTCTAACTTCAGCGCTTACGGGTTATACTTTTAAACTGGGTATTGCAATCCTATTGACCCCTTTAATTTATCTGGGTCACTATTTAATAAAAAACTATTTAGCCTCTGAACAGGAATAATTATGGAAGATAAAATAAGATGTGGTTGGTGTTCTTCGAGTAATTTGTACAAAAAATACCATGACGAAGAATGGGGTGTTCCCGTGTATGACGACGCTACTTTATATGAATTTTTGCTACTTGAAACGTTTCAAGCTGGACTCAGTTGGATTACTATTTTGAATAAGAGAGAAAATTTTAGAGTCGCCTTTGACCAATATGATTATAAAAAAATAGCGCAATACACCGATGAAAAAATCCTCGATTTACTGCAAGACACGGGAATTATTCGCAACAAACTTAAAGTCTACTCAGCTGTTACCAACGCACAAGCATTTATAAAAATCCAAGAGGAATTTGGCAGTTTTTCTAAATATATTTGGAAATTTACTGATGGAAAACCCATTCAAAACAACCGACAATCCTTGAAAGAAGTTCCGGCTACTACTCCGCTTTCTGATACAATAAGTAAGGATTTAAAAAAGCGCGGATTCAAATTTGTAGGATCCACGGTTATTTATGCACACATGCAAGCGACTGGAATGGTCAATGATCATGTAAAAAATTGTTGGAAACGAAATTCATAATTTATAATTCATAATTCATAATTTTCATTACATTTGCTCCACACTTTAGGGGTGTCTACAAAATTGTAGGCTGAGAATTACCCTCTGAACCTGATCTAGTTCATACTAGCGTAGGGAAAAGTAAGATGACTTCCGCGCATATTTATGTGCCATTGTAGCCATTCCTAAAGTATAACTGTATACTAAATTCAAAAGGAATGGAGCTTAAAATCAACAATCAAACGAAACAATTTCCAACGGACAGTCTTACTATTCAAGCACTTCTTGACTTGGAAATTCCCGAAAAACAAAACGGAATTGCCGTAGCCATTAACAATACTGTGATTCCAAAATCCGATTGGAACTCTCACCTTATACAAGAAACCGACGACATTCTCATCATCTCTGCAACTCAAGGAGGATAGTTTGGCTGCTCGAGCGGGCTATCCATTTCAAGTCCGCAGTTGCAATCCTATAAAACATAGTCTTAGTCAAAGCTTCCTTACGGTCGCTTTACTAATCCTTGTTTTATTTGGCTTTCCACTTTACGGGCTTTCCATTTCTATCCCTAGCAGAAGACAAACACGCATCAAAACATAAACTACTGAACAATGAATAACGAAGAAAAAATCTCAAGAACTCCTTTCCCAAACTCTACAAAAATTTACGTAGACGGAACCATTCATCCCATAAAAGTAGCGATGCGAGAAATTGCATTGGCAGACACTAAAATGTCAAACGGGCGAATAGAAAAAAACCCGCCAGTAACCGTATACGATACTTCGGGCCCATTTACCGACCCAAATATTGAAATCGACATTCGAAAAGGATTGCCACGTATTCGCGAACAATGGATTTTGGACCGTAATGATGTTGAAGAATTAACTGAAATCTCATCTGAATATGGAAAAAAACGTTTGAATGACGAAAGACTAAACGAATTGCGTTTTGAATATTTACACAAACCAATGCGTGCCAAAAAAGGGGCCAATGTTTCTCAATTGTATTACGCAAAACAGGGAATCATTACACCAGAAATGGAATACATTGCCATTCGTGAAAACCAACGCTTGGAGTTAATAAATGAACAAACCAAAGCTATGCAATGCCAACACGACGGAAATAGTTGGGGCGCAAACACTCCCTCCCTTTCGGGGAGGGCTGGGGTGGGGAAAATCACACCTGAGTTTGTACGTAGCGAAGTAGCCAGAGGACGTGCCATTATTCCAAATAACATCAACCATCCAGAAAGCGAACCTATGATTGTAGGTCGTAATTTCTTGGTAAAAATTAATGCTAATATCGGGAACAGCGCCGTAACCTCAACTATCGAAGAAGAAGTAGAAAAAGCAGTTTGGGCCTGCCGCTGGGGAGCTGATACGATAATGGATTTATCAACAGGTAAAAACATTCACGAAACAAGAGAATGGATAATCCGAAATTCTCCAGTACCTATTGGAACGGTACCAATTTACCAAGCTCTAGAAAAAGTAAATGGCGTGGCCGAGGATCTCACTTGGGAAATCTATCGCGATACGTTGATAGAACAAGCCGAACAAGGTGTTTCTTATTTCACTATTCATGCCGGCGTTTTATTGCGTTACATTCATTTGACTGCTGAACGGGTTACCGGAATTGTCTCCCGTGGCGGTTCGATTATGGCAAAATGGTGTTTGTATCACCACAAAGAAAACTTTCTTTACACCCATTTTGAAGATATATGCGAAATCATGAAACAATATGACGTAGCCTTTTCACTAGGAGACGGTTTGCGCCCAGGTTCTATTGCCGATGCTAATGATGCGGCTCAGTTTGCCGAATTAGAAACCCTTGGCGAACTGACAAAAATAGCTTGGAAACACGATGTTCAGGTATTTATTGAAGGTCCCGGTCACGTACCAATGCACATGATTAAGGAAAACATGGACAAACAATTAGAACATTGTGATGAAGCGCCATTTTATACTTTAGGACCATTAACAACTGATATCGCTCCAGGTTATGACCATATCACTTCTGCGATTGGAGCTGCTATGATTGGCTGGTATGGCTGTGCAATGTTGTGTTATGTTACGCCAAAAGAACACCTAGGTTTACCCAACAAAAAGGATGTCAAAGACGGTGTAATCACTTATAAAATCTCAGCACATGCAGCAGATTTGGCCAAAGGTCATCCCGGCTCTCAATACCGTGACAATGCATTAAGCAAAGCACGTTTTGAATTCCGCTGGGAAGACCAGTTCAACTTGTCCTTAGACCCAGATACAGCTCGTGAATTTCATGATGAAACTTTACCTGCTGATGGTGCAAAAGTCGCTCATTTTTGCTCTATGTGTGGACCAAAATTTTGTTCTATGAAGATCTCACAAGAAATTCGTGATGTTGCCGAAGCCGAAAAAGGAATGGCAGCCAAATCAGAGGAGTTTATTGAACAAGGGAAAGAAATTTACATTTAAAACTACTAACCTGCAAGGTTTATAGAACCTTTCAGGTTTAATACAACAACCAAATTAATACTTACAAGCTCAAAAAAGATCTTGTAGCAAATTCAGAACTATGATTATAATTTCTAGCCCAACTCCACAAGTCGGTGAAATCGAAACCATTCATTCTCTTTTTGAGAATGGACTAGAGTTGCTTCATGTTCGAAAACCAGAATTTACTAAACTCGAAATGGAAGTTTTTGTCTCTGCAATTAGACATGAGTATAAAAACCTACTTTCATTGCACAATCATCATCGATTGGCAGAAGCATTTGGAATTAATCGCATTCATTTTACAGAAAAAAAACGAAATGAAACATCCGAAAATTGTTTGAAGGATTGGAAAAAACGAGGATTTAAACTCTCTACTTCTATTCATAGTATGAGTGACTTTGAAAAATTATCTAATGTTTTTGATTACGCATTTTTTGGACCCGTTTTCGAAAGTATTTCTAAACCAAAGTACGTTTCAGATATTGATTTTGAAAAAGAATTAAAACAAAGAAACAACAACAAAACTGAATTAATTGCTCTTGGAGGAATTACATCTGAGAGAATCAAAACTGCATTAAATTATGGTTTTGATGATGTGGCACTTTTAGGTACCATTTGGAACAGCAACAACCCAATAGAAAATTATAAACTATGTCAGCAAATCGCCCTTTCGTATTAACAATTGCGGGTTTTGATCCTTCTGGAGGCGCAGGAATTCTTGCAGATGCGAAAACATTTGAGCAGCATCATGTATATGGATTTGCAGTGAATACAGGCAATACCATTCAAACTGAAAATACGTTCTTCGAAATACAATGGACTGACTTAGATTTTGTTTTGAAATCATTAGAGAAACTGTTCGAAAATTACACTATTAAAGCCGTCAAAATTGGAATTATTCCTTCATTAAATTATTTAAGAGAAATTGTTTGGGTTGTGAAAAAACTTTCGCCAAAAACAAAGATTGTTTGGGATACAGTTTTGAAGTCCAGTAGCGAATTCCATTTTACAACTATCGAAAACCAAGCTATTTTGATTGAGATATTAAAAGAAATAGATTTAATAACACCTAATTATAATGAGATTTTACAATTGTCTTTGAGAGAAAAAAATCCAGTTTTAATCGCTCTTGAACTTTCAAAATACTGTTCCACTTTACTTAAAGGAGGTCATAATCCGTTTGCTGTAGGTATTGATTATTTATATACCGGAACTGAAATCTTCAGGCTTGCGCCAAATAGTACTTTAGCTTCCGAAAAGCATGGCTCCGGCTGCGTATTATCATCCGCTATTACAGCCAATTTAGCCTTGGAACAAGACCTAAAAACAGCATGTAGCAACGCCAAAAAATATATAGAAACCTATTTACAATCGAACCAAACAAAATTAGGATACCATTATGAATAACCAATTACAATATATTTCGCAAGGAAACACAGTCGAAGAACAAGTATACAACATCCACAAAGCATTGGATAATGGTTGCGATTGGATACAAATGAGATTCAAAAAAAATTATTCAGATGATGCTTTTACTTTGGCGGAAGCCGTAAAAATGTTGTGTAAAGAATATTTAGCAACTTTTATCATCAATGACAGCGTTCATTTAGCTAAGCAATTGGATGCGGATGGAGTTCATTTAGGTTTGAGTGATATGAGCGTTGAAGAAGCAAGACTCATTTTAGGTAAAACAAAAATCATAGGAGGCACCGCAAATACTTTTGAAGACGTGCTTCAAAGAACAGTCGAAAATTGTAATTATATTGGTTTGGGACCATTCCAATTTACAACTACAAAACAACATTTAAGTCCAATTTTAGGATTGGAAGGATATCGTTCGATTATCGAACAAATGAAAGCGAAAAACATCCAAATCCCCATTTATGCCATTGGAGGAATTACACTTGAAAATGTAGAGAGTCTAATGAAAACAGGAATTCACGGTATAGCCGTTTCCGGTTTGATAACACAAACCAAAAATGCATCGCAACTTATCAATCAACTTAACCAAATAATATATGTTACCATTTAAAATAGGAGATAAAACCTTTGAATCCCGCTTGTTTATGGGCACAGGAAAATTTGGTTCGAATCAACAAATGGAAGAAGCCATTTTAGCATCCGGGAGCGAGTTAGTTACTGTCGCACTAAAACGTATCGATTTAGAAACCGAAACAGATGCTATTTTAGCACATCTGAAACACCCTAAAATTAATTTATTACCCAATACTTCTGGCGCAAGAAATGCTAAAGAAGCCATTTTTGCAGCACAATTAGCCCGCGAAGCATTAGAAACCAATTGGCTAAAACTTGAAATTCATCCTGATCCAAAATATTTAATGCCTGATGCAATCGAAACTTTGAAAGCTACAGAAGCATTAGCCAAATTAGGATTTATCGTTTTGCCTTACATTCATGCGGATCCGGTTTTATGCAAACGTTTGGAAGATGCCGGAACTGCAGCGGTAATGCCTTTGGGCTCGCCAATTGGAAGCAACAAAGGATTAAAAACTATCGATTTTTTAGAAATCATTATCGAACAAAGTAGAGTTCCCGTGATTATAGATGCCGGAATTGGCGCGCCATCTGATGCTGCAAAAGCAATGGAACTTGGAGCTGATGCGGTTTTGGTAAACACTGCGATTGCAGTGGCAGGAAATCCCAAACTGATGGCTGAAGCTTTTAAAGAAGCGGTAATTGCAGGACGAAAAGCATACGAAGCAAAAATCGCTCAACAACATAATCGGGCAGTAGCTTCAAGTCCTCTAACGGCATTTTTGTATGAGTGATCCTCTCCCCAACCCTCTCCAAAGGAGAGGGAGCTAAAACCGAATAATAAAAATGACACCTAGTAAATCACTAACTTAAACAATGAAAACATTTAAATCGGTTTTTGACAACTACGATTGGAATACCATTAAATCCAAAATATACAGCACAACAAAAGTAGAAGTCGAACAGGCGTTAGCCAAAAATAAGAGCAGTCTCGATGATTTTCTAGCTTTACTTTCACCTGCTGCTCAACCCTATTTAGAGCAAATGGCGCAACAAGCCCATGAATTAACTAAAAAAAGATTCGGAAAAACAATTCAGATGTATGCTCCTTTGTATTTAAGTAATGAATGTCAGAACATTTGTACGTATTGTGGTTTTAGTTTAGATAACAAAATCAAGCGAAAAACACTTACCGAAAGTGAAATTACGCTAGAAATTAAGGTCTTAAAAAAAGCGGGATTTGATCACGTTTTGTTGGTGACTGGCGAAGCAAATCATACTGTAAACATTCATTACTTTCTAAAGGCAATTACTCAAATAAAAAATGATTTTTCTACTATTTCAGCCGAAGTGCAACCACTGTCAACAGAAGAATATGCGCAATTACATGAAGCTGGTGTTTATTCTATTTTAGTGTATCAAGAAACCTATCATCGTGATGTTTACAAGCAATACCACACAAAAGGAAAAAAATCCAATTTTGATTTTCGTCTAGATACACCAGACCGGGTGGGAACTGCCGGTATTCACAAAATTGGACTGGGCGTTTTATTAGGATTAGAAGATTGGCGTACAGACAGTTTTTTCAATGCTTTGCACTTAGATTATTTACAAAAAACATATTGGCAAACTAAATATGCGGTTTCTTTCCCCAGATTGCGACCGGCAGAAGGAGTTATTGAGCCTAACTTTATCATGGATGATAGTGATTTGACCCAACTCATTTGCGCCTACCGTTTGTGGAATGAAGATTTAGAAATCTCCCTATCGACCCGTGAAAATGAAAAATTCCGTGATAATATTATTCCAATTGGGATTACTAGTATGAGTGCCGGTTCTAAAACGAATCCTGGTGGTTATGTTGTTGATCCGCAATCCTTGGAACAATTTGAAATCAGTGACGAACGATCGGCTTCGGAGATTGCAAAAGTCATTTCCAGTAAAGGATATGAACCCGTTTGGAAAGACTGGGATAAAATATACAGTCAAATGTCGTAAACTCTTCATGTCGAAAGAACTCAACTTAAATTTTTTATCTTCTTTTGACTTTCAACTTTAAAACTAAACCAAAATGAGTGTTATTCAGGATTTTCTACGCTACAACCGACAAATGATGGTACCAGAAATAGGTGATTTGGGGCAGGGCAAACTCAAAAAAGCTAAAATTTTAGTAATAGGTGCTGGCGGATTAGGGTGTCCTATCTTGCAGTATATAGCAACAGCAGGCATAGGAACCATAGGAATTGTAGATTTTGATACAATAGAATTACACAATTTACATCGCCAAATTCTATATACTGAGGAGTACGTTGGTCAATCAAAAGCAATTACTGCAAAATCAGTCTTAGAAACTTTAAATCCATTGATTACTGTTATCGCCTTTGAAAAAAAATTAACAATTGAAAACGCAGCTCAAATTATTAAAGACTTTGATGTGATTGTTGACGGTTGTGACAACTTCGAAACCCGCTATCTGGTAAATGATATTTGTGTACAACTAGGTAAATCATTAATATATGGAAGCATTTTAAAATTTGAAGGTCAAATGGCGGTTTTCAATCATAATGGAAATAAGAATCTTCGTGACTTATTCCCTGAACCACCAAATCCAAAAGACGTTCCAAATTGTAATTTGAATGGTGTATTAGGCACGCTTCCTGGAATCATAGGCACGATGATGGCGCAGGAGACGTTGAAACTGATTATGGATTTGCCAACTTTAGAAAATGAATTGGTACTATTTAATACACTGGATTGGAGTTTTAAGAAACTGAAGTTTTAAATGCTAATTGCTGTTTAATATTTCCATAAAATCGATTCTGTTAATTTCTCTACAACCCAAACTTTCTAAATGTGGATTATAAACTTGGCAATCCAATAGCTTGTAATTTTCTTTTTTTAAATGGTTTACCAAAGCAATGAAAGCGACTTTTGAAGCATTAGAAACTTTAGAAAACATACTTTCCCCACAAAATACATGACCCAATTCAATGCCATACAATCCTCCTACTAAGATGTCATTTTGCCAAACTTCAATTGATTTTGCTATACCTAATTGGTGAAGTTCACAATAGGCTTCGATCATGTCATTTGTAATCCAAGTACCGTTTTGACCCTCTCGCTTTATATTTTGACAATTTGAAATTACGTCCCTAAAATTTTGATTGAATGTTATTTTAAAAATATTTCTGTTCAAAATATTCCTCATGCTTTTAGAAACAATCAGTTCATCCAAAAATAAAACCATACGGGGATTGGGTGACCACCAAATAATGGGTTCGCCATCTTCAAACCATGGAAAAATACCACTTTTGTAAGCTAGTTGTAATCGCTCTGGAGTCAAGTCACCGCCAATAGCAAGAATCCCATCCTTATTGGCTTCAGAAACTGGTGGAAAAAATAAAGCTGGAGATAAATAATACATTTTTTAATTTCAAAAATCAAGGACAATGGCAATTCCGAAAATCAATTTCAAAAAAAAACCAAATTCCAATATAAAGACAGGCTCGATTTGGAATTTGGAATTTAAAAATATAACTTTTTATTTTAGAACGGTAAATCGTCTGCTTCTTCTTCGTTTAAGTTGGTTGCTGGGGCAAAAGCTTCAGCAGCAGGCATAGGAGGCATTTGTCCAGCAGAAGGCGTTTCAACTTGTAATTTACCTATTCTCCATCCTTGGATCGTATTGAAATAAACGGTTTCTCCCTGCGCATTCGTCCACTCTCTACCTCTTAAATTGATGTCTATTTTTACAGCTTCTCCTACTTGAAAAGTGTTCAATAAGTCACATTTATCTTGAACAAATTGAACTGAAATGTGTTGTGGATATTGCTCATCAGTTGTTACTACAACATCTCTTTTTTTGAAACCGCCAGATCCAACTTCTTTCGTTTGATCGATCATTTTAATTTTTCCTGTAACTTCCATCTTCTCTATTTTAATTGTTTTGTTCTATTTTTTTCTTTCCGCTAAAAGTACCTTCCAAGCCGAGGAAACATCGTTAGCATTTAAATATTTTTTAGCTTCCAGATGAACTTTTTCGGCATCATCAGCACTTAAAACTCCTTTTACTGCAAAATTTTGTTTTACAAATATACTAACTTCTTCGGTTGTAGGCAAGGCTTCTACATTTCCTAAAATCCCTAAATCATTTCCATCAAAAATGGGACTTTCTTTGATGAAAGTCGGAATTGCATCTACTCCAATTCCTAATGTCGATAATGGTTTTGGCACTTCAAAAAGGCCTTGATTGGATCTTGAGTACCATTTACCTCCCAATCTAGAAACCAAGTCGATTTTATACTGATCTATCGCACCCTTTTCGTCTAAAACCGATTCATCTATGTGAATTCGAAGCACTTCGCAAAGCACTAAATTCCCAGCTCCACCTTCAGTTCCTAGCGGAATAATCTGAGTGACTTTGCATTCAAATTGCACGGGTGACTCTTTTACTCTATACGGTTTTACCACCTCTGATGGTATTGGCGTTAAGCCTGATTTTACAAACTCATCTACTCCATCTGCATATTCTGTACTTGCCAGAGAAATCTGTTGCACCATGTCAAAATTCACAACATTAATGACTACTTCCCTAGTTGCTTCTACATTAATAAGTGTGTGTTTTATCGAATTATCGCGAACGCGTCTCGCAGGCGAAAATATCAAAATAGGAGGATTAGCACTAAATACATTAAAGAAACTAAACGGAGAAACATTCGCATTTCCCACTGCATCCATCGTACTCGCAAAAGCAATAGGCCTGGGTCCAACGGAACTTTGTAAATACCCTTGTAATTTTGCGATTTCAATACTTTTAGGATCAATAGTTATCATATCTTAATAATTTAATACTGTGGAATACAAAAGTAGACAAATGAATTAAGTATAAAAAGCGGTGTCCCCAAATTAGATTGAAATTCGATGCCAATTTATTATGAAAAAATTTCTTTGCTCAAAACTAAAATACTAGTGCTTTTATTTCGTTATATTTAGCATTTAAATCCATTAGTATGCAGTTTTCCGAAAGAAGAATTAACACCCGCTGGGTCATTATTTTTGCATCTTTTTTTATCATTTTATTAATTCTTTGGAACACCTACACCTTTTTTCAAATCTTCAAAAATGAAGAACGATTAAAAATGAATCTTTGGGCAAAAGCCCAAAAAACACTTAACAATGCCGGTGAAAATACCGATGTGGAACTGCCTCTTCTAATTTTTAGCAACAACACATCTATTCCCATCATAGTAACGGAGAATAAGCGCATTATCAATACAGTAAATATTGACGATGCCATTGTAAAAAATGATCGCAAAGCCCATGTTTTTTTATCCAAATTAAAAAACGAAAACGAACCCATTGTGATTGAGTATGTACCTGGAAAATTTCAAAATTTATATTATGGCAATTCTGCTTTACTCAACAAATTAAAATATTACCCTCTTGCATTACTACTTATTATTGTTCTTTTTGGTGGATTAGTTTATAATTTTTATCGCAGTACAAAAATTGCTACTCAAAACAAACTTTGGGCTGGTATGGCCAAGGAAACTGCCCACCAGATTGGAACACCGCTCTCTTCATTGATTGGTTGGGTAGAACTCTTAAAAACTGAAAATATAGACGAAACCACTACATTTGAAATTGAAAAAGACATTGAGCGCTTGCAAACCATAACCGATCGTTTCTCTAAAATTGGCTCAGAGCCAAAATTAGAAAATAAAGATATCGTAGCAGAAACTTTTCAATCTTTTGACTATTTACAATCTCGATTCTCCAAACAAATTGAATTTTCGTTCCAAGCGCCACAAACCCCAATTTGGGTTTCCTTGAACCCAACATTACACAGCTGGACCATTGAAAATTTAGTAAAAAACGCCATAGATGCGATGAAAGGAAAAGGGAAATTAGCACTTCAAATCGAGCAAGAAGATGCTTCTGTAAAAATAAATGTTTCCGATACGGGAAGCGGAATTCAAAAAAATCAATTCAAAAATATTTTCGAACCTGGTTTTACTACAAAAAAACGCGGTTGGGGATTGGGTTTATCGTTGTCAAAAAGAATTGTTGAGGAATACCACAATGGAACAATCAAAGTACTGAATTCTGAGATTGGTAAAGGAACAACAATGCAGGTTAGTTTTAAAAAAGTAGTTTAACCCAAAGGAATTCCCAACCAAGTAATTTTCGAGAACATCGTTTTTCTAACTATTTTAGACTTACTCAAATAGTTTTTCACAAACAACGAATGTTCTGCGGCTTGCGCCAAAGCAGCATCTATTGATTTTTTAATCGATGCTACATTCGCTGCGTTTTGATCCCCAACAGAACCAACACTGTAAATATCATTATGACAATTCGTTAATTTAGCCTTTGGAATTTCAATCATTCGGCTAGTCTCCTCATCTGAGAAAGTAGGCTTGAATTTATTGTTTCGGTAATGAATAAAATCATTTAGCAAGACTACCGCTTCATTCAATTCTCGTACTACAGCATTCAATTTTTCGATATTTGTATTGTATCGCAAAAAAGTCAAATGTTGCTTTTTATCTTCGTAACGCTCCACTATCATGGCATTTTTTAAACCATTTTTAGCTATTCTTTCAGCTGATGTGAATAACTGATCTTCCTCTGAAAGTGTGAGATGAATATTGATTTCTTTTTCAAAATCGAAGTTTTTCTTAGTTTTATTCATTTGAATTTTACCTTCATAAAAGTCATTATTCGAAATAGGATAATTCGAAAATTGCCACAAATAATCAAACGGCATATGTGATGCGATGATCACTGACGGAAGTACTTTAAAATAGCTATTGTTCAGTTTTTTAAAGAATTTTCCGTTATTCACGTAACCAGCGCCCCAAGTAGGATCAAACACATACCACTTATTATTAATTTTTGCAGCTGTCCATGCATGTGCCAAACTACTCACTTTTCCGTACTGCTTGGTGTACCCTTCTATAATATAAGACTGAATTCCCGCTTTTTGAGCAAGATCATTAAAAACGACAGCATAATGAGCACAAACTCCTTTTCTCCTTTTTAACGCTTTGGCAATTTTCTCTGGAACTGTTTCATTAACATTCAACTCAAACATTCCTGGTACATCATAGCTTATATTTGATGCCGTCCAATAAAAAACAGCTCTAATTTTGTCAGTTTCTGTTTTAAAATTACTATTTATATAATTTGAAATGGCATCCGTTGAGCTTGCTGAAGCACTTGGAATAACTGCCATTTTAGCATCTACTAGAGGATATCCAGTATTGACCTGTCCAAAACCAAGAAGAGAGAAAGAGAAAATAAGTACTAAACAAATGTTTTTCATAATAAAAATCTAAGCTAAAAATAAAAAGGGAAAAGGCTTTCACCTCTTCCCTTTTAAACTAAAACTGTACCAATTTATTTTATTATGAAAATTAAATGTTGGCTGCAATACCAGCTGCCAAAGTTTCAAATTCATCCTGAGTCAACACTACTTTATTTTGAAAACGCATTTCATCCATGTCATTCAAAGGAATCAAATGTACGTGCGCATGCGGAACTTCCAATCCAATAACTGACATTCCTATTCTTTTACACGGCACTGTTTTTTCAAGAGCCACCGCAATTTTTTTAGAAAACTGCATCAGTCCCAAGTACAAATCGTCTTCCATATCAAAAATCTTATTGATTTCTTGTTTTGGAATACAAAGCGTATGCCCTTTTGCATTTGGATTTACATCCAAAAAAGCTAAGAAATTTTCATCCTCTGCAATTTTGTAGCATGGGATTTCTTTGTTAACGATTTTTGTGAATATGCTGCTCATTCTACTATTTTAAAAAATTAAAAACTTTTAAACTGCGTTAGGTGAGACCTAATAATTGAAATTAATCACGAGATATTTCTAAAATTTCGAATTTCAAAACGCCATTAGGCACCGTGATTTCGGCAAATTCACCTACTGATTTTCCTAATAACCCCTTCCCAATTGGAGAAGTTACAGAAATTTTTCCGGTTTTCAAATCGGCTTCGCTCTCTGCTACCAAGGTGTATTTCATTTCCATACCGTTGGTTTGATTTTTGATTTTCACGTTAGACAACACCAAAACTTTAGAAAGATCCAAATGCGTTTCATCTATTAACCTAGCATTAGAATGTACTTCCTCTAATTTTGCAATGCGCATTTCTAGCATTCCTTGTGCTTCTTTAGCAGCATCATATTCAGCATTCTCAGACAAATCTCCTTTATCTCTCGCTTCGGCTATATCTGCAGATGCTTTAGGACGCATTACGCTTTTTAAATAATCTAATTCTTCTCTTAATTTCTTTAACCCTTCTGCGGTGTAATACGATACTGTACTCATAACTTCATCATTTATATAAATAGAAAAAATCCCATCAGGACGGGATTTCTTTCCACTAAGATACTACTATTTTTTTGACTATAAATATATGTTAATCATATATAATTCAAAGTTAAATAAATTAAATTTGTTTCACTAATACTTTGACACTATTTTAAAATGAAAAAATACCTACTGCTTTCCGCTATAATTCCTTTCTTTTTTTCGTGTAGTGATTCTGGTTTTGATAATACAAATCCATTTGTGCCGAATTATACTTTTACAGTAGATATCAATATGAATTTGCCTGCCTACTCTAACCTACAATATGCTAGCAATGCTATTTATTATTCCGGTGTTGGTGCTCGAGGAATTATTGTTTTTAATACCGGTAGTGGCTATAATGCCTTTGATGCTGCTTGTCCTAACCAAGCCATAAGTGCGTGTTCGACTATGACCATTAAAGGAATTAATGCTCTCTGTGATTGTGATACTGAAGAATATAGTTTGTTCAGCGGGCAAGGAAAATTACAATATCCCATGAAACAATATCGGGTTCAGGTAAATGGAACTACGCTACGGGTTTATAATTAAACAAAAAATCCTGATGTTTTACCATCAGGACTTTTCACAATATAACTAAAATAAATCACTAAAACCTCAACGTTACTCCTGCTAAGAAATTAATTCCCGCTTGTGGGTAATAGTACGGATAGATATCATACATGTAGCCATTTGAAACATATTTTTTATCTAAAAAATTGTTTACAAGACCGGTTACAATTATTTCTTTGAAAATTGATTTGGGTTTAAAAGTGTAGGCAACATTTAAATCATTCACAAAATAATCCGCCAATTTTGCTGCTGGCAATTCGATGTTATTCATGTATTGCTCGCCTACAAATTTTTGTAACCATGAAATATGCAAGCTTTCAATAGGCGTGTAGACTAGTATATTTCCTGCAATAATCGATGGTGAATACGCGATATCTGTAGTGCCGTAATCCTTTCCTTCAACAGCTAAATCCCTATTTTTATTAGCACTCAAGGTGAAATTAGGACGGATAATTAGCTGATCCGTTAACGCTATTGTAGCATCTACTTCCAGTCCTAAACGGTAGCTTTTCTCGCTATTGGAACGTATTGGCGCACCTACATCATCGAGATTACCTGTCAAAATCAGTTGATCTTTATAGGCCATATAATACAAATTGGTATTGAATTGTACTTTCTCAGCCACATATCTCCAGCCCAATTCAAAGTCATTCAACTTTTCTGGCTTAACGTTCCCACCTTCATAATCCGTTCTGTTTGGTTCTCTATTCGCTCTGGCATAGGAAAAATATAAGGCGTTATTAGTATCAATATCATACGTTAATCCCGTTTTTGGATTAAAGAAATTAAAAGTATCATCTACAGAATTGGCTTGAACGCCATCTGCTTTATAGTTTACAGAACGAAATTGTAAATCTCCAAACAAACTTAATTTATCAGTAATTTGATAATTGGCTTTGGCAAAAATATTCCCATCTATTTTTACGGCATAATCGTCATAATATTTGTCTCCAAGTTCACTTTGAGATGCAAATCGCGCCCAAATCACTTTACCAAAATGGCTTCCTTCATACTTATTCCAGCCTCCACCAAAAATAAAATCTAATTTAGCATCCTTATAGTTCGCAGAAAATGTTGTCCCGTAAAAATCATTATCCAACCATTTTTGACGAATTAAATCAGTTCCTGGAACTAATTTTCCATCACTATCTTCAACCATTTTAGTAGGTTCAATTGCACCATATCCCTCTACTGGCTCATTATATTTATAGTTTTCATAGAATCCTTTTCCTTTCGTGTAATGTAAGGCAAAATTAGTATTCCAGTTTGTTGATAATTTTTCATTCCAATGCAATTGAGAATGATCTTGTTGGTAATTGTCGGTCTCGTTATCATAAAAACGAGCATTCCCTTGTTCGTCCTTAAAAGCGCCTGCTGAATTGAAATTTCTATCTTTTTGTAAGGTCTCGCCATCTATACCATTCCACGACTGATATGTTTTTTCATTTCCACCAAAAACGAGTGCTTTTATCAATGTAGTTTTGTCTACATACGTTCCCTGCAGAAAATAGGATTTCAAATCAGAAGCACCACGATCAACAAATCCGTCTGATTGGATCGCCGATAAACGTCCTGCGATTTCAAAATGGTCGTTCATCAAACCGGTACTGAATTTTACGGTATGCTTTCGAGTATCGAAGCTTCCAAAAGAGTTGGATATTTCTCCCGTACTTTGGGCAGCATAATTATCTGTTAGCATGTTCAGGCTTGCGCCAAAAGCACCCGCGCCATTTGTAGAAGTTCCCACACCGCGCTGCAATTGCAAACTCTCTACAGAAGAAGCAAAATCTGGCATGTTTACCCAATACGTACCGTGACTTTCAGAATCGTTATACGGAATTCCGTTGATGGTCACATTCACACGAGTAGCATCACTTCCACGCACTCGAATTCCCGTGTAGCCCACGCCATTACCTGCATCAGATGTTGTAACAACTGATGGCAAATAATTCATCAAAATGGGGATATCCTGTCCTAAATTGCGAAACTTGATTTCCTTTTTACCCAAATTGCTAAAACTGACTGGGGTTTTTGCAGTGACACGAACTGCCGAAACCAAAACTTCATCTAACTGATTCAATTTTGTAGTGTCTTTAACCTGTGAAAATGTAAAAAGTGAAAAGTGAAGCGAGCAAAGTAATACTGATACTCGTACAAATTTAGTTTGACTTTTAGTCTTTGGCTTTAAGCCATTCTTAAAAAATAAAGTATTCATTCGTAAAAATGTTACGAATAAAAGGGGGAATTATTCTTGTTGTTAAATAAAAAAAATGATTGCTTCCTATGACAAATAAAGTAGAGTAAACGCTATTATTTTGTCATTATTTCCCTTGACAACATTACTTGTCCAGGTTCTTTGGGTATAATCTCAGCTCGTTATTTAGAGCACCCCTTTGAGACAGCGCAAAACTAATTATAAATTGTGAATTATAAATTACGAATTGTAATAAATTTTAAAAATCGGGTTTTCTACGATTTTTCTTGACTTCAGAAATGCTCTTTTTGTCTTTGATTCGCTTTCTAATCACCGATTTCGGGATTCTGGTAGGTTTACGTTCTTTGGGAATGAACAACGCATCTTTTATCAGTGTTAGAAATCGTTTGATAACAATTTCTTTATTTCTAATTTGGCTTCGATCTTCGTCACAATTCAATATTAATACAGCATCAGTAGTCAATCTAGATGCTAACTTGGTTTCAACCAAATATTTCTCTTCTTCGTTTAATGCCTGAGAATTTTTTAAATCAAAAGTCAATACTACTTTCGAGGACACTTTATTGACATTCTGACCACCGGCTCCACTACTACGGACGGCTTTAAAACTCAACTCTGATATGATTTTTTCGTTTTCCATTATTTCGGCTGATGCGCTGCTTTCAACAAATCATTTACGCTTTTTACAGGATTGAAAGTGATTAAAGGAACTTGGACAAATATTGTAATCCAGTTTGCCATAGCTCCATTCCATAAGCCTGGTAATTCGTATGATTTTACTGTTTTTCCTAATGTTGTTTTCTCTACAATAAAACCACTGTTATGATTTACAAATTGTGCCAAATCAAACTTCTCATTTTTATAATTTTTTATACCGCAAACTAAGTCGACTGGATTAAAATGAGTCGATGCGTTCAGAATATTTTTTTGATTTTCATCAGACAAATCAACCTGTGAACTTTCTACGATTTGTAACGAAATCGCTTGGTCTTTATCTTTTACCCAAAACGGACCTCCACCTGCTTCCCCTTCATTTTTTACCATTCCACAAACTCTAATCGGTTTGTCTAAAAGAGCTTTTAATTCTATAATTTTGTTTTCAAAACTAAATTGGTAAAAAGCATCTAGAATTTTAATGTTCAGTTTTTTCTCTAAAAAAAGTACTATTTCATCTATAGATTCTTCACGAACCTCTTCAGCTTCGATTGCATGTAGATACTTAAAAATTTGACCCTGTGATTCTATCAAGATTCCGGCTAATGCTTTTTTATAACGAGCCGTTTTTTCGATTTTATTTTGAATTACATTATCGATATTTTTGATAAATACAATATCAGCATCAAGGTTATTTAAATTTTTAAGCAAAGCGCCATGACCTCCTGGTCTAAAAAACAAGTTCCCGTTGTCATCTCGGAATGGATTGTTGTCCGCATCAACTGCAAGGGTATCTGTAGTCTTATTTTGAAATGAATAACTTATATTTATTGTTGTTTCAGAGTTGCGTTCGACAGCACCTTTAATAGCATTTATTATAGTTTCAAACTGACCTAAATGAGCTTCAGACATTGTAAAATGCAAATTCGAACTGTTGTTTGAACTCGAATAATAAATACACTCCTGGAGATGCTCCTCAACAGGAGTTACTAATCGGTTTTGATAATTATGAAAAGGAAGCGCCCCCTTAGGTTTATTCCCAAAATCAAAGTGATCTTTTGCTAAAAGTAATTTTATAAAATAGTAATTCATTCTGTCTCGGTCAAGAGAATGAAAATCAGAAAATACTTCTTTTAATTTGTCGTCAATGATCTTAAAAAAAGGGAATTTTTCTAAACCTACTATAAAAACAGACAATTCGGTATCTTTTTTCTTGTTGATGTAAGCATTAATACTTTCTTTCTCAATGTCAAAATCATTCAAAAAAGCGATCAAAAATTTAAACATCCTACTAGCCGCACCAGATGCTGGAACAAATTTCTCTAACTTAAAACTGTCTTTATTTTCATCAAAAAAAAATGCCTTTTCTTGAAAATCATTTTCTGATAGTTCTAAAATTCCATTAAGTAATGTGGCTGGCGCTACTAAAGCACTTTTTGCAATTCCGTTTCTAAAAAAATTAAGCTGTTGTTCAATGTTATGTAATGAAACTCCTTTGTCATAAATTTGCACGAAATCAAGTGATGAAAATCCCATTTCTTTCGCTTTTGACAAATCATCAATAATTGCGATTGCTTTCTTGAATCGTAAATTTTTATCCCCTGAAAGAATTACAAATGGCTTAATATTGTTAAGTAAGGATTGCTTGAAAATTGCAAATACAGACTCTCTCTGGTCAGGACCATCTCGCAAATCGTCTTTTTCCCATGGAACATCAATATCCGTTAGAAAAAAGAGGTCATACTCGTGTTCCCGAGCCGCTTGATCCAATATAGGATCACAAAAATTATAATACACCTCCGAAAAAACTTTGGTTACTAATAAATTTGTATCACAAAAAAGATATTTATTAGCAATTGAAGTGCTTTCATTTTCTAATTTGGTTTGGCCATAAGCAATCGGCAACATATCATCAACAGTACATATTTGCTGGTTTTTATCCCATTTTTTTTGAAGATATTCGCGTGCATATTCTGGAACCCATTCGGTTTTATAATACTCCGCAAGCTGCTTGGCTAATGTGGTTTTTCCCGTACTTTCGGGACCAAATAACGCAATTTTAATTATTTTTGTGGTTCCGTTTGGGAGCTGTCTAAGGTTTTCTTCCATTCTAAATAGCCAAAAATGGCAACAATTGTAAATACTATGTATTGAAAACTAGTAAAAGTAAATCCTTTTGAAAAATATAGAGGAATTGAAATTACATCTCCAATTATCCAAAATATCCAGTTTTCGACTTTCCTTTTGGCCATGAGCCACATTCCTACAAAGAAAATTCCTGTAATAAATGTATCTACATAAGCATACCAAGTGGTAAATTTTCCGAAATATTGATATACCGAAACCACAAAGGTTACCGTAAATATAAAAAGAATTATCGCAATTCGTTTTTCGGCGCTTGAAATTTTTGAAATTGGAAACTCAATTGCATCTCCTTTTTTCCGAGTCCAGTGGTACCAGCCATAAATGCTCATCACAAAATAGTATCCGTTGATCATCATATCGCCCCACAAAGTCCATTTCCACAATAAATAGACAAAGATCGATGTGCTTACCAATCCTGTTGGAAAAACCAAAATATTATCTTTTTTGGCATACCAAACACTTAGTAAGCCAAAAATAACAGCCACGATTTCTAGAACAATATCTAGGGTTGGGTAATCTCTATACTGAGAAAAAAAGTATTCTATCATTGAAGTATTTAAGGTTTGTGAATTTACGTACTTGTCCCACGACTGCGCTCGGGATTAATGTCATTAAGTTAAGGAATAATCCTCATGATTGTGCCATTCCGACGAAGGAAGAATCGCAACAAACGTGCGCAAAAAACAAAGATTCCTCCTTCGTCGCCATGACAAATAAACACTTACTTAATGACATTACGCTCGAGATGCCAAATAAAACTAATGTCTGTCATTAAAAAAATTAGTATTGTTTTCAAATGCGGTTCCAATAACCACTAAATCGGCTCCTGCATGAAACGCATCTTGAATGCCTTGCAAATCTACAATTCCGCCACCTACTAGTAACGGAATCTCAATATTTTGAGCTACTTTTTTAATCATTTCTAACGGTACAGCATGTTTTGCGCCGCTTCCCGCCTCGAGATAAATTAACTTATTGCCTAACATTTCGCCGGCTTGTGCGGTTTGAACAACGTAATTAATATGATCACGGTCTAAAGGCTTGGTTTTACTAATGCGTTCAACAGCGGTTTCAGTTCCACTTTCTATCAAAATATATCCTGTAGAGATAATTTCTAAATCTGTTTGTTTCAATATAGGAACGGCGTTTACCTGATGCTCTATCAAATAATCAGGATTTCTTCCTGAAATTAATGACAGAAACAAAATTGCATCTGCTTCATCTGAAATTTGGGATGGATTACCTGGAAATAAAACGATTGGTAAATTAGAGTTTTGTTTAATTTGCACAACTAATTGATCAATAATAGTAGTTATAACTTGGCTTCCGCCAATAAAAATATGACTTGCAGGCGATTGATTGATTTTTAAAATTAGATCGGATAAAGTCTCCAAAACTACTTTATCAGGATCAAGAAGAATGGCGAGTAATTTTGCATGCTCGCTTTTTGCCTTTAAAATGTCTTTATAAATATTTGCCATACTTTTTACTGCGAATTCGCAAATTTGCAGTTTGTTTTTAATTTTCGAAAGCGTAAACTAACGTAAAACCCTCTATTTCTTCAAAATGAATATTGAAATTTTTAACTAAATTATTAAAATGAAGTTTGGCATTAGTTAGTTTACTGTTTACATGAAACTCCTCAACACTTATATGATCTTTGAAACTTATTCCTTTTTCGTTTCTAATTTTAAAAATGGCTTCTTTGGCTCCCCAAATAACCGTTAATATCCTAATATATTCGTCACTATTCGTATTCAAATATTGAAATTCTGAATCACAAAATTTATCAGCAATG
Organism: Flavobacterium frigidum; assembly: GCF_048286795.2. Taxonomy (NCBI): domain Bacteria; kingdom Pseudomonadati; phylum Bacteroidota; class Flavobacteriia; order Flavobacteriales; family Flavobacteriaceae; genus Flavobacterium; species Flavobacterium frigidum. The sequence goes on from NZ_JBLVPT020000001.1 coordinate 335,615, forward strand.
CGAATGATTTTGTCTCTTTGCAATTCGATGTCGATTCCTACGGCTTCATCGCTGATACTAATTGCCGAAAAATTATGGGAATGCGTTATCGAAATGTACTTCTCGCCTTGTAAATGCGGTTTACCAAATTCATCGTAATACAAATCTAAATCGGTATGACCCGTTTCATGCAATAACATACGTACACTAAGAAAGGCGCGTTGGTGCATTTCAGATTTCATTCCGTTTAGGCGAATGCGGTTGCTGTCGTTTAAGACTACTTGGTCTACTAATTCTGCATAGGACTCGGTTACTTTCCAAACGAGGATTTGGGTAGTGTTCCCTTCGCTTCGGGAGAAATGTTTCGTTTTGTAAAGCGGCATCGTGTTATAATCTTGATTTTTAGCCCCGATTAAAGTGGAAATCCTTTTTATTTTTTCTTTAAAAATAAAAAGATTGCAACAAAAAGCGGGAAATAGCTCCAGAAACTGAAATAAGTTCAGCTTAAAGAAATTATTTAGTTAATGTTCAAAAGATTAGCGAATTAAACAATTCATAAATCTTCCGGAAAACAGTAAAATTCTAAAGTTATTCCGTAAATTTGCAAAAAATTTACAATACAAATATACTATAAATGAGTACTACAACTATGCCTTTTGTGGCTTTCAAAGTAAAAGACATTTCTCTAGCGGCTTGGGGAAGAAAAGAAATTGAACTAGCTGAAGCTGAAATGCCAGGTTTAATGGCGCTTCGTGCTGAATATAAAGACGAACAACCGCTTGCAGGTTCTCGTATTGCTGGATGTTTGCACATGACAATCCAAACTGCGGTTTTGATCGAAACATTGATCGCTCTAGGAGCTGAAGTTACTTGGTCTTCTTGTAACATTTTCTCTACTCAAGATCAAGCTGCTGCTGCAATTGCTGCTGCTGGAATTCAGGTTTATGCTTGGAAAGGATTGAACGAAGAGGATTTTGACTGGTGTATTGAGCAAACATTATTCTTTGGTGAAGATAGAAAACCATTGAACATGATACTTGATGATGGTGGAGATTTAACTAACATGGTTTTTGATCGCTACCCAGAATTAATCGCTGGAATCAAAGGTTTATCAGAAGAGACTACAACAGGAGTTCACCGTTTATACGAGCGTATGAAAGAAGGAACTTTGCATTTGCCTGCAATAAACGTAAATGACTCTGTAACTAAATCAAAATTTGACAATAAATACGGTTGTAAGGAAAGTGCAGTTGATGCAGTTCGTCGTGCAACTGATGTAATGTTAGCAGCAAAAAGAGTAATTGTTTGTGGTTACGGTGACGTGGGTAAAGGAACTGCAGCTTCATTTAGAGGTGCAGGATCTATTGTTACAGTTACTGAAATTGACCCAATTTGTGCGCTACAAGCTGCAATGGACGGTTTTGAAGTAAAAAAATTAGATACTGTTATTGCAACAGCTGACATTATTATTACAACTACTGGAAACAAAGACATCGTTTTAGGTTCTCACTTCGAGAAAATGAAAGATAAAACTATCGTTTGTAACATCGGACACTTTGATAACGAAATAGACATGGCTTGGTTAAATAAAAATCATGGCGCATCTAAAGTAGAGATCAAACCACAAGTTGACAAGTATACAATTGCTGGAAATGATATTTTAGTTTTAGCCGAAGGTCGTTTAGTAAACTTAGGTTGTGCAACTGGACATCCAAGTTTTGTAATGAGTAACTCGTTTACAAACCAAACTTTAGCTCAAATCGAATTGTGGAAAAATAGTGCTTCATACAAAAATGAAGTATACATGTTACCAAAGCATTTAGATGAAAAAGTAGCATTCTTACACTTAGCTAAATTAGGTGTTGAATTGGAAACTTTACGTGACGATCAAGCAGCTTATATTGGTGTTGAAGTTGCTGGACCATTCAAACCAGAATACTATAGATACTAGAAATATTTTTGATTTAATTATCGAGGCTTCGGTTTAGGTTTTAAATTTTTAATTCATATTTTAAACCCGATAGATTTTAAAAAATCTATCGGGTTTTCTTTTTTATCTCTTACAATTTCAATAACAAAAACAAAATTTCGACAAAATTTTTCTTAATTTCGAAAATTAACTTTCAATTTTGATTCAAATAAACTAACCACATGAGAAAATATTTAATTTTAATACTATTTACAGTAATACCTTTTTTATCAAATGCACAAATGCCAAACTCGCCAAGAACACAAATGGCTCAAAGAAATCAGCAATGGACAAATCAGCAAAACCTAAAATGGAACAATAGAATGATGGGGAATTCAAAGTCTCAAACGGAAATAGCAGAGAAAAAAATTGCCAAAGAAGAACAGAATAGACGGGAATTAGAGGAAAAAATAACACAATTAAGTTCTGATCTAGAAAAACAGAGAAATCAGTTAGCGGCGTTTGAAAATTCTGTTAATAACAAAAATGATTATTCCCAAAAAGAAAGCGAAAAAACAAAAGAACAAATAGCTAAGACCGAAGAAAAACTAAGTAAAACAAAAACCCAACTCGAAGCAAGTTCTAAAAAAATTGAAACTTTAAAATTAGTCGGCAAATTTTCTGTAACAAATAAAGAAAAACTTAATAAATAAGTGTAATATGAAAATTTTTTTGCATGGAGGCCGAACCATACCGATAAAAAAGAATTTCAGAAAAGCTACTATTTAAGATTTACAAGAAATAAAAAAAATCTAAATAAAGGCTATTAAATAGGTTTACTAACCAGAATACTATAGATACTAATCCTATTTTGTCATTCTGACGGTAGGAAGAATCCAAACCATTGCAGAGATGCGAGGGTTTTTTGTTTTTAGGCAGTACAAATATTTTTTTAGCACTATCGCTTTAAAAAGAAATAAGTTGACTATTTTTACATGTTACAGATTTATAATCAATCAAAGTATTTATGAAACTTAAAGATATATTGACAATTGCAAAAACCGAATTAGCAGACTTATCCACAGTTGAAAATCCTGATTTTAGACTTGAACAAGCTATTTATAAACAAGATGAAAAAATATGGGAAATCGTAGTGTCTTATCTTGTAGAAAATACAAACAGACCATCCAAAGCCTTCTCTGCTCTGTCACCTGAATTTGCTTTTCTAAGAATGTACAAAAAACTAGAAATAAATGAAAAAAATGACGTAATTAGTTTTTTAATGTATGATAACAAAGCATGATTTTAATTGATTCAAATGCTTTAATAGTTCTATTACTTGGGCTTATTGACCCGACATTGCTCAAAACTCATAAGACAACATCTATATATGATGAAGATGATTTTTATGAACTACTGGGTGTAATTGGAAATTTAAATCAAATTATTGTTTTACCAAATATTTGGACTGAAGTAGACAATTTACTAAATAGTTTTGGCGGGAATTATAAGTATCAATATATTCAAAAAATAACTGAAGTAATCAAAACCACTTCTGAAAAATACATAAATTCGCAAACTGGAAGCGAATGCGAAAGTTTTTTTGATTTAGGTCTAACTGACTCTCTTGTTCTCGAACAAGCAAAATCTTGTAACCTTTTAATAACATCAGATTCTAAACTTTCAGATTATGCTATTGCATACGGAATAAAAGTCTACGATTTAGTGAAGGTTAAAAACGAGAAATTTAAGTAAAATCATATTTTTGTCGTGGTTTTTAATTTACCTCAACAATTTATTATTAAAAACTCAAACTACCTTTTGACAACTCTAATTAGGAAGTATTACTACGATTGAAAACTTCCAAAAAATGAAAGACTTCCAAAATCGAAATTTAGTACTCAAATATTTTATATCTTTGTATTCTAATTGATTACTCATAAAAATGACTACACTTACGATAAACATAAAAGACATTTCTCAACTTTCAATCATTAAAAAAATTTTGAAAGCATTTGATGTAGAGGTAATTGAGCAAAACAATGAAATTACTAGCTCCGAAATCATTGAAAGGCTAGAAAAGCATTCCAAAAACTTCCAAAAACCTGCCTATAGAGAGGAAAACTACACCAAAGTTGATGCTAAAAATATATGGGCAGATATACAATAGAAATAAGTAGAGAAGCTCTTACTGATTTGTCTAAAATAAAAAAATCAGGGAAGAAAGCGGACATATCAAAACTTGAAAAAATATTTTTAGAATTGGAAACTCATCCTACTTTCGGAATTGGTAAACCCGAAAAGCTAAAATACAAAGATCTTAATGTCTGGTCTAGACAAATCAACAAAAAAGACCGACTACTATATGAAATTATTGACCAAGAAGTAGTAGTAATTATAATCTCAGCTTTAGGGCATTACAATGACAAATAGTTCAGCATCTTGAATGGCATTCAAAATAATTTAAATAAAAACTAATTTTTGGGAATCCTTAAGACTTTGTAAGAGTAATTAAAACAAAAAAACCCATTTCTTTCGAAATGGGTTTTTAAATAATTGAGAAAATCAATTATGCTTCAACTTCAAATGGAAGGATAGAAACATAAGATTTGTTATCTCTTTTCTTTTGGAAGAAAACAACTCCATCTACTCTTGCGTGTAGTGTGTGATCTTTACTGATGTAAACATTAGCACCTGGATTATGTTTTGAACCTCTTTGTCTTACGATGATGTTCCCAGCAATAGCAGCTTGACCACCAAAAATCTTAACGCCTAAACGTTTTGATTCTGATTCTCTACCATTCTTAGAACTACCGACACCTTTCTTGTGAGCCATGACGTATTAGTTTTATTTTGTTATTATTCTTTTGTGTCTTCTTTTTTAGCTTTAGCTACCTTTTTCTTTGGAGCTTCAACTTCTTCTGTAGTTGCTTCAACTGCTGCTTTCTTAGGAGCTGCTTTCTTTGCACCAACACCAGTAATACCTTCAATTACAATTTGAGTAAGATACTGTCTATGACCATTTCTCTTTTTGTATCCTTTTCTTCTTTTCTTTTTGAAAACGATAACTTTATCTCCTTTTAAGTGTTGTAACACTTTAGCTTCTACTGAAGCACCTTCTATAGCTGGGGCGCCTAAAGTGATAGTTCCGTTATCATCTAATAAAAGAACTTTGTCAAAAGAAACTTTTGAACCTTCTTCATTAGTCAAACGGTTAACATAAACCTTTAAGTCTTTGCTTACTTTGAATTGTTGCCCTGCTATCTCTACGATTGCATACATACTGAATTGTTTTAATAATTTTTAAGGTTGCAAATATACAATTAAATTTTTAACCTGCAATTGGTACTACGAAAATTATTTTTTACTTGCTAAACACTTGATTTAGTTCACTTTTAAACCCTAGTGTTTGGCACTCAAATTGAACAGTTGTTAAAGTTTTATTCTATTGCCGATTCGATGTAACAAAATAAATAGGAACACTACTAATACTCATATTAACAAAATTATTAACCTTATGAAAAATTCATTAATGGCTTTAGGTGCTGTGTTTATGCTAGGAGGAGTCGCTTCTGCGCAGAAAGTAGCTTTTGAGGAATACAAATTAGACAATGGCTTATATGTAATTTTACACAATGATCCATCAGCTCCTACTGTGATCACATCTGTGATGTACCATGTGGGTGCCAAAGACGAAAATCCTGAAAGAACTGGTTTTGCTCACTTTTTTGAACATTTATTATTTGAAGGAACTGAAAATATTAAACGCGGAGAATGGTTTAAGATTGTAACTGGAAATGGTGGTGTGAACAATGCAAACACTACCGATGACAGAACCTACTATTACGAAGTTTTCCCCTCAAATAATCTAGAGTTAGGTTTATGGATGGAAGCTGAAAGAATGCTTCACCCTGTAATTAACCAAATTGGGGTTGATACACAAAACGAAGTAGTAAAAGAGGAGAAAAGACTACGTGTTGACAATCAACCGTACGGAAACTTTTTAGCAGAAGTTAAAAAGAATATTTTTACAAAACACCCCTATCGCTGGGCAACTATTGGTTCTATGAGCCATCTAGACGCTGCAACTTTAGAGGAATTCCAAGCCTTTAACAAGAAATTTTATATTCCGAACAATGCAGTTTTAATTGTGGCTGGTGATTTTAAAAATGAGCAAGCTAAGGAATGGATTCAAAAGTATTTTGGACCAATAAAAAAAGGAGCTGAAATTGTTAGATCTACATTTATTGAAGAACCAATTACTCAAACTATTAAAGCAAGATTTGAAGATGCAAACATTCAAATTCCAGCAATCGTTGCTGCATACAGAACGCCATCTATGAAAACTAGAGATGCTAGAGTTTTGGATATGATTTCTTCTATTTTAAGCGATGGTAAAAGCTCCAGATTGTACAAAAAAATAGTTGACGATAAGAAAATGGCTTTACAAATTGGTGCTTTCAGCAATAATCAAGAAGACTACGGAAGCTACATAATTTACGGTTTGCCACAAGCACCAAACACCGCAGAGAGTATTCTAACTGAAATTGATTTAGAAATTGTAAAACTACAAACAGAACTACTTTCTGAAAAAGATTTGCAAAAATTACAGAATAAATTCGAAAATCAATACGTGAATAGTAACGCAACTATCGATGGTATTGCTGATAACTTAGCAACATACCACCTATTATACGGTGATGTCAATTTGATCAATACCGAAATTGAAATCTACCGATCTATTTCTCGTGAGGAAATTAGAGATGTTGCTAAGAAATATTTAAATCCAAATCAAAGATTAGTTTTGGATTATGTTCCATCTAAAGACAAAGCTCAAAACTAAGATATCGCATTATGAAAAAATCAATATTAATTATATCAAGCTTGTTCTTAACAGTACTTATGCAAGGACAAATCATCCCTCAGCCAAAACCTGGAGTAGCCCCAACGGTAAAAATTGGAAAACCAGTAACTTTTGAATTAAAAAATGGTTTAAAAGTAATGGTTGTCGAAAACCATAAATTACCACGAGTTTCTTTTAGTTTAACATTAGACAATGATCCGTACACAGAAGGCGACAAAAAAGGTGTCGCTGACATGACTAGTACCATGATGGGAAGCGGAACGACTAAAATTTCAAAAACAGCGTTCAATGAGGAAGTAGATTTCTTGGGTGCCAACATCAATTTTAGCGCAAGTGGCGCCTCAGCAAGTTCGTTATCTAAATATTCTGGAAGAGTTTTAGAATTAATGGCAGATGGAGCTTTGAATCCAGTATTCACGCAAGCAGAATTTAACAAGGAAAAAGCAAAACTTATTGAAGGTTTAAAATCGAATGAAAAAAGTGTTTCGGCTGTAGCAGCAAGAGTAGTTGACGTTTTAACTTACGGAAAAAATCATCCTGCTGGAGAATTTGTGAGCGAAGCTACTTTGAAAAATGTAACACTTGCTGATGTTCAAGCAAATTACAATACCTATTTCGTTCCAAGTAACGCCTACCTAATCATTGTTGGGGATGTGAAATTCAGTGAAACCAAAAAAATGGTAGAGAAATTTTTTGGACCATGGAAAAAAGCAATTGCTCCTTCAATAACATTCTCTGACCCTAAAGATGTACCGCAAACACAAATCAACTTTATTGATATGCCAAACGCAGTTCAATCAGAAGTTGCAGCGATAAATGTTTCGAATCTAAAAATGACAGATCCAGATTATTTTGCTGTTTTAATTGCGAACCAAATCCTAGGTGGAGACTTTAATAGTTACATCAACATGAACTTAAGAGAAGCTCACGGATGGACGTATGGTGCAAGAACGAGTATTTACGGGGACAAACGCGTATCTACTTTCAATGCTTCGACACAAGTTCGTAATGCGGTTACTGATAGTACGGTTGTTGAAATTTTCAAAGAATTCAAAAAAATCAGAACAGAAAAAGTAACAGACGAAATGTTAGCCAGCGTAAAAGCAGGTTACATTGGACGATTTGTTATGCAAATTGAAAAACCACAAACAGTGGCAGGATATGCGTTAAGAATTCAAACGCAAAGCTTACCAGCAGATTTTTATGAGAATTACATAAAAAATATTAGCGCGGTAACAGCAGATGATGTTTTAAGAGTAGCGAACAAATACTTCTTGGAAAATAACAGCAGAGTAGTAATTGTAGGTAAAGCGGCAGATGTTGCTCCAAGCCTTGAAAAATTAAAATATCCAGTATTATATTTTGATAAATACGGGAATCCAACTGCAAAACCAGAGTTTAAAAAAACGGTTCCAGCTGGCGTGACTGCTAAGAGCGTAATTGAGAATTTCATCAAAGCTATTGGCGGACTACAAGCTGTAAATGCTGTGAAAACAATTGCAATGAACGGTAGTACTACTATCCCACAAGCACCTTCACCACTTAGTTATACTTCTAAAGTTGATGCTAAAGGGAAATTACTAGTTGAACTAGCAATGGGAACTATGAGTATCATGAAGCAAGTGGTAAATGAAAAAGGTGCTTATGTAATGCAACAAGGACAACGTCAAAATCTTGAAGGCGAAATGCTAAATGATATGAAAGCGGCTGCCACAACATTTGAAGAATTGACTCTTGTTACAAAATCCGGCTTAACCCTTGAAACTATTGAATCTATCAACGGGAAAGATGCCTATGCTGTGAAAAATGGTAAAACAACGCTTTACTATGATGTAGCTTCAGGATTGAAAGTTGCTGAATCTAAAGTAATGGAACAAGGTGGAAAAAGCATGACCCAAACTACAAACTACGGAGACTACAGAGAAGTAAAAGGAGTTAAAGTTCCTTTTAACATCATCCAAAATGTAGGTTTTGAATTGGACATCAAAATGTCTGATGTAAAAATAAACGAAGGTGTTTCTGATACTGATTTTCAATAAACAAACAGCTTATAAATAATTAAGGTTGTCTAGCAATAGGCAACCTTTTTTGATTCAAAATTTCTTGGGCGTGACCCCATAAAAAAAGGGACCAACTAGCAATACCGGCTAGTTGGTCCCTTTTTTTATGGGGTCGGGCAATACGCGCTACTTCGGTAGCTTGCTGCTTTCCCTCACGCAAAACCGCCACAAGAACAGTTATTTCTTTGCAGACAAATAAACGCCAATCAAAATGATAAAGGCGCCAAAAATTTGAACCGCAGTAAGCATTTCGTTGTCTAATAATCCCCAACAAAAAGCAACAACAGGAATCAAATACGTTACCGACGTAGCAAACACAGGTGAAGAAATTTGAATCAGTTTAAAGAATAAAATATTAGCAATTCCGGTTCCTACCACACCAAGAACCATTATAAACAAAACGGACTCCTGCACTTTCACATCTTGTACCACTTCAAAAAAACCAGAGAAAAACAAGACAATAAATGCTGGAACAAACAACACCATAAAATTACCCGTGGTAATACTCAACGGACTTAAATCATGCAGGTGTTTTTTAATTAAATTCACATTAACTGCATAACATATTGAAGCAATTAAAACTAGAATAGCGTAGTAATAATTTTGTTCTGGATGATGAATCGCTCCATTCAAAATCAACAAGGCACTTCCTGCCAAGCCGATTAAAATACCAAAAATTTGGTTGCGTTTGAATTGTAATCCAAAAACCAATGCACCTAAAATTAGAGTATTTAAAGGGGTTAGTGAGTTTAAAATAGAACTTACAGAACTATCGATCTGTGTTTGAGCAATAGCAAATAAATAAGCAGGAATAAACGTTCCAAACATTGAAGTCAAAGCAATGTATTTCCATTTGAACTTTGGTATCTTTGCTAAAGTTCTAAATCCTATTATCATTAAAAAAATAGCTACGAAAAGAATGCGCAATGACCCCAATTGCAGAGCTGTCAACCCTATTAATCCTTTTTTTATCAATATAAAGGAACTTCCCCAAACTAAGGCAAGAACTACCAAGTAAACCCATTTCAACTGCTTTGACTCCATAAAGATAATTTTGGCCAAAATTGTAACTATTTTATGAATTTGTCCTTATTTTTTTAATTAATTTTACAACTCAGACTTTCTTATAACCTTTTAAATTTTCATTCTAATGAATTTCAAAAAATCAATGCTGACTGTTGTACTTGCAAGTGTTCTGTTTACAGGCTGTAAAGACAAACTAAATGAAACTGATTCAAAAGAAATAACAACAACAGATATACCACAAATTAAAAAGAAAATAGCAGCTGCCAATCTTCAAACAGCTCGTTTTTCTGTAGAAGGAATGACATGCGCGGTAGGTTGTGCTAAAACAATTCAAGAAGATTTAACGCAATTAGAAGGAGTTCAGAAAGCTACAGTCGATTTTGAAACAAAAATAGCCACGGTAACTTTTGACAAATCAGTACAAAATCCAGAAAAACTGACAACTGTTGTAGAAGCAGCCGCCGATGGCAAGACCTACAAGGTTACTAATATGAAGTTATAAATAGACTTTTACATTTTTACACAACAAAGTATTCTCTAAATGGGGATGCTTTTTTTGTATTTCTTTGCGAGGAAGGAAACAATCACATTTAGCAATTCTGTTTCAATTATTATTACCTAAGTTAGTGAGTTTGCTTCGTTTCTCGCAATAACACTGATTGCGCTATTGCAGACTGCAGTCTACAAACTGAAACCTGTTACTTCCATTTTAAGGTTTCCATCAATCGCTGCATGTCATTTTTGATATAACTTGCTGCTGGCATAATAGAATCGTAATTGGGTTTTGTATAAAAATAAACGGATCCAATTACAAAATGCTTGATACTGTCAGTGACATAAAATTGAGAGTTGGTTGCGGCATTTCCCTCTACTTGATAAAACATACCAAACACTTTTTTATCCGGATTTAAGTACGGTTGCTCCAAAATATCATCAGCTTTTATAACGTGCTCATAAGTTAGTTTTTGTGCATCACGCAACAGTTCATTAATGTTTTTCGTGACTGGTTTATAGGTAAGATAAATAGTTGCTTTCATTTTGGGATAGGTTATAGTAAACCCACAATCCGTTTCTTTTTTGATAATAGCATCTGAGTTCATTTCAAAAGCAAAAGGACATTCGTTTTCAAAATTCACATATTTAGCCTCTGGATAATCCAACCGTAAATAACTAGAAGGTTTTGGCAAGACATCCTTCTTGCAACTAAAACTCAACATTGAAACTACTACTAGTACCGAAAAAATGATAGTTTTTTTAAACATTTATATTTATTCAAGAGTTACTTTTATTTGTTTAATTCTTTTTTGATCGACAGCTTCCACCTTAAACAGACAGTTTTGGAAAGTGATTTTTTGGTTCTTTTTGGGAAAATTACCTATAATTTCTAAAATAAAACCAGCCAAAGTTTCCGCTTCACCTTTTTTTATTTCGAATAATTCTTCATCAACATCAATTATTCTATAAAAGTCTTTAAGATTTATTTTTCCTTCAAAAAGATAATTTTTATCATCAATTTGGGAAAAATTAATGTTCTCATCGTCAAATTCATCACTAATATCGCCTACAATTTCTTCAATTACATCTTCAAGAGAGACCAATCCTGAAGTTCCTCCATATTCATCAACAACAATTGCCAAATGGCTTTTCATACTCTGAAAATCCTTTAATAAATTATCTAGCTTTTTATTTTCAGGAACAAAAAACGGCTCTCGCAACAGCGACTTCCAGTCAAATTCATTGGTATTGATGTGAGGCAATAAGTCTTTGACATATAAAACGCCTTCAATCTGATCTATATTGTCTATATATACCGGAATTCTCGAGTACCCTTTTTCTATAATTTTAGGGCAAATTACAGCAAAAGATTCTTCGATTTCTAATGCAAAAATATCAATTCTGGGACTCATCACTTGTCTGGTATCAGTATTTCCAAAACTGACAATTCCCTCTAAAATTTTTTGCTCTTCGGTTGAAGTTTCGTCTGAGGCTGTTAATTCTAATGCTTGAGAAAGCTGATCTACTGAAAAGTTTGTTTTTTGTTTTCCTAATTTGTTATGCAAATAAATAGTAGCTGCCCGCATGGGTAAACTTATTGGCGAAAGCAATTTATCTAAAAAAACAATTGGATAAACAGTTAACTCACTAAACTTCAGACTATTTCTACTAGCGTAAACTTTAGGCAATACCGATCCAAATAATACAATTAAAAAAGTTGCCATTAGAACCTCTGACCCAAATTTAAAAAGCGTTGTGTTTAAATCTGAAAAAATGGTTTCTACAACTAAGTAAAACAATAAAATAATTGAAATATTCAAGAAATTACTAGCAATTAGTAGTGTTGCTACCAGTTTTTTTGGTTTCTCTAAAAGTGCTGCGATCATCTTCCCTTTGGAACTATTTACTTGGGTGATTGCATCAATATCTTTTTGGGACAGGGAAAACAAAGCTACTTCGGCACCAGAGACTAATCCTAAACAAAATAGCAAAACTACTATTCCAGCAATGCCAAATACAAGATTTACATCAATAGCGTAAGAAAAAAATAAACTGGGCTCTGGGTCCAAATCGGTTAGGATTAATTAAACAATCAAAATGGCAAGTCATTTATAGGCAAGACATTATTTTCTGGATCAAAATTAGTATTTTTAGGGACATCAACCGCAGGAATTTGTTTGTTGTTTTCACTTTCCTTTTTGGTAGTCAAGAAAGTGAATTCAGTTACTTGAATTTCGATGGCATGTTTTGTACTTCCATCCTCTGCTTGCCATTGACGCGATTTAATTCGGCCTTCTACATATATTTTATCACCCTTGGAAAGGTATTTTTCACAAAGTTCAGCCGCTTTATTGCGTACAACTAAATTATGCCACTCTGTAGAAGTGATCTTTTCATTGGTAGTTTTGTTGATGTATACTTCATTGGTGGCCAATTGAAATCTTCCAATACAATTGCCTCCACCAAAATAATGCATTTTGATATCATCGCCAAGAAAACCAATTAGCATGACCTTATTTAATGTTCCGTTCATTTTAAATTGTGGTATTTATCAAAGGTACATTTTTTTAGAAACTCTATAATTCCTTTTCAATAAAATTATGGATCACAATTGCAAGGATTTGAAATTAGACTAAAATGAAAAAGAAACACCCAAATTTAAAAACCCCGACAAGGAACTAAACTGGGTTTGCTCAAAATAAGAATTTTGGTTTTCAACTTTTAAACGAATATTATTATCCCTTATGTTTAGAATATTAACGCCTCTTACTTTAAAATTCCAATTTTTGAATTTATATTGAATACTAGGACTTATTTCTAAAATATTTTTTTGTAGTGCATTATTAGACGAAAAATGAATATACTTAGAGTCTAATTCCCAATTTAATTTTTCATTAAATACTAAACCATTTAGTTTAATAAAAGCTGTTGTTTTACCTAAAGTGTTTTTTACATTATTAGAATTATTGATTGAATTATTTACAAGATATTCCATACCAAAATTTATATTAAAATCATTCGATTTGAAGTAAGACAAGAAACTAATTTCTGCTTTATTTTGAACAGTATTAAAAGTATTACTCAAATTGTTAATGAAAGATTCCCGACTAGAGTACGATTGCAACGTTTCCAATTTTGCTGACCAAGGAATACTTTTCATTTTTTTTTCAAGCGTAAAAAACAAATACGAAGAATCATCTAAATCTACAAAATCATACTGTCTAACTGAAAGGTTGTTGGTGTTTATGGAATTAAATCCTATTTCTTTTAATTTATTAGTGTAAACCAGACCAAAAAAAGAAATAAAATTAGTTTGCAAATTCGCATAAGAACCGTTTAAACTTATTGTGTTTTTGGGCAGCATCGCATCATAAAAAATGTTGCCGTTTTTTATAATAGTTCTATAATCTTCAATAAACAAGCCAGGCATAACTTTATCTATTGAAACATTCGAAAAGTCCCTTTTGTAATTCAAACTAATATTCGCTTTCTTAGAAATCTCATAAGACAAATTAGCAAAAGGCAGAAAAGTCAGGTTGTTTTCTTTTTTAAAATCATATTGAAACTGTGCTTGAACAAACCTAAAACCCAGAGAATAATTAAATCTATAGAGCTTTTTTTTACTAAAACTTGCCCCAATATAGTTTTTGGTGTTTAGTAAATTTAATTCTGAATTAAATTCCGGATTAGATTCATTCACAAAAATGTTTAACGATTCATTATTGTTAGACGAACCAGCGTTTAGACTAAAAGTTCCCCGTTCACTTTTAATGGTAAGTTTCGAATTAATCCCAAAAGAATTTGCATAGCCATCCGTTTCTTGGAAAACCGCAAAATCATCATTGAAGTTTAAGTTCAAAAAAGAATCATCTGATTCTAAATTAATATTCTTTCGGAAGCTTGTAAAATCATTAAATAAATTATATTCAAATAGATAGTTACTGTTTAATTTTATTTTATGTGTAAAAAACTGACCAATATTTGTACTGGAACTTCCTTTGTTTTCATCAAAGTTAGTTCGATTTATGATTGATTGATTGTCAATAAGACTACCTTGATTGTCCTTATTATAATTTACAGTCAAGATATAATTATAATAGTTTCTTTCATTGGGTTTTGATTCAAATTAAATTTTATTTGTATTAAACAACAATGATCCTTCAACATTTGAATTTTTATCTATAACTATATCGTTACCTGCAAAAAAAGTTTGTTTTGACTTTAGAAATTCACTTTGTTTTATATAATTCAACATAGAAAATCCATGTATTTTACTCATTTTTGAAATTTTGTCGCTAAAATTTACTGAATAAAATTGAATGTCTTTTTTATTTACATTATCCGTAGAGAATAAAAACGAAGGTAAATTTTCATCAATAGTCATCGAATTAGAAGCCGTTTCGTTTAATATCTCGTGTTGAACTCCTTTTTTTAATTCTAAATAATCATTGACCGTAAAAACCAGATTGTTGGTATTATTAATATCTGAAATAAAATTAACTTTAACTTTACTAGCAAAATTATAGATGTTATTGTGTTGCCTATAGCGATTATTGTATCCATATTCGGCTTCAATATCTCCTTTGATCGTATTTTTATATGCTTCCTTTATAGAAACATTTAAAGCCGTTCTACTTGTATTATTAAATCCTACGATAGAAGAAAAATTTTGAAAATTTTTTAAAACTTCTATCTTTTCAATCATTTCAGATTTTATATTTTCGGTAGCCAGCTGATGCTGATTCCCATAGAATTCATCTCCTTCAATTAATAAATCGTCGATTTTTTTCCCCTTGTATTTTATCTTACCGTTGCCGTCTATGCTAAGTCCTGGGAGTTTTTTTA
The DNA here is from genome assembly GCF_048286795.2 of Flavobacterium frigidum. NCBI lineage: Bacteria > Pseudomonadati > Bacteroidota > Flavobacteriia > Flavobacteriales > Flavobacteriaceae > Flavobacterium > Flavobacterium frigidum. The sequence continues at coordinate 350,793 of NZ_JBLVPT020000001.1, forward strand.
GGACATCTTTTAGCTTTTGCTCGGATCCGTTAAGTAGTCGTTTTAGATTAAAAATTATAGTATCATTCTTTTCAGCAACATCCCGAAAATCAGCTTTAATGATAACCTCTTTCATGGCTACAACATCATTTTTTAAAATAATGTTTTTATCAATAATTGAACTATTACCATCCGTATTAAATGCAAAAATGAACGTTTTATATCCCAAAAAGCTTGCCTTGAGTATAAAGTTTTTAGTTTCTGCATCAGGACAAACCAATTCAAATTGACCCAAATTACTGGATTGTTTGAAATCTATAAGTACATTATCCAGTTTATTATACAATAGAACATTAACAAGTGATACTGGATTTTGCAATGAATCTTTTATTGTTCCTCTTATACTAGTTTGGCTTTGAATTTGGAGAAATGAAAAAATGAAAAAAAATAATATGATCCGCATAAATATTGTTGCCTATCTAATAATAGTTGTAGTTCTTGTGGTCGTTGTATTACCATTTACGGTAGTTTTAGTACTCGATTTCAATTTACTAATTTCTACCTTCGCATAATTTTCCACTTCTGCCATAGTAACGGTTTCTTTTGGCATTTCTGGTTTCACTATCACTATTGGAGTCTTTTCAATTTTCACTGTAGTAGCATACGTCTCATAATATGCCGTGCCAAGATACAATATAAGTCCCGGAAGTCCATCAAATTTATCTGGTCCCGCATTTATTGCGATATCCTCCGTAAACCAAGCCGTAAAATAGTAACCAAAGGCATCAGATGTCGCTTTTTTACAAGTAAATCCATTTATTTCTTTAGTCTCTTCAGTAATTAGCCAATTCCACTTTAGTAAATTGTCCTTTCCATAAAAATCTTTACCATTATAAAAATTAAATAGTAACTCATTCTTATTTAAATCTTTATAATACCACTTTTCTATAGATTTATTCGTCACTCTATGTAAAAACTCTTTTTTATGATTCGCATCTCCTTCAGTCACCTCCTCTGAAATACTTTTATCAGATTTGTCAATGTTATTTGTTTCTGTACTGTTTTTATAAAGTGAAATACCGTTGTTATATTGCAAAATATAATTGTAGGACTCTAAAGCTTGTTTCCTTGCAAATTCTGGCATGGCTTCAAATCTTTCTTTACTAATAATTCTTTTTTCAGAATAATTTACAATTACAGTTTGTGAGTAACTCATAAAAGAAAGAAAGAAGAAAAGCACTAAATTTTTTATTTTCATTTTTATCTGGAATAATAAAAAGCAAATTGTATTTTAAGAACAATTTGCTTTTCTGATTTAATTTAAAAATTTAATTAATTCTAGTAACAAGTTACTGTTGTTTCAACTTCATATTGATCGTATAGGTTACCATCCATAAGTTGGACAGTGCCAACATACCAATAATTTGTTCGTATTATACAAAATTCAAAGAGGAGATTTTCAGTTTCACCTTCTTTTGAAACTGTGATTCCCTTTGTTTCGACAACTTCGCTTTTATCAAAAATAATAGTATTTGACTCAACCTCATTTGCACTTGCGAATAAAGAAACAAATAAAAATGCGAATAAAAAAATAGTTTTTTTCATTTTAAAAAGTTTACATTAATGATTAGGTTAATTTGGTATACCAAACACAAATCAATAAAAAAAAAAAACATACTCGCAAGTTTTTTCCTAAAAATTTTAAATTTAATTAAAAATTTAATTTTCTGACTATCATTAAAATACTCAAAATAGGTAAGAAACATCCGTTATTGCTAAGTTCGCAAATCCTTTTCAATAAAATTATGGATCACAATTGGAAACGGAAAAGTTCTCAATGTTTTCAAATCAATCCCGCCTGCCACGATTCCTTTTACAGCAAGTTTCCAAAACTTGATATGCAAATGTTGGTGTGACAATTTGTGAAGAATACTTTTTTCGTTGTATTCTAGCAAACTCTTAACTTGATAATGATCCCTAAAATTGGTTTGTAAATACACCGTAACAGCATCAAAATCTTCTTCCTTCTCCGTCTCTATCAAAGGAAACTCGTATAAGTTGTGCCAAATTCCTTTATCCGTTCTTTTCTGGACAATTGTATTTCCAGTTTCGTCTTCAAGAACCAAGTAATTAAAGTATCGATTCCTAACTTTCAGTTTTTTGGACTTTACAGGTAACTGATCGACTTTGTTTTTTTGCAAAGCAGCACAACTTTCGTTAAAAATACAAATACTGCAATCGGGACTTTTAGGAACACATTGCAAAGCACCAAACTCCATAATAGCCTGATTGAAAATGGCAGGGTTGTCTTTTGGCATGACTTCGAAAGCCAAATCAGCGAATTCCTTTTTGGCGGAAGCCTGAGCAATATCAGTCTCAACATTAAAATAGCGAGACAAAACCCGAAAAACATTTCCGTCAACAACAGGAACCGCTTCATTATAGGAAAAAGATGCAATTGCAGCAGCAGTATATTCGCCGACACCTTTTAATTTTAATAAATCAATATAGGTTTCCGGAAATACACCTGATAACTCAGTGGCTACGTATTGAGCTGTTTTATGTAAATTACGTGCTCTAGAATAATATCCTAATCCTTGCCATAATTTTAACACTTGTTCTTCACTTGCCTCAGCGAGATCAAAAACAGTGGGAAATGCAGTTGTGAAAGACAAAAAATAAGGCATTCCTTGTGCAACACGCGTTTGTTGCAACATGATTTCAGAGAGCCAAATGGGGTATGGATTGGTAGTATTTCTCCAAGGCAAATCGCGTTTATTTTGTAAATACCATTGAATGAGCGCTTTAGAAAAAATCATGTTTTAATTATTTGTTAGCAAAAGTAAAAGTTTAGTTGATTAAAATTTAATGAATTAGCTTGAATAATTGTTTTTTAAATTCCTATATTTGCAAACTCAAAAAAATAGTACAACATTATAAATAGGAAAGAAAATGACGAAAGCAGATATCGTAGCAAAAATTTCAGAAAAATTAGGTCTTGAAAAAGGAGATGTACAGGCGACTGTAGAGACTTTTATGAATGAAGTAAAAAATTCATTAGAAACTGGAGACAATGTATATTTAAGAGGTTTTGGGAGTTTTATAGTGAAGACTAGAGCAGAGAAAACAGGAAGAAATATTTCTAAGAATACTACAATAAAAATTCCTGCACACAATATTCCTGCATTCAAACCTGCAAAAGTTTTTGTAGAGGGAGTGAAAATAAATAACGAAGCAAAATAACAATATTAATTAATCATAAAATCTACAAGATATGCCAAGTGGTAAAAAAAGAAAGAGACATAAGGTAGCAACGCACAAACGTAAGAAAAGAGCGAGAGCTAACCGTCACAAAAAGAAAAAGTAGTTTTAAACTACTTTTTTCTTTTTAAAAGTTCATTGAAATTGAAAATTAGTAATCAGTCTTCAGCTTTAAGTATTCAGTTAACTGCGTACGTACAACTGCAAAGTGCCAGCTAATTTTCCCCGGGTACAATACCTGTTAAAATATTGTTTAATCCATTTGTTCGCCTTGGCGAATAGATAAAAAATTTACATTGTGAATAAAGAATTAATCATTAGATCTAGTTCTGAAGCAGTAGATTTTGCCTTATTAAAAGATGGAAAACTAATTGAATTACACAAAGAAGAAGAAAAAAGCAACTTCCAAGTTGGTGATATTTTTATCGCTAAAATCAGGAAACCAGTTGCCGGACTTAACGCTGCTTTTGTAAATGTAGGCTTCGAAAAAGACGCCTTTTTACACTATCATGATTTAGGACCTAATCTAGCTTCCCAACTGAAATTCATAAAACTTGTAAGCGCAGGTAAATTAAAAGATTTCTCCCTAAAAAACTTTCAGTTTGAAAAAGAAATAGACAAAGATGGCACCATTACTGATGTTTTGAGTTCCAATCAATCTGTTTTAGTACAAGTCGTCAAAGAACCTATATCTACAAAAGGACCAAGAATTAGCGCTGAGCTTTCTCTTGCCGGAAGATTTATAGTTTTGGTTCCGTTTTCTGACCGTGTTTCTATTTCACAAAAAATAGAAGACAAAAAAGAAAAAGAACGTTTGAAACGATTAGTACAATCCATCAAACCAAAAGGATTTGGTGTTATTGTTCGCACAGTAGCCGAAGGCAAAAATACAGCCGAATTAGAAAAAGATTTGCAGAACCTGCTCAGCAGATGGACTGCAATGTGTAAAAAATTACCAACTGCTCAGCATCCGTCCAAAGTATTAGGAGAACTCAACAGAGCTTCTTCAATATTAAGAGACGTTTTCAACGATACCTTCAGCGGTATTCAGATAGATGACGAAGAGTTGTACAACCAAACAAAGGATTACCTGCAAGAAATTGCACCATCCAAACAATCAATTGTTAAGTTTTATCAATCAAAAGACACACCTATTTTTGAGAAATACAACATAGAGAGACAAATCAAAACTTCTTTTGGAAAAACAGTATCCATGAGTAAAGGGGCGTATCTTATTATCGAACACACTGAAGCTTTGCACGTTATAGACGTAAACAGCGGAAACCGTTCTAATAAAGCCACCAACCAGGAAGATACCGCCATGGAAGTCAATATGATTGCAGCTGCCGAAATCGCAAGACAATTACGTCTTCGTGATATGGGCGGAATAATCGTAGTTGATTTTATCGATATGTCAAATCCTGAAAATCGCAAAGTGTTGTTCGATTTCTTGAAAGAAGAAATGAGCGATGATAAAGCAAAACACAAGATCTTACCCCCAAGTAAATTTGGATTAGTTCAAATTACAAGACAAAGAGTAAGACCTGAAGTAAATATTAAAACTAGAGAAGAAGATCCAAACAATGAAAGCGGCGAAATTGAAGCGCCAATTCAAATCATTGATAAAATCGCTTTCGATCTAGAAAGAGTATTAAAAAACCACAAAGATGTTGTGCTTAATGTACATCCTTTTGTGGCCGCATACCTTACCAAAGGTTTTCCATCATTACGTTCAAAATGGTTTCTTGAACATAAAAAATGGGTGAAAATTATACCTCGTGATGCTTACACGTACCTAGAATATCATTTCTACGACAAAAAAGAAAATGCTGTCATAGATTAAAACAAAACTCCTCAAGAAATTGGGGAGTTTTTTTTTGCTGTTTTTTTAGGAGCTATTCCAGCTATCCGCTATATCTTTAATCAAGTAACCAGCTTTTAAGGCTGGCAACTTGATTAAAGGATGCCGCTACTATCTGGGCTAGGAGAATCAATTTCAAAAGAATATTCTCTAGTAAATGATATTCAGAATTTAAAAAGCTACTCTCTTACAATCTCAATCTTCCTCCGAATTTCGTTTCCAAATTCATCCACCACAGTAATGTAATGAAATCCTGTTGTTGCCGAAATAGGCATTTCATGAAAGGTTTTGGTTCTGCCTTTGAAAACATTATCAACATACCAAAACAGCTTACTTTCCCGTTGCGAATGCGCTACTTTTAAAATCACGGGCTGAACCTCGCTATTAAAATTCTTGGTAAGATAGATTTTGCTGTTTGTTTTTGGATAAATAAAATCCATTGTAGCCGTTTGTGTTCCCATACAATCACTTCTGAACGGTGGTAACGGCAAATACTCTATATGCTGACTTTTGTAATACCAAGCCATCACAGGTGGCAAAATAAACCAGGTTTTTGTCACTATTTTTTCTATGTTTTCGCAACTGCTGTTGACCTGAAATTGCAGTGATTTATCCAAATGCACCGTTTTGTGATACGGACAAATCGAAGTATTTTTTCCTTTCTTCGGAACGAGTTGTTTTATTGTTGGACAACCGTCTTTGGCCAAATGACCGCTTAAAGTACACACTTCAACTTCCTCTAAATCCTTAATTGGCGTATCAAACCATCGTTGTCTAGGCAATAAATTAAAAATATCAAATAAAATAGGCGCTGCACTGGTGACTCCCGTCAATGTGGGCCTACCCTCGCCTGTTGCGTTACCCACCCACACACCTACCACATATCTCGCATTGGTACCTATCGCCCACGCATCACGATTCCCGAAACTTGTCCCCGTTTTCCAAGCAATCTTGAGTGAACTGTCATAAAATTTCCAGGCCTCATCTCCTTCAGGGCGATTGACTTGCTCCATTGCGTTATACGTGAGCCAAATTGAACCTGCTCCTAAGATGTTCTTTTGCTTGGATTTATCGCCAAAATCAACTTGTAAATTATCATCGAAATTCAGCTCTGCAAATTCATTAGTTCTGTAAAGCCCTTGATTCGTATTAAAATAATTCAAAGTCGAAGATAAACCTGCGTAAGTTCTACACAAATCCCATAAATTACTTTCGGCACCACCCAAAATAAGTGACAAGCCATAATGATCAGGCGATTTTGAAATATCCCGTAATTTAAATCGCTGCAATTCTTCGTAAAATTTGTTCACTCCAAAATCCTGTAACATTAATACAGAAGGAATATTCAACGATCGCGCTAATGCCCGATGGGCAGGAACTGCTCCGTCAAATGTGAGGTTGAAATTCTGAGGCGTATAGCCAGCAATCTGCGTTGGGATATCTGCAACTAGCGTATTCGGCAATAGCTCCCCATCGTCTAGCATACCTGCGTATAAAAGCGGTTTTAGAATACTTCCTGTACTTCTTGGCGCATCGATAATATCGACATCTTTTTGATGATTCCCATCCGTTGGCGAGTTGCCCACATAACTCATCACTTTTCTATTGGACACATCGATAACTAAAATAGCCAAATTATGCACTTCATTTTGCTTATATTGATTGTAATAATACTTTGCAATTTGATTGACTCTGTTTTGCAACCCAATTTCTATTGTCGTTTTCACTCGAGTCCCTACCTGATTCTTGGCAACATGTTGCAATAAATGAGGGGCAATTTGTGGTAAGTCATACGGTTTTTGAGGCAAAGGTTCGTCTATAGAAAGCTCATACGTTTGCTTGTCGATTACACCTTCTTGATTTAATTTCAACAAAAGTCGGTTGCGCTTACTTAATAATTTGATTTGGTTTTTCCCCGGATAAATCAAACTGGGCGCATTTGGCAAAACAGCCAATGTTGCACTCTCGGCCCACGACAATTGATAGGATTGGACACCAAAATACCTCCAAGAAGCCATTTCGAGACCTACAACATTTCCGCCAAAAGGAGCGTGAGAAGCATACAATTCTAAAATTTCGTTTTTAGAATACCCCAATTCTAATCGGGTGGCGAGAATAAGTTCGATTATTTTCTCAAAATAAGTTCGTCCTTGCCCGTTTCTGGACAAACGAATAACTTGTTGTGTCAAAGTACTTCCGCCACGAACGACTTTGCCTGCTTCTCTGTTTTGCTGAGCAGCATTGACCATCGCCACAGGATTGAATCCTGGATGTTTATAGAAATATTCGTCTTCAAAATAAACAATACACTTTTTAAATTTATCGGGAACACTGTCTTGAGCAGGAAATCGCCATTGTCCGTCAAGAGCAATTTTGGCGCCAAGCAATTCGCCTTCTTTGCTTTCAATCACCGTAGAATAGGGTTCTTGAAACAAAATTCGGGGCAACGAAAAATAATAAACCACCAAAAGTAAAAAGACTATTGATGATTTTATTTTATTTTGTTTTATCCAATTGATGATGCGTTGTAGGAACGCTATGAGTTTGTTTTTCAAGTCTATTTTATTTAACTGCAAGGGTCGCAAAGTATTATACTGATTTTAAAAACATCATATAGTTATTGTTTTATCTGCGTGAATCTTCAAAATCTGCGTGCCATATTTTTACGCAGATTTTTTTAGGATTCAACAATTATTACAATCTGTTTAAAATCCGTTGTATCCGTGTTATCTGCGTTCCATATAGTATTACTTCACCACTTGAACCCAAAACCCTTTAGTTCTTGCCAAAAATGTATTGTCATACATGGCTTCGCATTGCAATCCAGGTAGATAATAGGTTCCAAGATAAGAAGCATTCAGTAGTATTCTAAACGTTTTTTCTTCTCCGGCTTTCAATCCAAAATAAAAATTAGTTCTATCATCGCGAATATCAATATAATCAGCTACGTTATTGGTGGCGTCTCCATAATCCGTGAAACGAGTATTTACTATCTCGAAACCAGAAGGCAAAATTTGTGACAACGCCACATTTTCTACACGTTCATTTTTTAGGTTTTTAACTGTTACCTCAGCAACAAATTCAGTTCCTTGATTGATTTTAGACACATTGATAACACTTCCTTTTCTGTTTTTGAAAACAATCGAAGCCGAAACATTACTCTGAATCGCTTTTTCTTGTCCAATAGGAAGAATTCCAGTGTTCAACACACGAACAAACAATCTATTCTTTCTATTGTTTTTTAAAGTAACACTATTCGAACCCGTTTTGACAACCAAACTTCTGTCTGCTATGGTTTTCATCGTTTTAATTGATTGTGCTTTTCCGTCTTTACTGAACTGGACATCGATTCCTTTTGGACCATTGCTTACAGAAAATTTAGCCATAGCATACAATCCATACGCCGTAGTTTGCGTGCTCATCCATTGGTCACTTGACATATCTTTGGCCAACTTTGTCGCCATTGCAAATGCTTTTTGCTTTTGTCCAAGCAATAACAATGTTTCGAGAGCCATGGCACGATTCCTATCAGCAGATCCGTAATAGTAATAATTATAGTTGGAATTGTCATCAATTGAAGTATTCAGCAACAACGATAAACCTGCCGATTTTTGTCCTGCCAATACATAGGCCGAAGCTAAACGCAATTTACTTTCGTTTGAAATTCCTTTAGTTTCACGCAATCTGTTCATCGAAGACAAATCAGGAGCTCCCGCCAACGATAGTGTGTATAAGCGATACGATTGCGCCAAATCATTTCCGTAACTCGGCACAAATCGCCATTGTTTGGCTTCTTTTTGCTGATACGAAATCCATTTGGTTTTGAAATTTATCGGCAAGAAATACCCTTTTTTCTCTGCTTCAATCATAAAATGTCCCGCATACGAAGTACCCCAATCATCAGCGACGGTTCCTCCTTGCCAGTATGCCATTCCACCATTCGATAATTGAAAACCTCCCAAACGAGTAATTCCTGCGGTCACATTTTTTTGAATTAATTGCTGACGCGTAGCATCCAAATCGACAATCTCATTCAGATACAATTGTGGAAAAACAGACGAAGTCGTTTGCTCCACACAACCGTGGGGATATTGAATCAGATATTGTAATCGTCCGTTTAAATTGATGGTTGGCATTGAGGAAACCTCCAGTTTTGCTTTATTACTTCCCGCAACACCAAACGTTTTCCATGAAATAGTTTTAGTACTATTCGGTTCCAAAATCACATCAGTAAATGTATTGGTCACTGGATTCGGATTGGTCATATCGATCTCTACATCGTACACTGATTTTTCCTTGCCGGAAGTCGCTACAATTTGCACTTTCCCAATTCCTGTTGTAGCACCGACAGCCAAATTGAAATAGGCCATTTTTTCGTCAGGCTGAGCGAATGACAATTTTTGAGTGGCACTTCCTATAACTTTTAATCCGTTGTTCGTTTTAATCTGAACCGTTACATTTTTAATGTTTTTCTCCATGGCAAAAATGGTCACTGGAATCGTCACTTTCTCGGATGGAGAAATCTTTCTTGGCAAAGAAGCCAAAACCATTAACGGACTGCGAACCGGAGTTGCTTTTTCGGCACTTCCATATGCGCTTGTAGTCGCATCACCAGCTACGATCATTGTCTTTACGGAACCAATGTACTTCGGTAATTTCACCTGGTGGGTTTTAGTTTGTCCTTTTTCCAATTTAAAAGGCCCCATATAAATTACAACTGGTTTGAAACGATTGGCTTTTTTGGCTTTTCCACCACCCAAATCTTGGTCACCACCAATACTGAAAATCTGATTTACTTTTCCGCCATACGCTCCAATTACATCATCATAAATATCCCATGTTTTTACACCCAAAGCTTCTCGAACATAAAAGCTGTCCCAAGCATTTGGCGCTTTGAAACGGGTTAAATCCAATAATCCTTCATCAACAATAGCTATTGTATAGGTCATTACTTTTCCGGATTGTTCACTCACTTTTATGGCAAAAGATTGCTCTGGACGCAGTACATCAGGCATTACTAATTTGGGAGCAAGGATCGTATTTTTATCAATCACTTCAATGGGTACAATTCCATACATTCGGATTGGCAAATCATTTTTGGTTGAAGCGTGTGGTTGCAACAACGTAATATTGAAATACACATTTGGAGCCATAGCAGCCGTAATCGGAATGGTAACTTTGGTTTCTCCTTTTTGGGTCTTCGCCCAAAGTGTTTGTACTACTTTCGAACCATTTTCGATAGAGATAAAAGCTCGACCTCCTGCACTAGATGGAAACGAAATTTGAGCAGTTTCACCCACAGCATACTTCTCCTTATCGGTTGAAAAAACTAACATATTGGCCGTAGAAGCATCTGTATTTCTCGTTTTTCCAGACCATGTTGGCCAATCTATATTTACCGTTAAAGCCGTTGCGTGTCCGCCAACAACATCAGAAACCCGAATCATATACCGTCCCCACTCTTCATCCGTCAAGGCAAAACGGATATTTCCTTTTCCGCTAGCATCGGTATTAATTGTAAAAGTTTTGTAAGAAGTCGTTGCGTTATCAGCATTATAATTCGATAAATTATCGCTAGACGCATCCCACCACCAGCGCCATTCTACTTTATACACTTTTACTTCCAGATTTTTAACTGACTTTGGTCTTCCGTTTTCATCGACCGTAACTACATCAAATTGGTTCATGGTACGGGTTTCTAGCATTCCGTATTTGTTGGGCTCAGGTGACTTTATCCCCACATAAGTACTGTACGGAGAATAGGTCGTCGCTATGACATCAGTACTAAAATCGCCACCTTCTTCATACACTTTGGTAATAAACGACGCTTTCAACATTCCTGGTGCTTCAGCTTGTATTTTCGGGTCTATCGTAGCATTCGCTTTTCCATTACCATCTAATTTTCCGGAGAAAACAGTAACTTCTTCGGTGCTGAATTTTCGAACCAAATCATCAAAAATATACTTGTCATAATTCTTAAAAGTTGTAGTTTGTTGCGAAAATTTGGCTTGCATTTCAACGTTCAAATTTTTTGTCACAGCGCCATGAAGCCAAGCCACTTCAAGGTTGCTCGTATTGGGATAAGCCGAAGAAAGTATAGCTCGTTTGAAAGTGTTTTTGATTTTCAAACGATTGGGTTTGATGGTTTCAATTTTTATACTTTTATAAAACTTAGCACCACCCACGCTAACCATTGCTTCCCAATTTCCAGTAGGCGCATCATTTTCTGTTGGAACTGTAAACGCATAATGATTCCATTCATTCGATTTTTGAACCGTTTGATACGTAACTTTTCCATTTGGATCAGCTAGTCTAAATTTTATAGGATGTCCTAGCGGAATTTTATTCGAAGCATCATTCAAAATGAAGGATAAAAACAAATTATCCCCAGGACGCCAAACGCCTCGCTCTCCATAAATGAATCCTTTAAGTCCTTTTTGCAAGGTCTCGCCCGACACATTAAAATTACTCACTGACAGCGAATTCCCGTCGTCTAGTTTAACATAAGTAGACTCTGCTCCTTGCGTTACAATAGCAAAATAAGCAAATTTATCCAACTGAAAAGTCGCAATTCCATCGCTATTCGTGGTTCCTGTAGTTATTTTTTGCTGCTGAAAAGTATACAAATCTATTCTTGCATTTGTAACTGGCTCCGTGGTGACAATATTATTTACGGCAAACAAATACGATTTATTTTCGCCTCTTTTTGCAATTACACCCAAATCAGTAGCCAATATATTAGTTGATATTTTGGCATTATAAAAATAAGAACTCGAGCAAGGATCCTGACTTTCTCGCCATTCGTAATCATCATAATAATCATCGTAAGAGTTTCCGCTGTAATTGACATCATTCTCATCAACCTCTTCTTCCTCCTCGGTAGTGTCTTCATCCGCAGTTTCGCATTTGTACAAAGAATATTTTTTCTTGTAAACAAACTCTACTCTATAAATCGCGCCTGGTTCAGGAGTAATTATTTTAGATAAATCGAGAGCAAAATTGTTCCACTTACTTAAATTTAGTAATGTATTTTCTTTTAAATTCAGAGTTGATTTGGCAATAGGTTGCGCCACTCTTTTCAGGTTTTGACTGCCATTGAGCTCGTTGTATTGCAAAAATTGCATGATATTGTTTTTGTAAATCTTATACACTTTTACATCAACAGAACTCAGGTTTACAGCCTCAAAATTGAGTTTTAAATTATTAGAACTTGGCAGAATTGTTCCGTTTTTAATGAACCGAATACTTGGCTTTATTTCATCAAATGATATTTTCTCGGTATAATTCTCACTTAACTTTCTACCATATTCACTTTCAATTCCCTGAAAAACTTCCAACAAGAGTTCTCCTGTCAGCTTTTGCAAATCCACAACTGGCTCAGGCTCCATAACGGCAACTTCTTCAGGTTCCGTAACCAAAGCACTATCAACAGCCACAGCCGACGTATCAACAGTTACAACTTCTACAACTGGTTCTGGAGCAACTTCAACAGGTTTTTGATCGGGTTCTTCATTAATAAAATAAACTTTCAACACATTTCCTTGTACAGAAAACTTTAAATTTTTCGTGTTTTGAATGGCAACTAATCCTTTAAAATCTTGTCCTTTTTCTAAGGGTTCCGAAAAATTAATAGACACCGTTTGATTATCTCCTTCTTGAATTTCGGTTTTAACTACTTTAAACTCTTTCAATGCCGTAATCGGGAAATCGATAGTCCCTTTTTGATCGATATCAAAATCACTTCCGTCGTATTTTATCTCCAAATTGCTTTTAAATTCCAATCGTTGAATGCTGTCAATTCGGAACTTAAATTCTTTTCCAACTGCATTCGTTTTTTCGAAAACAATTTTTAAATCGCTCCCGTTATGCTCGGCCTCTATCAATTTTTTAGCAGTTTCCAAATCGATATTATCTGCGGTTTTGAGCACACCATTCAGATATTGATATTCTTCGCTATAGGACTGAACATCTAGAGTATTAACAACAAAATCCTGTTTTATAGTTTTTACCGTAAAGTTGAAATTGGAAAGTGTTTTATCTTTTTCGGCAACCTTTCGATTCAGTTGATCCAAATGCAAAGTCACTTGATATTCCGTGCCCGATTCCAGCTTTTTTTCGGGAATAAAAGCAATCGTATTGCTCGAAAGGGCAATTACTTTTCCGTCTACACTAGGAGAAATTGTAAACAAATCGTTATCTAAAACCTCATTTACCTTCCATTCTTTTTTATCAAAAGCCAAAACTACCCTAATATCAGATTCTGAAGTGACAATTCCTCCCGTAAAACTGACGATAAACTCTTTGAATAATGAAAAATCTGAATTAAAATCGGCGGCTGATTTTCTGCCACACGCTTGAAACAAAAAAAACACACAAAACACGTAAATTAATCCTTTTGTTTTCACTTTTAGCTAGAGTTAATGGGTTATAAATTAAATTATTGCAACATCTCACAAGTAACACCAAAACTAGGATGTTACCGATATATTGTAGTAAATGTAGAATAATTAATTTATTATTTTAAGAAGAAAATTCTTTGAGAGGAAATTATTTTTTAAAGTTGTTTTTAAGGAGCTAATCCAGCTATTCGTTACAATCTTATATGCCGTCCCGAAGTTTCGGGATTGGCACATAAGGATTTTCACTGCTATTTGGGCTAGAGAACATTTTGACTACTCTACTTCCTTCTCTCAACAAAAAATCGTTTCATCAACTCCGAAGCTTCATTGGCAAGAATACCAGATACAACAGTGGTTTTAGGATGCAATTGCGTTCCCATTTTTACAAAACCGCGATTTTCATCGCTGGCTCCATACACAATTTTAGAGATTTGGCTCCAATATAAAGCTCCAGCACACATCTGGCAAGGCTCCAATGTGACATAAAGCGTACAACCTGTTAAATATTTTCCACCTAGATAATTTGCAGCAGCAGTGATGGTTTGCATTTCAGCATGAGCCGTAACGTCATGAAGTAATTCGGTTAAATTATGACTTCGAGCAATGACTTTATTATCAATGACAATTAGCGCTCCAACAGGAATTTCGCCTTTTTCAAAAGCCATTTCGGCTTCCTGCAAAGCTTTTTTCATGAAATATTCGTCGGTGAATGGGTTTATCATAGAACAAAAGTACGTATTTGAAATAAATTTCGTTAGTTTTATAATCAGAAACACATTGTATGGAAAGAAAATATAAAATCGCAATTCCCGAACCTTGCCAGGAGGATTGGAACAAAATGACTGCAAATGACCAAGGTCGTTTTTGTATGAGTTGCGCTAAAACTGTTATTGATTTTACTGCAATGCTACCCGAAGAAGTGCAGCATTTTTTTATCCAAAATCAAAGCCAGAATATCTGTGGTAGAATGAAAAAATCGCAATTAGATTCCTTGACTATTCAAATCCCTAGTCGTGTACTTTATAAGCAAACTCATTATCACAAAATGTTTTTGTTAGCATTATTTATCACAATGGGAACCACTTTGTTTAGTTGTGCCGATAAAAATGGAAACAAACAAAAAATCGATGCTGTTGAAGTGGTTAAAGACAACACAAAAGCATCCCAAATAACTCTTGGGATGATGTTGCCAGAAAAAAACAATATGCAAAACCACGTTCAACCTCCTGGACCAGTAACCAAGGTAAATCATGTAAAATTTATAAATCCCCAAACAACTGCTTTCGAAGAAACACCAAAGAACGAGACTGTTGTTGAAGATGTAATTTACAACGGAGGTATCGGTTTCGAATTCCCTGCGGAATACAAAGGCGGGATTGAAAAATTTTATGCTTTTTTTAAAGAAGAGTTCAAACATCCAGAAAATCTAAAAAATAAAATTACCGAAATCTCAATCTCATTCGTTATTGATAAAGACGGCTCATTAACCTATGTCAAACCAAAATCGGAAATTGATTTGGCTTTAGAAAATGAAATTGTTAGAGTTTTGAAATTATGTCCTAGATGGAAACCAGGTGAACAAAATGGTAAAAAAACACGAACGTTATACACTGAATCTATTTCTTTGATCTAAACAAAATAATTTTGACAAAACGTATTTAGCATAACTAATTACAATTGTTTCAAAAGCAAACAATCTGGACTTAGTTGACCCATTTAATTACCTACTTGTAAAAATAAGACAGGTACTAGAATCGTCTAAAATTGAAAAAAGATTCCATTTTAAAATCGTAAATTCGCTTTTTATAGAACAATGAAAAACAGTTTACTTTCAAACATAAATAACCCAACCGATTTACGCTTGCTTGACGAAACACAACTTCCTCAAGTTGCCCAAGAATTACGCGATTTTATCATCGATATTGTGGCCGTAAAAGAAGGTCATCTCGGCGCAAGCCTGGGAGTTGTAGAAATGACAATTGCCTTGCATTATGTTTTTGACACCCCGAATGATTTATTGATTTGGGATGTTGGCCATCAAGCCTATGGCCATAAAATACTGACCGGTCGAAGAGAAAATTTTCATAGCAATCGTCAACTCGGCGGTATTTCTGGTTTCCCAAAAAGAAGCGAAAGCAACTACGACACCTTTGGCGTAGGCCACTCCTCAACTTCTATTTCGGCAGCACTCGGAATGGCAATTGCTTCTAATTTGAAAGGCGAGTTCAGCAAACACCACATTGCTATCATTGGTGACGCATCTATCGCTTCAGGTATGGCTTTTGAAGGGTTGAATCACGCGGGTGTTACTGATGCCAATTTACTCGTAATTCTAAATGATAACGCTATCGGTATTGACCCAAGTGTAGGTGCCTTGAAACAATACCTCACTGCGGTAAAAGAGGGGAAAAACCCAAGGCAAAACAACATGATTAAGTCCTTGAACTTTGATTACTCGGGGCCCATTGACGGTCATGACCTTTTTGCTGTGATAAAGGAATTAAAGCGTTTGCAAAAGATAAAAGGTCCTAAATTTTTACATTTAATTACCACCAAAGGAAAAGGCCTGCAACAAGCCGAAGAGGATCAAGTAAAATACCACGCGCCTGGCAAATTTGATGCAGCAACCGGGGAAATAATTTCAAAACAAGAAGAGAATTTACCTCCAAAATACCAAGATGTATTTGGTTTGACCGTTTTGGACTTGGCTCGAAAAAACGAAAAAATTATAGGAATCACACCTGCAATGCCCTCTGGAAGTTCCTTAAAATTTATGATGGATGCATTTCCAAAACGTGCTTTTGATGTAGGTATTGCAGAACAGCATGCAGTGACTTTGGCCGCCGGAATGGCAACACAAGGCATGATTGTTTATTGCAACATCTACTCCACTTTTCTACAAAGAGCTTATGACCAAATTATTCATGATGTAGCATTGCAAAATCTTCCCGTAATTTTTTGTTTGGACAGAGCTGGATTAGTGGGCGAAGACGGCGCCACGCACCACGGTGTTTTCGATTTAGCCTATTTGCGTTGCATTCCTAACATGATTATTTATGCTCCAATAAATGAAATCGCATTGCAAAATATTTTATATACTGCTCAATTAGGATTAAATCATCCTATAGCCATTCGTTATCCGAGAGGTCGTGGAGTAATTCAAGATTGGCAAATACAACATCTTGGCAAATATGAAAAAATAGCAATTGGAAAAAGTATTTGCATAAAACAAGGTTCAAAAATTGCTGTGTTATCCAATGGAACTATAGGTAACAATGTCTCTTTGGCTATAGCCAAAATAAAACATCCAGAAACTATTGCACATTATGATTTTCCGTTTGTCAAACCTCTAGATGAAAGCGCTCTTCATGTCATTTTTAAAACCTATCCCACTATTATTACAATTGAAGATGGCACTGTAAAAGGTAGTTTTGGGAGTGCAATTCTCGAGTTTGCAGCTCAACATCAATATGCAACAACAGTGAGGATTTTGGGCATTCCTGATGAATTTATAGAACATGGAACAGTAGCTGAGCTGCAACATTATTGTGGAATTGACGTTAAAAGCATTGAGCAACTCTTTTCAAGTCTTTAAAGTAATTAATTTACTGTTCAAAATAAGCTATTCCAAAATGAAATTATCAACTTATTTACTTCTTTTTCTAAACGTTACTTTTTCGACTACATGTTTCGCTCAAGAGGAAAAACTCAAATTCTTGCAAGACACAATTGTACCCGTATCCACACTAAAAAATAAGAATAATTTATTATTTGTCCCACTGCAAATACAAACCAAAACACACTATCTTCCATTTTCGTTTTGGAATAAAAAAAATAGTCTCGGATTTGATATTTCCGAAGTTGCCTTTGTGAACTGGAGTGCAGGAGGTACAAGTTCGATTTCAGGATTGTTTAAAGGCAAATTTCATCGAGTATATTCTCGAAGTAATTACAATTGGTCCAATGAATTGATTGTTAAATATGGTTTGAATAAACAATACGGGATTGCCATCCGAAAAACAGAAGATGCCATTCAGTTCAATTCGACTTTTGGATATCGAAAAGACACGATTTCGACTTGGTATCATTCAGCAAAATTGAGTTTCAACGCTCAATTTACCAATGGTTATGCATACCCAAATACTGAAAAAGCAATCTCAAAACCCTTTGCTCCAGCTTATATTTTTATGGAGTAGGTGCTGAAAATATCGATAAAGAAAAAAGAAGAGTATTTTATGTATCGCCTTTTACATTAAATACAACTTTAGTTTTAGATCAACAATTGGCAGATCAAGGTGCTTTTGGTGTACTTAAAGCTACATATGATGCAAATGGGAATCTTATAACCGAGGGTGAACGAGTAAAAATGGAACTTGGTTTCCTAATCACAAATAAATACAAAAAAGAGATTTTCAAAAATATTAGTTTAGAGAATCGACTGACTTTATTCTCAGATTACATAAACCGTTTTGGCAATGTCGATGTAGACTGCGATTTACAAGTAGAGCTTATAGTCAATCAATACGTAAAGGCAAATATAGGCGCACATGTTATTTATGACGATGACATTAAATCCAAAAGAGAAATAGAGGGCATTCAGATAACCGAAGGTCCAAAAACTCAATTAAGACAGGCGATTGGAGTTGGGATTGAGTATATATTCTAAATAAAAAGACCTGAAAAATTTGTTATATTTCAGGTCTTTTTTTGTTAACTAATTATTTTAGTTTATAATTATTTTGTCTACATATTTCAAACCTTCGCCTGCAATATCAATCAAATATATACCAGCGCTGAGTTGACTTAAATCAAATGATTTTTCATTACTAAAGGTTACTTTATCCTCGCTATATACTATTCTGCCATTAAGATCAACCACTTTTACAGCCACTAATCCGTTATAGTTGTTAATTCGAACCGTTATATTTCCAGTTGATGGATTTGGATACACACGCATCACATTTTCTTGATCAATGTCTACTGTTCCTAGTGTACAGTTGGCACCTGCTGCTGGTATTGTAAAATCTTCCGCTTGGTCATTTCCGACATTATTGTCCCCAGCAGATGCGTTTAAACCTAGTCCTCTTGCAGCAAAAACCTCCCATATCAAACAGAAATCCTTACCTCCAGTAATGGCCTGATCGGCTGCTATAATTGCATTTCTACCGTCAACAAAAGTTGGACTACAAGACTGTAACTTAAGCCCATCAAGAACCAATCTCATTATTTTATTATTACCTCCAACTCCCGTATACTTATTATCATCATAACCATACTTATTAATGTAGGCCCAAGTTAAATCCCATAACATTGTTGCCCATACCGAACCTACACCATGTACAGAAGTTTGCTCAACTCCATTAGCATCCAGCGATTGAAAATTATTGGTGAAAGCGTATGTCATTGGATTTACCGTTCTATCTGTTGAATATTGATAATCTCTAATTCCCAAACCATCGTTAGCTTGTGAAGAAACAAAAGTTCCAATTCCTCTTTTTGCAGCTCCAACATCTCCTGGCTTTAATTGCATCATCAAAGCATACCAATCTGACCAGCCTTCGCCCATTTGATCTGTATTATCCAAACACCTAGAATTATTTCTTCCTCCTGCTAAACGAGTCGAAATACCGTGACCGTACTCATGAGCAATGATACCGTTATCAAAATCTCCATCCGTATTTACAAATGGTGAACTTTCTACTTGTAATTTAACATTGACACTTGTAGTTTGCATTTGTGCAATAATAGATTCCCCAAAAACTTTGGTTACACTGATCGCAGGAATAGTTATTGTCGCATCACTCCCTGACATACTAATTACACCATCTGCATTATTCACAACGATAACCGCAATTGCACCTGCATCTTGAGCTGCTTTAACTTTTACAGCAAATGTACAAGTTCCTCTTCTAAGAATTACAATTTTTCCATTCATAACTGCTGCATTAGTTGGTGCTGAACAGCCTAGTGAAGTAGTGCCATCACTATCCAAATATAATACTAAATCCGACTGAATGAAGGCTGGCGCTACTGGTAAGTCAATTTTTCCTGGATTAAACGCATTTTGATTGGCTACATAATTTCCTACTAAAATTTCCGGCGAAGTAATAATGATCGGCTTAATAACGGGCCCCCGATTCCATAAGAACATTTGCATTCTTCCTCTTGTACCATCTACCGGTGTCGAAAAATTAGCATTATTCAAACTCATTGTACTTGCAAGAGAACCATCTTGTGCATCACCTAGCACATAATCCTGACTAGAACCACCTCGCCCATAATTATTATCTTGGAAATTTCCGTTTGCTTCATCAAAACCATATTGATACCAAACATCATGCATTATATTATTCATATAAAATAAGTTGGTATTTGCAGCATCAATGTAAGAAGATGCCGTGGTATTTGTTCCACCATATGGAAAATCAAAAATAAGCTCAGATCGACCATCGGGACTTGATCCAGAAGTAGAATTATCACCAAGAAAATCTTCCTTTGCCCAAACATTATTACCTCTAGTAATAGTATATTCTGCACCAGTTACACCATTTGTGTCGTGCCATCCGAATGGTGATGCTATCAAATTAGCTGGGTTTGCTACTAACTGAAAAGGACTATGATTAGGACTTGTAGAATTAAAAGGAATTACACGGTACGATCCACTTTGTACTTGAGTCGTTAAAGGCGAAAAAATTTGTTTGTAGGTGGCATTCCCTAATTTTTCGATTGGTAAATTTTCAGCGCTATGAGTGTTATTTCGATCAAAACTACAAGAAATCACATCATTGTTTTTTTCTAAGATTTTTCCATTTAGAGCATCAATTCGAACACTCCAAATCGCATCATGAGTGCTGGTATGTATTGTGAAATCCCAAGCTAATTTCAACATACCGTCTTTAGTCTGGTGGTACACTAAATTTCCTAAAATCGGATCTTCAATCCCTAAACCATTGCTTACTTTGAATTTGTTTAAATCCGTTTTTTCTATAATGGTAAGTGGACTTTTTGTAGTTATTCCTAGTTGAAAATAAGCTTTCCCTAGTGCATCCGTGACTGATAAAGCCGGGGATGTTGCATTTACCTTTTTACTAATGTCACTAACAAATTGTTTTTGAACATCAATTACTTTGCCTTGTTTGATCAAAAAATTCGATACTCCTCTAAATATCTCTATACCCTGATAACGCTGCACTACGAAACAATTATTAATATTAGTAGTTGATGAGTTACCCTCACTTTGAATAGCCCAATCGCTTAATTCACGACTTAACTTATTAGATTTAGCTTCAGGACCATTCAAATAATTTTGAATTATTTGTTTGTTTGACTGCGAAAAAATCAGAAATGGAACTATATAAATAACAGAAAGTAAAATTTTTTTCATAAAAAATAAATGATTATTAAATTATTGAGCAAAACTAATTGATTTATTTGGTTTTGCAAACAAATTACAAGTGTACAAGTGTTAATTTTTAGCAGCAGTTATTGTTTTGTAGTATAATAATGCATTTCCATCAGTTAACAAGGAAATAAAATGACAAATATGCAATAAACGACCATACAAATCGTCTTTTTCGAGGTGGTGTTTCTCGGGTAGCATTTTTAAAAGTAGCGCATCGTAATTTGATGGCACTCCGTTGTATTTGTTATTGAACGCGGTTATGAATTTATCCAATAACGTTTGTATAATCTGATAACCAACTATTTCCTTTTCAATTACCTCGCGACTTTGATAGATATTATCAACACTAATCTTGATAATATCATCCATCTGTGCTTTGTATTTGCTTTTGTCCATTAAGGCATAAGGAAATTTTCCTTGCAAAATAAGGGCTTCATTTTCAATAAAAACTTTTACAGCATCATTAATTAAACTTCCTATTGCTAAGGCGCGCAAATAGCTAATTCGATCTTCTTTAGTCTCAAGTGTTTTGTACTTGGAAGTGTCAATACTGTCTTTGACAAGTTTTATCAAATATTCTAAAGCAAAATCTTCAGAAACGAGTCCTAAATTGATACCATCTTCAAAATCGATAATGGTATAACAAATATCATCGGAAGCTTCAACTAAATACGCTAAAGGATGGCGTTCAAAACCAAGATCTTCTCTTGATTTATTCGGAATCAAACCCATGTCATGTGCTACTTCTTGAAAAAAAGCTTTGTCTGTTTGAAAAAAACCATATTTTTTATCCGCGATATTTTTGGTTGGTTTTTTAGGCAAACTCTCTTTAGGATATTTCATAAAAGCGCCAAGAGTAGCATACGAAATACGAAGTCCTCCTTCTATTCCTGGTCTGCTTGCAGTAAGCACCGAAAAACCATTAGCATTCCCTTCAAAATCAATTAAATCTTGCCACTCTTTTGCGGTAAGTTGGTCTTTGTATTTTTGTCCGTTTCCTATCGAAAAATACTCTCCTATGGCTTTTTCTCCGGAATGTCCGAAAGGCGGATTCCCGATATCATGCGCTAATGATGCTGCAGCCACAATTGCCCCAAAATCATTCATGTGATAGCCGAGCGCGTCTTTTAAATAGGGGTATTTTGCGATGATTTTTTTTCCAACCAAACGACCCAAAGAACGCCCAACGACTGATACTTCCAAACTATGCGTTAACCTGGTATGCACAAAATCTGTTTTGGATAATGGAATAACTTGTGTTTTATCTTGTAAACTTCTAAACGCCGAAGAAAAAATGATTCGATCATAATCTACCTCAAAACCCAAACGGGTATCGTCTTGTTCTACGCGCAATCGTTTGCCTTTGTCGCCTTGACGTTTAAGTGATAAAAGTTGTTCCCAGTTCATCATTGCTACTGTAATTTTCTAGTTTTTAAGGAGCGAATATAAAGAAAAAGAACCCAGTAGAAACAAAAAAAGCAGTCTAAAATGACTGCTTGTATGCCCTAAAAACAAGATTACAGGTTTACAATTTCGCCTTTGCTAAAAATTCATGCTTATTAACCACATAAGTTACGGATAGTGTATCATGCCAGCCTCTTGAATTGCTGTTAAAAAATGAGAATATTTCAACAGGAATAAATCGCACTAAGGTTCTAATAAGTGTACTTTTTAGATTTGGTTTGCCGCCATTATGCTTTACAACTAGTGTTTTAGTAAAGTACTTCCCAAAAGTTCTGGACAAATAAAACTCCATAATGAAATAGTAAAAAAACATCACTATCAGTCCAAACAAGGCATTTTCTGTGGGTGACAAACTGACAATCCAATCTGCTACTTGATAATTCCCTGTTACAACTCCTATCCCGTTTATGAGCGCTCCAATTCCTATTGTGAACAAGTAAACAATAAACAAATCAATGAGCACGTTTAAAAATCGCTTGGTTTTGGAAGCTAATAAATCCGCCGAAATACTTAATTCTGTAGTTTCCATGGTTATTTTTTTTAAAGGTGTTTTGCTACTTTGTAAAGTAATGTGGCAGTTTTGCTGTTAAATGTGTGTTATATATGTTCAAAGGTACACCTACATACGAATAATAGAGTTACACTATTTTGAGAGAGTGTTTCGAAATTCGCACTTTAAGGTTCTAATACCAATCCTCTTGCGTTACTCCAACTCAAAACACGTATCACTATAACTATCAAAGGCCTTTTCAAAATGCTCAATTCTTAGCCCTGATAGCAGTGGAAATCCTTATAAGCCAGTCCCGAAACCTCGGGATGGCGTATAAGATTGTAACGAATAGCAGGAAACAGCTCCAAAAAAAACAGCTACCAAAAAATGATAGCTGTTTGTTTGAATGTTTTTTAATCTTTATCTACGATCCACACATTTCACATTCCTCTGGACCGGCATTCTTAGCTAGTTCGATCATTGCTCTGTATTCATCAGCGTTCATTTCTGCAGGTTCATTTAAAACGGCAATAGCTTCTAATCTTTCTTGAATAGGCTGCGCTTTTACCTCTATAGGCTCAACTTTTTTATCGTTGTTTAATGTAAATTTAATAGCATCAACGGCCGCTTTTGTTCTTAAATAATACATTCCGGTTTTAAGACCTGATTGCCATGCATAAAAATGCATTGAAGTTAATTTAGCATAATTAGCATTTTGCATGAACAAGTTCAACGATTGCGACTGATCTACAAAATACCCACGCTGGCGTGACATATCAATAATGTCTTTCATAGACATTTCCCAAACGGTTTTGTACAATTCTTTCAAATCCTGAGGAATATCAAGCGCTTGCACAGATCCGTTGTTACGCATTAACTCTTGTTTCAATGTTTCGTTCCACAAGCCACGTTCTACTAAATCGTGAAGTAAGTGTTTGTTTACCACTATAAACTCACCCGAAAGCACACGTCTGGTATAAATATTTGAAGTATACGGCTCAAAAGCTTCGTTGTTCCCCAAAATTTGTGATGTAGAAGCAGTAGGCATAGGTGCTACTAATAAGGAGTTGCGAACACCGTGCTCCATTACTTCTTTACGAAGCGAAGACCAGTCCCAACGTCCTGATAAATCAGCATCGGTTAATCCCCATAAATTGTACTGAAATTCCCCTTGTGAAATAGGCGATCCCGCAAAACTTGAATATGGTCCTTCTTCTTTAGCCATTTCCATCGATGCTGTTACAGCCGCAAAGTACATGGTTTCAAAAATTTCTTGATTCAGTTTTTTGGCCTCATCACTTGTAAACGGTAAACGTAACATGATAAATGCATCAGCAAGTCCTTGCACACCTAAACCAATTGGACGGTGACGTTTATTAGAGTTTTCTCCTTCTTTAACCGGATAATAATTCCTGTCAATTACTTTATTTAAGTTGCGAGTTACACGCTTGGTTACGGTATAAAACAAATCGTGATTGAATGCTCCGTTTTCAACAAACATTGGCAATGACAACGAAGCCAAGTTACATACAGCAATTTCGTCTTTTGAAGTAAACTCCATAATCTCAGTACACAAATTCGACGAGCGAATAGTACCTAGATTTTTTTGGTTCGATTTGCGGTTGGCTGCATCTTTGTACAACATGTATGGCGTTCCTGTCTCAATTTGCGACTCTAGGATTTTCTCCCACAATTCATGCGCTTTGATGGTTTTTCTACCTTTACCCGCTTTTTCATAATCGGTGTACATTTTTTCGAACTCTTCTCCATGCACATCATACAAGCCCGGACATTCGTTAGGACACATCAAGGTCCAATAACTATCTTCCTGAACGCGTTTCATAAATAAATCCGAAGTCCACATAGCAAAAAACAAATCTCTTGCACGCATTTCTTCTTTTCCAGTATTCTTTTTCAAGTCTAGGAAATCAAAGATGTCTGCATGCCACGTTTCTATGTAAATCGCAAAACTACCTTTACGTTTTCCACCACCTTGATCTACGTAACGAGCGGTATCATTAAACACACGCAACATCGGAACAATTCCATTTGAAGTTCCGTTAGTCCCACGAATATACGATCCTGTTGCTCTCACGTTGTGAATAGAAAGTCCAATTCCACCTGCTGATTGCGAAATTTTGGCTGTTTGTTTCAACGTATCATAAATCCCATCAATACTGTCATCTTGCATCGCCAATAGGAAACAACTCGACATTTGAGGTTTTGGAGTACCGGCATTAAATAAGGTAGGCGTAGCATGAGTAAAGAATTTTTTCGACATTAAGTCGTAGGTTTCAATCACTGATTTTAAATCATCTAAATGAATTCCCACCGATACACGCATCAACATGTGCTGCGGACGCTCAACAATTTTACCGTTTATTTTAAGCAAATACGATCTTTCTAGTGTTTTAAAACCAAAATAATCGTAGTTGAAATCTCTGTTGTATATAATGTGCGAGTCTAAAAACTCAGCGTTATCCATAATCACTTTATGCACTTCCTCAGATAGTAACGGAGCGTATTGACCGTTTCTTGGGTTTACATAATTAAACATATCATTCATCGTCTCAGAGAATGATTTTTTAGTGTTCGAGTGTAAATTTGAGATCGCAATTCGGGCCGCCAACTGCGCGTAATCTGGGTGCGCAATCGTCATCGAAGCAGCAGTTTCGGCAGCAAGATTATCTAATTCTGACGTAGAAACTCCATCATAAAGACCTTCAATAACACGCATCGCTACTTTTACGGCGTCAACCAAATCGTTCAAACCATAACATAGCTTCTTAATTCTATCTGTGATTTTGTCGAACATTACCGGCTCTTTGTGGCCATCTCTTTTTACTACGTACATACTTTTTTGTTTTTTTAAAAACAGAAAATCCCTTCGCTGTTTTTAGTTATTTGTTGATTATTTGCTAGCATAACCACCACAACTTTTGTGGCAGTAACTACTATTGTTGGGTACTGATTTTGATTAAAGTTCAGTTTCTTTATTTTCGGGAGCTAATCCCGCTGTCATTCCAATCTTTCTAGTCCTGAAAAAAATCAGGACTAGAAAGGATTTTCCCTTCCATCGGGGCTAGGAAGATAATAGCCATAGTCAAAACCGATTAAAAATCAGCGTCGAATGTTATTTTTTGTGCTTCTTCATCAGTGTTCATTACACCTGCTTTTTGGTATTCAGCTACTTTTTTCTCAAAGAAATTGGTTTTTCCTTGCAATGAAATCATATCCATAAAATCAAAAGGATTCGCTGTGTTGTATTCTCTGTCGCAACCTAATTCTACTAATAAACGATCCGCTACAAACTCCAAGTACTGTGTCATCAATCCTGCGTTCATTCCAATTAAAGAAACCGGAAGAGACTCCGTGATAAACTCTCTTTCAATATTTAAAGCATCTACAATAATTTCTCTAATTCTATCTTTTGGTACTTTGTTAACCAAGTGGTGGTTGTGCAAGTGTACCGCAAAATCACAGTGTACACCTTCGTCACGAGAAATCAACTCGTTCGAAAACGTAAGTCCAGGCATTAAACCACGTTTTTTCAACCAGTAAATAGAACAAAATGCACCTGAGAAAAAGATACCTTCTACCGCTGCAAAAGCAATCAAACGCTCTGCAAACGAATCCGATTCAATCCATTTCAAAGCCCAGTCTGCTTTTTTCTTAATAGCAGGAAAAACTTCAAGCGCATTGAACAACTCATCTTTCTCGGCTTCGTCTTTCACGTAAGTATCAATTAATAACGAGTAGGTTTCGCTATGAATGTTTTCCATCATGATTTGAAAGCCATAAAAAAACTTTGCCTCTGCATATTGTACCTCGTTTACAAAATTCTCTGCCAAATTTTCGTTTACAATCCCATCCGAAGCAGCAAAAAATGCTAATATGTGTTTTACAAAATAACGCTCCTCATCCGAAAGTTTGTTATTCCAGTCATTCAAATCTTGTGATAAATCGATCTCCTCTGCAGTCCAAAAACTAGCTTCCATCTTTTTATACCACTCCCAAATGTCATGATGTTTGATCGGAAAAATCACGAAACGATTCTTATTCTCTTGCAATATTGGTTCCACTTGTGTCATTTTATTTTTTTATTTTGTTGTGATTTTAACGAAATTTTATGCTTTCTGGGGATTACAAAGGTTGTAAAATATTGCCGGAATTGAAAGCCAAACTTATCCACAATCGCCACTAGTTTTTAACAAAGAGAAAAAAAGTCAGCGAAATTTTATAAATTATAAAAAACTGTAAATCAGTATTTTATAATTCACAAAAGGCTCTTAAGTACTGTAAAATATAGGATTTTAAAATAGAAAACAAGAACTTTTTTATCTATTTTGAATTGTTTTTATACTCTTCTGCAACCGTTTCTAACTCTGCGTACCAGTCCTCACCAAATTTTCTAACCAACGCTTCTTTGACAAATTTATAAACAGGTACTTCCAACTCCTGACCTAAGGAACAGGCCGGATCACAAATATCCCATTTGTCATAATTAACGGCAGCAAACTCCGTAAAATCTTTTATACGTATTGGATACAAATGACAGGAAACCGGTTTTTTCCAATCGATTATCCCTTGATTATAGGCTTGCTCGATCCCACACAAAGCGGTTTTGCCATCAAAAATGACATACGCACAATCTTTATTATCAATAAGTGGCGTTTCAAGATCACCATCGGTACCTACGGTCCAAGTTCCTTGTGCTTCGATAGCAGCAATTCCTTGTTTACGTAAAAATGGTTTTACCTTAGGATAAATTTCTTCTAAGATCTTGGTTTCCTCCACGCTCAAAGGAGCACCCGCATCCCCGTCAACGCAACAAGCGCCCTTACAGGCCGACAAATTGCAAACAAAATCTTTTCCGAGTATGTCTTCTGAGACGATGGTTTTTCCTAATTGAAACATTCTTTTGGGGGAGTGAGATTATAAAGTGCAAAGGTAGTCAAAGTAACTTGTAAATTTCTGGGAACAAACCAACTTTAACTTTTAAAAAAACCAGAGAAAAAATTAAATTACAATAGGACACAACCCAATAATAGTACCCATTACAAGAATTCTAAAGCCACGATTTGTCTAAAAAAAAAATCTCTAAAAAAAAGAATCAGAATTAGTGTAATAAAATGTAATTATTATCAAAAATCTAGTGAAAATCGTAACTTTGCAAACAAAAAAAGCTATGTTTAACATCGATTTTAGAGAAATAATTACAGTTGGAATGGTGCTTTTTGCAGTAATTGATATCGTAGGAACTATTCCTATTATTGTTGATTTAAGATCAAAGCATGGGCATATTGAATCTGAAAAAGCGTCTATCGTAGCTGGTATTATTATGATTGTTTTCCTTTTTGTGGGAGAAGAATTATTGAACTTAATAGGAATTGATGTGAACTCATTTGCCGTTGCTGGTTCTTTTGTGTTGTTCTTTTTGGCACTCGAAATGATTTTAGGTATTCGTATTTACCGTGATGAGGAAGCGAGCTCTGCCTCTATTGTGCCATTAGCATTCCCACTTATTGCTGGAGCAGGAACAATGACAACTTTACTATCCTTACGATCTCAGTTTTCAACCATAAACATTGTTATTGCCATATTTTTAAATATTATCCTCGTTTACATTGTATTGAAATCATCTTCTAAAATCGAAAAAATACTTGGAGAGAATGGGCTTGGAGTGATCCGAAAAACATTTGGAGTAGTACTTCTGGCAATAGCTGTTAAATTATTCGCCGCGAATGTTAAAGGTTTGTTCGTATAAGATAAATTTTTATAAATTTACTCCCTAAAATATTTTCAAAAGAAAATTCAATTTTCGATTAAAAACTTTTATACATCAAAAAAAACAAAACATATTATGAAAATTTTCACTAACATCTTGGTGTTATTAGCAGTAGCGCTAATCATATTTAATGTTACTTTATTGGATTATAGAAATCCATTTCAAGGAGATAGCGTAGTTGCTTTTATTGGAATTGCAGCCTCTTTATGTGCTGTTTTGATTCTTTTAATTTTAAAAACAGCCAAAAAGATTGAAGAGAAATCAAATGAGCAACTGTAACTAGATTTGATGTTCTTCTAATCAACGCAGGCATTTTAGAAATAGTGTACACACTGGTATTGGGCTCTATAAAAACAGATCCTTTATCACGCACAAAAGGTTTGGCCTATTCACTTATCAAAAAATTTCTTCGATTTAAGACACACTTTTTGATAATTCGAAACTTGGGGTTTCGTTTTTAATCATTATCAAAAACCCAACAGCATAGTAAAGGCACCATACAACCCCTTCGAACTTACTATATTTCTATCTGAGAAAAATAAGGCGGATAATTATTTGACCGCTGCCTTAATCATCGCGTCTTCTTTCAAAATAATTTGATAATAATAGGTTTCCCCATACAACTGTCGAGCAAATTCTGCAGACAAGTATCTTTTGACTAATGATTTGCTTTTTCCGAAATTCAAATCCAATCCGTTTTCTAAAATAAATTTCTGAAACAAATTAAAATACACATCGGTTTGATTCATTTTTACTTTGAATTGCTCAAAGGTAAGGCCATTAAAAGCGCTTCTGTTTTTGTCTAATTGTACAAAAACAAAATTACCCAGAATTCCTGACTGCAGTAAATAAGCCGTACTTTCATTGCCATGCTCTACTTCAAGAGGTACAAAAACATCAGGCACTATTCCGCCACCGCCGTATACAATTTTACCCTTCTTTGTTTTGAATTTTAGTGTGTCCGCAACTTTAATACTATCTTTTTCATACAATTCTCCATTGCCAAAACGAGACTCTGATTCCTTAAAGTAATCCTCATTGCCTTTCGAATAGGGTTTTTGAATAGAACGTCCTGTTGGCGTGTAATACCTTGCAATGGTTAATCGAACCGCTGAACCATCTGCAAAATCCATTTCTCGCTGTACCAATCCTTTTCCAAAAGAACGACGACCCACTATGGTTCCTCGATCATTATCTTGAATGGCTCCTGCAAGAATTTCACTAGCCGAAGCGCTATTTTCGTTTATTAAAACAAATACATTTCCGTTTTCAAAACTGCCTTTTTTGGTTGCAAATGTCTTGTCTATCTTCCCATTTTTATTTTTGGTAAAAACGATCAATTGTTTATCCATTAATAATTCATCGGCAATAGCAATCGCCTCCTCCATATAACCACCACCATTATCGCGTACATCAATTACAAGTGATTGTGCACCTTGTTTTTTGAGTTTAGCCAAACCTGCCATAAATTCTCTATAAGTGGTTTCTGCAAATCTATTTATTTTTATATATCCCGTTTTATTACTCAACAACAAGGCAACGTCTACACTTTTAAGCGGAATGACATCCCTTTTTATTTTTATTTTAAGTTTCTTGCCTTCCGATTTTCTGAATATAGTAAGTTCAATATCTGAACCTACCGTTCCTTTTAGTTTAGAAAATAAACTATCACTGGGCAGTTTACGCCCAAATAATTTGGTTTTATCGGCATACAAAATACGATCTCCAGCTTTTATTCCAGCTTTTGCCGAAGGGCCATTCTCCACTGGTTTGATAACCGCAACCGAATCGTTGTACATGTAAAAGTTCACGCCTATTCCTACGAAATTTCCTTGCATGCTTTCAGCCACCTCTAGTTGGTCACTCGGCGGAATATAAACAGAATGAGGATCAAGCTGCGCCAAAATATTATCTACTGTTAAGTTGACAATCGAATCTGTATTGACATCATCGACATATTCATTGTCTATGAAATCAATGAGTTTATTAAGCTTGCTTCTCGAATTATTTCTATTTGAAAAGTCAGCAACATTAGGAAAATTCAACATTCCACCCAACACAAAACCCAGAGCGAGCGTTGCGAAAATTAAAATGGGCAAATATTTTAGATTATTTTTCATGTTAAGACACCATTTTACTCTTCTAATACTGGAATATGCTCCACCTCAACTCCTGCTTTTATTAAGAACTGAATCCCAGAATCATCGCGATACCCATTGTGATACACCACTCTTTTTATTCCAGATTGATGAATTAATTTGCTGCATTCTTTACAAGGCGAAAGCGTAATATACAACGTCGCTCCCTCACAGGACTGGGTTGATCGCGCTACTTTAAGGATGGCATTTGCCTCAGCATGCAAAACATCCCAACGCGTTAAACCTTCCGCATCTTCACAGCAATTTTCAAAACCGCTTGGAGTTCCATTATATCCATCAGAAATTATCATACGGTCCCGAACAATAATTGCCCCCACTTGCTTGCGCTTGCAATACGATAATAAACTCCATTCTTTTGCAATCCTTAAATACGCTTTATCGTATTTATTCAATTTTTTTTCGCTCATTTTATCTGATCCAGATTTCACTTTGTATTATTAAAGGAATTACTACTCCTATTATAAAGGCTGACATTACTAGAGTCCAATCGCGTTTGGAGAATCTAAAAATGGTTTGTACAATATAAGACACTATCAAAACTACAACAACAACAACAATTTGTGCTGCTTCAATACCCAATGCAAACTCTGATAGCGGTAGTATTTTTGAGGTTGCATCACCTCCCAAAATCGATTTGAAATAATTTGAAAAACCCAACCCATGAATTATTCCAAAAAAAAGCGTGATAAAAAAAACCAAATTTATACTCTCTTTTTTACTGGATTTTCCCGTTGTAAAAAGGTTGAACAAGGCTGTTATTAGAATTGTTATCGGAATTAATAATTCTACAACATTTACTTTAATCGCAATTATTCCAAAAACAGAAAGCAGCAAAGCCATCGTATGTCCAATTGTAAATAGTGTTACTAGAAGAACTATTCTTTTCCAATCTTTAAAAGTAAAAGGAATTGCTAATGCTATCAAAAACAAAACATGATCGTACGCCTGAATGTCTAAAACGTGTTTTAATCCAATTTGAAAGTAAATCCAAAACTCTGACATGATTACAATATTAGGTTTCTATAGGGTCTGTAAACTTACGATTAATTTTGAAAATGAGTGATTTCATTATTTAAAATAAATGCACTTCAAGTGAGATCAATTCCAAAAAAAATATAAAAAATTTAAAATCATTAATTTAAAAATAGATTTATCTTTGTAAGATAAAAAAACAACAACTATGTCATTTTCAGATTTATTTGATAGCGAATTCAAACAAAGGAATAAAGGTCATTTTTCAGCTATTGTTCGTGTAGCTCTTGCTGACGATACGTTTACTCCAGAAGAGAAATTATTTTTAGACAAACTGGCTGTTCGATTGGAAATTTCTCCAGCAGAATATGAAGAAATTTTAGAAAATCCTTTAAAATATCCTATAAACCCTCCTTATTTGCACGAGCAAAAACTAGAACGTTTATTTGATTTAGCACGAATGGTGCATGTAGATCACCATCTTGGTGATATACAAGAATTATTGTTAAGAAAATTTGGAGTGGCACTTGGTTTCAATGCTGAAAATGTAAATTATATTGTGCACAAAGCCCTCACGCTCGTGGACAAAAAAGTAGATTTAGACACGTTCCTTTTCGAAATGCAAAACATGAATAAGTAATTCTAAAGCATAAAAATACCCCAAATAGTATCAACTTTTTGGGGTATTTTCATAAAGAGGAAGCTTTTGTATTAAAACTGTATTTTAGTACTTGCTTAATTTTGCTTTGTACATGAATTCTTCTGCTTTTTCAACCATGTTGTAACTTCCGCAAAAGAACGGCACTCTTTCATGCAATTCTGTAGGCTCAATCTCCATGATTCTATTAAAACCGTCTGAAGCTTTACCTCCTGCTTGTTCTGTAATAAATGCTAGTGGGTTGCACTCATATAGCAAACGCAATTTTCCTTTTGGTGATTTAGAACTGGTAGGATACAAATAAATTCCACCTTTAATCATATTTCTGTGAATATCTGAAACCAGACTTCCAATATATCTCGAAGTATAAGGTCTGTCTCCTTCCTCAAACTGACAATATTTTATGTAATCTTTAACCCCTTGCGGAAAATGAACATAATTCCCTTCATTTATAGAATAAATATGACCGTCTGTTGGGAATTTCATTTTAGGATGCGATAAATAAAAAGTTCCAATGGCAGGGTTTAATGTAAATCCATTAACTCCATGACCAGTAGTATAGACTAACATCGTAGAAGTTCCGTAAATTACATATCCCGCAGCAACCTGATTGATTCCCGGTTGTAGAAAATCTTCAAGAGTAACTGGAGTTCCTATTGGAGTAACTCTTCTATACACTGAAAATATTGTTCCCACAGAAACATTAACATCAATATTTGAAGAACCGTCAAGCGGATCCATCAAGACCACATATTTGTTGTTATGACTGTTATCGCTTCCTTCTACTGTGATAAAATCATCATTTTCTTCAGAGGCAATTCCACATACAATTTCACGATTTATAAGCGTTTGAATAAACACTTCATTAGCGTAAACATCCAATTTTTGTTGGTCTTCCCCTTGTATGTTTTGTTCTCCAACTGCTCCAACAATATCAACCAGACCCGCTTTGTTTACTTTGTAATTGACTACTTTGGCGGCCAAACGAATAGAGTTAATAATTCGGGATAATTCGCCTGATGAATATTGAAAAGCATTTTGATTCTCAATGATAAATTCTCCTAGTGTTTTGTTGCGTTCTTCCATTACGAAATCGATGTAGTTATTTTGAAGTCACAAATATCGTTTTTTTTGTGAAAACAATTTGAATACTATTTATTTACTTTGGCACTATTGTATATTTGCTGAATAAAACTCAAAATAAATAAGTAAAAATGCAATAAAAATGCATTTATGAATCATTAAAATAAAATTTTATGAATATTAGAAGGGGCAAACCCGCAGATATGCACGCAGTTTTGGGACTTATTCAAGAATTAGCGGTATTTGAAAATGAACCTGATGCTGTTCTAGTTACTGTTGATGATTTAATTCGCGATGGTTTTGGCCCTGTTCCTCTATTTCATGTTTTTGTAGCCGAAATTGATAATGACTCTACTGATGCGGAACAAGGAATGCAAATTGTAGGTATCGCGCTTTACTATTATCGCTTTTCGACTTGGAAAGGAAAAACAATACATCTAGAAGATTTAGTAGTAAAAGACAAAATGCGTGGCACTGGTTTGGGCTACGCGTTGTATTCTGAAATTATAAAACAAGGTAAAAAAGACCAAGTACGCCGTGTGGAATGGAATGTGCTAGACTGGAATACTCCCGCAATCGAATTTTATGAAAAGTCAGGAGCCAAAGTACTTCGTGATTGGTATGTAGTGCAAATGGATGAAGTAGGAATCAGCAATTTTATTGAAAATAAGTTAAAAAAATAAAATTACAGTTGCATTTAAAAGCTGGAATTTAGAATTATATAATTGGAATTTATAGTAGTATGAGAGTATTCAAATTTGGAGGAGCCTCTGTTAAAGATGCTGCAGGAATCAAGAACGTATATGACGTTTTACAAAAAGTAGGCTACGAAGATGTATTGTTGGTTGTTTCTGCAATGGGCAAAACGACGAATGCACTAGAAATTGTCATAAAAAACTATTTTGACAAATCAGCAGAGTTAAATTCGTCAGTTCAAGAAGTAAAAAAATACCACAATCAAATTTTGATGGATTTATTTGAAGATGACAAAAATGATGTTTTTGTCGCTGTAAATACACAATTTGCTGATTTAGAATATTTTTTGGCACACAATAAATCGCCCAATTACAATTTTGTTTACGACCAAATTGTAAGTTACGGTGAATTAATTTCGACAACTATTCTTAGTCATTTCATGAATTTCATGGGCATAAAAACACAATGGCTAGATGTTCGCAATTTCATAAAAACGGATGCCAATTATAGAGATGCGGAAGTCGATTGGGAATTGACACAAAAAAATATTTCTAAAAACGTAAAGCGTAAAATATTAAATATTACACAAGGTTTCTTAGGTTCTGATGAGAATAATTTCACCACTACTTTAGGACGTGAAGGTTCCGATTATACTGCCGCAATTTTTGCTTATTGCTTAAATGCGCAAAGTGTAACAATCTGGAAAGATGTTCCCGGTGTTATGAATGCCGATCCACGATATTTTGAAAACGCGAGTTTATTGAATCAGATTTCGTATCGTGAAGCAATAGAACTGGCTTTTTATGGCGCAACGGTCATTCATCCAAAAACACTGCAACCGCTTCAAAAAAAGGAAATTCCTTTATATGTAAAATCATTTATAAACCCATTGCTAACGGGAACTAGTGTTTCTAAAGGAGTCGACTTAGAACCATATTTGCCCTGTTTTATTGTTAAAAGAAACCAACTTTTAATTTCACTTTCTTCTATCGATTTTTCCTTTATTATGGAAGAGAACATCAGCGAAATTTTTGCGTTGTTCCATCAATTCAAAATAAAAGTGAACTTAATCCAAAATTCAGCCATAAGTTTCTCTGTCTGTGTTGAAGATAAATTTGATAATTTTAAAGCTTTGAATGCCATTTTATCCAAAAAATTCAAAGTAGAATTTGACGAAAATGTAACCTTATATACCATTAGACACTTTAACGAAAATGCGGCACAAACTGTTGAAGAAAACAAAGTTGTTTTATTGAAACAAGTGAGTCGTGAAACCATGCAAGTGGTAACAAAAGAAGTTTAGCATATTATTTTCGACTTCTTAAAAATGGGAATCAAGTGCATTGATTCCCATTTTTTTTATTTTTTTAGAGGTGAATCCAAATACTCCAAACGAGAATCCATACATTTCATTTTCTCATTGTAACATGCTCTAAATATCAAATTATAAATACTACTTTTGATACTTTCGAGTTATAGTATTTATGTTGAAAAAATTACTTTTTTGGATTGTAATCAGCTGTTTTTCTGGGCTCCATGCTCAGGAGATTAATTCGCTCTACAAAACCAAAAAAATTCTCCCTTCCCGCGACACTATTTTTATTGAAAAAGAAAGTATAAACTCCAGTTTTTTCAAGTTGCTTGACGCCAAAGGAAAAAGCATTGATAGCACTTTTTTTGTGGTGAATTTCAAAAAAGGGACCTTGATTTTTAAAGAAAACAGGTTTGTAAATTCTGATTCGCTGACTATTCAATATTTAAAATTCCCTGAAATACTCACTAAAGAATATCGCATTTACGACCCGAGTAAAGTGGTAAGTAATGAAGCGGGCAAAGCCAATTTATACACAATAGAGAACAAAAACCCAAAAAAAAATATTCCATTTGATGGATTGAATACTTCTGGAAGCATTACCCGTGGCATAACCATAGGGAACAATCAAAATGCGGTTTTAAATTCGAATTTAGATTTACAAATCACCGGTAAAATATCTGAGAAAGTAAGTTTACGAGCTTCTATTCAAGACAGTAATATTCCGCTGCAAGATGGCGGATATTCCCAGAAATTAGATCAATTTGACAATGTATTTATGGAGCTATTTAGTGATCAATGGAACATTCGTGCGGGTGATATTTTTCTCGAAAATAAGAAAACGCAATTCTTAAATTTCAATAAAAAAGTACAGGGACTGGCCACAAATTTCAACTTTGGAACTGAGGCTAACAAAACCAATGTATTTGCATCTGCAGCACTGGTTCGCGGCCAATATGCCAAAAGTAATTTTCTAGGACAAGAAGGCAACCAAGGCCCTTACAAATTAAAAGGCCAAAATGGAGAATTATACGTACTCGTTGTGTCTGGTTCTGAGCGTGTTTACGTCAACGGAACTTTATTAAAACGTGGCGAAAATAATGATTATACGATCGATTATAATGCAGGTGAAATTATATTTACACCGCTTTTCACCATCACTTCTGAAATGCGAATTGCCATAGAATACCAATTTTCTGATCGCAATTACACCCGTTTTGTCACCTATGCAGGAGCAACGCACGACTCTAAGAAATGGAGTTTTGGAGGTTATTTGTATTCAGAAAATGATGTCAAAAACCAACCCTTGCAACAAAATTTATCACAGGAACAAGCACAAATATTAGTAAATGCAGGAGACAATCCTAGATTGATGACAGCACCTTCGGCGTACGGTGACACCTATTCAGAAAACAAAGTACTGTATCGGAAAACAGTGTTTAATGCCGTCGAAATTTTCGAATATTCGAATGATGCGCTACAAGAATTATTTAATGTCCGCTTTACTTTAGTTGGTACCAATATTGGAAATTACATAATAACGAATTCTGCAACAATTTCTCGTGTTTATGAATACATCCCGCCTGTAAATGGTATTCCACAAGGAAATTACGAACCTATAATTCAGCTTATTGCGCCAACTAAAGTTCAAATCGCAACTTTTTTAGGAAAATACAAACCAACGGAAAAAACTGCTGTCGATTTTGAGTTTGGCATTAGCAATGCTGATCAAAATTTATTTTCTTCGATTGATGACGCCAATAATAAAGGTATAGCTGGAAAAATAAATACTAAGCAGCGACTTTATTCAAAGAAATGGCAAATCGATGCTTTTGCTAATTATCAATTGATACAAAAAAACTTTAGATCAGTCGAACGGTTGTACAATATCGAATTTGATCGAGACTGGAATATAGGAACTGCGGGTGTTGGCAATCAAAGTTTACTCATTTCCGGACTACAATTTGACTTAAAACCAAAACCCAAATCAATTACATCAGGACTTTTACTATATCAGTTTGAAAAACTTGATTTTTCTGAAAATTTTTCGGGTAATAGGCATCTATTAAATGGGGTTTTTCGTTTAAAAGGCTGGTCTTTTCAAAATCAAGGTAGCTTTCTAAAAAGTGATGGCACCATTTCATCATCGAAGTTTTTAAGAAACCAATCACAAATGCGTTTCCATTTCAAAAAAAACTGGATTGGCTCCAGCCTTCGATTAGAAGACAACCAAGAGAAAAGCAAAACAACCAACCAGTTTTCGGCTTTAAGTCATAAATTTACCGAGTATGGCATTTTTTCAGGACGAGGCGATAGCACCAAGATTTTTGTCGAATTGGGATACTTGAGAAGAACCAATGACAGTTTGCAATCTCAAAGTGCTGGAAATAGGATTCAACGCGTGAACTCGTCGCAAGCCTTTCGACTGAAGTCAAAATTAATACAAACCAACAAAAACGATTTATCTGTTTATGCAAATTATAGAGTCCTAGATTTTGTAGACCCAACCCGAAAAAAAGAACCTACCTTAAATTCGAGAATAGTGTACACCGATCGTTTTTTTAATCAATTAATTCAAAGCACTTCGGTTTACGAAACGAACTCAGGAAGTATTCCCCAACAAGAATTTACCTACCTTAAAGTTGCCGCAGGACAAGGCGTTTATACTTGGAATGATTATAACGGCAATGGTGCTCAAGAACTACAGGAGTTTGAGGTCGCACCATTTATAGATCAAGCAGCATTTATTCGGATCTTTTTACCCAATCGAATTTACATTAAAACACACCAAAATAAGTTTTCACAATCGGTGACAATAAACCCCAATCAATGGCAAAATGAAAAAGGATTAAAAAAACTACTTTCCTATTTTTATAATCAAACTGCGTTTATCATCGACCGAAAAACGAGAAGTAACGGTGTAAATTTCGAATTAAATCCGTTCAGCAACTCAAATGAAAATGTACTAGGATTAAATTCCAGTTTTAGAAATAGTTTGTTTTACAATCGAGGCAAGCAAAACCATTCAATGACCTATTCGTATTTACAAAATAAAACAAAAAACTTACTCTCAATAGGTTCTCAGGAAGCAACAAATAATTCCCATCAATTGCAATACAACCATTTGTATCAAAAAAGTTGGTTGTTTGGTTTTTTTGCCAAAACAATTCAGACTGCTATTCAATCTGAGAATTTTCCAGAAAAAAATTATGAGATAAACGGATTTCAATTGGCACCAAAAATCAGTTATTTGTTCTCTAAAAATACCAGTTGGGATATTTTTTATGAATTACAAAGTAAAAAAAACCAAATTGGAGTCTTCGAAATATTAGTGCAAAACCGTTTTGGAACCGCTTTTTCCTACGCTAGTACTAAAAAAATAACACTGAACGGTGAAGTTTCTTTTTACCAAAATAAATTTGAAGGAAATGAGTTTTCTGCAGTTGGGTTTCAAATGCTCGAGGGATTACAAACCGGACAAAACTTGACTTGGAGATTGCTTTTGCAAAAAAACATCACTCAATTCTTAGACATCAACTTGAATTACCAAGGACGTAAAAGCGAAACGAGCCAAGCCATTCATACTGGAAATGTGCAACTGAGAGCTTATTTTTAAGAAGAATTGCAAGAATAATTTATTCAAATACCAATTTATTTCTTATTTTTATTACATAACCTTAAAACAAAACGATTATGAAAAAATTACTTTTATTCTTTTTTGCGATTATTATAGCGGCGAATATGAATGCACAAGAAACTGCAGCTGAAAAAAAAGCAGCAAAAGCTAAAACTGAAAAATTAGCAAAAGCCAAAAAAGAAAAAGCTGAAGCAGCGAAAGATAAAGCGGCTACAGCCAAAGAAAAAGCAACTACAGCGAAAAAGAAAGCGGAAAGTGCTAAAGAAAAAGCAACTACAGCTAAAGAGAAAACAACGAAAGACAAAGCCGAAACTGCAAAAGATAAAGCTGTAACATCTAAAAAAACAGCAAAAGACAAAGCAGAAGCTGCCAAAGACAAAGCAACTACAGCTAAAGAAAAAGCGAAAACTGCAAAAGAAAAAGTAGTCAAAAATGAAGCGAAAACTGTAAAAGATAAAGCAGCAACAACTAAAGAAAAAGCAACTGCGGCTAAAAAAACGGCTAAAGAAAAAGCAGAAACTGCCAAAGATGAAGCAGCGTCGGCTAAAACAACTGTGAAAGAAAAAGCTACAAGTGCGAAATCAGTAAAAAAAATCAAGGAAACTAACGAAAAAGCACCTAAAGTAGCCGACAAAATAACAGGAGAATACAATGGTAAAAAAGTATATACTGGACCTCGAGGAGGAAAGTATTATATTAACTCAAACGGAAATAAAACCTATATACAAGAATAATTTTTATAGAAAATATATTGGAAAGGCTATCTAAAAAAGATAGCCTTTCTTTATTTTAGTCTATTGTTGCGTCCTGAAATAATATTTAATAACTTAATAGTTTAGTAATAGTTTACAAATATTAAAACGTCTTAACAACTGTATCTTCCCCCAAAGAAATATTTGAAATCATTACAAATGAATATAAAAACTGAACCTAAAACTATTTTAATCGCACCTTTAAATTGGGGTTTAGGTCATGCAACTCGCTGCATCCCTATCATAAGAGCTTTGCTTAAGAACAACTATATTCCTATAATTGCATCCGATGGAATTGCACTTGCATTACTACGAAAAGAGTTTCCGGCGGTTCTAACACTCGAACTCCCATCCTACCATGTTGAATATGCTGAGAATGGGGCCAATTTTAAATGGAAACTAATACAGAATGGCCCAAAAATGATAAGAGCCATTCAGCAGGAGAAAAAAATAATTCAAGATTGGGTTGAGAAATATGCGATAGACGGTATCATTTCTGATAATAGATTGGGTGTTTTAAGCAAAAAAATCCCCTCTGTTTTTATCACACACCAATTGAATGTGATAACCGGCAACACCACTTGGATCACCAGTAAAATACATCAAACAATCATAAAAAAATATTCGGAATGCTGGGTGCCCGATCTTGATGGAACAATAAATTTAACCGGAAAACTAGGCCACGTAAATCATCCCAATCTCAAAACAAAATACATTGGCCCTTTGAGCCGACTCCAAAAGAAATTAGTACCAAAAAAATACGATTTACTTGTAATACTGTCAGGTCCGGAACCACAGCGTGGTATGTTAGAAAAGCACTTAAAAGCCGAAATAGTTAAATACAATGGCACTGTAATTTTCATTGAGGGAAATGTCGAAAAAGAACAAAAAATAACAACGATTGGTACTGTTATCTATTACAACTTTATGAATTCAACTGAGTTAGAACAAGCTTTTAACGAAAGTGAAATGGTGCTTTGCCGTTCTGGTTATACGACCATTATGGATCTGGCTCAATTGAGAAAAAAAGCCTTCTTTATTCCCACACCCGGACAGTATGAGCAAGAATACTTAGCTGAAAAATTCCAAACTGAAAGATTGGTGCCTTATGCCACACAAACTGATTTCAAAATGGAAGATCTTGCAAAAATAGAAGACTATAGAGGTTTGCCTCAAATGAATTCTAAAATAAATTGGGAGAATTTATTCCAAGTTTTTGAAAAATAATCAAACTTTGGTTCACAAAAATAAAAAAAACCGATTCACAAGAATCGGTTTTTAAATTGTTTTAATCTTTGATTTTATGCTATTTTTTTACTTGATTTGTTTTCTCAAGTGTGAATGAAAATTCAGAACCTACACCGTACGTACTGTCTACATAAATTTTCTCATCATGTGCTTCAATAATATGTTTCACGATAGACAATCCTAAACCTGAACCTCCTTCTGTTCTGGCTCCACTCTTA
Source organism: Flavobacterium frigidum (assembly GCF_048286795.2). Classification (NCBI taxonomy): domain Bacteria; kingdom Pseudomonadati; phylum Bacteroidota; class Flavobacteriia; order Flavobacteriales; family Flavobacteriaceae; genus Flavobacterium; species Flavobacterium frigidum. The sequence continues at coordinate 392,172 of NZ_JBLVPT020000001.1, forward strand.
TCCACTCTATAAAATCGCTCAAAAAGTCTAGGAATATTTTTCTTTTCTATTCCTTCACCATTATCTGTAATGCGTACAATAACTTTTTCATTGGTTAGATCCTCGATACTAACCTCGGTCGAACCTTTCTCTTTTCCGTATTTAATTGAGTTTACAACAAGATTCATGACTACTTGTTGAATTTTTTCCTGATCTCCAACCACCATAACGGGTTTATTGTATCGCATATCAAACATGAGCAATATGTCTTTTTTTGAGGCTTTCATTTCTAGCAAATCAAAAACATTTTGTACGAGCTTTACGATATCAAATTCGGCTATTTCTAAATTTAGATCTCCTATTTCAAGTTTCGAAATCATGTCTAAATCCTGCACAATGTAAATCAATCTTTCGACTCCTTTTTCGGCGCGTTCCAAGTATTTTTTTCGAATGGTTTTATCGTTCATAGCACCATCAAGCAAAGTCGACAAATAACCCTGTACTGTAAATAAAGGAGTTTTCAGCTCATGGGAAACGTTGCCAAGAAATTCTCTTCGATATTCCTCACGGACTTTTAACGTTTCTATTTCTAGTTTTTTATCTGTTGCAAACTTTTTTACTTCTCGAGTAAGCGTTGCCATATCTGTGGTTATAGGCTGGTTTCTAAAAGTACTTGACTCGAGTAAAGAAACATCATCGTATATTTTCTTTACTTTTTTATAAATAAAACGCTCTACTCGATATTGAATAACAAGAAAAGAAAATGTACCAATAGCGATAGCAAAAATCAAACTAAATTGATACGAAAATTTGAAAAACAAATAGGTCAAAAAGCTAACTAATCCAGTAGAAAAAAGGGTAATATAAAGCGCAGACTTTACAGCGAAGCGATATGTTTTTTTAAAATTTATTGTCATTTACACTTCAAACTTGTATCCTACTCCTTTTATGGTTTTAAACAATTCCTCTCCAATTTTTTCGCGCAGTTTACGAATATGCACATCAATAGTTCTGCCACCAACCACAACTTCGTTGCCCCAAACTTTATCTAAAATTTCATCGCGTTTAAAAACTTTCCCCGGCTTTGAAGCCAATAAATAGAACAATTCAAACTCTTTTCTAGGTAAAGCAATTTCAATATTGTCCTTTACAATTTTATACTCTTCGCGATTAATTTCGATACCACCTACATTAAGTGTTTCGCTATTAATCTCTTTGTCTTTTAAGCGTCGTAGTAGCGCTTTTACTTTGCTGACTAATAACTTGGGCTTAATTGGTTTTGTGATATAATCATCAGCACCGGCATCAAAACCAGCAACTTGAGAATAATCTTCACTTCTTGCTGTTAGGAACGTAATCAAAACATTACTCAGTTCAGGAATTTTCCGAATATTTTCGCAAGCTTCCATTCCATCCATTTCCGGCATCATAACATCCATAATAATAAGGTCTGGAAGTTCTTTTTTAGCTTTGACTATAGCGTCTTTACCATTTACCGCCGTAACAATTTGATACCCTTCCAGAGAAAGGTTGTATCCTACGATTTCTAGAATATCTGGCTCATCGTCAACTAATAAAATCTTGGTGTGTTTTTTCTTCATAAAGCGCCAAAAATTGTTTTTGATTGGTAAATGTAATCATAAATGAGGTATCGAAAAGCTGTTAACCGTAATTTAATATTGGATGGTTTTTAGGAACAAAAACACAACACAAGCATAACAAGTCAGTAACTCAAATTTTACATTTTGACCGTTACTTTGCAAAAAATTTAAACAAATGAAATTCAAGTTACTATTTTTCACGTTATTACTTACAGCTATTTCTTTTTCGCAAAGCAAAGGGACCATTACTGGAACGTTAACAGACAAAGAGGCTAACAATCAGTCATTACCTTTTGCAAACGTTCTTATTAAAGGAACAAGTATAGGGACAAACACTGATATTGATGGTAAATACACCCTAAAAATAGAATCAGGATCATACACGTTACAGTTAAGTTTTGTAGGGTATGAAACTATAGAGGTTCCCGTTACTGTAATTGCCGATCAAACAGTAACGATCGATAAAGCATTGGGTTCAGGAAACTATACATTGAAAGATGTAATTGTAAAAGCAAAAGCGAATCGCGAGAAAGCGACCGCTCTACTATTAGAACAGAAAAATGCTGTAGTCATTAAACAATCAATAGGTGCACAAGAGCTTTCTGCCAAAGGTGTAAGCGATGTAGAAGAAGGTCTTACTAAAGTAACTGGAATTACTAAAGTAGATGGTAGAGGATTATTTGTAAGAGGTTTAGAAGATCGCTATAACAGTTTGTTAATAAACGACTTAGCCGTTCCCTCAAACAACCCGTTCAAGAAAATTATCCCATTAGACTTATTTCCAACGGATATTGTAGGTGTTATTGAAACGTACAAGACTTTCAACACCAATCTTTATGGCGATTTTGCTGGAGGAACTTTTAATATTGCAACATCAAAAGGATCTAAGAATATAACTAAAATAAACTTTGGAGCTGGTTATACCACTAATAATAATTTGCGAAAATTTTTAACCTCAAAGGATGCAACCGCAACGGCAGATTTCTTTGGTTTTTCTGGAAACGAAAGAGATTTTCCTAGTGTATTAGGAAGAGTCCCAAGTAACAGAGTTCTATCAGCAGAAGAATCATTAACTCAATTTGGTTCTGGATACGATGTAGAACAAAGTAAATCACCGCTAAATACAAGTTTTGGAATATTAAACTCACAAAAGTTTACATTTGGGAAAAACAATAATTCATTGCAATATTTAGTGTCTTTTAATTTTGACAACAAATTTCAATACAGAGAAGGTGTAGATCGTTTTTTTAATGCTGCTCAAGGAAATTATGACAATGACTTGTTCAACAAACAATACAAATACATCACAAACTCATCTGCGTTATTTTCATTGAATTACAAAACAGATAGACTCGAATTAACATCGAATACTTTTTATTTGAAATCCACTGAAAATATGATCCAAGACCAATTGGGTTATACCAATTCAGCCACAGTAAACAGTAACGGTTTTATTAGAATGAATCAATTGACCGAAACTGATTTCCTAAACTCTCAATTATTTGGAAATTACAAAGTGTCAAAAGACGATAGAAAAAACATTAAAGCGGGAATCTCGATCACAAAAACAGGTTTCCAATTACCGGACAGGAAATCATTTAAAGGTGTTTTACTAGATGATAACACTACAGCAATTAGTTATACTGGAAATAGCTTATACAGACAAACATTTGATGTAGACGGAAAATTTCACGTAGCAGGTATGTTAGAATACAACTATTTGTTTGGAAAATCTGAAACAAAAGACGCTCACAAATTAACCGTTGGTTATAACGCTTATGTAAATAGCATGGAATCTAGTTTTAGATTTTTAGTGTCAGAGAGAGTGAACTCGAATGCAGTTTCTTTCCCAACAAATTCTCCAGATGCAACATTAGCAACAGAGATCACTAATAATAAATTTACCTATAGAGAAGGAACTAATGCAACTTTCAAAGCAAAATTATTTGAATATGTTAATGCTGGTTATACTGACCTTGCGCTAAAATTGAGCGACGTATATGAACTAAATGTTGGGGTAAGAGTAGAGCAAAGTAATAGAGAAACTTGGTATAAAAACCCTGGTTCTTTTAATGATCCGTACCAGAAAAAAATTGTGTCTGGATTAGATATTTTGCCTTCCTTGAATATGAAATACAAATTCAACGAAACTTCTAATTTAAGATTTGCTGCTGCCAAAACAATTACTAGGCCAGTTATTATGGAGGCCTATCCATTGGAATTTGTAAATTTAGACGGAACGATTGAAAATGGAAATACAAACATTATTAATAGTGACAACTATAATTTTGATCTAAAATATGAATTGTTCCCAACAGCTAAAGAATTAATTGCAGTTACTACTTTCTCTAAGTTAATTCAAAATCCTATTGAGCGTTTGTTTACACAATCGGCAGGAAGTGGCGGACAAATCATAACTTATGACAACTCCAACAAAGCGTTATTAGTTGGTGCTGAATTAGAATTTTTGCTCCAGTTGGATCGTATATCTGACAAATTAAAAGATTTATCTTTTGGTTTCAACACTTCATTGATGTACTCAAAAGTTACTATTAGTGAAAGCAATTCTGTTGAAACAAATCCAAACAGAAAATTACAAGGTGCTTCTCCATGGTTAATCAATGCAGATTTAAAATATGATTTCGAAGTTTCAAAAAACTGGAGCAACACCGTTTCCTTCGTGTACAATGTTTATGGCAAGAGAATTTTTGCTGTAGGAACAAATGGTCTCGATCATTATTACGAACAGCCCTTTAACAAACTAGATTTAGTTTGGAGCAATAAGTTAGGAAAGAGATGGGATGCGAAATTTTCAATAGATAACATCTTAAACCCGAAATACAGCATCAAACTTGGTGAAAAGAGCACACTGCCAATTACCGAAACAGATTTAACAGTTAAGAGTTTCACAAGAGGAACAGGGTTTTCAATGAACGTTTCCTATTCATTTTAGATAAAATTAGTTAACATTTCAGTAACAATTTGGTATCTTTTTGATGAAGTTTTAGTAACGATTTAGAACCTTTTAGAAAAGAATTTTAAAATACTTTTACCAAAAGAAATTTACAATTAAACAAAAAAATTATGAAAAAAATTGCATTAAGTTTAGCTATTGTTGCTTCACTATTTACTGCTTGTTCACCAAGTGAAGATGCTGCAGAACCTGTAAAAGTTCCTGTTGTTGGAGAAATAACTGGAGATTTAACAGTATCAAAAACCTACGCATTCGGAAATTATACCCTTAAAGGTTTTGCAAAAGTGGCGTCTGGTGTTACTATTACATTTGAGGCAGGATCTACAATTACAGCAAACCCAGGAGATGGTGAAGATGCATTTGTGATTTTGAATGGTGGAAAGCTAATTGCAGTAGGAACTGCTGCAGAACCAATTGTATTCACATCATCAGTTAAATCTGCGGGTTCATGGGGTGGTATTATCATATACGGAGATGCTCCTATTGTAAACTCTGCTTCTGCCCCAGCACCACAAACAGCTACATCTGAAGATGGATTGGTATTGCCTTACGGAGGATCTAATGCTACGCACAATGGCGGAACTTTAAAATATGTTAGAGTAGAGTATGCTGGTCAAGTAATTACACAAAATAACAAAGAACAAAACGGTTTCTCTTTTTACTCTGTAGGTTCTGGTACTATATTAGAAAATTTAGTTTCATACAAAGGTAACGATGATGGATACGAATTTTACGGTGGAACTGTTAGTGCTAAAAATTTGATTTCTTACGGAAATTCAGATGACGCTTTTGACTGGCAAGATGGATGGAGAGGTCAAGACAATACGAACTGGTATGCATATCAAGAAGTAGTTGGTAACTACGGTATGGAAATTGAAGCTAAGAGTGTTAATAATGCATTCTTTCCTAAAGTTACAAACATAACACTAAAGAGAGCTGCAGGAACAAGTACTGAGGCGCAAGGTGAAATACAGTTAGATGCTTTTCAGTTTAAAAAAGAAGGTAATGGAGATTACAGTAATATCATTATCGATGGTTACAAAAATCAAACTACTCCTACTGCAAAAAATGGTGGTGTTATTCAGATCTTAGATTTAGCAACTTTCAAGAATCAAGTTGAAGGAGGGAAAATAAAATTGACTAACGTAAATGCAACAAATTCTGATAATACATTTATTTCAGGAGCTTCAACATTTACTGTAAGTGCAGCAAGTTTTATACCATCAACAAACTGGTCTCCTACTACAACCGCTACTGGTGCAAGCTTGTCAGGAGGTAACTGGTCAACAGTAAACGGATCTAGCTTGATAAAATAAATTCATACAAGAACTATATTGTTATAAAAGCAACGCTTCTCCATAAAAAGAGAAGCGTTTTTTTTGGTATGCTTTTTGAAATATTTTTTGTATATTTACTTTTCAAATAAATCTGATGGCAAAAAACTACTTTTATAGTATCATTTTATTGGTTTTTTTATTCACCTTAAGCGCAAGTGCTCAAGATAATAAGCAACAACCAAAAACGCAAGAAACCGCCGCAATCGAGGGTTTAAGCTTGTACCCGAACCCTGTGAGTAATGGTAAAGTATACATCACTACAAAAAACGATTTGGATAAAGAAATTATTATCTTTGATGTTTTAGGAAAAAAAGTGATGCAAACAATGCTCAACTCTAGAGAACTTAATGTTTCCAACTTAACGTCTGGTGTTTACATCATTAAAATAAATGAAAAAGACGCTTCAGCTACTAGAAAACTAATTATCAGGTAATATTTCCTCATTTAAATACTAAGCTCCAATTTTCTATTGGGGCTTTTTTTACGCATAATTCTAATGGAATGGATTCCAAAAAAACACACTATTGCTGTTTTGCTAATGGGTTTCCGTTAAAAAATTTGATTACTTTTGCAAAAAAAATTCTTGATTACAACCTCTGATATATTTGCCATTTCCAGTCAAAAACAGTTTGAGAAAATCGCCTTGAAAGTCTTTCGTTTCCAATATGAAAACAACTTGGTCTATCAAGAATTTTGTGATTTTTTAAAAACAGATCCTCAAAAAGTAAAATCATTACAACAGATTCCGTTTTTGCCCATACAGTTTTTTAAGAGCCACAAAGTGGTTTCCACTAGTGATGCTATTCAAGAAACCTTTACCAGCAGCGGAACGACCGGAATGATAACCAGCAAACATCTAGTTACTGATGTTACGTTATATGAGGAAAGCTACCGCAAAGGATTTTCAGAATTTTATGGAAATATTGAAGATTATGTTGTTTTAGCGTTGCTTCCCTCCTATCTGGAACGGGAAGGCTCTTCGTTAATTTACATGGTGAAGGATTTAATTGAGCTTTCCAATCATCCCGAAAGTGGTTTTTACCTCAACAATCACGACGAATTAATTGAAAAGTTACTTGCTTTAGACCAAGTTGGTCAAAACGTTATTCTGATTGGAGTTACTTTTGCTTTATTGGATTTAATAGAAAAACGCAAGTTTCAATTGCAACATACCATAATTATGGAAACCGGTGGTATGAAAGGTAGGCGTAAAGAAATGATTCGGGAGGAACTACACGAACAATTGTGTAAAGGTTTTGGCGTTTCAAACATCCATTCTGAATATGGTATGACCGAATTACTATCGCAAGCCTATTCTTTAGGAAATGGCGTATTTGAGTGCCCATCTTGGATGCAAATCCTCGTTCGTGACACTGAAGATGCTTTGACCTATATTCCTGATGGAAAAACAGGCGGAATCAACGTGATCGATTTAGCTAATATCAATTCCTGCTCCTTTATTGCTACGCAGGATTTGGGTAAAAAAAATCCCAACAACTCTTTTGAGGTATTGGGACGTTTTGATAATTCGGATATTCGAGGTTGTAATTTGATGGTTTTGTAATCTTATTAATTATTGGGAACATGCGTACTTTTTTTTTGATACTTTTTTTATTCACGTGCTTATTTAGCAATGGGCAAAACACCGATATAGAAGTTCAAATAGACTCTATAACTTACAAAGATCCATCTACTAGCGAACGAATATTTACGGTACATTACCACATCAAAAACAAAACAAAAAGTCTTATTTCATTAGTTTTAAATACTAATGATTTACGATCTAACATGTACAACAGTTCGTCTTGGATTCCCTCCTACCGGCTGTTTCAAGAAAAAAACATGATAGAAACGAATTCTGTATTCGATTCTAAAAAAAGTGATTCTATTCTTAAAAAAATGATGCAGAACCTAGAAAATAATCGTAAAGGTTTAGCTGATTATTTACTGAAGAAGCAAAAAGAATTAGAAATTAAAACCAGTAAAAAAATCATAGAAAGTATTGTTAAGTTTCAAGCCAATGAAACCAAAACCTTTTCTGCAACATTGTCTTGGGATAAAAACAGGTATCAAAAATTTGAAGACAATGAATATTTTTTAGATCACAACACAAAACATTATCTTGACTTGTTTTTATATTTCAACAAAGAAGAATTAACCTCTTCTCTGCTCCCCGAAGATTTAAAAATCATACTGGATGACCCCACAATCGCTACAGGATGGGTATACACTAATAAAGTAGAAATCAATTTTAAAGACTAATATGAAACAAAAATCCCAACAACTCCGAAGAATAATTGGGACGTTTTGACAATTCATATATCCGAGGTTGCAATTTGATGACCCTTGTAGAAGTTTAAAGTAATTTGTTTTATGGATTAACAAACTTAAAAAAAATCATCATTCATAAATATCTTTTCTGTGCCCTAAATCAATCACATCAATTAATAGAATCTCATCAATTATTTCATAAATTACTCTATAATCACCAACACGAATTCTATATCCCTTTCTACCTTTCAATTTTCTATAGCCTTTTGGGCGAGGTTCATCTGCTAAATCATAAATTTGCTTTTTGATAGCAGAATAATGAGGCTCATTAATTTTTAGTAAAGCTTTCAGAACTCTATTTCTAAACTCAATCGCGTAAGCCATTATTTAGCTTGTTTACGCTTTTCTTCAATAATTCTAAAAGCCTCATCTATCGAAATACGACAACCATCATCCTCTCTTTTGGCTTCATCATAAAGACGCACATCTTCTAAATCTTCCAACTTTTCAATCAATTTGTTATATTTTTTGATAGGCAACAAAACGGCTGTTCTATTCCCTTTTTCGTCAGTCAAAAATTGAGTATCCATAGCTTTAGTTATTTTAGTAAAGTTAGAAAATTATTTAATCCGTATCACAAAATAATTTTTCTTACCACTTTGCAACAATACAAACTGATGGTTGATTAAATCTTTGGTCGAAAGCAAAAAATCCTCGGTAACTTTTTCTTTGTTTACTGAAATAGAATTGGCTGTTAATGCACGTCTTGCTTCGCCATTGGACTTAAAAAATCCTGTTTTCTCGTTTAAAATATCTACAATATTAATTCCAGTTTCGATTTCATTTCTGCTGATTTCAGCTTGGGGAACACCATCAAAAACCTCTAAGAAAGTGGCTTCGTCTAATTGTTTCAAATCATCCGAAGTAGAATTTCCGAACAAAATATTCGATGCTTTTATTGCATTTTCTAAATCTTCTGTTGAATGAACCATCACCGTAATTTCTTCGGCCAAACGTTTTTGTAGCAATCGTAAATGTGGTGCTTCTATATGTTTTTCGGTTAGAATCTCGATTTCTTCTTTTGATAAGAATGTAAAAATCTTAATGTATTTCTCCGCATCAATATCTGAGGTATTCAGCCAATATTGGTAAAATTTATATGGTGAAGTTCTCGCGGCATCCAACCAAATATTTCCGCCTTCGGATTTTCCAAACTTAGTTCCATCTGCTTTTGTAATCAACGGACAAGTCAAGGCATACGCTTTTCCACTAGCGATTCTTCGGACTAATTCAGTTCCGGTGGTTATATTTCCCCACTGATCACTTCCGCCCATTTGCAACGTACAATTTTTATTTTTGTACAAATGTAAAAAGTCATATCCTTGAACCAATTGATAGGTGAACTCTGTAAATGACATTCCTTCGGCAGCTTCGGAAGACAAGCGTTTCTTTACTGAATCCTTGGACATCATATAATTTACCGTAATGTGTTTTCCAATATCCCGAATGAAATCCAAAAAAGAAAAGTTCTTCATCCAGTCGTAATTATTTACTAATTCAGCCGCATTAGCCGCATCAGAAGTAAAATCAAGAAAACGAGCCAATTGTCCTTTTATAGCTTCCTGATTGTGACGTAATGTTGCTTCGTCTAATAGATTTCTTTCATTCGATTTTCCTGATGGATCACCAATCATTCCTGTTGCACCACCCACTAACGCTAATGGTTTATGTCCCGATATTTGAAAATGCTTCAACAACATCACACCCACTAAATGTCCTATATGCAATGAATCGGCAGTTGGATCAATTCCCACATACGCCACACGCATTTGTTCCATCAAATGTTCTTCTGTGCCGGGCATTACATCGTGGAGCATTCCTCTCCAAGTCACTTCTTCAATAAAATTCTTCATCTTTGTAATCAATTTTCACAAAGATAATAATATCAATGGCAAAAATCAATTTCAATTACAATAACAATTTTTGTAAAAAAATTAATTTTAAAGTACTAAATTGAAGTTGTGATTGAAAATGTCATCCGATCGAAATTGTTATTGCTATTGCCATTGAAATTGATTTCATTACCTTTGTAAATATGATATTAGTCACAGGAGGAACTGGTTTAGTCGGCGCACATTTATTGCTTCATTTGATTGAATCCCAAAGTATGGGAAACAAAAAAGTGCGCGCTATTTATCGATCTACACCTTCGCTAGAAAAAACGAAAGCTTTATTTAACTTGTATAAAAAGGAAGCTCTTTTGGAACAAATCGAATGGATTTGTGCAGATATTACAGATGTTCCCTCCTTAGAAATTGCTTTTCAAAATATTAATATGGTCTACCATTGCGCCGCTTTGATTTCTTTTGATCCAAAAGAAGAAGAACGTTTGCGAAAAACAAATATTGAAGGCACAGCGAATATTGTAAACTTTTGTCTCGCTTTTGGAATACAAAAATTATGCTTTGTCAGTTCTATTGCTACTTTGGGTGATTTACCGCCTCATGAAAAATTCATCACTGAGGAAACGGAATGGAATCCAGAACTTCCGCATAATGATTATGCTATTTCTAAATATGGTGCCGAAATGGAAGTGTGGCGCGGACAACAAGAAGGTCTAACCGTAATTATCATCAATCCCGGTGTTATTATTGGTCCTATACTTGCGCATACGGATTGGGAAAAAGGAAGTGGCCAACTTTTGACAAAAGTTAAAAACGGCTTACAATTTTATACGCTAGGTGCAACAGGATTTGTTGCTGTTATAGATGTAGTGCGTATTGCAGTTCAGTTAATGCAAAGCGAAATAAAAAATGAACGCTTCACTTTAATTTCAGAAAACAGTGTCTTTCGTGATATTCTGAATGCTATGGCTGATGGATTGGGGGTTAAAAAGCCTACAATTCATGCTAAGCCCTTTTTTATGGAAATCCTCTGGAGATTGGATTGGTTTGTTTCGAATGTGTTTCAACAGGAGAGAAAATTGACTCAAACTTCAGCCAAAGCCTCCTATACCAATACTCTGTATTCCAATCAAAAAATTAAAGAGGCATTAAATACCGATTTTATAAACATTCACAAGTACATCAAAGAAATAACCCATTTATAACTTAATATACTTTTGGAGTATCACTGTCTATACTTGATTTTTGCTGCACCTTTTTAACCGATTTTTTCTTTTTTTGTTTTTTAATCAAGGAATCTACACTTTGAGTCTTGACTTCTAATCGCTTACTAATTTGCTCAAACATGCTCTTATACTCGTCGTAATCAGAAGCGTAATAAATATTGCTTTTGGCATATTGAATACTGTCAATTTTATATTTCTTAAAGATATACGCTCTAGAATTTATTTTAAAAGTATCCAAGGAAGCTGGATTTTGATTTTTTATAGCTTCTAAAACAGTCAAATCATACATAATATCGACCATAACATCTTGTGCAATCAATCGATCTGGCTTAGGTACAACTTCCTCTTTACAGCTGACAAATACTATTGCAATCGCTAAAAATAATATGATTTTTCTCATTTATGAAATTTTATCTTTCAAATAGCAAACGTTTCCCTGCACGAATATCTTTTACTTTAAAAGCAGTATAAACCAATTCTCCGTTTACAAAGGTATGGGTAATTCTAGATTTAAAAGTATATCCTTCAAATGGAGACCAACCACATTTAGCAATAATATTTTCTTTTTTTACGCTCCAAGGCAAACCTGCATTTACGATAACTAAATCTGCGTAATAGCCTTCTCTAATAAAACCTCGCTTTTCTATTTTGAAAATTTTAGCCGGATTATGGCACATTTTTTCCACTATTTTCTCTACGCTAATTTTTCCTTCATAATGTGCTTCAAACATAGCCACAACGGCGTGCTGCACTAATGGACCTCCAGACGGTGCTTTTAAGTAAGACTGATTTTTTTCTTCTAAAGTGTGCGGCGCATGATCTGTAGCAATAACATCAATTCGATCGTCTAGCAAAGCTTCCCACAACACTTTTCTATCATGGGCTGTTTTTACAGCTGGATTCCATTTAATCAAATTGCCTTTAGTAGCATAATCATCATTGGTAAACCAAAGATGGTGAATACAAACTTCGGCGGTAATTTTTTTATCTTCTAATGGAATTTTGTTGGTAAACAAATCCATTTCTTTGGCAGTCGAAAGATGAAAAACATGCAAGCGTGCTCCTGTTTTCTTGGCCAGTGCTATCGCTTTTGAAGAGGAAATATAACAGGCCTCTTCACTTCGGATTAGATGGTGCGCTGTAACGGGAATATCTTCTCCAAACTCTGCTTTGTATTTTTCTAAATTTTTTTGGATGGTCGTTTCGTCCTCACAATGCACCGCAATTAATAAGGGTGTACTAGAGAATATTTTCTCTAAAGTGACTTCATTATCCACCAACATATTTCCTGTTGAGGAACCTAAAAATATTTTTATTCCGGCAACATTCTTTGGATTTGTTTTTAAAACTTCCTCTAAATTGTCATTAGTCGCCCCCATCATAAAGGAATAATTCGCATATGATTTTTGCGAGGCCAGCTCGTATTTTTGTTCTAATATTTCTTGGGTAACCGCATTCGGGATTGTGTTGGGTTGCTCAATAAAAGAAGTAATTCCTCCAGCAATTGCTGCTTTCGATTCTGATTCTATATCGCCTTTGTGCGTAAGTCCAGGTTCTCTAAAATGCACTTGATCATCAATAGCTCCAGGAATCAAATAATTCCCTTCGGCATCAATAATTTTGCATTGAGAGGATTTTGCACTAATACTGTCTGCAATCTCAACAATTAAGTCATTTTCAATTAATACATCGCCTTCAAAAATGACTCCTTCATTTACAATTTTGGCATTCTTAATTAAAATCCTGTTCATCTTATCTTTTTCTTATAATGTGTTGACTAATCTTTTTAATCTAAGTGCAATTACTCCAAAAACAGCTTCAACAATTATAGAATTACTCATTTTGGACTGCCCTTTTGTTCTGTCAGTAAAAATAATGGGTACCTCAACAATTTGAAATTTTTTGCAATAGGTTCTGTATTTCATTTCAATTTGAAACGCATAACCCACAAATCGTATTGTATCTAAATTGATTTCCTCCAATACTTTTCGTTTGTAACAAATAAATCCTGCTGTGGCATCGTGTATCTTCATACCGGTGATGAATTTTACATATACTGATGCAAAATATGACAATAAAACACGACTCAATGGCCAATTGACCACATTTACTCCTGTAACATACCGAGATCCAACAGCTAAATCCGCATCGCCTAAGTGACAGGCATTGTATAATTTTTCTAAATCATTTGGATTGTGAGAGAAGTCGGCATCCATTTCAAAAATGAAATCATATTTACGCGCTAATGCCCATTTAAATCCATGAACATAAGCTGTTCCCAAACCCGATTTTTTGGTTCTTTTTTCTAAAAACAATTTCCCAGCAAATTCAGATTGAAGTAAAACTACCTTGTCAGCAGTGTGATCCGGTGAATTATCATCAATAATAAGAATATGAAAGGATTTATGCTGCGAAAACACGGACCGAATAATGCTTTCTATATTTTCAATTTCGTTATAGGTAGGAATTATAACAATACAATCATTCATCTTTTTTGACTAATTTCAACGCAAAAGTAAACTTTTTATGCCATTTGTTCCTTAATAAAATTATAATAAAAAGAATGATATAAAAATTACTAATTTTGTTGCGTTATGATCGAAAATCTACTTCTACCAAGAATAACGGAGAACAAAGACTGGGCAACTGTGCTTTTTGTTCTGGCGTTTGCTATAATCGCTATCACTAAATCGGTTTTCGAAAACAGATTTGGAGACTTTGCCAATTTAATTTTTTCGAACAAATACAACAAGGTTTACCGTGACAGTAGCCACCTAAGAAGTAGTTTTACCATTGCTTTATTTTTTGTTCAAGTCATTTCATTTGCTTTCTTCATTCAGATTTCGCTCAGCTATTTTGGTTATGCTTCGAAGACCGATTGGGTCCTCTATATTCAAATAGTTACTTTTTTAACTTTTTTTATATTAGCTAAACATTTAATTGAAAAAATAATTGCCACATCGTTTCAAATTGAAGAATTTTTAGAACAATTCAGTCTTCAAAAAGTGACATACCGAACTTATATTGGGTTATTCATGCTTCCTTTGAATATTATTTTGTTTTATTACGACTCATTTTCAATAAATATTCCTTTGGCGATGATTGCTATAGTTATAATATTCAATGTGTTAACCTATTTGATTTCAATTAAAAATTATCAAAATATAATATTCGGTAAGTTGTTTTATTTTATTTTATATCTTTGCGCTCTTGAAATAGCACCCTATTATTTTATGTATTATTGGTTTACCAAAGGGACTGCTTAGAAATAGTTAAAATATGAAAGTGAAAACAATTTTGGTGTCACAGCCCGAGCCTAAAGTGGAAAATTCCCCTTACTTTGAACTTCAACAAAAGCATAAAGTAAAAATTGATTTCAGACCTTTTATTCACGTAGAAGGAGTTAATGCCAAAGAGATCCGACTTCAAAAAATTGATCTTAATCATTACACCGCAATAATTTTAACGAGTAAAAATGCTGTTGATCATTTTTTTAGAGTAGCCGATGAAATGCGGTACAAGGTACCTGAAGGCTTAAAATATTTTTGTCAATCCGAAGCTATTGCTTTTTACTTACAAAAATATGTTGTGTACAGAAAACGTAAAATCTACGTTGGTCCAAAAGATTTTGCCGATTTATCTCCGCTAATTAAAAAATACAAAGACGAAAAATTTCTATTACCCGCTTCGGATCAATTAAATGCCGATGCACCAATCACACTAAACGCATTAAAAGTAGACTGGACTCCTGCCGTTTTTTACAAAACCGTTATGAGTGATTTATCTGATCTAGCCGATGTTTATTATGATGTTTTGGCTTTCTTTAGTCCAACTGGAATAAAATCGTTGTTTATGAATTTTCCAGACTTTGAACAAAACAACACACGAATCGCTGTTTTTGGTAGCACCACACAAAAAGAAGCACTAGATCATGGTTTAAGAGTTGACATTCTTGCTCCAACACCAGCAACACCATCTATGACAATGGCTTTAGAAAAATATATTACCGAGGCTAATAAAGGAAAATAATTTTTTACACTATACACATAAAAGCCATTCGTAATCGAATGGCTTTTTTTATGTCCAAACATCATCTAGTGCATTTCTTTAATTAACATTGCTCCTACTACTTATTGTTGTAAATTTGATTTTCAATTCAAACTAAATTCCATATTTTAGTTTACAATAATAACTTATGAAAATAAATTCCTTAATCGTAGAAATTGACGGTATTGACAAAGAAATTTTACGCGACTTGATGGAAGATGCCCGAAAACCTATTCTTCAGATCGCCAATAAAATAGGAATTTCGGGAGCGGCAATTCATCAGCGTTTGCGAAAACTAGAACAATCGGGTGTTATTTCAGGATCAAAATTCACGGTAAACAATAAAGTACTTGGTTACAATACAATGGCCTTTGTTGGCGTATATTTAGACAAAGCAGCTAGAAATGCCGAAGCAGTTCGTGATCTAAAAAAAATTCCTGAAGTTTTAGAATGCCATTACACCACCGGAAACTGGTCGATTCTAATCAAAATTATTTGTCGCGACAACGAACATTTAATGCACTTACTCAACACTAAAATTCAAGCGATTGAAGGCGTATCTAGAACAGAAACTTTCATTTCCTTAGACCAACAAATTGACCGACAGATTCAACTTTGAGAAAAGCGAAAAGTAAAATTTAAAAAAAATCCAAACTCCATTAAAAACGGAATTTGAATTTGATAAGTAATTATATAAAAGTTAGAGAATTAGTCTCTTCTTCCTCCCATATAAATTGAAATGTAATAAAGTAACGTTGCAATTGATCCTAAAGCTGCTACAACATACGTTCTGGCAGCCCATTTTAGAGAATCTTTGGCTCCAGCTTGTTCTTGAGGCGTAAGCATTCTTTTGTTTTCTAACCAAGCCAAAGCCCTATTACTAGCATCATATTCGACTGGTAAAGTCACAATCGAAAACAAAGTAGTAGCTGCAAAAATGATAATCCCAATCAATAACAATTGCGGAAAAGTATTTAACAGTAGAATTCCGCCAAGCAAAATCCACTGCATATAACTAGATGCCACATTTACGACAGGAACTAATTTCGAACGCATCGTAAGCCATTGATAGCCAACTGCATGTTGTACGGCGTGACCACATTCGTGAGCTGCAACAGCAGCAGCTGCGGCATTTCGTTGGTTATAAACCGCCTCACTTAAGTTTACGGTTTTATCTGATGGATTGTAATGATCCGTTAATCTTCCTGGAGTTGAAATCACTCTTACATCACGAATGCCGTTATCCGCAAGCATCTTTTCGGCAATTTCAGCACCTGACATGCCATTCTGCAAATGCAACTTTGAATAGTGTTCAAATTTGCTTTTTAATCTTGAGCTAACTAACCAACTTGCTAGCATAATACCGCCCATTAATATCATTGATGGTAAACTGAATCCTAACATATCTTGTTATTTTAATTTTTTATAAAGTTATAAAACTAACAACAAAATTTGAACCAATTTTTAAAAATGTCAATGTGGCATTTGTTAAATAAAAAATCTATCAAGATATGGCAACAAATTAATTTTCCACAGTGAAGCTACGCCTCTATCTCTAATTGATCATTAATTCTTTGAAATTTATCAATCAAATTATCTATTTTCAAATTTTCCTTAACTATTTGTCTGGGACGTAAGTAAAAACAAACAAATCCACCCCAAAATAATGTAATTGTATAAGCAAAAATCCCCCAGAACATGGTCATCATAGATGTGTATTCATACATATATAAATACAATCCTAATCCTAGAACTATAAAATAGTAACTCAACATTTTCGACTGTAAGAACTTTTGCTTTGTTTTAATTGCTATTAATTTTTGCAAATATGCAGCATTACTATCTGTATTGTCCAATTCTTTGTACGCATCAAACAATCTATTATAAACAAATAAGTAGATAGCCATTATGGCGACGTTCAAAACAATTCCTATTTTGGTTGAAAGAAATTGCGGTTGGTAGTAATACCAAATTAAAAGTATTAAAACGCAAGTTGCAATCAACATGGCATTTGTAAGTATTAATCTTCGCAAACTAGTTTTTTTGAAATGTTTAAGTTTAGCAAGCAATTCTTCTATATTTGGCGGACTTACAGCCTGCTGTTTCCATAAATTTTTGAAGTCTATATTATTCTCCATTTTCTTTAAATTTGTGTGTCAGTTTTTCTTTAATTCTATGAATTTTTACTCTGATATTGGCTTCAGAAAGCCCGACAATCTTGGATATTTCTGCCTGCTTTACCTCTTCGAGTTCGAGAGAGATAATAATACGGTCGGTTTCCGGAAGTTCGGCAATGCATTTGTACAAAAACTGAATTTGTGGTTCCAATGACTTGTGCTTTTCCTCGGTAATGTTCACAGGAAGTTCTGCTTTTGAAAACCGATTTTCTTTTTCGATCTGCCTCAGACAATTATTCGATGCTATTCGGAAAATCCAAGTCCCAATGCTGGATTCATTTCTAAATGTTTCCTGTTTTTGCCAAACAATAATAAATGTTTCCTGAGCAAGGTCCTGCGCAAGGTCATAATCATTTACATAACCCATACACAAACGAAATATCTTTTGCCAATAGATTTTATATACTTCTTCAAACTCCATTTTTATGATTTTAT
Organism: Flavobacterium frigidum; assembly: GCF_048286795.2. Classification (NCBI taxonomy): domain Bacteria; kingdom Pseudomonadati; phylum Bacteroidota; class Flavobacteriia; order Flavobacteriales; family Flavobacteriaceae; genus Flavobacterium; species Flavobacterium frigidum. The sequence goes on from NZ_JBLVPT020000001.1 coordinate 410,123, forward strand.
AAAGTTATTCAGCTGAGCCAAATACCATACTGCATCATCATACATAATAAAGTGTAGGCCTTTGTTTGAATACTGAAAACTTGCAGTTTTCAAGTTTTTATACTGCGCTTCAATAGGTTCTTTGAAATTAGAAAAACCAAATTCTAATACTATCAATGAAGGACATTTTATAGTCGCAATTTTCTCTCTCAAATCAGTATTGGAAAAATCACAATACATTTGACTAAACGTATTTCTGTCAGATTTCATACTCCAGCTTATTGCTTCCTCTTGCTTGGAAGGATTAGCCATCAGCATTGCCATATTTCTTTTTTGCATTTGGTGAAACTCATCTTCAGACATAGCTCCTATCTGATTGAGCATTGGACTGCAGTCGTTATTTTCTTGTGATTTAAAAGAAGGATCTCTCAAAGCGGCCAAACAAGGAAGTGCATCGACAACAACAATTTTATCTATCAGCTCTGGATAATCAGATGCTATTGCAAGTGCAAGTCCGCCACCCATGCTATGACCCACTATAATTGGTTTTTCAATTTTATAGGCTTTTATATAATTGACAATCTCTGTTTCCCAATTTGTAAATGAAGCATTCGGCTGTGGTTTAACTCCCGCAAAACCTGCCATAGTAAATGTATAACAAGTAAAATCTTTTTCAAAATTAGATTTTGTTTCATTCCAGACGTCTCCAGAACTGGCACAACCAGGCAGGAAGATTATAGCTTGTTTTCCTTTTCCTGTTTTTATAACTTCAAACGGATACGATTTTGTCTGCCCAAATACATTTAAACATAATGCTGAAAATAATAGTGCGGTAACTACGAAGATATACTTTTTCATTTTTAATAGTTTTAAGTTGATAATTAATCGGATCCGCCCTTTGGATACGAGAACTATTAAAATGTTACAACAGAAATAAAAATTTTAATAAAAAAATTAATTGACTGAATTCAATGGCAATAACAATTTCAATAGCAATAGCAATAAAAAATTCCAAACTCCAAATAACATATTGTCATTAGAGTTTGGAATTTTTTACTTATTCTTCTATTCATTATTTTCATTGACATTGTCATTGCCATTGAAATTGATTCCTTTTACTATCCCACTAAGTTAATTATTTTCCCCGGAACGATAATCACCTTGTTTGGTGTTTTACCGTCTAGTTGTTTGATTGTTCTTTCGTCTTTCATGACAATTTCCTCGATTTGTGCTGCGGTTAAATCCAAAGGTAAAACCATGGTAAAACGCATTTTCCCGTTGAATGAAACTGGATATTCTTTATCACTTTCTACCAAATGTTTTGGATCAAAAACTGGGAAAGGCACCGTTGCAATAGAACCTGTATTCCCTAACAAAGACCATAATTCCTCAGCGATATGTGGTGCATACGGCGAAATCACAATTGCCAATGGTTCTAAGATGGCACGAGAATGACAGTTTTGAGTAGACAATTCATTCACACAAATCATAAACTGTGAAACCGAAGTGTTGAAAGAGAATCCTTCAATATCCTCAGCTACTTTCTTGATGGTTTTGTGTAATGATTTTAAGTTGTCTTTCGTTGGTGCGTCATCGGTAACAATCAAACCATTTTCATCAAAATACAAACGCCATAATTTTTTCAAGAAACCAAAAACTCCCGAAATTCCTGCCGTGTTCCAAGGTTTCGCTTGTTCCAATGGCCCTAAGAACATTTCATACAAACGTAAGGTATCGGCTCCGTACTCGTTACAAATAGCATCTGGAGTAACTACATTGTATTTGGATTTCGACATTTTTTCAACCTCGCGACCAACGATATATTTTCCGTTTTCGTCTAAGATAAATTCGGCATCAGCATAATCTTCTCTCCAACTTTTGAATCTTTCAATATCTAGCTCATCAGATGAATTAACCATCGAAACATCAGCGTGTAATTTGTCAAAAGAATCTTCGTATAGTCTAATAGAATCAACATTCGATTTTAAGCTCTTAAATATATTTTTACTTAACCCATCAAAAATATTGTTGTCAATTTTATAATGATTATAGTAAAATCCATCTGGTTTAACATCTACAGACACTTGGTCTCTATCATCAATATTTGCGAAAAACTTACTTATTTCTTTTATATAAAAATATGAAATATAAATATTCTTAACATTTCCAATTACATCCAAACTACTTTGCCCCGTAACACTAGTAACTGCAAGTCTATACACAAACGCACTCGTTCCCAAAATCATCCCTTGATTGATCAATTTTTTGAACGGTTCTTCAGTTGGTGCAAAACCTTTATCTTTTAGGAATTTGTTCCAAAAACGAGAGTACAACAAGTGGCCGGTTGCATGTTCGCTTCCGCCAATGTATAAATCGACACTTTCCCAATAGGCTAGCGCTTCTTGGCTTGCAAATTCGGTTTCGTTGTGCGCATCCATATAACGCATCCAGTAATATGAACTTCCCGCCCAACCTGGCATGGTGTTCAATTCAAGAGGAAAAATAGTTTCCTCCCCCAACCCCTCCGAAGGAGGGGAGAGAAGCTCGTTTGAAACCACTTTATTATTTACACTGTCCCAAGCCCAAACTGCAGCGTTTCCTAAAGGCGGTAGACCGTCTTCGGTTGGTAAATATTTCTCTACTTCGGGTAAAATGATAGGTAAATGTTGCGCATCAATCATTTGCGGCAAGCCATTCACATAATACACCGGGAAAGGCTCTCCCCAATAACGCTGGCGAGAGAAAACTGCATCACGCAAACGGTAATTGATTTTCCCTTTTCCTTGGTTTATTTTTTCTAGTTCCTCAATTACTTTTTGAGTTCCTTTTTTATAATCTAAACCATTTAAAAAATCAGAATCTACTAATTGAAATCCTTCTTTGGCTGTAAAAGCGCTTTCCTCCCCCAACCCCTCCAAAGGAGGGGAGCCTGATTCTGGTTTATTTACTTCCAAAGTCCCTCCTTTGGAGGGGTTGGGGAGGAAGATATTTTTGATAGCTGGCATTCCGTTTTGCCCTTTAAAGAAATTCGCAAAAGCATAATCTCTTTCGTCGCCACAAGGAACCGCCATAACCGCACCTGTTCCGTAGCCTGCCAAAACATAATCTCCAATCCAAACTGGAATTGGTTCTTTCGTAAACGGATGTTCTGCAAAAGCTCCTGTAAATACTCCCGAAATTGTTTTTACATCGGCCATACGTTCTCGCTCAGAACGTTTTGAGGTTTTTTCGATATAGGCATCCACTTCTGCTTTTTGTTCCGCAGTGGTGATTTGAGAAACCAATTCGTGTTCCGGAGCCAAGGTCATAAACGTAACTCCAAAAATAGTATCGGGTCTCGTTGTGAAAATCCCCACCCCAACCCTCCCCGAAGGTGAGGGAGTTGAGCCCTGATTAATTGTGCCTAAAGTTTTCCTACTATTTAATTCTGTTTTAATTTTTGATAAAACAGAATCAATATCATTTTTTACTTCTTCATTCGTAAATCGGATAACTTTAAAAAGATATTTTTGTTCTAGTTCTAAAGTTCTTGCGTTGTCAAGTTCAATTTGTTCAGGTGTATTGTGATAATCTCCATCAACTTCAACAACTAATCTACTTTCTAAGCAAACAAAATCGACAATATAATTTCCAATTAAATGTTGTCTTCTAAATTTTCCATCTAATTTTTTATTTCGAACAGCATCCCACAACATCGTTTCAGCAAATGTTGGTTCTTTTCGCATTTCCTTGGCATTTGCCAATAGGTTTTTTGCGTTTTGAAAATCACCTGTCATATAACCCGGCTCAACTCCCACTCCTTTGGAGGGGGCTGGGGGGAGGATATAAAATGTAATTGATGCCCCTACACTTTTCCCAATCCAGTTTCTTTGACTTTCTTTTATACTTTCGCTCCAGTCGATATCATTTAAACCTTGCAACAAGCGTTCCGCATAAGCCGAAATGCGCATGCTCCATTGGGTCATTTTCTTGCGAACTACTGTAAATCCGCCACGTTCTGAAACTCCGTTGACAATTTCATCATTGGCCAAAACCGTTCCTAATCCCGGACACCAGTTTACTTCTGTCTCCGCTAAATACGTCAATCGGTATTGCAAGAGGATTTTCTCCTGAGTATCTTTTGCGAAAGCGTTCCATTCATTGGCAGTAAAAGAATCTATATTTTCATCGCAAACTGCATTCACAGTTGCATTACCTTCTTTTTCAAATAAGGCAATTAGGGTTGAAATATCCTCTGCTTTATCGCTATTTTTATTGTACCAAGAATTGAATAATTGGATAAAAATCCATTGTGTGTGCTTGTAATAATCAGGATTTGAAGTACGGACTTCACGACTCCAATCAAAAGAGAATCCTATTTTATCCAACTGTTTACGGTACCCTGCAATTTGGTTTCCTTCTTTGTCCACTCCACCGTCAATATTTACCGATGTTGTATCTTCAGGACGCTGACCGGTTTGAATGGCGTATTGCTCTGCAGGCAACCCAAAACTGTCGTAACCCATAGGGTGCAATACATTAAACCCTTGGTGTCTTTTGTACCTAGCAAACACATCAGAGGCAATATACCCTAGCGGATGCCCTACGTGTAAACCCGCTCCAGATGGATAAGGAAACATGTCTAGTACGTAATATTTAGGCTTATCAGCGTTGTTTTCGGCTTTGAACGTTTGGTTTTCTTGCCAGTATTTTTGCCATTTGGCATCAATTTCATTTGGATTGTATTTCATTCTATTTTGTATCGTTTTATGTCGTCATGTTATCGCATGCTCCAGTCCTATTATTGGTTTAGCGGAACTGACAAAATCAGTTGCTTTAATTTTTTCCTAAAAGGATTATTTTACGGTGCCAAATTTACGTTTATTGTACGAAAGTTAAAACTTTGAGCGTTATTAACTTTAAATAAAGAAATTCTTTATTATTTTTACCCAATAATTTCAGTAAACTATGAGTTCTTCCTTTGATAATTTTCAAAAACGCCGTTTAATTTCCTCTTATTTTTCAGTAGTATTAAGTGTATTTTTAGTTTTATTTCTACTAGGAATATTGGGACTTTTTATCATTAATTCTAAAAAATTGGCTAACGATTTTAAAGAGAATATTGCCATGACTGTTTTTTTTAAAAATGAAGCGAATGACAGTATTATGAAAAATTTTGGCACAGAACTTAAATCAAGCTCTTTTGTGAAAAACTACAAGTACGTTACTAAAGAAGCTGCTGCCAAGGAACATACCGATATTATAGGTGAAGATTTCATGACATTTCTGGGAGAAAATCCACTGCAAAACTCGTATGACATTCACTTAAAAGGAGATTATGTAATTAAAGATAGTATTACAAAAATTGAAACTGGGTTGCGTAAAAACACCATGATCTCAGATATTGTGTATGACAAACAATTGGTTAATCTAGTCAACGACAACATCAAAAAAGTAAGTATGTGGATTTTAATAATCAGCGGTTTTCTTGCTGTGATTGCCGTATTACTTATCAATAGTTCATTGCGATTATCGATTCATTCCAACCGATTCATCATAAAAACGATGCAAATGGTAGGAGCTACTAAATCTTTTATTAGAAAACCTTTCGTGATGCGCAGCATAAAACTAGGGATGATTGGGGCAGGACTGGCTGTTTTAGCGTTAATTGGTGTATTGATTTATGTGGAAACCAGCTTTCCAAATTTGGGAATATTAGAAGACAAAGCTTTGATAGGATTAGTGTTAGTAGCGGTTTTAGGAATTGGAATATTGATTACTTGGTTAAGTACCTACTTTGCTACACAACGTTTCTTGAACTTAAGAACAGACGATCTTTATTAATCTAAGATTAAAAAAAAAAGTATCATTCAGCATTTTAAAATTTTGAACTAAATTCAGCATATATGAAAGACAACGAACAAAAACCCGAATTCCTTTTTGACAAAATAAATTATAAAATTCTTTTAATTGGGATTGGAGTAATTACCTTGGGATTTATCCTCATGGCTGGCGGAGGAAGTGAAGATCCGACTGTTTTTAATGAAGATATCTTTAACTTTCGCAGAATTCGATTGGCGCCAACAACTGTTTTAATCGGGTTTGGCATTACCGTTTATGCCATTCTTAAGAATCCCAAAAAAGGATAAATGAACACATTACAAGCCTTTTTAATTGCTATAATCGAAGGATTAACAGAATACCTTCCTGTTTCCTCCACGGCACACATGGTTTTTTTAAGCTCTTATTTTGGAATTCAAGAGGACGATTTTGTGAAACTGTTTCAAGTTTCTATCCAATTTGGAGCCATATTGGCCGTAGTTGCTCTGTATTGGAAGAAATTTTTCGATTTCTCTACAAAAAATGTTGCGATTACTTTTTACATCAAACTGATTTGTGCTGTCATTCCTGCTCTCGTTTTAGGGAAATTATTCGACGATAAAATTGAAGCCGTTCTTGGCAATCCTATTCCTATTGCAATAGTATTAATCTTGGGCGGAATTGTTTTGTTATTTATTGATAATTACTTTCAAAATCCAACCGTCAGCAAAGAAGAAGATATCACGGTTAAAAAAGCAGTAATCATTGGTTTTTGGCAATGTTTGGCCATGATGCCAGGAACAAGTCGTTCAGCAGCTTCTATTATAGGTGGCATGCAGCAAGGATTAACCCGTCATGCTGCGGCGGAATTCTCTTTCTTTTTAGCGGTTCCTACCATGATGGCTGTTACTTGTTATTCCGTATTCCTGAAAACCTACGAAAGATCTCAACTTAAAGGTTACGAATTAATTTTAAAATCTAATGAAAACATTAAATTGTTCATGATAGGGAACGTAGTTGCTTTTATTGTTGCCATTATAGCTATAAAATTCTTTATCGAAATTATTAAAAAATACGGTTTCAAACCATGGGGCTGGTACCGCATAATAGTGGGGACTTTTTTGTTGATCTACTTTATATATTTAAAATAATCTCTATTGAAAACAGCTGATGAGTACCTAGAAGGTCAAATTTTATTAATTGACAAACCTTTGCATTTTACTTCTTTTCAAGCGGTAAACAAGCTTAAATATGCTTTGATAAACAAAGTAGGTTTGCCAAAAAAATTTAAGATTGGCCACGCAGGAACGTTAGATCCATTGGCAACAGGATTATTATTAGTATGCACCGGAAAATTTACCAAAAGAATTACAGAGCTTCAAGGTCAAGCCAAAGAGTATACGGGAACTTTCTATATAGGAGCTACGACACCTTCGTATGATTTAGAAACCGAAATCGATCAGACTTTCCCCGTTGCACATATCAACGAAGCCTTAATCCAGGAGACTGTGAAACAATTTTTAGGCGAAATAGATCAAGTACCTCCTATTTTTTCGGCGATTAAGAAAGATGGCGTTCGCTTGTATGAGCATGCTAGAGCCGGAGAAAGCGTTGAAATTGCGAGCAGAAAAACAACGATTCACGAATTTGAGATTAATCGAATAGCACTTCCTGAAATTGATTTTAGAGTCGTTTGCAGTAAAGGGACTTACATTCGTTCCCTTGCTTTTGATTTTGGTAAAGCCATGCAATCCGGTTCTCATTTAACCGCTTTACGCCGAACCAAAATAGGCGATTATAATGTAATAAATGGTGTGGATGTTCTTGCATTTGAAGAAAGTCTAACCCAAAGTAAAGAATAATTTTAGGTATTGACTAGTAATATTTCTATTGAATGCTTTTTCGCAATTTGAAGTTTCGATACTGCTAAAAGGTAAACTGGAGGCGAATAGCAACGGTTACGTATCTTGTTTCTTTACTGATGGATTGAATGGTAAAGCAGGGCTAAGTCTATATTATAAAAGCTCACTGTTCTAGGAATTCATACTGAATAAACTGGGGATGTATAGTAAATTTAATGATACATTTTCTAATGTACGATCTGCCATCAAAAAATAATAGCTCAATATATTTTTTATTTGATTGCTGTAAAAGCAAAAACACATGACGAATTCAATTGTAAAATGAATTTGCGATGTGTTTTCTCTAATGTTAAAGTAATTTTACTCCATGCTCTTATACATTAATGAGCATTTGCCCGCAATTTAATAATGAGCGAACGGCTTTCCTCCAAATAAGAATCGTGACAGATAGTCATAAATCTTTTCAAATCGATTTTTCATAGTGATGTTTTTTAAGTTGTTAAACAATAATGAAACACCAATAAAAAAAGCAAATTAACAATAGACTTGGTTGGCAATCAGAAAGTTACAAATATTTTTTAATATAACATTAAAAATAATGAAAAAATATGTTTTGGCTAAAAACTCTAATAAAATCAATACTTCAGCATCAATACTTTTCGATATTTTGTTCCGTAAATGCGCAATTGCCACTCTGTTTTAAACCATTTTAAGCCTCAATATAGCGTCGTCTTGGATATTTTTTATACTATTTATCCAAACTAAGCATCAAGTTAATCAACTCACCCTGAGTACTTAATCCCTTATTGTGCAAATACCATAATTGCAAATTAGCTTTTGCAGTTTCATCAATGGTGCCAAACTCATTTTTATAATCTGTGATTAAATCGGTAGCACCTTTGGGTCTTGGTCCCCATTTTCCAAGAACACCTCCCGTTGCTTTATCGACCACAATAACTATTGGAATTGATTTCTTTTTATTCGTTAAAAACAATTTCATCAACTCCTCATTTTCATCCCGCAGAACAATTTTTAACTCTATTTTGCCAGAATCAACAGCCATTTTGTTTATAATCGGTAAGAGTTGCGCAGCATCGCCACACCATCCCTCAGAGATAACTAACCAAATATATTCTCCTCTTAAATTCTTTAGTTGCTGGATGTTTTCATCCGTAATTATCATTGTTTTATCAAGACGATTCATTCGGGTATCATTCAACTCACTGTAATGGGTTAAGTCATCTGATTGTTCGCTACCTGTTGATTTTCCTTCAAGCAACAAATCGGAAACTAATTTTCTATATTCTAGATAGGAGTGACTATTAAACAAGGCTTTAGCTACTGGAGTTTTCATAATGAATTATTCTTTTAAACAAAGTTACCATAAAAATAACGTGGTAATCGAAGGGATGACGCTTTCAATTCAGCAAAAAGAGTAATTTTATAACAAATAATAAAAATGGATTTAAAAACAAAATCGATAGGGTTAGTACTTTCAGGCGGGGGATCGAAAGGCATAGCCCATGCCGGAGTGATTAAATTTTTAGAAGAACAAAACATTCGTCCATCTCAAATTGCTGGCACCAGTGCAGGTTCGATTGTAGGAACAATGTATGCTTGGGGGAAAACTCCCGAAGAAATCTTGGAATTTTTCAAATCGATATATCTTTTTCATTGGAAACATTTAACCTTTAAAAAAGCAGGTTTAATAGATTCTGAATCCTTCAAGCCTTATTTTCATACTATTTTTAAAGATGCCACATTAGCTGATTTGAAAATCCCGATTCACATTACTGCAACTGATATGGTGCGAGGAAAATTAAAAATATTTGATAATCAAACAAAAATTATCGATGCTATTTTAGCTTCTTCAGCATTTCCTGGAATATTATCTCCTTATGAAATTAATGGAAAAATATACAGTGACGGTGGAATATTGAATCATTTTCCTACTGATATTCTTCAAGGACAATGTGATACTGTCATAGGCGTTTATGTGAGTCCGATTCAAAAAATTGAAGCCAAAGATTTAAGCTCCATTAAAGCAGTAACTACCCGAGCTTTTGATATTCTTTCGGCAAATTCAAACGTACAAAAATTTAATATTTGCGACTGGGTTATTGAACCAAAAGATTTGTGCTTATACAGTACCTTCGAGACTAATAAAACAAAGATGAATGCCGTTTTTAATATTGGCTATGAAGCCGCAAAAAAATCGTTCGAAAAACTAAGTTTATAAAATTTATGCAACAGTATTTTAGAAAAAAAGAAAATTCTATATTTGCACGAATCAACGCAACACACACATGAAATATAAAAGAATTCTTCTAAAATTAAGTGGAGAGGCTTTAATGGGCGACTTACAATACGGAATCGATCCAAAACGACTTGCCGAATATGCTGACGAAATAAAGCAAATCCATGATAAAGGAGTAGAAATAGCCATTGTTATAGGTGGTGGAAATATTTTTAGAGGAGTTGCCGGAGCTAGTTCAGGAATGGATCGCGTGCAAGGCGATTATATGGGAATGTTAGCAACCGTTATCAACGGAATGGCATTACAAGGTTCATTAGAAGAAAAGGGAATGAAAACGCGTTTGCAAACGGCCTTGAAAATGGAATCTATCGCAGAACCATACATCAAGAGAAGAGCCGATCGTCATCTTGAAAAAGGCAGAATTGTGATTTTTGGAGCCGGAACCGGAAATCCTTATTTTACAACAGACACCGCCGCTGTATTGCGTGGAATAGAAATTAATGCAGATGTTATTTTAAAAGGAACGCGCGTAGATGGTGTGTATGATTGTGATCCAGAAAAAAATGAATCGGCAGTGAAATTCGATTTTATTTCTTTTGAAGATGTACTCAAAAAAGGTTTAAATGTAATGGACACCACAGCGTTTACATTGAGCCAAGAAAACAAATTACCGATCGTAGTTTTTGATATGAATAAAATAGGAAACTTGCTGAAAATTTGTGAAGGAGAAAATATAGGAACAGTAGTAAATATATAATAGAATGGTTAGACTGTTTGACAGTTTAATATCTGATAATACAAAGATCTAAATTATGACTGAAGAAATTGAATTTATATTAGATAGTACTAAAGAATCCATGACGGGTTCTATTGCGCATTTAGAAAAAGAATTTTTAAATATTCGTGCCGGAAAAGCATCACCGGCAATGCTTGGAAGCGTTTTTGTAGATTATTATGGATCTGCAACACCACTTTCGCAAGTATCAAAAATTAGCGTTCCCGATGCCAGAACAATTACGTTACAGCCTTTTGAGAAAAACATGCTACATGTAATTGAAAAAGCGATTATGGTCGCCAATATTGGTTTTAACCCGATGAATAATGGCGATGTAATTATCATTAGTGTTCCTGCTTTGACAGAAGAACGTCGTCGCGACCTTGCCAAACAAGCCAAAGTAGAAGCTGAAGATGCTAAAGTAGGTATCAGAAATGCAAGGAAAGATGCCAATACAGAAATTAAAAAACTTGAAAAAGACGGAACATCCGAGGATATTTGCAAAACTGCCGAAGATGAAGTGCAAAACTTAACCAACGCTTTCATCCGTAAAATAGACGAACTTTTGGTGGTGAAAGAAGCCGAAATCATGAAGGTATAAAACTACTTCAACGCATATCTGAAACCCGTCCCGTTATTGTAATTGGACGGGTTTTTTATGGTTGAATGTAATTAAAAACTAGTATTACAATGACTAATCTCTGATTAATAAAATAAAAATAGAACTGAAACCAGCAACTCTCGTAAAAAAATAATTTGCTTTTAATTACCGTTTTACAATGCTAACTGCAGTTCCAGTTATCATTACTGCAATTAATCCTTCACTACTTTTAAGCTCTACATCTACTTGGATTCCGACAACTGCATTAGCGTTCAACTTTGTTGCGTTTTCTTTTAAATTAGTAAAAGCCTGCTCTTTAATCTCTAAGATGCTTTCACTAATTCCTGCGTAGTATTTTTGCATGTTAAATGTCAATCCCATTTTTTGCATATTTACAGCAGTTCCAGAAACTATTCCGTTGTACTCAAGGATTTTATAATCTTCGATAGTGTTGGTTGTGGTTAAAATCATGATTTTATTAGTATTATTTATTTATTGGTTATAAAACGAAGCATGGCACAAATGGACATTCATGCAGTCCAAATCATCAAAACATAAAAGCTACTACTAAATTAAAACAATACACTAAGGCGACTGTGAATCTTTAGCTTATAGCCTTTTTTTAAAACCTTCTGATTTCCTATCTCGCTACTGACTCGACACGAATTTCAATCCAATAATAGAACTGATTAAGGTGGTGATAAAAAACAGTCTCCAAAAATCAGCTGGTTCTTTGAATACAAAAATTCCAACTAGCACAGTTCCCACTGCGCCAATTCCGGTCCAAACTGCATAAGCGGTTCCTATGGGCAAGGTTTGTGTCGCTTTGTACAGCAAAAACATACTGATTGTCAAACACACTAAAAAACCTGCTAACCACAAGCTTGCTGTCATACCAGTACTCTCTTTGGCTTTGCCTAAACAGGTAGCAAAACCTATTTCAAAAAGACCTCCAATAATCAACAAAATCCAGTTCATACTACTGTTTTAATATTAATACAGATGGAACACCACTCAGCCAAATACTTCTAGAATCTACTAATACTTTCCAACTTTCGAGACTAATCAACATTAAATCTTGTTGCGCTAAGAATTCTTTTTTGATGATTTTATCAGTGATTAAACTGATATTATTCGGGTATTTTTGTTCCAAAGAATCGATAGCACTTTTCATTACAAAATTGGTATCGACATGCCTATTGACATCCAAAATAACGATTTTTGAATTATTGTTGTAGACTAATTTCTGAATATAATCAATTACAAAAGAGTCTTCAGGACTGAAAATTGGAATAAAAACATGCTTGACTTGCTGCAAATCTTTGTCGATTAAAATCCCGATTGGCATTTTGGTTTTAGAAATAATTTGTCTGGTTCTTTCATCAAAAGGAGAATTCTCAAACAAGCCCTCTTTACCCGTAAACTTATCGATTAAACGATCTGGATTGATGATGCGGGTTGTAAAACCAATTACTTTCCCTAGAATGGTACCTTCAAAAATTGATTTTCCTAAACCTACTAATAGCAAATCATAATCGCCTTGATTGGCTACATCTGCAATTTCAGTTTCAATATCCATTGTGGCTTTAAAAATAGTCGTTATATCCTGTTCTAGCAGCTGTGATTCTTCTACAATAGGATAAAAACTGTTTTTTTCTTTGTCTTCTAAATTAAAGGTATGCACCTCATCACTCAAGGACAAGTGCATTACGGTAATACTTGAGGTGTTTTTTTGCTTTTTAATAAAACTATGGGCCAATCGCAGCAGAGATTTTCCTTTTTCGTTATTTCCAAACGAAATTAAAATGCGGTATTTATTTGCATTTGATGCTTCCAAAATTTCAACACCGTCTTTTGTTTTGAAAATATAATTAATTAAATCCAATGCAGGACCAGTCATAAAAGTGGTTACTAACGCCATAATGACCATCATGGTAAACACCTCTGGAGTTAACACTTTGAGTTCTAAACCAATGTTTAGTACGATCAATTCCATTAAACCTCTCGTGTTCATCAAAGCGCCAATTGTTAAACTATCGCGCCAGCTTTGACCCACAAATCGTGCGGCCAGAGCACTTCCTAAAAATTTCCCTACTACAGCAACCAAAATAATAAAACCAGTGACTTTCCATAGGTACGGATCGTTAATAAGACCAATTTCTGTTTTTAAACCGGTAAATACAAAAAACAGAGGCAGTAAAAGTATCAAAGCCACATCCTCTACTTTTTCTATAAATATCGTTCTGAATTTTGGAACATCGGGCATAATTGCTCCAGCCATAAAAGCTCCAAACAACGCGTGAATTCCAATCACCTCTGTAGCATAAGAGGACATAATGAGCACCAAAAAAAAGATGGCAACAACTGGTTTTACGATGCTGTCTTTTGATCCATATAAATCTCCAATCCTTTTTAGAAATGGTTTTACAATATAAATCATCGCTGCAACGTACAGAATAGCAAGCATGATTATATACAACGAGCTCACAAATGTCCCCGCTTTTACAATGGCAATTACCACTGCCAGAATACACCAAGCCGTAATATCATCTGCGGCAGCGCAAGTAATTACTATTGCTCCTAATTTTGTTTTATGAATGCCACGTTCCTGCACAATTCTTGCCAAAACTGGAAAAGCAGTTATGCTCAAAGCAATTCCCATGAACAAACTGAAAGACAAGAACTTAACTCCCTCTGGGGCAAACTGATTGTACACATAATACGCCAGTCCTATTCCCAGTGCAAAAGGAATGACTATACTTGCATGGCTAATCACAACGGCTTCGTTCGCTTTATTTTTCAGAACTTTTAAATCAAGTTCCATTCCTATAACAAACATAAAAAGGATTAACCCGATCTGACTCAAAAATTTCAAATTTCCCAAGGATGCTGCAGGAAACAAAGCTCCCGAAAATTCTGGAAAATAGAGACCCAATAAGGAAGGACCAAGTACAATACCAGCGATTATTTCGCCAATTACTGAGGGCTGACCAATTTTTTTGAAAATCCAACCAAATACGCGAGCAACAAGAATAATAGTAATTATTTGTGCTAAAAGTATGGCTAACGGATCTTGAAAATTGTGTTGCATGGAGGTTATAAAATCGCCCCAAGACCCTTTCCCACTTTCAGGCGTTACTATTATTTCGCTCGCCTCTAACTTTTTCCCCTTGGTGATAATCCAGTACATTAAAGCAGTAAAACCACCCGTAATCAATAAGTAAAATACTGTATTTTTATACTTTTTCATATTTATTATAGTCTATTCGATCCCTTTTCTAATCTAACAAAGATGCAGATTCCAAATGTATAATTTATATACCACAAAATTATTTAATTGTAAAATAAAAAACTCCAGCAAATACCACTGTTACACAACAAAAACTTAAACTGAAAATCGGTGATTTATAGCGGTTTTAATTACCTTTACCACCGATAAATAGGAAATATGATCAAGTGGTTTAGTTTAGGATTTTGGGAGTTAATAGCCCGAGTTGTCCTTAGAAATAGGATTTTAATGTTGTCCATAATTATTGCGATAACAGCTCTTTTAGCCTTGCAATGGAAAAATATCCATTTTACTTTTACAGAAGCTAATTTATTACCTGAGGATAATAGTGTCAATATTGAGTATAATGCCTTTTTGAATAAATTTGGTGAAGAAGGAAATTTAGTTATTATTGGGGTAAAAGACAACGCCATTTTTACTCCAGAAGCCTTCGCCTCATGGAGCAAGCTAATGAACTCAATCAAAGCAGATCCTGCTGTTGATCTAATTGTGTCGCTTAATGATTTAAAGAAATTACAAAAAAACGACTCGCTTGAAACCTTTGAATTGGTTCCGTTCGTAGACCAAATCAAAACCGTTAACAAAGCGTATCTCCAAAAAATAAGAAAAGAACTTTTTAATGACCTGCCTTTTTACGAAGGATTGCTTTTTAATAAAAAATCAGGAAGCATTCGTTCTGCGGTTTACATGGACAAGGAAATTGTCAATACTGCTGCACGTAAGGATTTCATTTTAGACAAACTCGTTCCAGCGGTTGAAACATTCGAAAAAGAAACCGGAATCGACCTGCGTGTTTCCGGAATGCCTTACATTCGAACACTAAATGCAAAAACCATCACAGACGAAATTAGCATCTTTATTGGCGCTTCCCTTCTCGTCACCTCCTTGCTTTTCTTTTTCTTTTTTAGAAGTTTTAGAGCCACTTTAATTTCATTGATTATTGTCATTATTGGTGTCATGTGGTCCTTTGGATTTTTAGGATTACTGAATTATGAAATCACCGTTTTAACCGCTTTAGTACCTTCTTTAATCATTGTTATTGGAATTCCAAATTGTATTTTCTTGACCAATAAATACCATCAGGAATATAAAATTCACCGCAACAAAGCCAAAGCTTTGCAACGCGTTACTACTAAAGTGGGAATGGCAACCTTAATGACGAATTTAACGACAGCTATTGGTTTTGCTACGTTTGTGGCTTCAAACAATCAATTGTTATTAGAATTTGGAGTGGTTACATCCATCAATATCATGGCACTTTTCTTTTTGTGCATTATTGTGATTCCTATTTTTCATAGTTACATTCCAGCACCCAAAGAACGCCATATCGAACACTTGGATCGCGATTATGTAAAGGCTTTTATGGGATGGATTCTGAGAAACATAAAATACAATCGCTTTACCATTTATGTAGTGTCCATTGTACTGCTAGTCATTAGTATCATCGGAATTTATGAAATGCGTATTTCTGGTAGTTTGATAGAAGACATGCCAAAAAAAGAGGCCTTTTTTGAAGACATAGTTTTCTTCGAAAAAGAGTTTGATGGCGTAATGCCACTAGAAATCATGATTGACACCAAGCGCAAAAAAGGAGTTATGAAGTTGTCTACCCTCAGGCGAATGGACGAACTAGAGGAAGCTATTGATGAAATTCCTGAGCTTTCAAAACCGATTTCTATCGTGAATATAGTTAAGTATTCTAAGCAAGCGTACTACAACGGAAAACCAGAATACTACGATTTACCCACTTCACAGGAGCAGTCCTTTATCTTGTCCTACGCAAAAAATGCGGCTAAAAATTCAAAGGACAACTTAATGAAAAGCTATGTGGATTCTACAGGACAATTTGCCCGAATTACAACATTTATGCGTGATGAAAGCGGCGATAAAATTGCCAAAATTGAAGCTGAAATTCGCAAAAAAGCAAATAAACTTTTCCCAACAAATCAGTACAAAGTAACCATTACGGGCAAAGCACTCGTTTTCCAGAAAGGAACAGGATACTTGCTCAACAATTTACTTTCGTCACTAGCTTTTGCCTTTTTACTGACGGCACTTTTAATAGCATTTATGTTCCGTTCGTTCAAAATGGTATTGGTTTCTATCATTCCTAATCTATTACCGTTAATGTTAACCGCCGGAATCATGGGCTTTCTAGATATTCCCTTGAAACCGTCTACGATATTGGTTTTCGGAATTGCATTTGGACTCTCTGTAGATGACACCGTGCGCTTCCTATCGCAATACCGAGAAGAATTAAAGAAAAACAACTGGAAAATACGCAAATCTGTTTATGCAACATTTACAGATGCTGGCTTGAGCATGTTCTATACTTCGATCGTGTTGTTCTTTGGGTTCTCTGTCTTTATGCTGTCTAGTTTTGGAGGAACAATTGCATTGGGTGGATTAATTTCTTTGACCTTACTGTTTGGAATGTTATCAAATTTAATGTTGCTGCCAGCTTTGGTACTCACCTTAAATAAAACATTGGCCAACGAGCAAGATTTCATCGAACCTAAAATAGACATTATTGAGCCAAGCGATGTAGCCATCGATGATTTAGAACTCAGAAAATAATATCAGGAGCTCTTTCCGGCTATGCGTTGCAATCTTCCTGTTTAAAAAAAACAGGAAGGATTTTCACTGCTATCCGGGCTAGGGAACTGTTTAGGGTAGAGAAATTTTTTAAACTAAACGATTTAAAAACCTCAAAAATAGTAGAACGGCACGTTGCACTAAAAAAAGTATTATATTAGAATTGCAATTGTTTTATAGTGTACCACTAAAACTTACACAGCACGACTATAAATTAATACTAAAACATTAAGAAAAAAATTATGATTGGATTATATATAAATTGGGAGGTAGACTCAGAAATCATCAATATAGGCGGATTCCCTATAAAATATTACGGACTATTATTTGCTGCGGGTTTGCTGTTGTCCATGGCAATACTTAAGAAAATTTATAAGAAAGAAAATTTAAATGATAGCGCACACGAAGCATTATTTCTATACGGCATCATCGGGATTTTTGTTGGAGCGAGATTGGGGCACTGCTTCTTCTATGACTTTGATTATTATTCTAAAAATCTAATCGAAATTATTTTACCAATAAAAAAAACGATCACTGGGGATTATAAATTCGTAGGTTTCTCAGGCTTAGCCAGTCACGGAGGAACAGTAGGTTTACTTATTTCTATTTATTTATATTCAAAAAAATATAAAATCAAGTACCTCAAAATCCTAGATTTAATTGCAATTGTTGCTCCACTTGGAGCGGCGTTTATAAGGCTTGCCAACTTAATGAACTCAGAAATGATTGGCAATCCCACAACATTACCATGGGCATTTATTTTTAAACGTGTTGACACTATACCAAGGCATCCTGCTCAATTGTATGAAGCCATTGCTTACTTTGTTATTTTTCTATTACTCTTTATAACCTACAAAACTAAAAACATAACAATAGGAAATGGTTTTTACTTTGGCCTAGCAATTACGCTAATTTTCAGCATGCGAATCTTAATCGAGTTTGTCAAGATCAATCAAGTAGCATTTGAAGAAGGCATGAAGTTGAATATGGGACAAATTTTAAGTATTCCTTTTATATTAATTGGTTTGTATTTTACAATAAGAAATGGGCGAAATAAGGAAATGAACTAAAAAAAACCGTTGAGAGACCTGGAATAAATAGTAATCAAATCTTTTTTTTTAAATAACAAATGGCCAATTATCGTACTAGTTTTTGAAAGGGAAAAGGAAAATACTAAAATGTCAGCTCAATTTATTCTTAAATAAGAAAAATGAATACCTACAATTTATCAACTGCAAGACTGCTTATAAAGCCTATTATCCAAGCTGATCTTCATTACGTTCACACCTTACATTCACTTCCTGAAGTAGACCAATTCAATACTTTAGGGATTCCAGAAAATATCAATGATACCAAAGCCATTCTTGATAAATGGATGACTGGAAATACACGTAGTTTTACTTTCACAATTTGTTTACAAACTTGCCAAGAATGTATCGGGATAATTGGAATTAATTTGGGGAAACCTAAATACAACAATGCAGAAATTTGGTTTAAATTTGATCCAGCTTACTGGAATAAAGGATACGCAACAGAGGTTGTAAATGCCATCCTAGAGTTTGGTTTTAACACCTTGAAACTGCACCGAATTGAAGCCGGTTACGCTACAGGTAATATCGGCTCTATCAAAGTATTAGAAAAAGTAGGTATGATAAGAGAAGCACATACAAGACAACTGCTACCACTACAATCAGGTTGGTCTGACAATTATGGTTACGCAAAATTAGCAACCGACTAATAAGGATTAACCACGTAGCTGTATATTTTTTCTAGGCATAAACAAACTGTTCTTCACAAACCAATCCCTTAAAAAACCGCAATAAAATCATGGCATACAGCGAAATAACAAATACGACAAAACGCCTCTCACCACTTATTGAGGCTGCTGAGTTATCGGAATTGTACAAAAACGATGCAGTAGTTCTTGTTGATGTTAGCAATGGGAAAGACGCTAAAGCCAATTACAACGCAAAACATTTAGACCAAGCACTGTTCGTCGATTTAAATACTGATTTGGCTGATATTAAAGTGGATCTCGCAAATGGAGGAAGACATCCTTTACCACAAATTGAAAAATTTGCGAAGACGTTGACAAAGTTCGGAATAACAAATAGCAGTCACGTTGTCATTTATGATGATAAAAACGGAGCCAATGCTGCAGCTCGATTTTGGTGGATGTTGCGAGCAATTGGTCATGAAAAAGTTCAAGTTTTAAATGGAGGATTACAGCAAGCCGAAAATATGGGGTTTCCAACAAATGATAAAACAGAAACGCCAAAGCTTATCCCAAACTACACATTCGACAATTGGAAACT
Source organism: Flavobacterium frigidum (assembly GCF_048286795.2). NCBI lineage: Bacteria > Pseudomonadati > Bacteroidota > Flavobacteriia > Flavobacteriales > Flavobacteriaceae > Flavobacterium > Flavobacterium frigidum. The sequence goes on from NZ_JBLVPT020000001.1 coordinate 429,595, forward strand.
ACCAACTGCAACAATTACCGAAGTGGAAAACAATTCTCAAAACGAAAATTATTTGGTTATTGATGTTCGAGAAAACAGTCGATATCTCGGCGAGTATGAGCCTATAGATTTAGTGGCAGGTCATATTCCTGGGGCATTCAACATTCCTTTTACTACCAACTTAAATCAAAATGGGCGGTTTTTATCCGCAGCAGAACTAAGACAACAATATCAAAAAGTGTTTGGAGCTATTAAACAAGAGAACATCATTATTCATTGTGGCTCTGGCGTTACCGCATGCCACACTCTTTTAGCAATCGATTATGCTGGGCTAGCAATGCCAAAACTGTTCGTTGGCTCTTGGAGTGAATGGTCTAGAAACGATAAAGCGATTATAGCTGTGTTCAACTCATAAGTGCAACAAACTTATTATTTAGAGTTTCAATAGGACTAAGGTAATTGAATTTTCTAATGGGTCTGTTATTAATTGATAATTCTACTTGTTTAATTCTTTCATTGGTTACAATTCGTAAATCAGTTTTCTTTGGAAAAAATCTTCTAATTACACCGATTCTATTTTCTACAGTTCCTTTTTCTTGCGAGGTGTATGGTGTTGTAAAATAGGTTTTTAGATTAAATATTTTTGCGATTTCAGTATGTCCAGCAAACTCTTTTCCGTTGTCAAAAGTGATTGTTTTGACGTAGCTGGAGTTAAATCTAGAAAGCCTTTCAATTATTTTCTGTGTGACTTCTAATGATGTTTTTCCCTGCAACTTATCTATCATGGTAATTAATGTAGTTCTATCTGTAAGGACTAGCAATGCTGATTTATGGTCTTTTCCCATCATTAAATCGGCTTCTAAATCTCCGATTCTTTTTCTTTGTTCAATAACAGCTGGCCTCTCACTTATATGTTTACGATTTAGAATTGCTCCTCGAGTGTCTTTTATATTCCCTCTTTTTTGTCTCCTTTTACCATGTTTCAATTCTTGGTAAAGTGTCTTAAAAGGTTTATTCTCTATCCTGTTGGTGTGCTTAGATTCCCATATCCATTTGTAAATTGTTTCATGACTAACTATTGCTTTACCTTCTAATTTCCAACGTTCTGAAATTAACTCCGGACTCCATTTGTCCAAGGTAATTTTATCGAAGATAGCTTGCTTCAAATCAGGTGTTAATAAAACTATTTTATACTTTTCTTTATGACGATTACTTGTTTTTCGCTGTGCGTTTAAAGCACAGTATTCTCCAGAACCCCTTCCTCTTTTTGGTATAGATCGTTTTAGTTCTCTACCAATAGTACCGCGATGAACACCTAACTGATCTGCAATTTTCGTTTGATTAAAACCAGCTTGTATTAGAGCTTCGATTTGGTATCTTTGTTCCACGGTTAATTGTTTATATTTTTTCATGCAAGACAAATTTAGGCTTTTGACCTTAAACACTTGGGGGATAACTCCAAGTGTTTTTAATTTATCTGTTGCACTTATAACTTGAACTTACAATAGTTTTTAAATGATCTATTTACATCAAAATTTTTAAGCCGTTTTATACTTCTTAAAGATTTATTTGATTTTAAAACTTGATGAAAATAATAAAATTTACAGACCCATTTATTAAAAATCTCGTTTGCTGGACAATGCCACAAAGAACTAAATAAACGTATAATTAGCTTTATGAGCAATGAGCCTGCTGTTCTATCGGGCTCATTTTGTTTATTTTATTTTACTACTATTTTCTAAGGCAATCTCTAAATCTTGGTATTTTGATGTTACTTTCTCGATAACCCCATTCTTATTAACAATAAAATGAGTAGGAAAAACATTAACTTGAAGGGCTTTATTCATATAATTTTTCAAATTAGGAACGACTGAATACAACAATGGTTTTTTTAACAAGAAAGCCTCCAGCTGCTCCGCCGAATCTTCAGCCAAGCTTATAAACACGATATCTTTTCTGTTTTTGTATTGCAGAGCCATTTCATTTACCTCCGGAAATTCTGCGACACAGGCCACACAATGAATGAACCAACATTTAATTACTACTATTTTCCCTTTGAGGTTTTCATTAGTAATCAAATTACCGTCGAGGTCTTTAAAAGAAAATACGGGAAAAGGTTTCCCTTCCTTTTTAAAATTCTGCATTGTGGCGAAAGCCTCCTCTGCAATCGTAGCTTGTATGCTTGTATCGGAAGTAGCCTCAATTTTAAAAAGTTTATAATAAAAAATATTTTTGTCGGTCGATGCAAGCCGAATCGGGATAAAACCACCATCTGCTAATGTTTTAAGAAACTCCCCTTTGGTAATTTCTTTTGAACTAGCATCTAGGCCAATAAAATTTCTAGAGAGCATTACATTATTATTATAATAAGTCCACCAATCTATAAAATTTTTCTGAATATCTAAGGAATTTACTTCAGGCTCGCCATAAGAGGTTGGACTAGAACAAGAAATGAGCAGTATAAAAAAAGATAGGCTATAAAAAATATTTTTCATAATGATTTAATAAGTGACTAATGTACCCGATTTAATCTAATGCAAAAAAAATAATTTACTTTATTTACCGCTATTGGGCTTAGAACTCAGGAACAGTTGAAAAACCGTATCAGGATCTTGGTTTAGCAAGACCTCTATCATAAAGTACAATACTGCCTGCAACAGATACGTTTAAACTTTTCTCAGATTTGAATTTGACCAAATGATGGCATTTTGCGATAGCTGCTTTCGATAGACCGTTATCCTCGGCACCTAATAAATACACGCAACGTCGTGGATGTTCAAACGTTTCGAGATCAACAGCGTTTTCATCCAATTCCACACCTACTAAGCGAGCGCCTTTGGGTAAGTTGTTGTAGAAATCCTCAAACGATTCATAATGAAAATAAGGAATTGATTTGACTGCATTGTGCGTATCACAGGCTTGTTTAGCATAGCGATTACCAATTGTAAAAATATAACTGGCGCCTAAATTTTGCGCCGTACGCCACAAAACCCCTAAATTTTCGGGAGTTTTACCGTTTTGGATTCCGATACCAAAATATTCTGTTACAAAATTGTCGTTCATGCCGCAAAAATACAAAGTGTTTGTAGGTTAATCAAGTTTTTAAACCGGATTATACTTAGAATGCATTACAAGTTTACATCTGACAGAAGTACATTTTTTTTGGAACTGACGAACTTGATAATTGAAGACTCTTAGCCCCGATAGAAGCGGCATCCTTTTATCTCGTTTTTAAGAAGGAGATAAAAGATAGAGTGAATAGCGGGAAGCAGCTCCTGATTGACTTAAATATATTTTAAAACTTTAATGGTCAATACTTTGAGTATTAATATTGCAACTATACTTTATAATTCCTTACCAGTGAAAATACTTAGAACTAAAATAGCGTAAACTCTTAAAACATAATAAAACTAATTTTAAAATTAATATCTGCTGTGTGTATTTTAGCATTTTTACAAAATTAACAAAACAAATATTCCTACAAATTTTACGCTAACTCATAAATAAAATGTACTTTTAATTACTTTTTTAGATTTATGTTATGAATAAATTTTTTACATTTTTGCTATTCTCGTTTTCTCTATCAGTATATGCTCAAGGCGAGGCTAATATTTGGTATTTTGGTGACCGTGCAGGAATGGATTTTAACAGCGGCACTCCAGTTGCATTAACTAATGGAAAACAGACTACTTATGAAGGTTCTGCAACAATATCAAACAGTGCTGGTCAATTGTTATTCTATACTGATGGTGTATCTGTTTATAATAAAAACCATCTCTTGATGGAAAATGGAAGCGATCTAAGAGGTGGTTATTCCAGCACGCAATCAGCAATTATAGTAAAAAAGCCTAAATCCTCCACGATTTATTATATTTTTACTTGTGATACTAAAGGGAGTAGCGAAGGAATAAAATATTCTGAAGTAGATTTATCTTTAAATGGAGGATTAGGAGCCGTTACTTCCAATAAAAATATTTTATTATTTGCGCCAACTACTGAAAAATTAACAGCAGCTTTAAATAGAACGGGAGAGGGAGTCTGGGTCATTACTCATGGATATGGAAGTAATAATTTCTACTCATTCTTTGTAGATAACTCAGGTGTAAATTCTATCCCAGTTATTAGTAGTACTGGTGTATTAGTAGCAGGCGTTCAGGATGCCATTGGTAGCATGAAAGTGGCTCCAACAGGGGATAAATTAATTTGTGCTAATACCTCCAGTTTAACTGAACTGTTTAATTTTAATAATGAAACTGGTGTCGTAACTAATCCTCGATTGATTACGAATAAACCAAATTCTTATGGTGTAGAATTTTCACAATCTGGAAAAATTGCATACCTAACAACCGGAAGTGATATTCCTAAGAAATATGAACTGAATCAATATGATTTAACAGCTGCTAATATCCCTGGTTCTGAAATCAATTTAATAACTACAATCTACAGGGAATCTAGCCCACTTGCCTTGCAGTTAGCTCCTGACGGGAAAATCTATGTAGCCAACGACCTCGTCCCTTATTTAAGCGCTATTGCTAATCCTAATGTTTTGGGTATTGGATGTAATTTTCAATTAAAAGCTGTTGACCTGAAGGGCAGACTTTCGTATGCTGGTCTTCCTCAATTTACACCATCTAATCTTCAAGTCACCATAAAAATGCAAAATAACTGCTTGGGCGAAAGCGCTTCTTTTTCATTAGATAGCAATCGAGAAATTATTGCTGCGCAATGGGATTTTGGTGATGGCAATTCCTCCACTGATCTCAGTCCTAATCATTTTTATTCGTCAATAGGAAATTACACCGTTTCCGTAAAAGCAACATCGAATACAGGTGTAACAACAGAAACTAAAAACATTGTTATTTACGAACTTCCTACAGCCTCTCAACCACAAAATATCTCAATATGTGATAACAATAATGATGGTTTTCATGCTTTTGATTTGACATCTCAAAATGCAGCAATACTTAATGGTCAAGACCCCAATTTATATAAGGTTGATTATTATGTTAACGCTTCTGACTATAATGATAATTTAGCCATAAATAGCCCATCAACATACACAAACACAACAGCCTACTTACCACAAACGATAATTGCTTCAGTAACAAACAAAGCTAATCCGTCTTGTAAAAGCAGTACTTCATTTTCAATTTCTGTTAATGAAAGACCTATTCCAGAAATTTCCACTGCTATATCAACCTATATAGTTTGCGATAATACGAGCGTTGGTAATGATACTGATGGACGTGTTTTATTTGATTTAACTCAAAAATCTTCAACAATTTTAAAGGGACAGTCAGCGACTCAGTTTTTACTTAGTTATTACAAAGACATTGCTTTGACGCAAAATATTGCAGCGCCATCAGCTTATGCAAATGCCAATGAAACAGAAACGATTTATGTAAAAATGTATAACAAAAATGATCCAATTTGTTTTGCAACAACATCGTTCAATATACAAGTGAGTGCATTACCTATTATCAATCAAAATGTTGATTTAAAACAATGTGACGATGATATTAATGGATTTACTGTTTTTAATTTAGAGGAAGCAATCCCAAAAATAACAGCTAATGCTACAAACGAAAGCATCACTTTTTTTTCAAAACAAATTGATGCACAAAATAATCGCAACCCAATAACTAATCCCACTAATTATAGCAATCAAATAATCAATAACGATATAGTTTATGCACGAATTTCAAACTCCAATGGCTGTTTTAAAATTGCTACAATAAACCTAATAATTTCTACAACGCAAATTCCTATTAATTTCGTTAGAAATTTTACAGTTTGTGATGATGCCATTTTGGGTACCAATACAGACGGTATTTCGAGTTTTGATTTTAGTAGTGTAAACAAGGAAATAAAAGATCTTTTTCCCACAGGACAACAATTAGACATTACCTACTATCGCAATTTTAATGATGCTTTAACAGAAAAAAATACAATTTTAGATATTGTAAATTATAGAAATATAGGGTATCCCAATTTTCAAAAAATTTATGTTCGTATTGATAGTAAACTTAACAATGATTGTTTGGGTTTAGGTTCTCCTATTCAATTAAATGTTGAATCAATACCAGTTATGCAACCTATTAAGGAAATACAATGTGATGACAACCACGACGGCTTTTTTGCTTTTGACACCTCTACAATTCAAACTCGATTATTGAATGGTTCAACTAACGTCACTTTGAAATACTTTGATGAAAATAATAATTCTTATTCAAGTCCGCTACCCAATCCTTTTGTAACTCATTCGCAAATAATTAAAGTAGAGGCAGCCAACAATTCAATAACTGCTTGTTCCTTTGAAACAACATTAGAATTCGTGGTTTCTAATTTACCAGAAGCCTCTCCTATTCCCTCCAATATGTTAATTGTTTGTGATGATGAAATCGATCCCACTAAGCAAGACGGAAAATATGCTTTTGACACTTCTACCTTTCAAAATACCATCTTGAGAGGTCAAACTGGAATGATCGTAAAGTATTATGATGCAAGTAATAATTCACTTTCAAGTCCATTGCCCAACCCATTTGTAACCAGCTCACAAAATATAAGAGCGGAGGTAATTAATTCAAATAATGCGAACTGTATAGCAACTATGACTATACCATTTGTAGTTCATCCGTTACCATCAATAAACTTGACCGGTAAGGAACGACTTTGCAGCAATAGTAGTAATCCTACCAAAGTAATCAATGCAGCCCTTGTTGATGAATTATTAATAGATAATTACACATATGAGTGGACTTATAACGGAAATCTAATTAGTGGCGAAACAGAATATAATTTAACAATTGACAAAACGGGAACCTATACCGTGAAAGCAACTACTGTTGACGGATGTTCTAGAACTAGAATAATTGTAGTTTCTGCCTCTAATATTGCTAAAATAGAAAACATAAAAATTGAAGATCTTACTTCTATAAATAGTATTCAGGTTATCGCAACGGGTACAGGTGACTATGTTTATGCCTTGGATGACGAAAATAGCTACTATCAATCAGAAAATCTTTTTACTAATGTTAGTGCAGGAATCCATACGGTTTATGTAAAAGACTTGAATGGCTGTGGTATTGCCTTACAAGAAATAGCAATACTTGGAATACCGAATTTCTTTACACCAAATCAAGATGGTTTTAATGATTATTGGAATATAAAAGGCGTCAACAACACCTTTAATGCTAAAACAGTTATTCATGTTTTTGATCGATATGGTAAGTTAATAAACAAGTTAAATCCTTTAAATCAAGGTTGGGATGGAAACTTTAATGGGCGACCTTTGCCTTCTGACGACTATTGGTATACCATAGCACTAGAAGATGGTAGAATTTTGAAAGGACATTTTACCTTAAAAAGATAAAATAACATGCACAATAGGCTAAAAATTAAACCTTAATTTCTATTATATTTAGCAAGTCCATTTTTAATTAATTAGAGATTTCTCAATTCCAATACTCTATAGCCCCGATTACTTCAGCATGCTGTTATTTAGATAGGAGTTACATGAACTGCATTTGAAGCGACTCCTTTTGCTTTTTTAAAGAAAAAAAGTAAAAGATAAAGCGAATAGCGGGAAATAGCTCCTGATAACATCATTTCTCACCGTGACAATTACAAACAAATCATTTATATTTGCAGTTCGGTTACGAGACAATTTTTAATATCAACTATATACATAAAATGAGACATACAAAAGTTAAAGACTTACTAAACAGCACAAAAACGCTTCATGAAGTAAATGCAAAAGGATGGGTGAGAACTTTTAGAAACAATCAATTTATTGCCTTAAACGATGGTTCGACCATTGATAATATACAATGTGTTGTCGATTTTGAGAACACGCCGGACGAAACGTTGAAGAGAATTACTACTGGAGCAGCAATATCTGTAACAGGAACGTTGGTGGAAAGTAAAGGTGTCGGACAGAAATTTGAGATTCAGGTGGCTAAACTGGAAATCCTTGGAGATTCAGATGCAGAGAAATTCCCGATACAACCAAAAAACAAACCGAGCTTAGATTTCTTGCGTGAAAATGCACATTTAAGAGTTCGTACTAATATGTTTGGAGCGATTATGAGAGTACGCTCTGTATTATCGTATGCGGTTCACAGTTATTTTCAGGAGAAAGGTTTTGTATATGTGAACACCCCAATTATCACGGGATCTGATGCAGAAGGTGCGGGAGAAATGTTTAAAGTTACGGCTTTGCCATTTGACGGAACGCCAAGAACCGAAGACGGAAAAGTAAATTATAAAGAAGATTTCTTCGGGAAAGAAACGAACTTAACGGTTTCTGGACAATTGGAAGGAGAAACTTTTGCAATGGCTTTGGGTCAAATTTATACTTTTGGACCAACATTTAGAGCGGAGAACTCTAATACTTCGCGTCACCTTGCAGAATTTTGGATGATTGAGCCAGAGGTGGCTTTCAATGATTTGAATGACAATATGGATTTGGCTGAAGATTTTATTCAATATGTGATCAAATACACCTTGGACAAATGTCCGGAAGATTTGAAATTCTTGGAAACACGATTATTGGACGAAGAGAAATCGAAACCAGTTGCTGAAAGAAGCGAAATGGCGTTACTTGACAAATTAAACTTTGTTTTAGAGAACAATTTTAAACGAGTTTCATACACGGAAGCAATTGATATTTTAAGAGAATGTACGCCAAATAAAAAGAAAAAATTCAATTATATCATTAACGAATGGGGTGCTGATTTACAATCAGAACACGAGCGTTATTTAGTGGAGAAACACTTTAAATGTCCAGTAATCTTGTTTGATTACCCGGCAAATATCAAAGCATTTTACATGCGTTTGAACGAAGATGGAAAAACAGTTCGCGCCATGGATATCCTTTTTCCTGGAATTGGAGAAATCGTGGGTGGCTCTCAAAGAGAAGAACGTTTTGATGTTTTGGTTGAAAAAATGAAAGCCTTAGGGATTGATGAAGAAGAATTGTGGTGGTATCTTGATACCCGAAGATTCGGTTCGGCGGTTCACTCTGGTTTTGGACTTGGGTTTGAAAGATTGGTATTATTTGTAACAGGAATGACCAACATTCGTGACGTAATTCCTTTCCCAAGAACACCAATGAATGCAGAATTCTAAAAATTTGTTTCAAGTTTCAAGTTTCAAGTTAAACAAACTGAAACTTGAAACCTTAAACAAAAACAACAAAAATATAAAATGCTAAAGCAATTCTTAAATTTAAAATTATCCCAAAAATTATCTCCACAGCAAATCCAGCTGATGAAGTTAATTCAATTGCCTACGCAAGCTTTTGAGCAACGTTTACTCGAGGAAATGAACGAAAATCCAGCTCTTGAAACTGGAAAAGAGGAAGAGGATTACGAGAAAGACGAGTTCGAAAACGAAGATTATGATGATTATGATGATGCCGAATCAGAGCGAATAGAAGCTGAAGATATCAATATCGACGAATATTTAAGCAACGATGAAACGCCTGATTACAAAACACAAACCAGTAATTACAATGACGATGATGATGATCGCGAAACACCATTTGCTGCTCCGGTAAGTTTTCACCAAGATTTAATCAATCAGTTAAATACTTTTATCCTGAATGATGAAGAGCGTGAAATTGCTGAGTTCCTCGTTGGCAGTATTGACGATATGGGTTACATCCGTCGTAGCGTACCAGATATGGTAGATGACATGGCGTTTACTCAAGGCATTTACACCGATGAAAAGATGGTGCAAAAAATGCTGCAAGTCATTCATGAACTAGAACCTTCTGGTGTAGGAGCACAAGATTTACAAGAATGCTTGCTGTTACAATTGAAACACAAAACACCCACAGAATCTGTAGAACTAGCCACTGATATTATCGAAAATCAGTTTGATGCATTTACAAAAAAACATTACGACAAGTTAATTCAGAAATACAATGTTTCGAATGAGCAACTTAAAAAAGCAATTCACGAAATAGAGAAACTGAATCCAAAACCAGGCGGTTCTTTTACTGGAAATAATAAAGTTACTGAAAATGTAGTACCTGATTTTGCTATTAGAATTGTTGAAGGCGAGCTGGAATTGACCTTGAACGGACGGAATGCACCATCGCTGCATGTTTCTAAGGATTATCAAGAAATGATGCAAACGTATAAGGATTCTCGCGACAAATCGGCTCAGCAAAAAGATGCAGTACAGTTTATCAAACAAAAACTGGATTCGGCTAAATGGTTTATCGATGCCATTCGCCAACGTCAGGAAACGCTTTTTGTTACCATGAACGCCATTATGCACTATCAAGAAGAATTTTTCCTAGATGGTGATGAAACCAAACTGAAACCAATGATCCTGAAAGACATTGCTGATATGGTAGGTCTTGACATTTCGACCATTTCACGTGTGGCCAATAGTAAATATGTAGAAACACCGTATGGTACAAAACTGATCAAAGAGTTTTTCTCAGAATCTATGAAAAACGATCAAGGTGAAGATGTTTCGACACTCGAAATCAAGAAAATCCTTCAGAATACGATTGAAGAAGAAGACAAGAAAAAACCACTTCCAGACGATCAACTTGCCGAAATTCTTAAAGAGAAAGGCTATCCAATCGCAAGAAGAACCATTGCAAAATACAGAGAACAACTCGATATTCCAGTAGCGAGAATGAGGAAGAAGATGTAAAATTGTTGATTTCTGATTCAGTTTTATAGATAACAAAATTCACTTTTTCTGGGTTAGCCTTCTTTGTTTGTGTTTAATAAGTAGAAATGCCTTCAAATACAGGAGTGATAAATTTTAGTAACTTTGCAAAAAAGAAGCCTTATGATAACGGACATCAATCAATTAGATTTGAATAAAACCTATTCCTATGCCGATTATTTAACGTGGCAATTTCAAGAAAAACTGGAATTGATAAAAGGAAAAATTTTTAAGATGAGTCCGGCACCAAGTACTACTCATCAACGAATTTCTGGAAATCTGCATGGACATCTTTTTAATTTTTTCAAACCACATCCTTGCAATCTTTTTGCTGCTCCATTTGATGTTCGATTGATAGATAAAAAGAAATCGAAATTAGACCAAGAAATTTATACCGTGGTTCAACCTGATCTGTGTATAATTTGCGATGATGCCAAAATAGACGAACGAGGCGCTATTGGCGCTCCTGATTTGGTTATAGAAATTCTATCCCCCGGAAATTCCAATAAAGAAATGAAGTATAAATTTGATTTGTATGAAGAAGCTGGAGTTCTTGAATATTGGATTGTAAACCCAGCCGACAAAACGGTTTTTATTTATGTTCTAAAAGAAAATCAATTCATAGGAATGCATCCATTAATTGAGGAAGATACCATTCAAAGCAAACTATTTCCAGAACTAGATTTTACCTTAGAATCTATCTTTAACTAAAAAAAATGACAAACCCTTTCAAAATTATGAAATTTGAAAAGGTTTGTCATTTTTAATCCGTACTATATTTTAATTCGGCACCAGCTCCCTCTCCTTCGGAGTGGGTCGGGGAGAGAATTTTCATTTTTTATCTGCATCTTTCCGCATCGCATGATAATACGCGGCACGACTTAAAGGCTCGTATTCTTCGGTTTCGCCTAACATGACAAGCTTGTTATTATCTGTTTTACGAAAACTATAATTCGCTAAATTTCCGGAGCGGGTACATACGGCATGCACTTTAGTTACATACTCAGCAGTTGCCATTAAGGCAGGCATGGGTCCAAAGGGATTTCCTTTAAAATCCATATCCAGTCCAGCTACAATCACACGGATTCCTTGATTCGCCAAATCGTTACAAATTTTGACTATTTCATCATCAAAAAACTGTGCTTCATCAATGCCTACTACATCGCAACCTTGCGCCAAAATAGCAATATTAGCTGCAGCGGGAACGGGCGTAGAACGAATTTCGTTAGCATCATGCGACACCACCATTTCCTCGTCATAGCGCGTATCAATGGCCGGCTTAAAAATTTCTACTTTTTGTTTGGCAAATTGTGCTCTTTTCAAACGACGGATCAGTTCTTCAGTTTTACCCGAAAACATGGAGCCGCAAATGACTTCGATCCAACCAAATTGTTCTTTATGATTTACTGTATTTTCGAGAAACATTTTGTATTTTTCTGACTTAAAAAATGAATAGCTTTTATTACTTCGTAATAGATAAACGGACTTAAAAATTTTATACTTTTACGTCGTTTCAAAAGTATACAATTTATATCAAATCGAGTATTTGACCGCACTTATTTAAAAAAATAAATCTTATTCATAAAGAATTCCTTTTCTAGGGAAGATATACAATAACCATCGACACAGACCTGCCTAACACGCTATAATTTCAACAGTATGAAAAAAAAATTGGAAGCCGATTTAATCAGCATTGCACACCGAATATTACAGCTAAAAAATAAATCTGACATAAACCAATTGTATTCAGAGACTCAAAAATTGTATGAGAAACTTTCTGTATTGCGCTTTATAGAGGAGCACTTTAGCGAAGTACAGCCTACAATTGGAGGAGTCGCATTAGAACAAAAAATCGAATCTATTTTTGACCAAGAAGCATTGCCTCAAACCAAAATTAAATCCATAATTGCAGCAACTGTTTCGGAAGAAATCCACGAAATACCGGCAGAAGAAACCACGCACGCTGCAGAAATAAATGAAGTGGAAACGGTACTTGAAGCGGCAGTCGACACCGAAACCCCTTTAGAAGTAAGTGCACTTACTGAAGTAAAAACACCAGAAATGGAAGAATTAATGGTTGTTGAGGAAGAAAAAGAAATTGAAGAAGAAATAATTATAACCACTGAAATCGCTTCAATCCATCCCGATTTTGAGCTAACTCAAGAGGACGTAACAGAAACGGAACAAGAAATGTCAAAGAAAAAGGAACCGGTCCAAATTTCTTTTGAAGATTTATTAGGTGGAAATTACCATGACACTCAATTTGTAAAGGTCCAAGAAATTAAAGACACTCCTAAAGAAGCTGTGATCAACCCTTCGAAAGAAATCATTGTGGAGGAGGAAAAAGAAGAAATTATAAAAGAAGAAACTGTTGAACAAAAAGCTATTTCCTTGAACGAAAAATTAGCCAAAGGAATCAACATTGATCTAAATGATCGTATTGCTTTTATAAAACACCTTTTTGGTAACAGCAGCGAAGACTACAACCGTGTTTTAAACCAATTGATAACGTTCAATACCTTTTACGAAACCCGCGATTTTGTTCAAGAAATGGTGAAACCAGACTACAACAATTGGGAAGGAAAACAAGATTATGAAGAACGTTTTATGGATATTATAGAGAAAAAATTCTTGTAAATATCCTAGATTTCCATTGCGATCAGAATTGATACTTTTGGAGATTTTTACTAAATTATTTCAGCTATGTCAAAATTATATATCGTTCCTACACCCATTGGCAATCTCGAAGACATGACTTTTCGAGCCATCCGAATTCTTAAAGAAGTAGATTTGATTCTTGCCGAAGATACGCGTACGAGCGGAAAATTGTTAAAGCATTTCGAAATTGGCACGCACATGTACAGCCATCACATGCACAACGAACACAAAACTGTCGAGAATCTCATCTCGAGATTAAAAGCTGGGGAAAACATAGCTTTGATTTCGGATGCGGGAACACCCGCGATATCAGATCCTGGTTTTTTACTGACTCGCGCATGTGTTGAAAACGGAGTTGAAGTAGAATGTTTGCCAGGTGCAACAGCATTTGTACCTGCTTTAGTCAATAGTGGTTTACCCAATGATAAATTTGTTTTCGAAGGATTTCTACCTGATAAAAAAGGACGTCAAACTCGTTATTTGGCTTTAGCCGAAGAAACAAGGACCATGATTTTATATGTTTCCCCTCATAAATTAGTGAAGACTTTAGCGGAATTCATCACCTATTTTGGCGAAGACCGTCAAATATCAGTTTCTAGGGAATTATCCAAACTGCACGAAGAAAATATTCGTGGCACCGTTAAAGAGGTCGCTGCTCATTTTGACAAAATAGCGCCTCGAGGCGAAATTGTAGTGGTTGTAGGTGGAAAAATAATAACTAAAGAACCTAAAAAAAGTAAATTTTCAGAAGAAGAATAACCTACAAATACATCATGAATTTAGAATCCTTTTTAGAAAAATTAAAGCAGACACCAGAATCCATCACTTTTACAGAAACTATCGCTGTAATTGAAGAAAACTACAGTTTTACTCCCACAGCATTCGAGAACGGTTTGCAACACAATACAGTTGGAGAAAATTTAGGATCCTGTAAATTATTTTCGTTTGCGGAACTTCAGGAACTAACTCCAGAAGAAACTTTAGCTTGCTTTGGCGCTTACTATTTTGAAGATGTTTTAGGAAATCCAAACGGGACTGATCATCAAAATATTCGCAATTTCATGAAAACGGGCTGGGACGGAATCGCTTTTTACGGAAGTGCTCTAGTGTTGAAATAAAAATACAAATTCTCTTTCAGGTCGAGCGCAGTCGAGACAGATCAATTAGTCTCGAATGCGCTCGAGCTGACAAAATTCCAAACACAATTATATAATTCCAAATCAATATGCGTTGGACCTTAAAACCAAAACCTTCAGAGGAGACTGTGAAACATTTGGCGACAGCCTTAAATGTAGAAGATTTTGTGGCCACTTTATTAGTGCAACGTGGCATTAACACTTTTGAGGAAGCAAAAGCATTTTTCCGTCCAAGTTTAGATAATTTACATGATCCATATTTAATGAAAGATATGGAAAAGGCCGTAGAACGCATCGAGAAAGCAATCGAAAACGAAGAAAATATTCTTGTTTTTGGCGATTATGATGTTGATGGCACTACTGCTGTTTCGCTCGTTTCTTCCTATTTAAAAACCTATTACCCTAATGTTGCTACCTATATTCCGGATCGGTATGACGAAGGTTACGGCATTTCATTTAAAGGAATTGACTTTGCAGATGACAATGGTTTTTCGCTTATTATCGCTTTAGATTGTGGTATAAAATCGATCGATCATGTGGCATACGCCAAAGCTAAAAATATCGATTTCATCATTTGTGACCATCACAGACCAGGAGAATTCTTACCCGATGCCGTTGCTATTCTTGACCCAAAACGAGACGATTGTACTTATCCTTATGATGAATTGTGTGGTTGTGGAATCGGTTTTAAATTGATTCAAGCGTTGGGTCGCAACCAAAACCAAACTACCGAAGATTTGATTCCGTATTTAGATTTAGTATCGGCTGCCATTGCCGCTGATATCGTTCCCATGACTGGAGAAAATCGGGTGCTGGCTTATTTTGGATTACAAGTCATCAATTCTAACCCAAGGCCAGGAATCAAAGCCATCATTCACCAAATAAAAAAGAAAGTTTTAGATATTACCGATGTTGTTTTTATTATCGCACCCAGAATAAACGCTGCAGGACGCATTAAACATGGGAATCACGCGGTGGAATTGTTAACCGAATTTGATTTTGAGCAAGCCCAACAATTTGCTTCTGAAATCGAGGCATATAATTCAGAACGAAAGGATTTAGACAAATTAATCACAAAAGAAGCCTTACAACAAATAGAGCAAAACAATGAAAAAGAACGTTTTACTTCCGTCGTTTTTCAAGAAGATTGGCACAAAGGCGTAATAGGAATTGTCGCTTCAAGATTGATAGAAACCTATTATCGTCCTACGCTTGTTTTTACTAAAAGTGGCGATAAATATGCTGCTTCAGCGCGTTCTGTAAAAGGATTTGATGTATACAATGCCTTGGAAGCATGTTCAGAACATTTGGAACAATTTGGCGGTCACATGTATGCTGCAGGAATGACGCTCCTTCCGGAAAACTATCAAGTCTTTAAAGAAGCTTTCGAAAAAGAAGTTGAGAAAACAATACATCCCGATATGCTAACGCCTGAAATTGCAGTTGATGCCGAGATTGATTTTGCTAATATTACTCCAAAATTAATCCGACTACTAAATCAGTTTGAACCTTTTGGACCACAAAATATGACTCCAATTTTCCTGACCAAAAACATCAAAGATACCGGTTATGGAAAACCTATGGGCCAAGAAGAGGAACATTTAAAACTTTTTGTCAAACAAAATAATTCCGAAGGCATTGCTGCAATTGGTTTTAATTTAGGAAACAAAATCGAATTGACTACGCATCAAAAATCTTTTCAAGCCGTGTATTGTATTGATGAAAATGAGTGGAACGGCAAAACAAGCTTGCAATTGCGGTTGCGAGATATTAAAGAATGATTGCTAAACTATGAAAAAAAACGACCCTTACTCGGCGCTGCGCTATAGAGAATTCAATATATTTTTGTTATTGCGTTTTGCAATGGTTTTTGGATGGTCCATGCAGTTTATTATTATTGAGTGGGAAGTGTACAGCTTAACCAAAAATCCGTTATCATTAGGAATCATCGGATTAATGGAAGTCATTCCAGCCATTTCGATGGCTTTGTTTGC
Organism: Flavobacterium frigidum; assembly: GCF_048286795.2. Classification (NCBI taxonomy): domain Bacteria; kingdom Pseudomonadati; phylum Bacteroidota; class Flavobacteriia; order Flavobacteriales; family Flavobacteriaceae; genus Flavobacterium; species Flavobacterium frigidum. The sequence continues at coordinate 446,054 of NZ_JBLVPT020000001.1, forward strand.
CGGACACATTGTAGATCAAAAGGAAAAAAAAGGTTTGCTTTTCAAATGTATTTTGGGATTTTCAATTATTAGTTTGGGCTTATTTTTATTTACTTGGCCTCCTTTTATAAAAGATTTTGCTACCCAAACTATTTTATACTCCATTTACTTTTTCGTGTTTTTAGGAGGATTGGTCCGCGCTTTTCTGGGTCCGACCATATTTTCTCTTTTGGCCTTGATTGTTCCTAAAAAAATATATCCAAATGCTGCGACTTGGAGTAGTTCCGTCTGGCAGATCAGTTCTGTTTTAGGGCCTGCAGTTGCGGGTTTTTCGATCAATTGGATTGGTGTTCATGGATCTATGTTCATCGTTTTAGCCTGTTCACTTATCGCGTTAGTTGCTTTGACTCAAATTGAAACGAAACCAATTTTGAATCCAAAAATTGGCGAACCCATTATGGAAAGTTTGAAAGAAGGCGTGAAGTTTGTTTTCAACAACAAGACCATTTTAGGCGCTTTGTCGTTGGATATGATTGCAGTCCTTTTTGGCGGAGCCGTTGCATTGTTGCCCATTTTTGCTCAGGATATTTTGAAAGTAGGACCTCAGGGATTTGGCGTTTTGAGAGCTGCGCCAGCTGTTGGCGCTTTTTTGATGCTAATAATCTCCGCTTACATTCCTTTTACAAAAAATGCGGGTATGAAACTGTTATCGGCAATTTTTGCGTTTGGAATTTGCATCATTGTTTTTGGACTATCCTCTATTTTTTGGTTATCCGTTGCCGCTTTATTTTTAAGTGGTGTTTTTGATGGGATTTCAGTAGTCATACGCCAAACCATTCTTCAACTGAAAACTCCAGATCACATGCGGGGTCGCGTAGCTGCTGTGAATTCTATATTTGTGGGCTCTTCTAACGAATTGGGAGCTTTTGAAAGTGGCTTAACGGCTAAACTGATGGGAACTGTGAGCGCAGTAGTCTTTGGTGGAAGCATGACATTGGTTACTGTGTTTATTACAGGAGCCGTATCGCCTACTTTTAGAAAACTGGACTTGCAAAAAGATGTTGAGGAACACGAAAAGAGCGAGTAATTAATACTTTTTGATTTCGAAATCCTCGCCATCAAAAACGCCAAAGGTAAAATAAGTAATCCAGTCGCCTAGATTCACGTACTCGGCATTTTCGCCTACAGGTACTTTCATAGGTAGATGGCGGTGACCAAAAATAAGGTAATTGTAGTGCTTGGTTTCTAGTTTTCTTTTGGAATAAAGAATAAGCCATTCGTTGTCTTCACCAAGAAAAGTCACATCTTCATCACCTGAAATAAGTTTGTTTTTAACGGACAGGTATTGCGCCAGTTTTACGCCAAGATCAGGATGTAGCCAGCGAAACAACCATTTAAAAAACGAATTGGTAAATACTTTTTTCATACGTTTGTATCCTAGATCTCCAGGACCTTTTCCGTCACCGTGGCCAATAAGGAATGTCTTCTCGCCAAAAGTGTATTCTTGATTGTCATGAAAAACTGGAATGTTCAATTCCTTCTGGAAATAATCTTCCATCCACAAATCATGATTCCCCACGAAGAAATAAATAGGAATACCACTATCACGAAGTTCTGCTAGTTTACCCAAAACACGGATGAAACCTTTTGGCACTACGGTTTTATATTCGAACCAAAAATCAAATAAATCGCCCAATAAAAAAAGAGCTTCGGCATCACTTTTAATTTCGTCGAGCCATGCCACGAATTTTTGTTCTCTAGGAAAACTCAATTCGGGTGTTGGTGCGCCAAAATGCTGATCGGATGCAAAATAAATTTTCTTATTGTGGGGTAATTGCATGAAACTAAAGTATAGATTTAAAATTATCACTTGCAAACCACTCCGCAAAAGAAGATTCGGTTTCTTGCAGTTTTAAGGAGAAAAGAGATATTCCTTCCGGCAATCGACTGGTAATTCGTTTAGCAAAATCAATTACCATATTCTCACTTGTGGGTTGGTAATCGACTACTATAACATGATGCCCACGGTTGATCAACTCATTGGCTAAATCAATATGAGGTGTTGTTCCATTAAAAACGGTCGCGTGATCAAATTGATCTACAATTTCTTCTTTTACAATTTTCTTTAAATCCGTAAAGTCTATTACCATTCCGAATTTTACATTAGAACGATCCGTAATTGGAGTGCCAATTACGGTTACTGACAATTTATAACTATGACCATGAACATTTTTACATTTCCCATCATAACCATATAAGGCGTGGCCGGTTTCGAAACTAAATTGTTTTGTAATTCTGATATTGCTCATTGGAGTTTAATTTTGAGGCAAATTTAGTGATTTTTTGACTTGCAGTAAAAGCTTTGTTCATCAAACCACTTGAAGCAAAATAAAACCCCGAATTCAAAAAAAATTTGCAGTAAAATAGCACGTTTATTCCGATTAAAATTTACAATTAATTAACATATCGATTGCTTTACCAATAATATTAGTAATATATTTGACCTTCAAATAATTGAAAGCAAATAATATAATTTTACATGCTCAATAACTAGATTATATGTATTGCTCTTTTGATTATAAGAAAAAAACTAACTAACACTTATTTATTACTTTTTCTATGAAAAAAACTTTACTCAACAATGTTTTGTTTGTGTTACTCACCTTTTTGGGCTTGAGCCTGAGTTCATCACTTAACGCACAAACTACCTACACGTGGAACCAAACAGGTAGCGCCTCTTTTGGTCTTGCAGCAAACTGGTCCCCTAGCAGAGATACACCAGCAGCAAATGATATTTTAGTTTTCAATAACGGTGCTACAACTACCGTAACCGATGTACCTGCACAAATCATAGGAGGTCTTACAGTTGCAACAAATACTAATGTAACTTTAAACACATCAGCTACACCCGCAAAAATCCTAACCATCACTAACGGTCTAAGCGGAGCAGATTTTTCTGTTGAAAGTGGCTCTCAACTTAACGTGGCCATTACAGGAGGTGCTTTCCCTTTAACTATTGCTATTGGCACAGGAGCAACTGGAATCGTTGCCGGTTCTATGACATTTTCAAGCGCAACAGTAAATACTATAAACACCATAACTGCTGCTGATGCAAGTGGTTTAATTTTCACAAATGGTGCAATATTAACGCAAAGTACAAATAGCACAGGTGGCATTTTTGGCAGCGGAACAAGCAATAGTGTGCTATTTGCAAGTGGATCTACTTTTATACAGGCTGCTGGTTCAAACCCTTTTCAAAAAACGCAACCTGCATCAGTAGTAGTTTTTCAAACAGGAAGTTTGTTTAAAATAATTGGAAACATATCTTCCGCTTTTTCAGGAAGAACTTACCCAAATCTTGAAATTGCCGCCACGGGATATAATCAGAGTCCTACTGGAGGAGCGGTTTTATCAATAGACAACCTAACAATTACCACTGGGATTCTCAACATGAATCTTACCTCAGCAGTTTCAATCAAAGGAAATATTAGTGTTGCTACAGGACAAACATTGACTTTTAGTCCTGCAACTGCAGTTGGTTCATTAACATTTAATGGTACAACAGCTCAAACCATCAACAATGCAGGAACACTTACTTTTACTGCAAATACAAATGCGATCATAGCAAATACAAACGGAGTTACTTTTAATCAATCTCAAACATTGTTAGGGAGTACTACTGTAAATGCTGGGGCTACATTAGCAACAAACGGAACCCTTACGCTATCAGGCACACCTTCTATAAATGGGACACTACGATTAAATTCAACTGGATTACTTGCAGGTGCCACTCCTACTTATGGTGCTGCTTCAAGTTTAGTATACAATGGCGTTATTGGCGGTGCCAATGTAGGAAACGAATGGACCGGCAACGCAACAATAGCTGGGGTTGGGATTCCTAATAACGTGACTCTTAACAGCAGTAGCATCAACATCAACAGCAATAGAGGTCTTGCAGGTAATTTAACCGTTGACTCTGGAAGCACAGTAACTGTAAAATCAGGAAATAATCTTTCTGTAGCGAATAGTTTGTTTAATAACGGTACAGAATCTTCATTCGTTCTTGAAAATAATGCTAATCTTATCCAAAATGGGACTACCAATACCAATACTGGCGCTATAACCATCAACCGAAGCGGAGCTTTACTTATGCTTTTGGATTACAGTTTATGGTCTTCACCAGTAAGTGGACAAAAATTAAAAGCTTTTTCACCAAACACGCTAGACAATCGTTTTTACACCTACAATCCAAGTTCAAATATATATGTAGCCGTTGCTGCTCCAGCTACTACTGATTTTGCATTAGGAAATGGATACTTAATTCGTGTTCCAAATGATCATCCTACTACTCCTACCACCTGGAATGGAATGTTTAAAGGTGTTCCAAATAATGGAGACATTACGATCACAGGTTTGACTCCGGGTACTTTTAATGCTGTAGGAAATCCGTATCCATCTACTATAAGCGCTGATGCTTTTATCACAGCGAACAGCATTACAGAGCCATTGTATTTTTGGAGAAAAACTAATGCTGCTGCAGGAACTGCTTATGCAACCTACACGATGGCAGGAGCTGTGGGAACACCTGGAAATGGTGGTATCACACCAAACGGAACCATTCAGGTAGGACAAGGATTTATTGTAAAAACAGTCTCAAATTCAGTTGCATTTACTAATAATAATATGCGTACTGCCAACAATTCAAATCAAATACTAAGAACTGCTAAAACAGAAAAAAATAGAATCTGGCTAAACCTGTCTAAAGGTACGGAATATGTAAACCAAATGATGGTAGCGTATATGGATGGCGCTACTAGCGAAATTGACAATACATTAGACGGAAGATACATTAATGACAATCAAACCGCGCTAACCAGCTCTTTAAAAGGAGAAGAATTTGTAATCCAAGCCAAAGGATTACCATTTGATTCTAGTGACATTGTTCCATTAAGTTTCAAAGCAGAACAAGCGGGTAGTTTTGCCATTGACTTAGATCACGTAGACGGTTTATTTTTAGGCAATCAAGAAATTATACTTAAAGATTTAAAAGCAGGAATAGAGCAAAACTTAAAAGCAGGATCTTACACGTTTACAAGTGATACTGGTACTTTTAAAAATCGCTTTGAAGTCACTTTCAAAACCAGCCAAACTTTAGATGTTAACTCTCCAAGTTTTGATGAGAATAGCGTAGTTATATTTAACCAAAACGGATCGTTAAACGTATCTAGCAGCAAAAATACTATCAAAAATATTCGTGTTTTTGACATAAGAGGTGTTTTAATAGCAGAACAAAAAGAGGTAAATGCCAATACAGCAAGTATCAAAAACGTTACGGCAAGCAAACAAACTGTTTTAATTCAAATTACTTCAGACGATAATAAAACCGTAACTAAAAAAGCTATTTTTTAAACTGTAGCCCATAGAAACCAGATACTGGAATTAAAATTTTAAAATTAAATCATGAAAAATATAGTACTACAATTTTATATCGTTGCCTTTTTTCTACTGTCTAGCGTTACGATGCTAGCACAAACTCCAGGCGACACTGATGGTACAGCTGACGGACTAGAGGGAGCTGATGCTCCTGCAGTACCTATAGATGATTACCTTTTACCAATGGCATTAATAGCTGTTTTTGTAGGGTATAAATATTCTAAAAACACGGCTCAAAAAACGGTTTAAATACAGTCTATTCTAAAACTGTAACTTAATAAAAACCCCCGAAAAATAATTTTCGGGGGTTTTGCTATTTTATATCGAGATACCAACCCATCCATTAGAGTGACACCCTATTATTTTTTTTACTTTTTAAATTGTGCCAAGGCATTTTTAGTGAAATCAGAAAGAACTAACTTTCCCGAAATAGCAGCGCGTTCTAACAAAAGAGTGTCCCAGTGTTGCGTTCCTTCCCAAAGTACTTTTTTCATTTCCAGCAAAGCTTCAGGATTATAACTTGATAATTTAGTGCTGAAATCAGTTATTGCCTTGTCCAATTCTTCAATGGTTTCAAAAGTACTGGCGTACAATCCTTTGGCAGCAGCCCAATCAGCCGACTTCCATTCGTGTGCCGCAAGGGTCATTTCGGCCATAGCTGTTCTTCCAATTTTTTTGGTCACAACAGGTTCAATTACAAAGGGACCAATTCCTATGGCCAATTCTGACAATTTTATTGAAGCGTTTTTTGTGGCCATAGCATAATCACAAGCCGACGCAATCCCTACGCCACCACCGACTGCTTTACCGTGAATACGACCCACAATTAGCTTAGAACACGAGCGCATGGCATTAATCAAGTGCGCAAATCCAGAGAAAAATTCGGTTCCTTCTGATTCATTGGAAACAGCCAAAAGTTCATCAAATGAAGCGCCTGCACAAAAAGCACCTGAGCCTTCACTTTGTATGACAATTACCGAAACAGTTGCATCTACACTTAAAGTATTGAATTCAGTAGTGAGTCGGTCTAATAATTCTCTAGGAAAAGAATTACTAGAAGGATGACCAAATATAACGGTCGCGATTTTGTTCTCGATAGTTGTAAAGAGCGAACCAGTCGAATTTTCTGATACCATAATGGAGTTTTTGGTGTAAAGTTAGAAAAATCTAAAAGAGGATTTTACTTTTTTTAAAATAGAATAGATTTGCTTTTTGAAATTTGCTTTTTGGAAAATTTATATCTTATATTTGCGATCAAGTTTGGGGGATTAGCTCATTTGGCTAGAGTGCTTGCCTGGCAGGCAAGAGGTGATCGGTTCGAATCCGATATTCTCCACAAACTAAAACCGTAAACTCTTTTTATTAAGAGTTTACGGTTTTTTTATGTTTAAAATTTTACTTTAGAATGTAAATCTACTTCGAATAATCAATTTTTCCTACGGTGCGCATGACGCGTACAATTTTGGCTTTTCGCCTGTTGATGTACGAAGAAGAACTTGTTGCCGCATATTTTCTAGGATTGGGCAAAATAGCTGCAATTCCCGCAGCTTGCTTTGGCGTAAGACCAGCAGCTTCTTTCCTATACCAATGTTCTGCCGCAGCTTGCGCTCCATACACCCCATTTCCCATTTCGATACTGTTCAAATAGACCTCCATGATGCGTTCCTTGCCCCAAATAATTTCTATTAAAACCGTAAAATAGGCTTCTAATCCTTTCCTTATATAACTACGGCCTTGCCAAAGAAATACATTCTTGGCCGTTTGTTGGGATATAGTGCTTCCTCCTTTTATTCTTCGTCCTCTCTCGTTGCTTTTGTAGGCTTTTTGCATGGCAATAAAATCAAAACCATTGTGCTTTAAGAACGTTCCATCTTCACTGGCAATTACTGCTTTTTGTAGGTTCATCGAGATGTTCTCAATGGGTTCCCAATCATGACTAAAAAAAACTTCTTTACCGCCTACTTTGTTTTCAATTGCCCGAATTACCATTAATGGTGTAAACGGAACTGGAACAAATTTAAAAAGCACTACAAAAAACAAAGAAAGTCCAAAGAACCACAACAGTACTTTAAATAAAAATCGGGTTAGTTTGCTCATAAAAGAGGTTGGTTCTTTTTTAACGGGTTGTCTTGCTTTTCTTGGTGCTATTTTTGTTGCCATTATACTAAATCTGCTAATTCTGTTCCAATTAAACTTCCTATTGCAACTCCCATTCCGCCTAATCGAACGCCACAATACACATTTTCAGATAGTTGTGATACAATAGGATTCTTGCTGTTGCCCATGCCCATAATCCCGCTCCAACGGTGCGCAATTTGGAAGTCATTTTTAGGTAAAATTACTTCTTTTAACAATTGTTCCAACTTTTTTTGTACTATTTCTGTCTGTCCAAAATCAGTTGTATTTTCAGTCTCAAAATCCAAATTTCTTCCACCTCCCAGTAAAATTCTGTCGCCAATATTCCTGAAATAATAGTATCCTCTATCCAAGTGAAAAGTACCTTTTATATCTAGGTTTTTAATTGGCTCTGTTATAAGCACCTGCGCTCTGGCAGGTTTCACAGCAACGCCAATTAGTGCATTTGCAAAACCATTCGTAGCAAAAAGTATTTTTTTTGTGCTGTAACTAAAATCTTTTAATGCTACCTCTACTCCATCTCCTTTGTCATAATAAGAGGTTACTGTTTGCTGGTTGAGAATTAAAATATTTTTAGAAACAGCCTCTTTTAATAATGCCTGCATCATATTTCCAGTATCAATTTGTGCTTCAAAAGGATTAAAAACTAAATATTCTTGAATTCCAGTGAATCCAAAACGGTCAACTTCCTTTGCAAAAACACTAGCTTTAAATGGCGATCGTAAAATTTCATTGATAAACGGTAATTTCCCTAAACATTCATTATAACTGCTCTCATCTTCTTTCAAGAATAATTCATATCCTCCATATGGTTTAAAATCTATGGTATCGTCACCGAGTCTTTTACGCAACAACTGTAACCCTTTCCACCGTTTTTGAACGAGTTGAATTACCTCTTCTTCTGAATGGGATTTTAAATCATCAATAATTTCTGAAAGACTTCCAAAACAAGCAAAACCCGCGTTTTTAGTACTCGCTCCTTGTGGCAACATTCCCTTTTCTAAGACCAGAATTTTACTGTCAGGAAATCTTTCGCGCAAGCGTAATGCAGCGTGCAAACCAACAATTCCGCTTCCTACAATGGTATAATCTATATTTGTAAACCAATTTTTCAACTCCCAATAACTCAAATCCATATTCAGGTATTTTTTATAAAAATAATATTTTTTTAGATTTATTCTGAATTTATTTCTGGAGCTCATCCCGCTATTCATTGCAATCTTATTGTTTTTTTAAAACAAAAACAATAAGGATTTCCATTTCTATCGGGGCTAAACGATCCTCTCAGAAAGACAAAAATCGAAAAAAATTGGCTAATTTTATCACACAAAAAAATTGCCTTTTAAAATGAAAAAAATACTTTTTATACCCTTATTACTTATGAGTTTAAACGCTATGGCACAAAATATAATGACCCCGGAATTACTATGGAAACTAGGAAGAGTAACTCCTTTAGGAATTTCTAAGGATGGAAAAAATATCGTTTACAAAGTAACAACTCCTGTAGTTCAAGAAAATAAATCAGATACAAAACTATACTCTTTACCCGTAAATGGCAGGAATCCAACCGAAATAAAAGATACCGAAGCCCTTTTAAATGATAAAAATACTTCTCCAGACGGGAAATACATACTATATCACGAAGAAGTAAAAATCGAAAAAGTTCATGGTAAAGATTTTTATCCAGAACTAGAAAAATCAGAGGTTCAAATCTATGATGGATTGAATTACCGCCATTGGGACACTTGGAACGAAGGCAAATACAATCATGTTTTTTATAAAGAAAATAAAGAGGAAGCAATAGGAATAGATATTCTAAAAGGGGAAAATTTCGACAGTCCTCAAAAACCTTTTGGCGGAGACGAAGATTATATTTGGTCGCTAGACAGTAAAAGTATCTTTTATGTAAGCAAGAAAAAGGCAGGAACGGATTATGCAGTTTCCACCAACACCAATATTTTCGAATACAATTTAGAAACGGGGAAAACTACCAATAGAACCGAAGAAAATCTAGGATATGATACCGCTCCACAATTTTCTCCAACAGGTAATTTGACTTGGTTGCAAATGAAAAATGATGGGTATGAGGCCGATAAAAATGACTTGATCGTTAGTTTCAAAGGAATCAAATTGAACCTGACGGCAAATTGGGATGGAACCGTAGACAACTTCATATGGAGTGCCGATGGAAGTACAATATATTTTGTAGCACCGATTGACGGAACTAAACAATTGTTTAAAGTTAATTTTCCGGGTCTAACTAAAATAGCAATTACCGTTAGCCAAATCACTACTGGAGAATTTGACGTCAATGACCTAGTAGGTTTTTCGGGTGACAACATCATAGTTACAAGAACCGATATGAATCATGCTTCCGAAATTTTTTCATATCATTTGAAGAAAAACACCTGGAAACAACTTTCAAATGTCAATACTGCAACCTATAGTTCTTTGGCGCTGAGCAAAACCGAAAAGCGCTACGTTACAACAACAGATGGCAAAAAGATCTTGGTTTGGGTGGTTCTACCTCCAAATTTTGACGCCACAAAAAAATATCCAACACTTTTATATTGTCAAGGTGGACCACAATCGCCATTGACGCAATTTTACTCCTACCGATGGAATTTACAGTTGATGGCCGCAAACGGTTATATTGTTGTGGCTCCAAACCGTCGCGGAATGCAAGGACATGGTGTAGCGTGGAATGAGCAAATAAGTAAAGACTGGGGTGGTCAGGTAATGGATGATTACCTAGCAGCAATCGATGATGTGGCAAAGGAAAAACATGTAGATGCAACTCGTTTGGGATGTGTTGGCGCCAGTTACGGCGGTTATTCTGCCTTTTACTTAGCTGGAATACACAACAACCGTTTCAAAACTTTTATAGCTCATGATGGTATTTTTAATACCCAAAGCATGTACGGGACTACTGAGGAAGTTTTCTTTACGAACTGGGATTTTGGTGGAGCGTATTGGAATAAAAACAATACCACTGCTCAAAAATCCTATACTACATTCAACCCGATGACTTTAGTTGAGAAATGGAACAAACCTATTCTAATCATTCAAGGCGGAAAAGATTTCCGTGTACCAATTGGACAAGGGCAAGAAGCGTTTCAAGCGGCGCAACTACGAGGAATAAAAAGCAGATTCTTATACTTTCCTGAAGAAAACCACTGGGTATTAAAACCTCAAAATGCACAAGTTTGGCAAGCAGAATTTTTCAAATGGCTGAAAGAAACTTTATAGTAGTAATAGTGTTTCTAAAATAAATCTGTGTCAGTTTAAGTGGAGTCGAAAATTCCATTAGATTTTGACTAAGTCGATTTGACAAGAATAGATTGAACTATAGGCGCTAACTTTTTATAAAAAATATGAAACAAAAAAACCTTGCATCGCTGCAAGGTTTTTACTTAAAAAAAGTATCTTTATTCAGGATCGTTCATCTTAAAAGTATCCATAAATGCTGTTGTATACACCCCTGAAATATATCTAGGATCGTCCATTAACTGTCTGTGAAACGGAATGGTAGTTTTTATTCCTTCAATTACAAATTCGTCTAATGCTCTTCTCATTTTGCTAATCGCTTCTTCTCTCGTTTGAGCAGTAGTTATCAATTTAGCAATCATAGAATCGTAGTTTGGTGGAATCGTATAGCCGGAATAAACGTGAGTGTCTAAACGAACTCCGTGTCCACCTGGCATGTGCAAGGTTGTGATTTTTCCTGGAGACGGACGGAAATCATTGTACGGATCTTCTGCATTAATTCTACATTCTATCGCGTGCAATTGAGGCAAGTAATTTTTACCAGAAATAGGTATTCCAGCAGCAACCATAATTTGCTCTCTAATCAAGTCATAATCGATAACTTGCTCCGTAATTGGATGTTCAACTTGAATACGAGTATTCATTTCCATAAAGTAGAAGTTACGGTTTTTATCTACCAAAAATTCTACTGTTCCAGCACCTTCGTATTTGATATACTCTGCTGCTTTAACCGCTGCTTCACCCATTTTTGTACGTAATTCATCGGTCATAAATGGAGATGGCGTTTCTTCAGTAAGTTTTTGATGACGTCGTTGAACCGAACAATCTCTTTCTGATAAGTGACACGCTTTTCCGTAAGAATCACCTACAACTTGAATTTCAATATGGCGTGGCTCTTCGATTAATTTCTCTAAGTACATACCATCATTTCCAAAAGCTGCAGCCGATTCTTGACGTGCGCCTTCCCAAGCTTTCAATAATTCTTCCTCTTTCCAAACAGCTCTCATTCCTTTTCCTCCACCACCAGCAGTTGCTTTAAGCATTACTGGATAACCAAAATCTCTTGATAATTGTAAGGCTTGTTCGTATGATTCTAAAATCCCAACAGAACCGGGAACACAAGGCACACCAGCTTCAATCATAGTTGATTTTGCCGAGGCTTTATCACCCATTCTATCAATCATCTCTGGAGAAGCTCCAATGAATTTAATACCGTGTTCTTGACAAATTTTAGAAAATTTAGAATTTTCAGAAAGGAATCCGTATCCTGGATGTATTGCATCTGCATTGGTGATTTCTGCAGCAGCAATAATATTTGACATCTTTAAATAGGATAAGTTACTTGGAGGTGGTCCTATACAAACCGCTTCGTCAGCAAACTTAACATGTAGACTTTCGGCATCGGCAGTAGAGTAAACAGCTACTGTTTTAATTCCCATTTCTTTACACGTTCTAATTACGCGTAACGCAATTTCGCCTCTATTTGCAATTAATATTTTTTTAAACATCTATTTTCAGTTATAAGTTATGAGTGATAAGTTTTTAAAATTATGATGGATTAAAAATCAATTCATAATATATATAAATCATAATTTATTTAAGATGGATCTACCAAGAATAAAGGTTGGTCAAACTCAACTGGTGACATATCATCAACCAATATTTTTACTATTTTTCCTGAAACTTCAGATTCAATTTCATTAAATAATTTCATGGCTTCAATTACACACAAAACATCACCTTTAGCAATTGATTTCCCTACCTCAACAAACATAGGTTTGTCTGGAGAAGGTTTTCTGTAAAAAGTCCCAATAATTGGAGATTTTATAGTGATATAGTGTGCATTCTCTACAACTGGCACCTCTGCTACTGCTGCAACAGGAGTAATTTGTTGCGGTGCTGCTGCTTGTGGAAGCGCTGCTTGAGCTGGCATTTGTTGAACATACGTGGTTTCAGTTACATTCCCTTCTAAGGTTGTTCTGATGGTGATTTTTACATCATCCATCTCTAATTTAACTTCTGCAACTCCTGAATTTGCTACAAACTTGATAAGATTTTGAATTTCTTTTAAATCCATGATTATTTGTTTTTAGTTTTAGTTTATTTTTTATCGTATGCCCATTTAAGATAGATAGATCCCCAAGTGAATCCACCTCCAAATGCAGCGAAAATTATTGTATCTCCTTTTTTGAATAAATGCTCAAAATCACTGAGTACTAATGGCAAAGTAGCCGAAGTAGTGTTTCCGTATTTTTCAATGTTCATCAACACTTTCGAATCTTCTAAATTCATTCGATTTGCAGTTGCATCGATAATACGCTTGTTTGCCTGATGTGGCACTAACCAATCAACATCTTCATTTGTCAGATTATTTCTTTTCAAAATCAATTCGCTTGAATCAGCCATGTTAGTAACAGCATATTTAAATACTGCTTTCCCGTCTTGGATAATATTGTGCTTGTTATCTTGAACCGTTTCGGCAGTAGCTGGAAGTATAGAACCTCCGGCATCAATCTTTAAAAAATCTCTTCCTACTCCATCACTTCTTAAATACTCGTCTTGCAATCCTAAACCCTCATAATTAGGTTCGAATAGAACTGCACCAGCACCATCCCCAAAAATAATACAGGTTGCTCTATCTGTATAATCTACAATCGAAGACATTTTATCAGCACCTATCAAAAGTACTTTTTTATATCGTCCGGATTCAATGTAGGCAGCTGCTGTTGACATACCAAACAAGAAACTAGAACATGCTGCTTGTAAATCATAAGCAAAGGCATTTAAAGCACCAATTTCGGTAGCTACATATACTCCCGTTGATGCAACTGGCATATCTGGAGTTGCTGTTGCCATTATAACCAAATCGATTTCTAGGGGATCAATATTGGATTTAGCTAATAAATCTTGTGCAGCTTTTATTGCCAAAAAAGAAGTCCCTTTTCCATCTTCTTTAAGGATTCTCCTTTCTTTGATTCCTGTACGAGAGGTAATCCACTCGTCATTGGTATCTACCATGGTTTCAAGTGCTTTGTTTGTTAACACAAAGTCAGGAACATATGCTCCAACAGCGGTTATTGCGGCTGTAATTGTATTCATTATAAGCTATTATTTTTTGTCAAATGGTATCATTTGAAAAATTTTTAAAAGACTTGAAAATTACAAAAAAAAAATCCATTTTGATTAATTTGTAACTTCTTATTTCATGAAAATCATAAACAACAAAAAAACTCTCACGATGTGAGAGTTCGAATATCATTTACTAAAATGTATTAAGCAACAGCTACAGATTTATCTATAACAACTTGCCCTCTGTAGTACATTTTACCTTCATGCCAATATGCTCTGTGGTACAAATGTGCTTCTCCTGTGATAGGACAAGTAGCGATTTGTGCTACAGTAGCTTTATAATGTGTTCTTCTTTTATCTCTTCTTGTTTTGGAGATTTTTCTCTTAGGATGCGCCATTTTACTATATTATTTATCCGTTAATAGTTGCTTTAATTTGTCCCAACGTGGGTCAATATTTTCTTCTTGTTTACTCTCTTTTTTTACTTCTTTTACTATCAGTTCATTAAGTTTAGTCAAAGCTTCTGTTTTTAAACTTCCATCTTTAACTCCAGGATGAACCCGTCTTAGAGGTACTGACAACACTATCATTTCATAGATATACTGTGCAATATCTAATTCAAACTCCCCATGAGGCAATACTAATAATTCTTCATTATCATTATTAAATTCTTCGTCAAAACGAACAATTAATTTCATTTTTCCTTTTACTGGCAAGTCAAAATCTTCGCTTGTCAAATCACAAGGCACGTTTACAACACCTTTATGCTTAAAACTCAACTCTAACAGCGTACTTTTTTTCTCTAAAACTACATTTACTTTGATATTTGAATCTTGATATTCATTATAATCAAAGATTTCAAAGAACGAATTACTTATTTGATATTCAAAATGATGTTTTCCTAGCTTTAACCCTATGAAAGGAATTAAAAATTCTTTTGTCTTCTTCATTTGACCAACATTTTGACCCTATCACAACGATTCGTAACGGGAGTGCAAAGATATAAAATTATTGTAAATCTAATAATGTTATTCACTTTTTTTTGTTCACAACTGTTTTTCTTTTGTTTTCAAAGGCTTTGCACTGATTTCGGCATATTGATTTCTAGAATGATAAATATCAATTGCTAAATAAACAGCCTCTTTGAATGAATTGAAATCAGCAACTCCTTTTCCTGCAATATCAAAAGCAGTTCCGTGATCCGGCGAAGTCCTTATTTTATTTAAACCTGCTGTATAATTTACTCCATTCCCAAAAGACAATGTTTTAAAAGGAATTAGTCCTTGATCATGGTAGGCTGCAATAATAGCGTCATATTTCTCATATTGATTGCTGCCAAAAAAACCATCTGCGGCAAAAGGTCCAAAAACTAAAGTTCCTTTATCAAACATCTTTTTTAAGGTTGGCTTGATCACCAAATCATCTTCGGTACCAATAACGCCACCGTCGCCACAATGCGGATTCAATCCTAAAACCGCAATTTTAGGCTTATTTATACTAAAATCTCGTACCAATGATTGTTTAACCGTTTCAATTTTTCTTTTGATCAACTCTTCTGTAAGATGAGAAGCTACCTCACTCAACGGAATATGATCGGTCAACAGTCCTACTCGTAAATTATCCTGAACCATAAGCATAAGAGCATTGCCCTCTAGTTCTTGATCCAAATAATCTGTATGACCCGGGAATTTAAAATCCTCCGACTGGATGTTATATTTATTGATAGGCGCGGTCACCAACACATCTATAAGATCGTCTTTTAAGGCTTTTGTTGCTGCAACAAATGATTTTATAGCATACTCACCCGCCTTTGGATCACCAACACCAAAATTCAGATCGACTCCCTCTTTCCAAACATTTAAAACATTGATTTTTCCGGGAACAATTTGATCCAGCTTATCAATTCCGTGTAATACTGAGTCAGATTGAAAACTTTTCTTGACAAAGGACAACAACTTAACATTAGCAAAGATAACAGGTGTGCATAACTCTAGCATGCGCGTATCCTCGAATGCCTTTAAAACAACCTCGCTTCCGATACCGTTTAAATCTCCTATAGAAATTCCAACTATTATATTTTCTGCTTTTTTCATAATGACATACCGTTATTTATTGCTAATTTTGAAGTGCAAATTTAGTAAAATAAAACAAGAAATGTTCACAGGAATAATAGAAACACTTGGCGTTATCCAAGAAATAAAAAAAGAAAATAGCAATATTCATATTACGATGAATTCTACTATTACAGGAGAATTACAAATTGATCAAAGCGTAGCGCATAATGGAATTTGCTTGACTGTCGTTGCAATAAATGATACTTTTTATACGGTAACTGCCATTGACGAAACAGTACAAAAAACAAATTTAGGTGATTGGAAAATTGGAGACACAGTGAATCTAGAACGAGCGATGAAACTTGGTGACAGGCTTGACGGCCACATCGTTCAAGGACATGTAGACCAGACAGGAACCTGTATTACTGCAAAACAAACTGACGGAAGCTGGCGTTACACCTTTAAATATGACGAAACACTAAACAATATCACTATCGAAAAGGGCTCTATCACTGTAAATGGTGTGAGTTTAACCGTAGTTGATTCCAAACAAAATGAGTTTAGCGTAGCTATTATCCCATACACTTACGAAAATACTACTTTTAAAAACTTCACAATTGGCACGAGGGTAAATCTGGAATTTGATGTAATTGGCAAATACGTTACAAGATTATACAACAAATAATTAAGATTGTATCGAAAAATCATGATATTTGACAGAGGCTCTGACTAACCATGTAAACTAAATAGAAACGATCCAAAAAAACAGCATTCTTAATAAAAAATAAAAACTCCACTTTAGATTGGAGTTTTTGTTTTATGCTGATAGCGGTATATAAAATAAATCCCAAAAAAAATAGCTAGAATTAGCACTAAGAAATTATCATCAATTGTCAATCCCGGTGGAGGTGGTGGTTTTCTTGCAGTTGGAGCGGGTGGTCCAGAACCTCCTGGCCCAGCAAAAAGATCCACAATCCCCAAAAGGAAAATGAGTATGAAATAAAGTTTGTTTAGTTTTATTGCCATTGATTCAAAGATACTAATTTTATGGAAGATTTATTAAACCATAAGTAGAAATTATCTACGATAGTAAAAAATAAATGTACGCTTTTTTTGTTAAATTGGTTTTAAGTAAAAAAATAAACCCCTCAATATCAGCAGATATGAGGGGTTTTTTGTGGTCCCACCTGGGCTCGAACCAGGGACCACCTGATTATGAGTCAGGTGCTCTAACCAGCTGAGCTATAGGACCGGTTTAGAATGTGCAATATTACTACTATTTTTCATTTGCTCCAAATATTTTCCACTTAGATTTGAATATAGTTTAATTATTACTTTATTCCAAAAAGAAACTAACTGACAATTAGAATACTACCCTCTCGCGAAACATTAAATTATTTTATTTCCTGACACAACTCTATCAAAACACCGTTTGTACTTTTTGGATGCAAAAATGCAACTAACTTGTTGTCAGCGCCTTTTTTTGGAATTTCATTTAAAACAATAAACCCTTCCTTTTGTAAACGCGCTATTTCACCAACAATATCTTCTACATCAAAAGCGATATGGTGAATTCCCTCTCCTTTTTTTTCGATAAACTTAGCAATCGGACTTTCTGGATTTGTTGCAGCAAGGAGCTCAATTTTATTAGGTCCACTCTTAAAAAAAGACGTGGTTACTCCCTCGCTTGCTACCTCTTCAAATTTATATGCGGGAACGCCAAAGAGTTTTTCGAAAACGCCATTCGAAATTTCCAAATCCTTAACAGCAATTCCTATGTGTTCTATTTTTCTCATTATTAGTACTATCTATTTTATGATGGATTATATTCTAACTGAAAACTAGTCATAACAAGACTTATTTTATGTAAAATTAAACATTAAGAAACACAAAAAGAAAAGCAGGCTAAAAAAGTAAGCAAAATTTAATACCTCATAATAAATCTATAAAAAGTTTCAATTGCATGAATTATAATTGTTATTTTGTAGATTCTAATTTAGATTTGATATGTTGAAAAACAATTTAAAATATACCTTTTTACTGTTGCTATTAATAACCATAGGATGCGCAAAAAGAGGCTCCATCACTGGTGGTTTAAAAGATACCATTGCACCAGTTTTGAAAGCAAGCTACCCAGAAAATTTTAGTAAAAACTTTAAAGGCAACGAAATTAAATTAGTTTTTGACGAAAACATTAAACTTAAAAATCTGAATAAGCAATTGATTATTTCACCGCCAATGAAATACGAACCCTTAATTCTACCTACAACTCCAAGCAAAACAATTACCATAAAAATCAAAGACACCTTGCAACCCAACACCACGTATAGTTTTAATTTTGGGCAAAGTATAGCTGACAATAACGAAGGAAATCCGTTCAATCAATTTAAGTATGTGTTTTCTACTGGAAATTATATTGACTCCTTAAGCCTTCGCGGCAAGGTAAAAAGCGCTTACGAAAAAGAAGTGGAATCATTTGTTTCGGTCCTGTTGTATGAAGTAAATGATACTTTTACCGATTCTATTGTATATAATCAGACTCCAAAATATGTAACCAATACCCTGGATAGTTTAAAGACTTTTCAACTTGAGAATTTAAAAGCAGGGAAATATCTTCTGGTAGCTCTTAAAGACTACAATAGCAACAATAAATACAATCCAAAAACAGATAAAATTGGGTTTATAAAAGAGCTGATTACGATTCCAAACGACACGGTTTACGAATTAGAATTGTTCAAAGAAAAACTTCCGTTTAAAACCTTTAAACCAACTCAAGCATCTGGAAATCGTTTGTTGATGGGCTTTGAAGGAAAACTAAACAATGGAAAAGATAGGCCAAAAACAATTTTAAAAAATGGTACCGACGATTTAACACATATAGTAACTAAATTTCCTAAAAAAGACTCACTTCAAATTTGGTTCAAACCTATCAAAACCGATTCGTTGCGTTTGGCTGTGGCCAAAGATAAATATGAGGCGAATTTTACCTTTAAAATTAAAGATCAGAAAAAAGACACTTTAAATCTTAGTGCTTTACAAATTAATGATTTAAAATTTAGAGATCGATTTACAATAGAAAGTAGCACGCCACTAGCAACCGTAGAAAATTCAAAAATAAGCTTGCTCAACAAAGCAAAAATTGCAGTTCCTTTTACTACTGAATACGATGATTATAATCAAAAACTGTACTTTGATTTCAAAAAAGAACCTTCAGAAAATTATACGATCAAAATATTACCGGGAGCATTAACTGATTTTTTCGAAAAATCAAATGATACGCTCAACTTCAAACTAAACACCAAACCTGTTGAAGATTACGGGAACCTTACCGTTGTTTTAGCAAATGTCAAACAATTCCCTGTAATCATTGAACTTACAAATGAAAAAGGTGATGTTTTAGCCAGTGAATTTACCGAAGAAAAAACTACAATAAACTTTAACCTTATTGATCCAGCACTATACAGCTTACGCGCTATTTATGATGCCAACAAAAATAAGGAATGGGATTCCGGTAACTATTTAGAGAAACTTCAAGCTGAGGAAGTCATTTATTTTTCTAAAGAAATTGAAATTAGAGCCAATTGGGATTGGAACCAAATTTTTGATTTGAGTAAACCGTATCTGCCCGAACCCAAAAAGAAAGATGCAAAAAGTAAATAAAAATTAATCCAGCTGAATTTCAAATACATCTCGATCATTCAAAAAACCTAATTTCTGCCTGGTTTCAAGCATCGCTTGCTTGTCTAAAACAATAGAAAAAGTGCCTTCAGATTCTTCTGGCTCTAAGACATAATTACCAAGATAATCGACTGCTTGTGTATGACCAATATATTCGTACCCATTTGCATCAGTCCCCAATCTATTAACTCCAATGCTAAAACTCATGTTTTCAATGGCACGAGCTTTTAGCAAAGCATCCCAAGCATTAGTCCTTACTTTTGGCCAACTTGCAACATAAATCAATAGATCGTAATCATCGGCATATCTTGAAAATGCAGGGAAACGTAAATCATAGCAAATCAGTGGGCAAATTTTCCAACCCATATATTCGATACTAACTTTTTGATTGCCTCGCGTGTATGCCTTGTCTTCACCAGAAAGCGTAAACAAATGTCTTTTGTCATAATACTGAATTTCCCCTGATGGAAATACAAAAACCAATCGGTTATAAAACGTATTGTTTTCAGCAATAACTAAACTTCCTGTTATGGCACAGTTTCTGGCTTTCGCCAAAGTTTGAAGCCAAGTAACCGTATCGCCCTGCATCGTTTCGGCAACTGCTGTAGGATTCATGGTGAACCCGCTGGTAAACATTTCTGGGAGCACAATTAAATCTACGTCATTAGGAATTGCATTGATTTTTTGTTCGAAATGGTTTCTATTTGCCTCTGGATTTTCCCAAACTAGAACCGATTGAATTAAGGATACTTTCATTGTATTTATTTGTTTTTATAAAGGTAAAAAAAGGAACTTATACTGAAACTCATCGTTGCAACATTTTAAAAATTAAATTAGAATTTTAGCAACAGTTCACTTTTGGGTGAGGGATAGTAGTGAAAATCCTTTTATGAAATGCAATGAAATAAAAGATTGCAACGGATAGCGCGACTTTTTCTTGGCTTTTCGCCTAGAAAAAGACACCTCCAAAAACAAAAAACGCATTCAAATTAATGAATGCGTTTTTAAAAAATCTATTTTAAAGTTTTATCCTTTTAGACTTGCAGACAAATATTCTCTATTCATTCTGGCAATATTCTCTAAAGAAATTCCTTTAGGACATTCTACTTCGCATGCTCCAGTATTGGTACAGTTACCAAAACCTTCGGCATCCATTTGCGCTACCATGTTCAACACACGATCCGCAGCTTCGATTTTACCTTGTGGCAATAAAGCATATTGGGACACTTTTGCCGACACAAATAGCATTGCAGAGGAGTTTTTACATGACGCGACACAAGCTCCGCAACCAATACAAGTTGCTGCATCAAAAGCTCTATCAGCATCGTGTTTAGGGATTGGAATCGCATTTGCATCAGTCGGATTTCCTGAGGTGTTGATGGAAACAAAACCACCTGCTTGCTGAATTCTATCAAATGCACTTCTGTCTACCACTAAATCTTTGATTACTGGAAACGCTTTTGCTCTAAAAGGCTCAATAAAAATGGTGTCTCCATCCTTGAACATTCTCATGTGCAACTGACAAGTAGGTACGCGTCTGTCTGGACCGTGAGCCTCACCGTTGATGTACAACGAGCAAGAACCGCAAATTCCTTCGCGACAATCGTGGTCAAAAGATACTGGAAGATCTCCTTTGTTGATTAAACCTTCGTTTAGAACGTCTAACATTTCAAGAAAAGACATATCCTCTTCGATTCCATCTACTGGATATTCAACGATTTTACCTTCTGCTTTGGCGTTGGCTTGACGCCATATTTTTAATGTAAGTTTCATATTTTCTTTCGTTTGAAAGTCTAAGAGCTTTAGGAAGAAGCAAACCTTCTTGTTGCCCTAGGACTGATTCCTATTTATAACTACGCGTTACTAGTTTAACATTTTCATACACGAGTGGCTCTTTGTGCAGAACAGCTTCGCTTGGCTTACCAACGTACTCCCAAGCAGCAACGTAAGCAAAATTTTCATCATCTCGTTGTGCTTCACCATCTTCAGATTGGTACTCCTCACGGAAGTGTCCACCACAAGATTCATTACGATGTAAGGCATCTTTTGCAAACAATTCACCTAGTTCTAAGAAATCAGCAACGCGACCTGCTTTGTCTAATTCTTGATTAAAACTATTAGCATCACCTGGTACTTTTACGTCTTTGTAAAACTCTTCTCTTAACGCTGCAATTTCTTCGATTGCTTCTGTTAATCCTTTAGCATTACGAGCCATACCTACTTTGTTCCACATGATTTTTCCTAATTTCTTATGGAAATAATCTACAGAATGCGTACCATTATTTGTGATAAAACGTTCAATACGCGCTTTTACATTTTTCTCTGCTTCTTCAAATTCAGGTAAGTCTGTTGAGATTTTACCCGTTTTAATATCTGGAGCTAAATAATCCCCTATTGTATAAGGCAATACAAAATAACCATCTGCTAAACCTTGCATTAAAGCAGAAGCTCCTAGTCTATTGGCTCCGTGATCAGAGAAATTAGACTCTCCAATAGAGAAACATCCAGGAATTGTAGTTTGTAAGTTATAATCAACCCAAGTTCCTCCCATGGTATAGTGTACTGCAGGGTAAATCATCATTGGGGTAACGTATGGATCTTCGTCTACGATTTTCTCATACATTTGGAATAAATTCCCATATTTGTTAGCAACAGTCGCAGCACCTAATTTAGTTACTAAAGCAGTATCATTTGCATCTAAACCTTTTACATACGCTTGCTCTTTTCCGTAACGTTCAATTGCAGCAGCAAAGTCTAAATAAACCGCCTCACCTGTTTTGTTAACTCCAAATCCAGCATCACATCTTTCTTTGGCAGCACGAGAAGCAATATCTCTAGGAACTAAATTACCAAAAGCAGGGTAACGTCTTTCTAAATAATAATCCCTTTCTGCTTCAGACAAATCTGTTGGTTTCTTTTTCCCTTCACGAATCGCTTGTGCATCTTCTAATTTTGCAGGAACCCAAATACGTCCGTCATTACGCAAAGACTCTGACATCAATGTTAATTTAGACTGGTGATCTCCTGAAACGGGGATACAAGTAGGGTGTATTTGTGTGTAGCAAGGATTGGCAAAAAAAGCTCCTTTTTTATGGATTTTCCATGCAGCAGTTGCATTACTACCCATCGCATAAGTCGATAAGAAAAATACATTTCCGTATCCTCCAGAGGCAATAACTACAGCGTGTGCTGAATGTCTTTCTATTTCTCCTGTAACTAAATCACGAGCAATAATTCCTCTCGCTTTACCGTCAATCACTACCAAATCTTGCATTTCGTGACGGGTGTACGATTTAATTTTTCCACGACCAATCTGACGGTTCATTGCAGAATAAGCACCTAGTAATAATTGTTGTCCTGTTTGTCCTTTGGCATAAAAAGTTCTCGCTACCAAAGTCCCTCCAAAAGAGCGGTTATCAAGTAGTCCACCGTATTCACGTGCCAATGGTACACCTTGCATTACGCATTGGTCAATAATATTTACAGAAACCTCAGCTAGTCTGTGCACATTAGCTTCTCTTGAGCGGTAATCTCCTCCTTTTACAGTATCGTAAAACAAGCGGAAAGTTGAATCTCCATCTCCTTGATAATTTTTTGCAGCATTAATTCCCCCTTGTGCAGCAATAGAGTGTGCACGACGTGGTGAATCTTGAAAGCAAAATGATTTTACGTTATATCCTAATTCAGCTAAGGTTGCAGCCGCAGAGCTACCTGCAAGACCTGTACCAACAACAATAATATCAATATTACGCTTGTTAGCTGGATTTACTAAATTAATATGATCTTTATAATTTGTCCACTTGTCCGCTATTGGACCAGCTGGAATTTTTGAATCTAATGCCATTTATAATTTAATATTAATGATTAAAATGATGAAATAATGCAATAAAAATGAACCCAAAAGGAACTACGATTGCAAAAGCATATCCGAAACCTTTTAATGATCTTGAATACTTATTATTAAACCCAACGGATTGAAAAGAAGAACTGAACCCGTGCCACAAGTGCAATGATAATAATAGAAATGATAGGGAATATAATCCGGTACGAATTGGACTTTCAAATTTTTCAGCTAATTCATGAAAATATCTTGTTTCATTCAACGGACTAACATCTACATACTTATACACCATTTCTGGAACCCAAAAATCGTAAAAATGCACCAAAATGAATGCAAGAACAACTGATCCAGAAATAATCATGTTTCTTGATGCCCAAGGAGAACTCGCTGCCCCGTTATTCTTTACGTACTTGATTGGTCTCGCAGCACGGTTTTTAAAATCTAGAACAAAACCCATAATGAAGTGAAAAATAACTCCAACAATTAGAACAGGTTGAATAACAAACTGAACCACAGGATTATTTCCCATGAAATGAGATATAGAGTTAAAAGTATCGGCACTGAAAACCGATGTCATATTGATAAAAAAGTGCTGTGCTAGAAACAACATCAAAAAAAGTCCTGAAAGTGCCATAGCTACTTTTTTTGCTATTGACGATTTCAATAATGCAGATTTTGCCATAAGATTTATATAATTTGTTTTAAAAAATTATACAAAAATAAGTCAATTAGACAGTAACTACAACCTTTTCGCTGTTATTTATAATGATTTTAAAGTGTTTTATGCAGAAAATCAAGAAATCCCTAATTAGCTTTCAAAAATATAAAAACCTCCTTAAAAACGATTAGACAAAAAAGAAAAAAACCTTAAATACCTCGTCACGAAATTGATATAAACCAAGCTTCAATTAGCGCTTAAAATAGTAATTCAATAGTTTTTACTATGCTTTATTTCCAATTTAGTAAAAACGCAGATGAAGTTAATTTTATGTATTAAAAAATGATGGTTTCAGAGTTCTGCATTTATAACTTTACTCTTAAAAATTGAAGTATGAAAACCGGAATTGACGCAATAACTTTTGATGTAGCAAAAATACATTTATCGATACGCACATTGGCGAATGCAAGATCTATTGAACCCGAAAAATTAGAGAAAGGATTAGGGCTACTCAAAATGACATTGCCAGATGTTCACCAAGATGCTGTAGTTTTTGGCGCCAACGCATTGACTAAATTAATTGTAGATCACAATATTGATCTTACCGATATCGCCCGAATTTATGTTGGAACTGAAAGTGCTATAGACAGCTCTAAACCAATAAGCTCTTTTCTAGTAGCCTTGATGGAACAAAAATTTGGCGCAAATACTTTAGCCTCCTGTGATGTGGTCGATTTTACTTTTGCTTGTATTGCTGGCGTAGATGCCATGCAAAACTGTCTTGATTTTATACGGTTGAACCCCACGAAAAAAGCAATTGTTGTTGCAACCGATTTTGCTAAATACGATTTAAATTCTACTGGCGAATACACGCAAGGCGCAGGCGCACTAGCAATGCTGCTTACCGCCAATCCCAGAATTATTGCCTTTGAAAACCATTGGGCGACCAGTACCAAAGGCGTTTTTGATTTCTTTAAACCGCACCGAACCCTTTCTAAAAAAGAAATCACTGGCAATGCAACAAATGAACCTTGGTTTGACAATTTAGAAAGTGAAATAGAAATCCATAAAGACCAACCCATATTTGATGGCCAATACTCCAATCAGTGCTATATGGACAGGACCAAAGATGCTTATTTCTCCTGTAAGAAATTAAAAAACTCTGGTGAGACATTATATGATTCTTGGAAAAGTATTGTCATGCACTTACCGTACGCCTATCAAGGACGACGCATGCTAACTGAAATTTATGCTTTGGATGCTTCCAATGCAACTATTACAGGTACTGAAGATGCTGAGGAGTACCAAAAAAAGTTAAAAGAAATCAGTAAATCTGGGACTTACAAAGCGTTTGTAACTGAAAAATTAATGCCCGCAGAAACTGCTTCGTCCTTGATAGGAAATCTTTATACAGGATCTATTTTTATGGGCTTATTATCGACTTTAGCACATTTTAACGATACTCAAAAAGAAATAGCTGGAAGTATATTTGGTTTCTTAGCCTACGGAAGCGGATCAAAATCAAAAGTTTTCGAAGGAACCATCCAACAAGACTGGCAATTTGCCCTAAAAGACGTAAACCTCTTTGAGACTTTAAAAAAAAGCTTTGAAATAGACTTTGAAACCTATGAAAAACTGCATAAAAAAGAACAAAAAATCAGCGTTTGCGCCCCAAAAAACGAATGGATTTTGGATCGTATTGAGAGCGAAAACTCCAACTTACTAGGAGCTCGTTATTACAAATGGGTGGAGTAATAAAATCTTTAACATATTGAATTTTCAATACAAGTTTATTACAAAAGAAAAGGCTTTCTCCAATTTTTGAAGACAGCCTTTTTTACAACCTAAATCTCGTTTTTTATATTTTTAATTAGAATTCCCGCCACAATCTTGTGCGTTTAGATAATCCTCTGGAGTGATGGTATAAACTTCGGTTTGCTCTGCACTAAAAACTGGATTAAAAATGTTTCTAGGTTGATTAAAACATTGATTTGTTGCTGTACATTCTTGATAAATCACCTTTTTTTTGTTATCAAAAAAAACCTCAATATGCGTTAAATTATTTTGAATTTTAGAGCTTGTTAAAGCTATATATTCCATTCTAGGCCCACCGCCATCAGGCGGCGTATCCGTGAATTGATATTTAATATCAGCCAGATTCTTTACAATTACCTTGTTACTTATATCCTTTACTCCATTGTAAAAAGGCATCATTTCTATAACAACTCCAGAATTATTACTGATGCGATAATTATAATTTCTATCTCCTCCTTGATCTGTACAACTTGTTGCCAATAAAACAACAATGATTATTGATACAATTTTTTTCATAATCTTAATCTTGCCAGTTGTTAAACAATTCATCTAAGTGAATTTCAGTTGGGTTATCGTATTTGTTTTCGATATTATCTTGCCATTGCAACCAAGATTTTGCACCAACTAAAGCAACTTATTCTTTTCTTACATTATTACAACCCTTTTCAGAGTTAGCTACGCTGTAAGGGTTTGAATGCTATTAATTACAATTCCCACCGCAATCTTGTGCGTTTTGAAAATCTTCTGGAGTAAAAGTAAATGTCACAGTGGTACCGCTTTTACAAAATGGGCTGTTAAATAATGGGTTTTGGTCACATATTTTACCATCATAAAAATCGTATTTTTGAAATTTAAGATTTTCATAATTTACAACAATTAAATCTCCATTAAAAAAAACTGCAAAATCATACCCTGATGGAGGTAAATTATCTTGAAATGTTTTAGTCAAACTTTGTCCATTATTTAAAACCATAACAATTGGGATGTCTCTTTTAGGATAAGTACTTCTGTATGAACTAATCTTAATATTTTTCCCGCTTTTATTTTCAATAGTATATTTGTAAAATTTACCGTTTCCTTGATCTGTGCAGCTTAAAAGCAGCAACGACACTAAATAAATATAGAGTAATTTTTTCATAATCTTAATCTTGCCAGTTGTTAAACAATTCATCTAAGTAAATTTCAGTTGGGTTATTGTATCTGTTTTTGATATTGTCACGCCATTCATTCCAAGAACTTGCACCAACTAAAGCAACTTGTAGTTGGCTTATTGTATAACCACTAACATTATCAATAGGATAAGTATTTCCAAAAAAATCTCTTTGATTCATGTTGTCAATCATATCGAATCCACATGAAGTATAAAGATTATCCTCTAATATAGTCTTTCTCTGCATGTTTCTATAGAAAAACCCATTTGTATTTCCATACTCATATGATGAATCACCAAATTTCGTTCTATACCTTTCCAAAGTCATTACAACTTCTACCGTTGTTGGCCAGGTTTCTAACAGTCTTCTATTTCTGTTTCTAATAGCTGCGCTGAAATCACCAAAGAAAGCATCTTTAACCAAAAGATCATAATTAATTCTATCTAAAACAGAATGTGCAGCATGGGTTAACTCATGTATCGTTGTGCCATAAATTTTATCTGCCGCACTACCCCATTCTTTTACAACAACTCTTGGATACAAACCAATTGTTAGCTCACTAGGCGTATGTATATGATATGAAGCACCAGCAACTTCTCTTGCTGCAATCTTCATTTGATTATTGGCAAATCCATTTCGTGGCGGAGAAATTAGTCCAAATCGATGACCATAATAATAATCATGTGCTGCTTGATGTATTAGGGCATGGTACTTATCATCACTATCGCCTGAACCATTATTGATGGTATAATTCCAAGCTTCGTCCTTTTTCATGGGTCCACGTAATTCCGCTTGAAATAAAGCACCATTACGTATACTGTAATCATAACGTTCCCATTGAATAATGTACCGTGCACTTCCTCTCACAGAACTTGTTTTAAAATAACCGTTTTCATCGGTAATGGCGTGCCTCACGGTAAAGCCTTGTCTAATTAAAACTTTTACACCAACAACTGGTACGTTTCTACCTGCTACTTCATCAAAAATTGAAATAGTCCCACTAGGCCACCATCTAGTTCCAAAAATCAATCGATTAGCAGGTGTTTTATCAGACTTTCCTTGATACTCATTACCCGTTAATCTGTAAGCCTCTTCCAATAATTCATCAAAAAATACTTGTCTCTTTTGAATAATTTTTTTATCTACTTTATTTTGTATCGTTAAACCATCATCAAAATAAGGATCTTCTTCTGGTATATAAAGCTGTTCTAAAGTTTGGTAATACGACTCGCTTGCTAAATCAGAGTCAATCTTTATAGCACTGTAATAAACAGGGAACTCATTAGGCGCTAATTGAGGTCTAGAGTCAAGAACTTGATCCGTAAACTCATAATCTAGTGGATAGTCAAATACAATTAAAGAACTATCTTGTTTTATTTCCGCTTCCTGAGCTGCTGATATAGGAGCTATCTCTACGTAAAGATAATTGGGATCTATTACAAAATCAGCAAAAGAGTCAACAGATTCTCTACTAGTAGCTGATTTTGATTTTTCTTTTAAGCTAATTAAAGCCTTTCTCATGTTCTTTAAAGCATAAGGGTTTTCTAATTTCTTACCATACTTAATATACTCTTTACGATCAATAGATGCAGCAGCATCTGAGATTTCAGTATTATCAGAACAAGAAACAATCAAAAATGAGCAAAATGCTAGCAAAATAAAATTGAAACGAATTGTTTTTTTCATTAAGTTGAGGGTTAGAAAATTAATTATCACGAAGATATTAAAATAATAATACAGAATAACCTTGCTAAATTATTTAACAATAATATAATACTAGGGCAACCAAATAAACTAACTGTACTTCGCTACATACTGCTCCACGATTAATGCTGTGTTTTCGTTACGCATTTTTTGCTCTAAATGAATCGGTGGCGAGGCTCTCTCCAAACAATCCTTAACCGCACACGTCTCGCAGGTAACACCTACAACTTGCTTTTGTACGGAATTGTTCTCCATAAATTTAAATTTCTTTTTCATTCCAGGCGTAATCAAAATTCCAACCGAAATACTTCGAATGCAATTGGTTTTGAAAGGATCAGGCGTGGCGGATGAAAAGACTAAATATTCATTTTTACTATTTTCATAACTGGAAATTTGCGCATCAAAAAAATGACTTTTCTTTTGCCTCAAAGACTCCTCAATAGTACGTATAGAAACCCAACGACGGCAATAATGCTCATTCATCTCGTTCGCGTGCGGTTCTTGCTGATTGGTAATGTGCAACTCTTTTTTTATCTGATACGTATCGGTTCCTATTTGATGTGACAAGCGTAGAAAAAAGAGATTTTTTAACTGAAAATCTTTAGGTAAAATATTTGTCAGTCTTTGATAAAAAGATTCAGGTGATACGTTAAAACTACTCATTAAAGCGACCATTTCTTGCGGTTTTGGATCTGATTTTGACAGAAAAACATTGAGTTCATCTATTAATTTTTGCCTAGGAATAAGCAAGGCACCTGCAAAATAAGAAGCGTAAAAATTATTGAGGACCTGATCAAAGTTATCAAACTTAATCCAACTGAACGTATACAATCGTTCTGTGATTTGGAGAAAATTATAAGCGATTTCTTTGGCTAATATAAAGGCTTTTTGTGGCTCGTCTATATCCTTTGAAAGTAGTAGTGTTTTACTTTTTGGAACAAAAATAGATCGCAAATCGCCCAACTGATCTTGCTCCGAAAAAACCAATTCTTCGATCGTATAACCATATTCTTCAATCAAAATTGCAGTCAGTTCTTCTATAGAAATTTGAACCTCCATATTAACATGAAACGATTGGAAAAACTGTATGACTTTTTGTTCTAAATCTTCAAAATAGTTGGTATGCGCTTCTTGATACGAACGCAAAGAAGCCAAAAAGAAACTCTCTCTTGTCAAGTTATAATGTTGTGCAATCTCAATAATAGTGCTGATAAACGCATTGACTTTTGCAGGAGCATTTGCAATAATATCAATCAAATCATTTTCCTGTATGCCAAAAAGATCCAACGGAATCTCTTTCAAAATACCTGATTTCAATATTTCACCAATTGGCGCCAAATTATTATCCAGCTTTAAAGACACCATACTATCATACGAAACCTCCAATTTCTCAGAAAGCAGAATGATTTTATCTGTTTTGGGATACTTTTTCCCTTTTTCAATTTCGTTTAAATACGATTTTGACAAATCGGTGATTTTGGCTAAGCCAAATAAGGATAAATTTTTATTCGTGCGTGCTTGCTTGAGTTTCAGTCCAAAAATCAGCTTGATATAATCCTTTTCTATGTTCATATTTCAAAGATACATCAAAAAAAATTGACGTCAAAAAAATTATTTTCAATTTTTAGCGTACGTTCGCTTGTTTTGTAAAAAACTTTTTGTAGTATTGCAGTGTTGAATAATTAAATATTCTTATCAAAAAGCCAATAAGTGTTTCATTAAATAAGTCAATCATGAATTTTAAAGAAGTATATTCAGATAATTTGTTAAATTTTTCAGAAGAAACTACGGAACGTTATCCGGAAATCTTAACTGATGAAGCAATGACTTTCTTGTCCTTACTTCATGAAAATTTCAATCCACAGCGACTTGTACTTTTAGAAAATCGAAAAAAACAACAAGCTTTATTTGACGCAGGCGCATTGCCCACTTTTCCTGCTGAAACTAAAAACATCAGAGAAAGTAATTGGCGTGCAGCGGCCATTCCTACTGATTTATTAGATCGACGAGTGGAAATAACTGGTCCTGTAGATCGAAAAATGGTTATTAATGCTCTCAATTCTGGCGCAAAAACCTTCATGGCTGATTTTGAAGACAGCACGTCACCTACATGGAGTAATTTAATGACGGGGCAACAAAATTTAAAAGACGCCGTAAATAAAACCATAAGTCTCGAGGATACAGTAAAAAACAAAAAATACAGCTTAAAAGATAAAACTGCCGTACTACTCGTTCGTCCAAGAGGTTTGCACTTATCTGAAAAAAATATACTTGTTAATGGTCAGCCACTTTCAGGTTCTCTGGTTGATTTTGGCTTATACGCATTTCACAATCACTTAGAACTAATTAAAAACGGCACGGCACCTTACTTTTATTTACCTAAACTCGAGCATTATTTAGAAGCAAGATGGTGGAATGAAGTGTTTGAATTAGCACAGGATTATTTGGGTGAACAAAATGGGACATTCAAAGCCACCGTTCTAATCGAAACGATAACGGCTAGTTTTCAATTGGACGAAATCATTTATGAGCTCAGAGATCATATTGTTGGTTTAAACTGCGGACGATGGGATTATATCTTTTCTTACATTAAAAAATTACGAAATAACCCAGCATTTATTGTTCCTAACAGAGATCAAGTGACCATGACTTCGCCTTTTATGAGTGCTTATTCCCAACTGGTGATTCAAAGATGTCACAAACGTTGCATTCACGCTATAGGTGGTATGGCAGCTCAGATTCCGATAAAAAATGATGAAGCAGCTAATGCCATTGCTTTCAACAAAGTAATAGCTGATAAAGAACGTGAGGTTAAAAATGGTCATGATGGCACCTGGGTAGCGCATCCCGATTTAGTTGCACTTGCCATGAACGTATTTGACCAACACATGCCTACCAAAAATCAAATTCACGTAAAACGAGAAGATATAAAAGTGACGGAACAGGACTTACTAGAAACTCCAAAAGGAACAATTACCGTAGAAGGGATTCGAAAAAACATCAGCATATCCGTTTTATACCTTGCTTCATGGCTCAACGGCCAAGGTGCAGCAGCATTACACAATTTGATGGAAGATGCCGCTACCGCTGAAATCTCAAGATCGCAATTATGGCAGTGGCTCCAAAACAAAGTGATTTTAGACAATGGAAAAATATTAAATGAAAGTTATTACCATCGCTTAGCCATGGAAGAATTTGAAAAAATAAGAAATTTAGTTGGGGATGAAAATCATGAAAAACAAAAATACAGACTGGCAGAACAATTATTGGACGAGCTAGTTGTAAACGACACCTTTATCGAATTTTTAACCCTTCCCGGATACAAATACATTTAAGATCAATAACAAATACACTACAATTAGCATCAACATACAATTATTAAACACCATTAAACTATTACAAATACTATGAAAACTACTGAAACAAGAATTCAAGAATTAGTTACCGACTGGATTACAAACCCAAGATGGAACGGCATCGAGCGCCCTTATACTGCTGAAGAAGTGGTGAAACTACAAGGATCGTATCAAATTGAACACAGTGTCGCCAGAATTGGAGCTAATACCTTGTGGAGTAAACTAAATTCTCAGGATTTTGTAGCTGGACTTGGCGCACTAACTGGAAATCAAGCCATTCAAGAAGTAGAAGCAGGATTAGACGCTATCTATTTGAGCGGATGGCAAGTAGCAGCAGATGCCAATGTTGCAGGGGAAATGTACCCTGACCAATCTTTATATCCTGCGAACAGCGTTCCATTAGTAGTAAAACGAATTAATAATGCACTTTTACGTGCAGACCAAATACAGGTAGTAAACGGAACTACAGACAAAAAAGACTACTTAGTTCCTATTGTTGCCGATGCCGAGGCAGGTTTTGGTGGAAACCTAAACGCTTTTGAGTTAATGAAGGCGATGATTGAAGCAGGAGCTGCAGGAGTTCACTTTGAAGACCAATTGAGTTCTGCAAAAAAATGTGGACACCTTGGTGGTAAAGTATTAGTTCCTACGCAAGAAGCTATCAATAAACTAATTGCAGCCCGTTTAGCCGCTGATGTTATGGGAACACCAACTATTGTAGTTGCCCGAACTGATGCTGATGCTGCCAACTTACTAACTAGCGACATTGATCCAAGAGATGCAAAATTCATCACGGGTGAAAAAACTGGAGAAGGATTTTTCTATGTAAACTGTGGCGTAGAACAAGGTATTGATAGAGGATTGAGTTACGCACCATACGCCGATTTGATTTGGATGGAAACCAGCAATCCGGATCTTGATTACGCAAGAAAATTTGCTGAAGGAATTCACGCAAAATTCCCAGGAAAAATGTTGGCATACAATTGTTCTCCATCATTTAATTGGGCCGCAAAATTATCAGTTGCTGAAATGGAAACGTTCCGCGAGGATCTTGCTGCAATGGGATACAAATTCCAATTCATTACTTTAGCTGGATTTCACGCGCTAAATACAAGTATGTTCGAATTGTCTAAAGCTTACAAAGAAAGAGGAATGGCCGGATATTCTGAATTGCAAGAAAGAGAATTTGCGTTGCAACAACACGGATTCAAAGCCGTAAAACACCAAGGTTTTGTAGGAACATCCTATTTTGATGCAGTACAAAACACCGTGACACTTGGTAAATCCTCTACAACTGCAATGAAAGACTCTACTGAAACTGCACAGTTTTAAAAATATTATGCTCCAAAAAAAAAGCACGATTCCAAATGGAATCGTGCTTTTTACTTTTTAAAAACAGTACTATTTATTTCGATTCTATAATTTCAAGATTAGTAACTACTTTCTCTTTTCCTTTTTGAATGCTGATTTTATTTATAGAAACAGGAAGGTAATACTTTCCATTTTTTGCCGCTTCCCATTTTAATTTTTTGTCTTTCGCTACTGCTTTTTCCGCAATCTCTTTTGGAACCGCTAAGTCATACACATATTTGTTCAATCCTTTTACTGCTTGTACTTTTTGAGAAAAAATTACTTCTTTAAAACTATTCTCCCCTTGAAGTACTACTTCTGAATCAGTATTGGAATAAAACCAAATAGTAGCTTTTGGATCAGTAACTTTGGCCCATGAACTCCAACTGTTTCCCCAATCTTTTGATTTTTTGATTTTATTTATTTCAAAAATATGTACGTTTTCCGCTAGGACTTTATCAGTTAGTTGCTCTATTTGATCCACGTTGACTTTATAAATGGATCGACCATGTGTTCCTACGACTAAGTCTCTCGCTTTCTTTTGAATCACTACATCATGGACAGCTACATTTGGCATACCATTCGAAAAATCTTCCCAACTTTTTCCTCTGTTCAAAGAAACATACAAGCCGTTATCTGTTCCTAAATACAAGATGTTTTCATTTAAATTGTCTTCAGCAATAACATTTACTGGACTTACTGGTACATTCCCAACAATACTGGTCCACGTTTGTCCATAATCATCGGAGATATATACGTAACTAGTGAAATCGTCATTACGGTATCCGTTTAAGGTAGCATATACGCGCTCCTTTTTATGTGTAGAAGCCGTTACTCTTGAAACCCATAAGTTTTGCGGTAAATTGGTCGAAATTTTGTTCCAACTTACACCGCCATCTTTAGAAACATAAATCAATCCATCGTCACTTCCAGCGTACAGTAAACCAAATTGCAATTGGCTTTCGCTTATTGCGGCAATGGTTCCAAAAGCAACATTACCTTCCTTAGTTCCATTAGTCAAATCAGGTGAAATAGCCGTCCAAGTTTGTCCTTGATTCATGGAACGATGTAAAAAATTGGATCCCATATACAAAATATCTTGATTGTGGGAAGACAATAAAATAGGTGTTTGCCAATTGAAACGAAATGGTTTTTCATCTTTTTTCGGCTTTGGCGAAACGTACTCGCGTTTGTTAGTGGCACGATCGATTCGATAATAATTTCCAAACTGAAAACCTGTGAAAACAATATTTGGATTGCGCTTGTCAATTTGAATTTGCATTCCGTCACCACCCATTAAATTTTCATAAGGATACTTCCCATCTTGGAGCCAATCAGAAGAAAATTTATAGTTGCTCGGGCCTACCCAAACGCCATTGTCTTGCATACCACCATAAATATTATAAGGTTCTTGCTCATCTACATTCACCGCATAAAATTGGCTTACTCCATGTGAATTGCCTTTGAACCAGTGTGCTCCATCGTCATAGGAAATATTCAAACCACCATCGTTCCCATTAATCAAATGCCCAGATTTATTAGGATTTACCCAAACAATATGATGATCAGAATGTACATTTTCTTCACTAATTGATTTAAATGTTTTTCCGCCATCATCTGATTTGATAACCGGTACTCCTGATAAATAAATTTTATCTGCATTACTTGGATCTACTGAAATTGAACTGAAATAATACCCGTAGGAATAAAAGAAATCGTCTATAAATCCAGTATGTGTTTTGGTCCACTTCGTGCCTCCGTTGGTCGTTTTATAAACTTCTGCTCCAATTACTTCGGCATCCGCTAGACTACTAATGGATTCCAATACCAATTTTCCCGCCTCATTAGGCTGCAAATATCCGTTTTGTACCCAATGTTTAATATTTTCGGCGCGGTACTTTTCGGTTAAACCGAAGTTCTTTAAAATAGAATTCAAACTTTTATTAGGCAGCTGTAAGAATTCGTCACCCGGCACAGCAAAAGCAGTTGCTAAGGAACTACTTTTTTTAGTATCAAGAGGCCTTTTAAATTGATTGTCTAAAATAGCATAAACCGTAGTGTCATCATAAACCGCTAAACCAATTCTACCTACACCCTCACCAGTGGGAAATCCGCTATCAGCAGTCGAAAAAAGCTTCCAAGTTACGCCCGCATCTTCACTTTTATAAATGCCAGATGCAGCACCACTACCTTTAAAATCCCACGCTTTTCTATCTTTACTCCAAGCCGCTGCGTATTGAATATTGAAATTTTTTGGTGAAACAGCCACATCTATAATCCCAGTTTCGTTGTCTAAGAACAAAGTTTTATTCCACGATTTACCGCCATCAGTCGTTCTATAAATACCACGTTCCTCATTTTTTGAATACAAATGCCCTACTACGCCTACTACAATTTCATTAGGAACAGTAGGATTTAAAAGAATTCTACTAATATGATGGCTGTCTTGCAACCCCATATTTTGCCACGTTTTCCCTTTATCTTCTGATTTTAAAATCCCGATTCCCGCATACGAAGAACGCGAAGAATTTACCTCACCTGTTCCTACCCAAATCGTACCCGTTTTCCAGTCTACTGCGATATCACCTATATTTTGTGTAGGCGCCGCATCCATAACAGCTGAAAAACTCATTCCGTTATTATTGGTATACCATAGTCCTCCCGAAGCATATCCTACATAAAATTCAGTTGGGTTTTCAGGGTTTACAGCTACATCAACAACGCGTCCACTCATTACTGTTGGACCCACATTTTCGAGTGTAACCTTTTGAAATAGCGATTGATTTTTTAATTGTTTTTTAGTTTCCAAACTTTGTTGCAGAGTTCCAGTGGAAACCTGCGCCCAAGAGACGGTTTGTATGATTAGAGCGGCTAAGAGTATTGGTTTTTTCATAAGAAGCAATTTTGAAGTGGAAATTTAAGAATAAAAACACGTATCCAAAAATTTTATACCCGAATTAACAACCGTTCCTTTCAAAGTTAGTATTTTTGAATAATCATTACTATTTATGATAATTGTATGACATCAATACTATTTACCACTAAAAACTAGCTTGAAGATTGCATTTTACAACAAAAAATAAAAATTACCACAAATGAAATACCATCAAATTGACCGAAATGTATTTATAAAAAACAGAGCCAAATTCATGGCGCAAATGAAACCAAATAGCGTTGCTGTTTTTAATTCCAATGATATTTATCCCGTATCGGCAGACAGTACATTGCCATTTGCACAGCACCGCGACATCTTCTATTTAAGTGGGGCAGATCAGGAAGAAAGCATTTTATTGCTATTTCCAGATGCACCTTATGAGCATCAACGAGAAATGATTTTCTTGAAAGAAACCAACGAACACATTGCCATTTGGGAAGGTGAAAAATTGACAAAAGAACGCGCATACGAGGTAACCGGAATTAAAACGGTTTACTGGCTTCAAGATTTCGAGAAAGTGTTATTCGAAATGATGACGCATTGTGATACTATTTACATCAATACTAATGAGCATTACAGAGCCACTGTAGAAACTGAAACCCGCGAAGCCCGTTTTGTAAAATGGTGGAAAGACAAATATCCAGCACATGCTGTCGCCAAAAGTAACCCGATATTGCAACGCCTTCGTTCGGTAAAAGAAACCGAAGAATTAGACTTAATTCAAAAAGCTTGTAACATTACTGAACTTGGTTTTAGACGCATATTACCTTTTGTAAAACCGAACGTAACCGAATATGAAATCGAAGCCGAATTGATTCATGAATTCATTCGCAATCGCTCTCGAGGTTTTGCCTACACGCCAATTATTGCCTCTGGAAACAATGCCAATGTGCTGCATTACATTGAAAACAACCAACAATGCAAAGCTGGTGATTTAATTTTGCTAGATGTTGCCGCTGAGTATGCTAATTATTCCAGTGATATGTCGCGTACCATTCCGGTTTCAGGCCGCTACACTAAGAGACAAAAAGAAGTGTACAATGCCGTGCTGAATGTCAAAAATGAAGCTACAAAAATGCTGACTACAGGAACTCTTTGGAAACAATATCATATCGAAGTGGGGAAATTAATGACTTCAGAACTGCTCGGTTTGGGTCTTATTGACAAAGCCGATGTGCAAAATGAAAACCCCGATTGGCCTGCTTATAAAAAATATTTCATGCACGGGACATCGCACCACATGGGATTGGACACGCACGATTACGGCATCCTAACTGAACCCATGAAAGCCAATATGGTGTTCACCGTTGAGCCCGGAATTTATATTCCTGCCGAAGGATTCGGGATTCGACTAGAAGATAATATTATTGTTCAAGAAAGCGGCGAACCTTTCAACATGATGCGCAATATTCCTATCGAAGTCGATGAAATCGAAGAACTCATGAATAGTTAATTCCTTAAATACATACAATCAAATCGGTTTACAGCAATGTGAACCGATTTTTTTTGGGCGCAACCCAGCCTCCGTAAACTCCAGCTGTGTCGGGCTATCCGCTACAAGTCCTCGTCTCTTCCAAAAGTCCGAGACTGTGGGCTTTCCACTTCTATCCCTTGCGCGCTACGACGAGAAAATGTATAATTCCAAAACATCAATTCCAAAATTAATCTTAAAACTGTAACTTTATAATCATCGTTCCGACATATTTTAAATAACAACTATTTTGTAAAATATATTCAATATGTAATTTGAACCATTAAGAAATTAAGAAAAATTAAGCGCTGATTCTTAATGAATCTTAATTTCTTAATGGTGAAAAAAATTAATTAAAAACCTTAAAGTACAGAAATCATGCAAGCACACGAAATCGATTATCACATTTACGGCGAGGAAATGCAATATGTAGAAATAGAACTGGACCCACAAGAAATTGTAATTGCCGAAGCGGGAAGTTTTATGATGATGGACAATAACATCCAGATGGAAACCATTTTTGGCGATGGTTCCGGACAGGAAAACGGATTGTTCGGTAAACTATTAAGCGCCGGAAAAAGAGTACTTACTGGCGAAAGTCTTTTTATGACGGCGTTCATCAATCAGAATAATACTAAAAGTAAAGTTTCATTCGCATCGCCTTATCCAGGGAAAATTATTCCAATTGATTTGACACAATTTGGAGGGAAATTCATTTGCCAGAAAGATTCTTTCCTTTGCGCGGCCAAAGGTGTTTCTGTTGGAATCGAATTCTCTAAAAAACTAGGAACTGGGTTATTTGGTGGGGAAGGTTTCATCATGCAAAAAATAGAAGGCGACGGTCTTGCATTTGTACACACTGGAGGAACATTAGCCAAAAAAGAATTAGCCGAAGGCGAAATCCTAAAAGTCGACACCGGTTGCATCGTAGGTTTTACCAAAGACGTTGATTATGACATTGAATTTATTGGCGGCATCAAGAATTCCATTTTTGGTGGGGAAGGTTTGTTTTATGCCACACTTCGCGGTCCAGGAACAGTATATATTCAATCGTTGCCTTTCAGCCGACTAGCGGACAGAATCATCGCATCTGCACCAAGAGCTGGCGGAAACAGTCGTGACGAAGGAAGTTTATTAGGCGGATTAGGCCGATTGATAGACGGCGATAACAGATTTTAAAATTTGAGGGCTCTCAAGAAATGAGAGCCTTTTTATTTTAAAGGAAGTTGAATTTGTGGTAAAGGTTGACAAAGTGTTTTGTTTACAATCTTTTCTCTCATTAATTTCTTTTTGTTAAAATGTCTTGATATATTTTGAGTAATCTCTGTATAATTATCCTTTATCACTTCACCTTGTTCATTAAGAATTTCATGAAAAAATATTTTAATAGAACAACAGTTTTCGTGTTCGAAAATAGTGTTTAGCAAGGTTCTGTCCGATAAACCACAAGAATGACCCATGATATAAACTTGAAATTTATCACTATCAATTAAATTTAAAAGACGCTTATAGTTTGGTGTATGTAAATATTGAAAGGATTTTATATTTTTTAAATATTCGTTATCATCTTTTTCTTCAATTTCTTGATAATGCTTATCCATTTCATCTCCAAAACCAAAATTTATTAGATTTCTTTCATCTTCTAATCTTCCGTGAATTTCATTAAGATTATATAAATTCATATCGAGTGCTTTTATATAATTAAAAACAGTAGAAGTGTAATTAAAGCTTAAAAAATGATGTTCAACATCAACTTTGTGACTAATATCATCCGAAGGAAGATAACCTTTACTTGGTCTGCTTTTATCTAGATATTCTTTATGTTCCTTGACTAAAAAAATTTCTGTTTGTTTAGATATTTCCATAAAAAATCTATCTAATTCTAGGTTCTCATACCTATTTACATCAAAAATATTAATAAATTTTCCAACTACATCTTTTGAAAAATTATATTCTTTTTCTACCTTTTCAATTAAATAAAGTTCAAAAAGCTTTTTTAAATCCTCAAATTCCTTATTCAACTTAATTATACTTGAATTATTATCTTTTTTTATACATTGTTTTAGAAGTTTATAATATTCGTTTTCTATATCTACCCAGTTTTCAATTGAGTTTTCGGAAATTTTTTTAAAAAACAAATTTTTAAACTCAATAACAAAATCGCCAGACTTCATTTGTATATTCCTTTCTACAAAATTCTTTAATTCATCATAAGATTTTAAACTATCAATTGCGTCATATTCAGATGTATTATATGAATACCCAAACTTGCATATAATTGTAACAAAATTATCGTTCTGGTTTATTATAGTTTTAGTTCCTTTAGTATCACATACATTTTTCCAATAATCATCAATAAAATCTTTATAAGAAGTCGGTAATCCATGCGCCAAATCAAATCCGTTTCCAATAATAACAAGTCTGTTCATATTTATAAATACTTTTCTCAAATATACTATTTTTAATACAAACGCATTCGTAAATTGCTTATATGCCCTTATATTTCTTAAATAGTTAAAAAAATAAAATGCTACTTTTATAGACTAAATTTCCCATTTTGAAACAAATTCTCTTTAAAAACACCAACATCTCCTATTCCGATACCGGGAAAGGAACTGCTATTGTCTTACTTCATGGTTTCTTGGAAAACAAAGGCATGTGGGAT
The DNA here is from genome assembly GCF_048286795.2 of Flavobacterium frigidum. Classification (NCBI taxonomy): domain Bacteria; kingdom Pseudomonadati; phylum Bacteroidota; class Flavobacteriia; order Flavobacteriales; family Flavobacteriaceae; genus Flavobacterium; species Flavobacterium frigidum. The sequence goes on from NZ_JBLVPT020000001.1 coordinate 486,616, forward strand.
TTTTACATTCCGGAATTTGCTAAAAAAAACCGTGTTATCACGATTGATTTATTGGGACATGGAGAAACGGAATGTTTGAGTTACGTGCAAACCATGGAAGATAATGCCGATGCAGTCCACGCTGTTTTATCAGAATTGCGCCTACGGAAAGCCATTTTTGTCGGGCATTCTATGGGCGGTTATGTCGCTTTGGCTTTTGCCGAATTGTATCCTGACACGATAAAAAGATTAGTCTTATTAAACTCGACCGCAAAAGCCGATAGCGCCGAACGAAAAATCAATCGGGACCGCGCGATTAAAGCTGTGAAGCAATCTTTCGTCAATTTTATTTCACTTTCTATAGCTAATTTATTCAGTGAATCGAATCGAGAAAGACTTTCGTCAGAAATTGAAAAAGTAAAAAAAGAAGCTATAAAAACACCACTTCAAGGAATTGTTGCCTCTCTCGAAGGAATGAAAATTAGACCCGACAGAGACGTACTTCTGCACCTAACCCCGTATCCAAAATTATTGATTCTAGGTGAAAAAGATCCTGTTTTAAATTACGAAGAAACCAAAGAACAAATTGAAAACACCTCGGTAAAATTAGTGACTTTCCCAGACGGACACATGAGCCACATTGAAAACCAAGACCAGTTATTGATTGTATTATTGGCTTTTTTCAAAAGCATCTAAATCATTCCTGATTTCAAATAGCCTTTTTCCACCAATTCGCTTTTGTCTTTTAAATGGTGCATTTTTCCTTCTTTCATCAACGCCAATTTTGTGGAGACTTTAATCACATTTTCATAATTATGATCCGTTATAATAATTCCTTTTACACGAGACATTGCAGTGATTAATTCATTAATTTTTTCAATCATAATAGGTGACAAACCATTATAAGGCTCGTCTAGCAAAACAAATTTTGACGAATTGTTCAGGATTAATTTAATTTCTAAATACCGTAATTCTCCGCCGGACAAATGCTTTATTTTTTTGTTCAACATCGATTGAATCATTTCATCGGCATAAAAATCCTGTAGCTTCTCTTTGGCAATAGCCAACTGAATGGTCTTTAGTATCGAAAATGAATTTGGAATAAAATTATCCTGAGGCAAATAACTGATTTCATTTAGTAAATCGCTGGTTTTTGATTTCACGACACCATCCACCCGAACAAATTTAAAATCGGCTGCAACAATTCCGAAAATGATTTTCAATACCGTCGATTTTCCAGAACCATTTCTTCCTAAAATGCCTATAATATCAGCAGTTTCACATTTCAAATACACATCGGAAACTATGATTTTCCCATCATACTGTTTTTGAACGCTGTCTACTTCTAAAACACTCTTTGTCATACGAATTTCAAAACTACATTAATGACTAAAATCAGGATCATCGAAAAAACAATATTCATTATAAAACCATACACAAATAACTGCGCTTTAGAAATTCCGTTATTATAATAAAACAGGTATTCATTTTTAGCATTCACCTCTTTTATCAATAGGCTAATGAAGAAACCAAAAAAAATTAATACATACTTAAAAGTTTCAAATCCACCAAAAACCCATGCCACAGCACTTACTGACACGTTTATGGTGAAAGTACTTTTATAAAACTCGAAGATGTTAGCTAATTTTCGGATTGGGAGTTTTGTTTAAATTATTTTCTCTTCAAAAGGAATGCTTTCATTCAAAATTTCGCTTAATAAAAGAACCATTTGTTCTAAATAATTACTCAAAATTTCTTCATTTATAATTGAATTTACTTCTTTGTCTTCTTTAAAATTAAATGGAAGAAAACCTGCTTTTAAATTCTTAAAAGAAATAATTCCGGCTTCAATTGGTTTTCCTTTTGCTTCAAGCTCATACATATATGCATACGCAAGCACCTGAATGATTTTATCGCTTTTAATATCTTCCGTTAATCGATTCCAGGATTTCAGAGTAACGCTTGCTTTTTCTACTTTTCCCGTTTTGTAATCGATAATTCGAATGACTCCGTTGCGCTCTTCAATACGATCTACATTTCCCTTTATCAATACCGGAAACGGCAAATTAGGATGATGTAATGGTCGCTCGAAAGTTTGTTCCAAAGCAATTATTTTGATTGCATCACCGTTTTTAATGCTTTCTAATTCTACTTTTAAGAAATTAGAAACATTCCGTTTAGCTACTTCAAACGCCAATAAATTTCGACCTTTTTTTATTTCACCTTCTTTGTAAACTAATTTGAATTGTTTTAAAACTTCAGCGTCTATTTGTTTGAAACAATTTAAAATAGCACTTTCAGAAATAAATTTACCAATAAATGGCTCGTACAAAACTTTCAACGTTTCGTGAATAATGGTTCCCAACGTATTCAAGGCTATATTCTCCTCTACTTCTTCTACTTCGCTGATGCGTAATATTTTCTGGAAATAAAACTGAATCGGATTACGGATATAACTTGTCAAAGCCGATGGAGAAAATCCTTTTTCGGCGATTTCTTTCAATCGAACCATTACGCTTTCCGATTTTGGAACTACCATCGGTTGATAGGCTGTTTCTGGTAAAACAGCGTTATAGATTTCATGCGAAAGTGTATGATTTTTTTGCTTTTCGACTTCTAACTGAGTTAAAAATCGGCTTTTTTCACCTGCATCCAAACCTTCACTTTCGGTATTATACAGCAAGTAAATATTTTTAGCCCGCTGTAGCAAATGATAAAAATGATACGTATAAATCGCATCTTTTTCTTTAAATGTTGGCAAACCTAACTCGCGTTTCACATCATACGGAATAAATGAATTCTGAGATTTGCCGGCAGGAAATTTCCCCTCGTTCATCGAGGTGACAATAACGGTGTCAAAATCCAAAACACGACTTTCTAAAACACCCATAATCTGTAAACCATTCAACGGTTCTCCTTCAAAAGATACTTCAGCTAAATCTATTACTTGTTTGTAAATAGCATAAAGTGTATCTATTTTATCGATATGAGTGTGTTTTGAATAATAATTAGTCAATTTATTGATGACTTTGAAAATGGCAAATACAAAAGCCTTCGTGATTTTTTCTTCTTCGTTATCGTTGCTTAAATTTTCTTTTATGGTTTGTAATAATTTTGAAATGGTCTCTAATACCGGAATCGAACCCTTTTCCCATTTTTGGAATAATAGAAGAAATAAATCGCTCGGAAATGCATTCAATTCCATCAATTTATGATGCGTGATAAAAGTATAATTATTCTGATTGATGATTTTTACAAGAGTATTCGCCTTAGCATACGGTTCAACTAACGGATGTGTCAAAATATCCAATACATCTTTGTAATACAACACATAACTTTTGGCATTTCTGGACAACGCATTCGTGTGCATTTTGAATAATTTGGCAATCAAAATCTGTGCTGGATTATTCTTACTTGAATATCCCATAGTAATATTTAGAGCTCCAACGCTAGCGGGTAGCGAATATAGAAGTGGAACCAACATATTCTCGTCACCTAGTACCACAGCTACTTTATCCAACTTCCCATCAGTGCCGAGGCTTCGGGATTCATTGATAACATTCTCAATAATACTTCCAGCTATTTTAGCCTGACCTATTGTTTTGGGTGTGCCAATTACTTGAATATTTTTTGATTGTGAAAAATCGTCTACAATCCATTCAAACGGATTTGATTTGTAATGCTTCCAGTTTTCTTTAAATCGCCTTACAAACAAACCTGCATCATGATACGGATCGTTAAGAAACGTTTGATCTGCATCCCAATAAATTTTTGCTTGATCAGTGACAATAAGGTGTTGAATGATTTTTTCTTCGGCTGCATTTAAGGCATTAAAGCCAGCAAACACAAATTTTTTCTCTTGTACCGAACTCGAAAAATGATTTAAATTAGTAACTGCTTCCCGATAAATCAAACCTTGATAGCCGATTCCTTTATTTAATAAATGAGCATACAAAGATTTATAATAATTGGGTAGCAACTTCCAAAAATCAATGTATTTTTCTAATAAAGGAGTTTTATTTTCGATTTCAATCCCCCATTTTTTAATATCTTCAATATCATTCAGATAGGAAAGCACGTGAGAAGGATCTAATAAATAGCGATCAATTTCATTAAAATCCTGAAGCAATGTTTTGGCCCAATTGGCAAATAACTCAAAGGATTGTTGATTGCCTTTTTCAGTATTTGACAAGTACACTTCATAAAATTCAAAGAGCAACTCAATAGGGTCTATTGTCCTAATTCCTGCAATATTTTGAACAAAGTCTTCAATACTTAAAATTTCAGGAGAAAGGATATTACTTGTTACTTGTTTTTTTAAGGCTTCAATTAAGAATATCTTAGCGCGCTTGTTTGGTAAAACAACAATCGTATTATACAGGTTGTCAGCATAACTTTCTATTAAAACAGAAGCTATCTTATCAAGAAAAGATGAATTTATCATTTCATAAAAATAAAAAAAACGCCCCGATAAATCGGGGCGTTTTAAAAAATATTTTGAGAAAAATTATTCTTTTATCAAAGAAATTTCAACTCTTCTGTTCTCTGCTTTTCCTTTTGCAGTCTTGTTAGATGCAATTGGTTTAGTTTCACCAAAACCTGTATGTTTTAATCTGTCTTCAGCGATTCCGTTTTCAACTAAATAATTCACAACTGCGTGAGCTCTATTTTCAGATAAAGTTTGGTTTAGTTCATTACTACCATCACTATCACAGTGACCTTCAATTTGGAATTTTGAGTTTGGATACTCTTTCAAGATTGCAGTGATAGATTGTAACACTGTGTAAGTACCTTGTTGGAAAGTAGATTTACCAGAATCAAACAAGATTACTTTACCGTAATTGTTTAACGTTTTCATTACTTCTTCTGTAACTTCTGGACAACCTTGGTTTGCTACAGTACCTCTAACTTGTGGACATTTATCATCTTTGTCTAATACTCCGTCTCCGTCAGTATCTGGCCAAGGACAACCTGCATTTTCTCTTGGACCTGCAACAGTTGGACATTTGTCATTTTTATCAGCTACGCCATCTCCATCAGTATCAGGACAACCTTTTAATAAAACTGGACCAGCCTCATTAGGACACTCATCATCTTTATCTGCTATACCATCTCCATCAGTATCAGGACATCCATTCAATGCTGCTAAACCAGCAACATCTGGGCAAGAATCTGCACTATCTTGTATTCCATCTCCATCAGTATCAGGACATCCGTTGAATTCTTTTAGACCAGCAACGTCTGGACAAGCATCATCTTTATCGAATATTCCGTCACCATCTGTATCTTTACCTCCAAATTTGAAGATTAGACCAGCTGAATGTTGAAAATGTGATGGAGCATCTGGAGTTCCGTTTGCTTCTTCTCTTTCACCAAAAGATTTTTTGTATCTAGTTGACAACTCTAAACCTACATTTTCAGTAAACCAGAATGTCAAACCTGCACCCGGATTTAATGTTCCGTAGCTACTATCGCCGAAGAAAGTATAACCTCCACCAACAGATAAAGACGGATCAATAACTTTAGATTTAATTAAGTTCATGAAGCTATATTTGATAGTAGCATCAACACCATAATACATTAAATCCCCAGGGTTAGAAACTAAATAACCACGTGAATCACTACCAGGAGTTCCCGGAGAAAATCTCACATATTTATCAATTTTGTTTACCGAACCAGCAAGTCCAAAAGAGAAGTTATCTCCTATGTACTTTGACACACTTAGGTAAGAAACAGATGGAAGAATATTCCAGTTGTCTTTTACTGCAAATGGTTGTGAAAAATGACGGTCTGCCCAATTTTTACCACCACCAGCACTAGTTCTAGTGTCAACGGCATTAACTCCAAAGGATATAGCCCATGGATTGTTACTGTCTTGTGCATGTGAACTTAATCCCATGACCATCATTACAGCAACTAAAAGTTTGTTAAGATGTTTCATACTTAAAATTTTTAATTACAATTTAGTTAATTAAGTGCAAAAGTAACGCGTAAATTTTTAACTACAAAACTAAAAGTTAAAAAAAACTTGTAAAAACTACCCAAAGTGTAAATTATATAACTTCATTTCGAAATTATATAATATTTAACATTTTGCCAACTTCAATAAAAGCACTGATAGCCTTGTCTAAGTGTTGTTTTGTATGTGCTGCAGACAGTTGTACTCTAATTCTTGCTTTATCTGTAGGGACCACTGGAAAGAAGAAACCGATTACATATATGCCTTTTTTTAGTAATTCATCAGCCATATTTTGAGACAATTTTGCATCATACAGCATTACAGGAACAATTGCCGAATCGCCATCAATAATATCAAAACCTGCTTTTTTCATACCGTCTCTGAAATAATTAGTATTCCATTCTAATTGATCTCTCAAAGTGGTATCTTTTTCTAATAATTCAAATACTTTTATAGAGGCACCTACGATTGCAGGAGCCAGCGAATTCGAAAATAAATAGGGTCTTGAACGCTGTCTCAAGATCTCGATAATTTCTTTTTTTGCCGTGGTATAACCTCCCATAGCTCCGCCTAATGCTTTCCCTAATGTTCCCGTTATAATATCTACACGTCCCATCACCCCTTTTGCTTCTGGAGTTCCCTTGCCAGTTGCACCAATAAAACCAGCTGCATGACATTCATCAACCATTACCAATGCATCGTATTTATCGGCTAAATCACAAATTTTATCTAGTGGCGCAACAAGTCCATCCATAGAGAAAACTCCGTCAGTAACAATTAGTTTAAAACGACTTCCAGCAGCTGTTGCTTTGATCAATTGTTGCTCCAAATCTTCCATGTTACTGTTTTCATAGCGGTAACGTGCTGCTTTGCATAAACGTACTCCATCTATTATAGACGCATGATTCAAACTATCCGAAATGATACAATCTTGTTCTCCCAACAAAGGTTCAAAAACACCACCATTAGCATCAAAGGCAGCGGCATATAAAATAGTATCTTCTAATCCATAAAACTCAGCTATCTTCTTTTCCAACGTTTTGTGAATATCCTGAGTACCACATATAAAACGAACCGACGACATTCCGAAACCATGAGTATCCAAAGCATCTTTAGCTGCTTGCACCACTTCTGGATGTGAGGATAACCCTAAATAATTATTAGCACAAAAATTCAATACCGTTTCTCCTGTTGAAATTGTGATTTCAGCTCCTTGTGGCGAGGTTATAATTCTTTCTTTTTTAAAAATTCCGTTCTCTTCAATAGTTTGCAATTCTGCTTGAAGGTGTTCTTTTATATTTCCGTACATTTTTATGTTTTTTAAAGTTCAATATTGCGAATTATTCATTTTTATGGTTACAAATTTACTACTTCGATTTCTTTTCCGATATAAATAAGTGCTTTTTTTATCACTTTATAACCCATCAGCTCAATTGCTTTTTGATAATTTTCTAATTGTTGCTGGTATTTTACGTTGTGTATTCCTGTTTTATAATCTAGCAGGAAAACCTTGTTATTTTTTACGACAACTATACGGTCCGGTTTGATTGCATTTCCTTCTTTTTGAATAATTGTTTGTTCATTCATCACCGTATTTCCCTCTGCAAAACAAATTTCTAATTCACTGTGATTCACAATTTCTTGAATCGTTTTAAAAACTATTTCTTTTTGACCAAAAGTAATCAATCCGTTTTCTATAGACTTTGTAATTGCCAAATCAACATCGTTTTTAGTTTTAACAAAAGATAAAATTTCATGAATTACATTACCATATTCTATAGCTTCTTGCTGATGTGTTCCCCACATTAAAGCTTCTCGTTGTGCAATTTTTATGTTCTTTGGATTTAAAATTTCGGCTACAACTGGAATTATTTTTGAAGTATCGACATGTTGTATTACTGAAGATAGTTTCGTTGCATCTCCAAATTCGTATTCTAATTTTTCTTCAGAAAAATCGCCTTTATTACCCAAATAATTAATGAAAAAACTACACATATTATTCTTCGGAAATTCCCCTTTACTGGATAAATTCATATTCGAAATAACATACAATTGCTCCTCTGCTCTTGTTAATGCCACATACAACACATTGATATTATCCAATAATTCTTCTTGCTTTTTTTGATTGAAAACGGCAGCGGCTTCTTCTCCAAATCCTTCAACCGCACTGCTATTATCAATTAAAATCTTTGGCAAACCAAAATCCTGCTCTTCCGCATTGAGCCATAATTTATCTTTTGGCTTTCTCGTGTAATCTTCTTCGGCAAAAGGAAAAATGACGACTGGAAATTCCAATCCTTTCGATTTATGAATCGTCATAATCCGAACTGCATTAGTGCCTTCCGGAGATGGAATACTGAATTTCTCCGAATTTTTATCCCAGAAATTCAAAAAATCAGATATTCCTGCTTGATTCCGAATGTCGCGCTCGAGAACGATATCAAGAAAATATTGAATATAAGCATTATTTATTTTGGGGTTCAGAAACTTTGCAATTATAGTTTCTACAGCTTCATACAATGATTTTTTTCGGATGTTTTGAAACGAAAGCGAAACATCAAAACTCATCAACCAATTTTCGAAATCAGTTTCCTGAAATAACGCCATGCCTTGAGCAATAAAATCATGAATAGATAATTTATCCTGACTGTTTTGTGCTAAATATTGAAGAAATTTTGCTTTAGATTCCAAGTCAGAACTGTTTTTCAAGTATTTCAATAAATGAATAATTAATCTAACTTCGGTCGCATTTTGAATCATCAAGGTTTCTGAGGATAAAAGTGGAATTCCTTCCTCTGTCAAATAGTTAGCAATCGCAATTCCCTGACTTCTTTTTCTAGTCAGGACGACCATATCTTTGTATTGAAACCCTTGTTTTAACGATTTTTGAATCGTATTTAAAGTCGCTAAAACATATAAATCTGTTTTATCCAAACCTTCCTCATCGAATGATCCCTCACTAGTTTCATCTGCTTTATCAACTTTTGGGATAAATGAAATATTTACGTAACCGCCTGTTTTGTTATTTGTTTTTTGATGGCTGTGATTTTCATACAAATCTTTGTAATCCAAATGCTCAAATTCATTCGATAACAATTTGAAAAACTCATTGTTGAATTCGATTATCTGCGAATAAGAGCGGTAATTTTTATCTAAATGTTCGAGTCTTTTATCGGGATTACTGAACGGGTTTTTATCTTTGCTCAATTCGATGAATTGTTCTGCTTTTCCGCCACGCCAGCGGTAAATAGATTGTTTTGGATCGCCCACAATCATCAAAGTTCCTTTTACTCCATAATCATCCTGGCCCGAAAGTGCGTTATCAATCAGCGGTATTAGGTTTTGCCATTGCATTTCGGAAGTATCCTGAAATTCATCAATAAAAAAATGTCGATAGCGCTCGCCCAAGCGTTCATATATAAAAGGAGCAGGTTGATTTTGAATCTCGCGATGGATAATGGCATTAAATTCGGAAATAGAAAGCACATTTTGTTCTTCCTGAATTTTTGCTAATTCATTACTGACAGTGTTTAATAATGATAGTGGCGTAATATTTTTGAGGAATGCTTTATAGAAATTTATCTTTTCGAAAGTCGAATACACTTTTGATAGAATTTGTAAAAATTCAGGAATTAGATTTTCGATAATCGCGCGGTCTTTTGCCGTTTTATTGATGGCAATATCATCAAACTCATGAAACATTTTATTCTTAGGATTGAATTTCCCTAGTTGAATGCTATTAATATGATTTGGAAAAGTGCCTCTGGAAAAAGATTTTACATCAATTCCATTTTTATCTATTAAGATCAACGCTTCTTCTGCAAAAACAATGGTTTCTTTCTCTAAGTCTTTGCAGGCAGCTGTAAGCTTCTTTTTAATTTCGATAAATTCCTCGATCGTTTTACCGTGAAAATGTGTGATTTCATTCCGGTTATTTTCATTTAAAACCAAACGACCCGTTTCAAGAATTTCTCGAGAAATATCCCAAGATTTGTCATCGTCGGTTTTTTCCATCGTGAAATCGATGAGTAATTTTGTTAATGTTTCATCTTCCCCGGCTTGCGCGATGATAGCATCAACAGCCTCTATCAATAAGTTTTCAGTATCTAAAGTAACTTCAAAAGTCATGGGTAAATTCAAATCGTGCGCAAAAGCCCGAATCACTTTATGCGTAAACTTATCGATGGTCGAAATATCGAAAGCGGCGTAATTGTGAATTATGTGCTTGATGATTTGCTGTGATTTAGTTTTAATTTGAATGATAGACAATTCCGTATCAATGGATAAATCCTGCATTAGATCCTGTGCTTTTGCACTTGGTTCGTCTTTGGCAAATTCAGAAAGACTGCCTACGATTCGCGATTTCATTTCATGCACCGCTTTATTAGTAAAGGTAATGGCAAGAATGTGGCGATAGGCATCATTTTTTGGTGCAACAAGTATAATTTTCAAGTATTCTTTGACAAGCGCATACGTTTTTCCAGATCCCGCTGAGGCATCGTAAATGGAGAAAGAGGGTTTCCCTTCCCTTCCCGAAACGTCGGGACTTCCCGAAGGAGAGGGAGCAGAAATTGGATTTATTTTAGGTTCCAAATTGATGTTTTTAAATATTGAATTTTACTTTTCATTTTATAGAAATAGCACACTACTGCACGGGATTTCCTAGCCCTGATGGAAACGGCATCCTTTTTATGAGGTGATTTTCCATCACCTTATAAAAAGATATAGTGAACAGCAGGAAATAGCTCCTAAAAACATGGTTAATAATTAGGTTGCGTTTAAATTTGTGCTGAAACTACGGGATAAAACTTAAAAGTAGTATTTTTGCAGCATGGAAACAAATAGACAGAAAAAAATAGGTGGGGTTATCCAAAAAGATTTGGTTGATATTCTGCAAGGTGAAGTGAGAAAAAACGGAGTTAGTAATTTGATAATTTCGGTATCCAAGGTTACGGTAACTACAGATTTGTCTGTGGCGACGGTTCATTTAAGTGTTTTTCCTCAAGACAAAGCCAAAGAAATTTTAGAGGCAGTGAAATCGAATTCAAAAAATATAAAACACGATTTATCGCAACGCGTGCGCTTGCAATTGCGTAAAGTTCCTAATTTAGTTTTCTTTATTGACGACTCACTAGACTACATCGAAAAAATTGACAATGCACTAGCCAATAGAGACAATCCTATTGACAACAGAGACCTTCTAGACAAACGCAGATTTCAATAAAATTTGAATTTCCCTTTATACATAGCCAAACGCTATATTCGGAGCAACAGTAAAAACAGCGCTATCAATATCATCAATCGTATTGCCAGTATGGGAATTATTGTTGGCGCCATGGCTTTGTTTGTGGTATTATCTGTGTTTAGTGGTCTGAAAGTTTTTAGCCTTTCGTTTACCAATGAGATTGATCCTGATCTCAAAATCAGTAGCACCTTAGGGAAATCTTTTTTGATTTCGCCAAAACAAGAAATCGAAATAAAGGACATTGCAGGCATTGCCTCCTATACCAAAATTATTGAGGAGCGTGTTTTATTCACTTTTGATGACAAACAAGAAGTTACGTACTTGAAAGGCGTAGATGCAAATTATAGCAAAGTCAATGCTATTGAATCAAAGCTTTATAACGGACAGTGGCTGCAACCCAATACCTATCAAGTAGTTGTAGGTTATGGCATTGCTCAAAAATTCTCATTGGGATTGCTTGATTTTAACAGGCAATTGGAAGTTCTGGCGCCAAAACCGGGAAAAGGCGCAATTGAAAATCCAGAAGAAGCGTTTAATAAAACCGATCTTATTCCGGTGGGTATTTATGCTATTAGCGAAGACTTAGATTCTAAATATGTTTTTGCTGATTTAGGTCTTGCGCAGGAATTATTAGAATACAAAACCAATCAAGTTTCTGGAATTGAAATCAAAGTAAAGCCTGGTGCTGATGAAAGTGTCATTACAGCCCAACTCCAAACAATTTTCAACAATAAAATTACGGTAAAAAACAGGGCACAACTCAATGAATCGCTCTATAAAATGTTGAACACAGAGAATATTGCGGTGTACTTAATTTTTACACTGGTCATTATTGTGGCACTTTTCAATTTGATTGGAGCACTGATCATGATGATTTTAGACAAAAAGGGAAACCTAAAAACCCTTTTTAACTTGGGAACTGAAATAAAGGATTTGCGAAAAATATTCTTGCTTCAAGGCACTTTATTGAGTGTTTTTGGCGGAATTATTGGCTTAGTTTTAGGAATCATAATCGTGTTGCTGCAAGAGTATTTTCAGTTGGTTATGATTACTCCTTCACTGGCTTATCCCGTGATTTTCTCTATCGAAAATGTACTGATTGTCATGGGAACGATTGTCACACTTGGCTTTATTGCTTCCTTAATTGCAAGTAGTCGCGTGAGCAAGAAGTTGTTGGAATAATTTTTCCAAATCGAAAATTCGCAAATTTTAAATAAATTACGCTTTAGATTTAGCAAAGATATTTAATTAATAAGCTATTATAAATTAGCGAATTGGCGGTAGAAGATGATTAATATATACTGCTTAAACCACCTCATATCCTACATAAGCTTCTTCGATTTCATTTAAAGCAGCGAACAATTCTTCTGGACGATCTAGCGTCACTAATTTTTGTTTGTGGGTTTTAAAAGAATGGATTCCTTTGAAATAATTAGTGTAATGCGGACGCGTTTCCACAATTCCTAAGCGTTCTCCTTTCCATTCCATGGCCCAAGTGAGGTGATTGCGAACGGCTTCTACTCTATCAATAACGGTAGGTTTTGCTAAGTGTTCTCCTGTTTTGAAGTAATGCTTGATTTCGTCAAAAATCCAAGGATAACCAATGGCAGCACGACCAATCATAATTCCGTCAATGCCGTATTCATTTTTATATTGTAATGCTTTCTCCGGAGAATCGATATCTCCGTTACCAAAAATTGGCATCGTAATTCTTGGATTGTTTTTCACGCGGGCAATGTGTGACCAATCGGAGTGACCTTTATACATTTGGGCTCGGGTACGTGCGTGAATGCTTAGCGCCGCAACACCAATATCTTGTAAACGCTCTGCTACCTCATCAATATTTATAGAGTTGTCGTCCCAACCCAAACGCGTTTTCACGGTTACTGGTAAATGGGTACCAGCAATAACGGCTTTTGTTAACCGAATCATCAAATCAACATCTTTCAAAACTCCAGCTCCAGCACCTTTGCATACTACTTTTTTTACGGGACATCCAAAATTGATATCAATAATATCTGGATTTACGGTAGAAACAATTTTTGACGATAATTCCATTGCTTCTTCATCTCCGCCAAAAATTTGGATGCCCACAGGGCGTTCGTAATCGAAAATATCTAATTTCATTCGGCTCTTGATGGCGTCACGAATTAATCCTTCTGATGAGATAAACTCTGAATACATCATATCAGCACCATGCATTTTGCACAATCTACGAAATGGCGGATCGCTCACATCTTCCATTGGAGCAAGAAGTAAGGGAAAATCAGGAAGTTCTATGTTGCCTATTTTTATCAAGGGAATTTTTTTTGCAAAAATACGGAAATGTTTGTAAGTCTAAAACATTTTCTTTTCAGTTAGGTATTTCCAATAACGTTTAGGAACGTGTTGTATATGCAACTTAGTGTTTTTGCGTTCCTTAATGTTGGTATGATCAAAATATTCCCACCACAATTTTTGATAGTCGATTTCAGTATCTGAGAAAACCTGATTGCTTTTATCATCCAGTGATTTCAGGTCTAGATCCATGGTAATAATTTCCACTTCGTTTAAATCATAGTACACTCCATATTTTCGTCGTAAATCATAAATGATCCATTTTTGATCTTGATATCTGTTTTTAAAATGCTTAATTAGCAACGTCAAAACATCAAAATCAGGGTCTATTTTAGCAAAATAAATACCATCTTTTAATTGTTCGAATCTAATAAAAGCTTCCATTCGGTGCTTTTCGCGTCCTACGTTTTTGGTTAGTTGCGAAATTTGCAACACGCTATCATTAGAGAAATCTTTCATGATATTGACCGTAGGATTTTGAACGGCGTAATTGATCACATTAAAAATGATATTCTCTACACCGATTTTCTCCGAAAGAAAAGCCCAAATCAGACAGCGTAAGCCATCACTACCCATTTGGGTTTGGAGTTTTTTTACCACGCGATCCGATTTAGATACATCCGTACTGACAACTAGAATGTCAACGAACAAATTCTGCTGCGTATCATCGTGTTTACTGATATTGGGACTTGGATATTTGTATTCGTAAATTTCGAAAACCGCAGTCAACAAACCTTCAAAAGTATTATCGTAAGAAAGTTGTGTCATTGAGTAATGATAATTGATTATCAAATGGCTTTTCGAATTTGGACTTCATATCGCCCAGAATAATTTCTTTGAGATTCAAGGCGTTTAAGAATTTTAAATGCGTGTTTTCATTACTTACCGAAATAAAATACCTGGCTCTATTTACCGAAACTCCAATTTTCTTGAGGTGTTCCATCGATAGATTTTGAAAACGGCGTGCATATACAATTTTATGTGCTGATTTGACACCAATTCCTGGAACGCGCAAAATCATTTCCAGCGGTGCATGCTGAATTATTACTGGAAAATGTGTGATGTTTCGCAACGCCCAGCCCATTTTTGGGTCGACTTCTAAATCTAGAAATGGATTGTTTTTTTCGAGAATTTCATTGGCTTTAAAGCCGTAAAAACGCATGAGCCAATCGGCTTGATACAATCGATTTTCACGAATCAACGGCACTTGTGTGCCAATAGCTGGCAAACGAACATCATTTGAAACAGGCACATACCCCGAATAATAAACCCGTTTCATGTTGAAATTATTATAAAAATGATCGGCAACTTGAATGATTTGAAAATCGTTTTCTTGCGTTGCTCCTACTATAACTTGTGTACTTTGTCCGGCTGGAGCAAACTTGGGCGTACTTTTGAATTTTTTCTTTTCTTCTTTATATTGTATCAATTCATTTTTTACAAAACGCATCGGATTGATCATGTCCTGATGGTTTTTATCTGGCGCCAATAATTTGAGTCCTGATTCAGTTGGAATTTCAAGATTCATACTCAATCGATCGGCGTATAAACCTGCCTCGCGCATCAATTCATCGCTAGCGCCCGGAATACTTTTAAGGTGGATATAGCCATTAAAATTATGTTCTAAGCGTAATTTTTTAGCTACTCGAACCAATCGTTCCATGGTATAATCAGCATTTTTAAAAATCCCTGAACTTAAAAATAAACCTTCGATATAATTTCTTCGGTAAAAATTAATGGTTAAATCGACCACTTCATCGACTGTGAAGGCAGCGCGCTGAATGTCATTGCTTTTTCGAGTAACGCAATACGCACAATCGTAAATACAAAAATTAGTCAATAGAATTTTTAATAAGGAAACACATCGCCCATCCTCAGTATAGGTGTGACAAATTCCAGAGCTAGACGAATCGCCCAAACCTTTACCAGTGTTTTTTCGGTTTCCACCACTAGAAGAGCAAGACACGTCATATTTAGCCGCATCTGCAAGAATCTCTAGTTTTTCTTTAAGTTTATCGAAGTTCAAATTTGCTGTTTTTTCTAGAATAAGAACTACAAAGTTAGTTATAAATAAAATTCTTATTGTTTTATTTTGAGTTAATTAACATCCTAAAAATAGTAATTACAAGTGCAACAAGACATTATAAATAATACTATTTTTACAAAAAAACACTGATGCTTTTTCAATTTGGCTTTTACAGTTCCGTTTTACTTATTTCGTTTACGCAAGGAATTGTTTACAGCGCTTTATTACTTGCAAAAGCTATTAAAACTGACAATAAATCTAATTATTGGTTGAGTTTTTTCATTTTTCTTTGTAGCCTCTATAATGCACCTTGGATGCTTGGTTTTGCGGGTTGGTATGATAATCAACCCTATCGAGATATTTTATTTTACACTCCTTTTCAGCACCTTTTATGGATAGGTCCTATCATCTTTTTTTACACCCAAAGTTTACTGAATCCCTCTTTCAAATTTTCGAAAAAAGAAGCACTTCATTTAACGCCTGGATTGCTATATCTACTATACATTATTGCTATTTGGATTTATGACCAATTCATTTTTGGCGATTACTATTTCTATAAAAACGGAATGGACAAAGACTTCGAGCAATGGTATCAAAAACTAGGTCTACTCTCCGTGATTGTGTATTTTATTTTAAGTATCCGATATTACAATGTATACAAAAAACTCATGTTTCAAGTAGTGAGTTATGCCGATTCTGTTTTGTTTAAATGGATCCAAACGTATTTGATTGCTTTTTTAGTGATGTTACTTTTACCACTAGTTTTTGATGGTATAGGATACTTTTTTCCCGAAATAAAATCCTATCAAGGCAGTTGGTGGTTTTATCTTTTCTTTTCGATAGTGATGTATTATATTGCCATTACTGGATATTCTAATCCTACAAATGCTACAATACCGTTTAAGATGTCTTTTTTTGACAAAAGTCCCATTCTTTTATTAGACCATAACAGTACAAATGATCTGGAAACCAGTATTGACATTCAATATGAGACTTTAGAAAAAGCTGGTTCACCCGAAACGGAACTTTGGAAATCTAAAATAGAAACCTTAATTCAAGAAGAAAAACTCTATCAAAATCCCGAATTAACGCTTACCGATTTGGCGACAAAATTAGAAACCAACGTCTCCGTTATTTCTAAAACAATCAATCAAGGGTTTCTAATGAACTTTAATTATTACATCAATAACTTCAGAATTGAGGCGGTTAAAATCAGCTTATCAAATGGCGAACACAAGAAATCTACCTTATTAGGAATTGCTTATGATTGCGGCTTTAATTCGAAAGCTACTTTTAACAGAGCTTTTAAGAAAAATACTGGCAAAACTCCAAAGGAATATATAAACGAATAAAATATTCCATATACCAAATAGAGTCTTACTCTACCTCAAACCGTTCAATGGTATTTTTGATAAACTGCTTTTCGTAGTGGCGGTTGCGTCTATTCTTTTTTTCTGTTGCTCTTTTTGCAAGGCGCTTATCAGAAACTATTTCATTCAATCGGTTTAAATCATCAAGGTGACTGATGTCTTTTGGGGAATTCCGTTTCATAATCCAATAGCGTTAAAAATTTCAAGAGTTTATTACTTGGTTTTGTTTTCCAAAACTGCATTTACTCCTGAATATAAAACTACGAACTCTATAAAAATGATTCCCTACAACAAGCGTTAAATTTAAACAAACTACCAAAATAACTTTCGACAGATAGACTGCAATTGTGAACTATTAATTGACATTAAAAATCAGGAATAACTACAAACTTTTTTTGAAAAAGAATCGTTAAAAAAAACATTATCAATATTTACAGCACTTTACAGCAGACCAAAACTAGTCTCAAATCATAATTTGAAGCGATTGGTGCTGATTTATGGCGCAAATTTGCCCTGTTATTAATCACTAAAAAACTAATTATGAAAACAATCCTCGTATTATTCGCAACTGCTTTATTTGTTACTTCTTGTGGTGTTTTTGGTTCGCTTACTTCAAATACAACTATTAAACCAAACGAAAGTTTTGTATTAGGGAATAATGAACACGGAAGCTTCAGAGTAAAACTTAAAAACGTTTCGAATCACGATTTAAATATTATTATGGCTCCTCTTGCTGGAGGAACACATTCGCCAGTTATAGTTAGACCAAATGAAACTGTAATCGTAAAAGCAGAAAGAAATACCGCCTGACGAATTGAGAACAAATCCAGTGAAAGTGCATCAGTAGATCTGTATGTAACTGGAGATACTGGCTTATCAATGGGATATAAAAATCAACCCTGTAAATGGCAATAGCAATGTCAATTTCAATTTCAATTTCAAAAAAATATAGCATTATGCAACTACTCACCAAAATCACCAAACCTATTTTGTTGCCACATTGGTCACAAGATCTATTTATTGCTATTCCGCGAATTGTTTGTGGGTACTTGCTGGCTTTTAACTTTGGAGCCGATAAATTTGGAATGCCTTGGTCACCTGTCGATGCTAATTTAGGATTGTTTGAAGTCGCTTTTTGGTTTCCCGGTGATGTGGCAAATTATGGTGGAATTTTTGCCATTGCTCCCGCTTTTTTTGCTTGGATGGGCGCTTTTGCAGAAGCCGTTGGCGGATTGCTTTTAGTGTGTGGATTTCAAACACGAATTGCATCATTCTTAGTAATTTGCACCATGCTAGTTGCTATCTTTATGCAACAAATACAAAACGGATTATGGAATTGTCTCGCAGCCATGGGATTTTTATGGGTTGCGATGTTCTTTCTCATCTTAGGTTCAGGACGTTTTGGAATTGATTATTTACTCACTCGAAAAAATTAAATTATGAAAACTGCAACCGTCTTCTTGACCTTATTACTTTTTATTACACTAACGAGCTGTGTTCAAAAAACCTATAAAAGAACAGTTGTTATCAGACTGAAAACAAGCAATATCGGCGTAATTAAAAAAGTAGGAATAAAAGGGAAAGACAAGCCTTTTTCTTGGGATTATGCTACTAAAATGAAAATCATAAAAAAAGATAGCTTGTATGAGCTAACAACAACCTTTGAAACTGGTTACACCTTTACCGAGATTAAATTTATGGTGAATGATAGCCTAGAATTTGAAAATCAAGAAAATCGCAGGGTTGATTTCTCTCAGGGAGATACCACTTTTTACAACGCGACATTCAATAAGAGATAAGTTTTAGTCGTTTTCTTTTAAGGAACAGTCCAAAAACTATTTTCTAAAACTCCGTTTTCATAATAAAAATTAGCCTTTCGGTTGCCGTGAAAATCGAGATATAAAAATTCTAGTTCATAAACCGTGCAAGCTACAACTGAAAAGTTCTTCTCAAAAGGATTGCTTTCCTCGTCCAAGGGTTTTATGCTTGCGAAGCGCTCTTCATAACCCAATGTTGTTTGGTCTGATTTTGTATTTGGCGGTTGCGTTGTCATATAACCCAGACGAGCTTGCGCACTGGTTGCCTTCCAACGATCATTTGCGACAGCGTTGTTGGTATGAAGTGTAGCAAATGCTTTTACTACAATTTGTACTCTTTGCCGTGCATCATAAAACAAAAGTGAAATGCGATTGTCCTGTTCTAAATCAGAAAATTTTCTAGAACGATTGTCCGTGTGAAAATAAATCGTTTTGTTACTCTCATCTACTTTTCTGTTTACTACAATTCGCAGTGCGGCAGTGGTTTTTTCGTCGATGGTTCCCACACACATGGTTCTAAAACCATTTTTTTTCTTTACGGATCCGTTGACTAACTTTTTCCAGGCCAAGGATTCAATGCCTTGCAAATTATAATTGGTGTCGTTTATGGTGATGTACTCTTCGTTTAGTTGGTTCATGGAAAGCATTATTATGATGTAGAATCTGATGTCTTGGATTTAGTCAAAAATACAAAAATGTGTGCAAACGTCTGTAAAATAAACTTGCATTTGAATTTAATTTATCTCTAAGCAAAGCGATCCAAACGATGCCCTCAAAAATCTAAATTCCTACAGGGCATTCATAGTCAGAGATATCTAATATCACGCGACTTTTGATGGCATCACGAATTAGTCTTTCTGACGAAATCAACTCAGAGTACATTATATCAGCCCCATGAATTTTACACAATCTACGCAAAGATATATAGCTCACATTTTTTACATAACTGCAAGAAGTAAATGAAAATCGGCTAAAATAATTTTACCAATTTTTGGCAGAACAAATTTTTTTTTCAAAGATCTTAATTAAATAAAAAAAAGCTTTAGAATTAACTAAAGCTTTTTTTGTTTAAAAAATAATTTCCTACATTTTCAATTCTATTTCTTTTGAATATTTTTTTAACATGGCTCTCGTCATTCCTAAATTTGCTTTAGAACTGTCTACTGCTAAGTATATAAAATACTCTCCATTTGCTGATAGACTAATAATGTGTATCTGATTTGATAAAGTTATCATAATATCTTCAATAGTTTCTGAAAGCCCTAAAGCTTTTATTGCAGTAGTTTTTGCTTTAACCACTTCAAGATTGTATGCTGAAGCTAATTCTGGATCAAATGATGACACTACAGATAAAGATTTATACGACATTCCTGTTTTTACTTCTGTTACTGCAACGGCTATAAATCCAGAAACGTTATTTTTAATTTCTTCTACGAAATTAGTTAAAAAATCTGACATAATTTTATGGTTATTTAAGGTTATATTTAATTTTGGGCTATTATTTATTTTTTATTGAATCCATGGTCTTCATTAGTATTCCTAATTTAGATTCATCTTTTGTCAACGCTGCTATATAATGATTATTACTAATTTTAGTAATTAGAATGAAACCGTTGGAAGCATGTATAATAACTTTGTTCATGTCACCATATTGTAAATCTTTTATAATTTGGTTACACATACTTGTTATAGTACCTGACATAGCTGCATAATTAGTGTCAAATTTAAATTTATTGGATTCAATCAAGTCCCCATCGTTATTGAAGAGTAAAATATATTGTAAATCATTGTCTTGTACTATTTTATTTAATTCTTGATTTGTGGGAACGGACATAATATTTTTCTGTAAATAGTTAATGTTTGTTTAAAAAATTCTACGTAAAGATAAACAAAATATAAGATAAATGGTTATATTTGAGCAAAATAAATAATTATGACTCAAGATTTTAAAATGTTAAGAAAGCAATTAGATAAACAATTAGCAGATTTCAGAAAATTATCAATTGAAAATGGTCCACTAAAGAAAAAGAAAGGATTTTTCAAAAACATTTTTAATTAATTCAAATTTAAAATCTCAATTCAATTATCTAAGTATTATATTTGCAGACTAACTGCGAAGTGCACTGCAATTGATTTTTGAAATTGATATTGAACTATAATAATAATGAAACACATACGGAATTTTTGCATTATTGCACATATTGATCACGGGAAAAGTACGCTTGCCGACCGCTTACTTGGGGCGACTCAAACGGTTACGGCTCGTGAAGAAAAGGCGCAATTGCTTGATAATATGGACTTAGAGCGTGAACGCGGTATTACGATTAAGAGTCACGCGATCCAGATGGAATATACTTATAAAGGACAAGAATACATCTTGAACTTGATTGATACTCCAGGTCACGTCGATTTTTCGTACGAAGTTTCTCGATCTATTGCGGCTTGCGAAGGGGCACTTTTGATTGTGGATGCTGCGCAAAGTATACAGGCCCAAACAATTTCGAATTTATACTTGGCGCTAGAAAACGACTTGGAAATTATTCCGGTTTTGAATAAAGTAGATTTACCAAGTGCCAATCCTGAGGAAGTAAGTGATGATATTGTAGATTTACTGGGATGTAAATTAGACGAAATTATTCACGCATCTGGTAAAACTGGTTTTGGTGTCGAAAATATTCTAGCTGCGATTATAGAAAGAATTCCGCCCCCGAAAGGAAATATTGATGAACCATTACAAGCTTTGATTTTTGACTCGCACTACAATCCGTTTCGTGGTATCGAAGTTATTTTCCGAGTTAAAAACGGACAGATAAAAAAAGGGCAAAAAATTAAATTCATGGCCACTGGAAATGAATATTTTGCTGATGAAATAGGTACTTTGAAATTGAATCAAGTTCCGAAACAAGTGATTTCTGCAGGAGATGTTGGTTACTTGATATCCGGAATTAAAGAAGCAAAAGAAGTAAAAGTAGGAGATACATTGACGGATGCAAAACATCCTACTACAAATATCATTACTGGTTTTGAAGATGTAAAACCAATGGTTTTTGCAGGAATTTATCCAGTAGACACGGAAGATTACGAAGAGTTGAGAAACTCGATGGAGAAACTACAGTTGAACGATGCTTCCTTGGTATTTTTACCGGAAAGTTCGGCAGCATTAGGATTTGGCTTCCGTTGTGGATTTTTAGGAATGTTACACATGGAAATTATCCAAGAGCGTTTAGAGCGTGAATTTAATATGACAGTTATTACAACTGTTCCTAACGTTTCGTACCACGCTTTTACCAAGAAGGACCCAACTACAATATTGATTGTAAATAATCCATCAGACTTGCCAGAACCTTCTCGTTTGGATCACGTAGAAGAACCTTTTATCAAGGCAACAATCATCACCAAATCTGATTACGTAGGGAATGTAATGAGTTTGTGTATTGAAAAACGCGGACTGATAACGAACCAGACGTATTTAACTACTGAGCGTGTGGAATTGACTTTTGACATGCCACTAGCAGAGATTGTATTTGATTTTTACGATCGTTTGAAAACGGTTTCTAAAGGTTATGCATCGTTTGATTATACGCCAATAGGAATGCGAACTTCCTCTTTAGTGAAAGTAGATATTTTATTGAATGCGACCATTGTGGATGCTTTATCGTCCTTGATGCATACTGATAACGCCTATTCGATAGGTAAAAAAATGTGTGAGAAATTGAGGGAATTGATTCCGAGACAGCAATTTGATATTCCTGTTCAAGCGGCAATTGGTGTAAAAGTAATTTCTCGTGAAACGATAAAAGCGCTTCGTAAGGATGTTACCGCTAAATGTTATGGTGGTGATATTTCTCGTAAACGTAAACTTTTAGAAAAACAGAAAAAAGGTAAAAAGAGAATGCGTTTAGTAGGAAATGTTGAGATTCCGCAAGAAGCATTTATGGCGGTGTTGAAATTGAATGATTAAATCCCCCTAACCCCCGAAGGAGGAATTAAAAAACATAGAGGAAACCTGACGATGTAAAAATTGTCAGGTTTTTCAATTTAATAAACCTCCACAAATACCTAAGCCTACAATTAAATAAAGTACTGCTAAAATAAATAACACTTTAGCAGTTTTAGGGTTGTTACTTCTTACTGCAAATCCTATTATTGTTAAGATAACTGGAGGTACAACCATGATCATAATCAAAATAGCAACCAAACCACCTAAATTTCCAACTTCTAATGCTATCATTTTTTTAAAATTTTATTTCGTTTCTTAATTCTTCCAAACGTTCTAATTTATCATCTCTATAAAATAAATTCATAGTTTCAAAAGGAATTATTTTATTATCCTTGTTTACAATATGTACACACGACTTTTTTATTGCTCTTACATCAAAATTATAGGCGTCGATAAATTGCATTATAATGATTCTGAATAAATTATCATAACCTAAACTTGGAGCGTCGATATTAGGCAAGCAGCATAGAATAGATTTTAAATTTTCTTCGGCAACTTCTACGGAATTTCCGGTACTAAACAACTCGAGCATTTTACCTTGCAAAACCACATCTTGTTCATAAATAATGGTGTTTTTGCTATTATCCAATAAATCATTTGGGTTAATATATCGAGTTAAAGGTATAACTCCATTTTCTACTTTTAAAGCATAACCCATTACTAAAGCATCTGGATTACAAGGCACAGGTAACAAATCGTCGGAATTAAAAATGTTTGTTTGTTCTAAAATTTTTCGTCTTACTTCGGTAAGTGTCATCCTATCCGTTTCAGGATTAAATTTTTGTAATCTACCTGCAATTTGTGTGGGCTGAAATGTAACGCCTCTGATACATTTTTGCTGTAAAGCATAGTCAATTATTTTTCCTATTTCACAGTCATTCAATCCTTTTTGCAAAGTAACAACCAAAGTTGTAGAAAGATTTAAATCATTTAAATTTTCAATAGCTTGTTTTCTAATTTCGGTTAAATCGGCACCTCTTAATTCCTGTAAAACTGTATTTTTAAAAGAATCAAATTGCAAGTAGATCTCAAAATCTGGCGCATAACTTTTTAATTGTTTAGCAAACCCTTTGTCTTTGGCAATTTTAATTCCATTAGTATTCAACATTAAATGCTTAATTGGGAGTGATTTTGCATAATCTAAAATTTCAAAAAACTGCGGGTGAATTGTTGGTTCTCCCCCACTTATCTGCACAACATCTGGTTCTTTTTCGTTTAATACAATTACATCTAACATTGCTTTAACTTCCTCTAAGGTTCTATGTCTTCCAAAAGTTGGGGAAGAACCTGCATAACAAGTAGGACATGTAAGGTTACACCTGTCGGTAATTTCTACAACTGTCAAACAAGAATGTTGCTCATGGTCCGGACACAAACCACAATCATAAGGACAGCCATAATGCGTTTGAGTATTAAATTTATATGGAATTTCAGAAGGCTTATTATAATTTCTAATATTTTTATAATATGAAATATCATCAGCAATTAAAACTTTAGATTTCCCATGTTCTGGACATCTTTTAAGCATATATACTTTGTCGTTTTCAAAAACAATTTTAGCATCTATTCTTTTTAAGCATTCTGGACAAAGACTCAGCGTATAGTCGTAATAGGTATATTTTCTAACGGGCATTTATAACTAAATTTAAAATTGTTTTATGATAATAAATCAAACAAGTTAAGGATAAAATCTGAATTGAACTTAATCCTAAAATAAAGAAAATATTGGGTTTGATAAACTCAATCAAAAATCGAAAGGTAAAATAAGAAATCATAAAATATTCAAAAAGTAATCCGTTTTTTAAACCTCTATTTTTTAATCTCCATAAAAATAAAAACAGAACAAATAAGAAAATTAATTCGTATAATGCGGTTGGATGTCGAGTTAAATTATCTCCCAAATTCATTCCGACAAAAGACGATGTCACATTCCCATAAGTAAATTCATTTGTTCCAGATAAAAAACAACCCATTCTTCCAATAAATATGCCTAGAATTATAGGAAACGTAAACAAATCGCCCGACGAATTTTTTTCATTTATTATTTTTTTTGTCAATTCTACACCTAAAAGTCCACCAAACAATCCACCCATAATTGTTTTGGTATTTAAGGCTTTAACTAAAGAGATTAAATCATCCGGGAGAATAGGACTTTCAAAAAAACCAATAATTCTTGAACCTAAAAAAGCACCCATTGCAGCACCAAAAATGATAGAAAATCGATTAGTTGTTTGAATTAGATCTTCTTGTTTTTTTCGTAGATAAGCGTAATATCTATATCCAATAAAAAACGCGAAATATTCAAAAATCAAATGAATATTTATTTCATACCCAAAAAAAACAGGTTCAAATGGAATTGTCATATTTTGTAATTTTATAATAAAATACGTTTCTTAGCTTTTGAAAACGCTATTTATTCTTCAACCATTCAAACAATCGCTTAGCATCTTCGAGTTTAAACAATTGTGTTCCTTCATTCATCGTAGCTGCTGATCCACAAGCAACTCCCCAACGGATAACTTCTTTCAGACTTTTGTTTTGAGACAAAGCCCAAACCATGCCGCCCACCATACTATCGCCAGCACCAACAGTACTTTTTTTAGCAACATTGGGAGCAGGAACAAACTCATACGAATCTTTGGTTACCAGAACAGCACCTTGCGGTCCAAGGGAAACGACTACAATTTCGGCACCGCCTTTAGCGATGATTTGTTTTGCGGCTTCGTTTACTTCTTCCAGTTCCAATCGCTCCACTCCGGTTAGTTTTGCTAGTTCTCCAACATTGGGTTTGATCATGTAAACACCCACTTCTAATACTTTTTTTAATGCTTCACCAGAAGTATCAACGATGAGTTTAGAATTAGACTTTTTAGCTATTTCAGCTATTTTTTTATAAAAATCAGTTGGCAAACCTTCATTTAAACTTCCGCTGGCTACTAAAAACTTGGGAGTCAGCTTTGCGATCGTTTCAAGTATGTTGCTTTCCTCTTGCTCAGAAATTATACCGCCTGCAAAACCAAAACGATATTGAGAATTGGTGTTGTCATCCACGGCCACAAAACTTTCTCTAGTCCAACTCTGAACCGCAACAGCTTCAAAAGCGATCGCTTCTTTATGTATTAATTGTTCCAGCATCTCGCCTATAGGTCCGCCAGATGTCAATATTGCTTGCGAAATTCCTCCTAAACGGGAAATCGCTTTGGAGACATTGATTCCGCCGCCTCCAGCATCAAAACGCGGTTCTTCACATCTTATTTTTTGCTCAGCAACAAGACCTTTAAAATGGGTGCTTTTATCAAGAGCAGGATTTACTGTCAATGTAACGATATCAAATGGTTTCATATTGTGTACTTTATTGTGTCTAAAGATCGAACAAAAATCCAAAAAAAGGGTTCAAATCTGGGCAAATATTTCTTTGTATATTTGCACGCTTAAAACTTTGTAAATTAATCGTAACGAATAAAGTAAATCCTTTATTCCCCTCAGCTACCATGATAGAAGATAAAAACCCACAACGCACCAGCATAGCACAACTAGGCGAATTTGGATTGATAGACCATTTAACCAAAAACTTCAAAATCAACCAACCTTCCACTTTGAAAGGAATTGGTGATGATGCAGCTGTTTTAGATTTTAAAGATAAAAAAGTGGTTGTTTCTACTGATTTACTTATCGAAGGGGTTCATTTTGATTTGGCATACATGCCTTTAAAACATTTAGGTTATAAAGCTGTAGTTGTCAATGTTTCTGACATTTGTGCGATGAATGCAACACCAACACAAATCACAGTTTCTATTGCAGTTTCTAATCGCTTTCCACTAGAAGCATTAGATGAATTATTCGCGGGAATAACGCATGCCGCACTAGAATATAATGTAGATGTTATTGGTGGTGACACGACCTCATCTCAAAAAGGATTAATTATAAGTATAACTGCTATTGGTGAAGCGAATGAAGATGAAATCGTTTATAGAAACGGTGCCAAGCAAACTGATTTATTAGTAGTTACAGGAGATATAGGCGCTGCATACATGGGATTACAAGTTTTAGAAAGAGAAAAACAAGTTTTTCAGGTAAACCCTAATTCACAACCTGATTTAGATGCTTATACGTATCTTATAGAACGTCAATTAAAGCCCGAAGCTAGAAAAGATGTACGCACTTTGTTGCATGCTTTAGAAATAAAACCAACTGCAATGATTGATATTTCAGACGGATTATCATCAGAAATTATGCATTTGTGCAAGCAATCTAAAGTGGGTTGTAATTTATATGAAGACAAATTACCAATAGATCCTCAGTTTATAAATGTTTGCGAAGAATTTAATATTGACAGCACTACAGTAGCCATAAACGGTGGCGAAGATTATGAATTGCTTTTTACCATTGCCATGGAAGATTTTGAAAAGATAAAAGGCAATCCTAATTTCACGATTATTGGACACATGACACAAGAAAGCGAAGGGATTCATTTAGTGACTCGTGCCAATACAAAAATTGCTATGAAAGCGCGT
The DNA here is from genome assembly GCF_048286795.2 of Flavobacterium frigidum. Lineage (NCBI taxonomy): Bacteria > Pseudomonadati > Bacteroidota > Flavobacteriia > Flavobacteriales > Flavobacteriaceae > Flavobacterium > Flavobacterium frigidum. The sequence goes on from NZ_JBLVPT020000001.1 coordinate 513,863, forward strand.
GGGTGGGATGCATTGACGCAATAAAACGTATTGTAAGTAAACAAAAACGACACTCTTGTAGTGTCGTTTTTGTTTTTGGTTGAGCTTGAAAATATTAAAAAAGTAATCCTTTGCTTTTGGCAGCTAGAATTAAGTCGCTGTCGCTGCCCGATTCTACCTTTAATAATCGTTTTAAATTTAATTTTCTGTTATCGATTGCTCCTAAAGAAATTGGGATGTATTGCGGGAAATCCTTTAGCTTCGTTCCTTTAGACAAATGAAACAAAATTTGTTTGTCAAATACATCAACTTCTATACTTCCTTCTTCAGATTGCACGAGCATTTTTAAAACCGAATCGCTATAATACTGTTCATTGTTTATAATTTTATTAAAAGCATAAATTAGCTCATCAAAAGTTAAGTCGTTCTTGATAACCAATCCACTTGGATTTATAGTATTGATAATGGTTTTTATCTTTAAAAATTCGGTAAACATGGTTAGCAAAATAATTTTGCAATTGGGCATGAATTCTAATATCAATTTAGCCAAATCTTCCCCAGAATACATGTTTTTTTCTTCATAGGGTGGCATACTAATATCTAGAAAAGCAATATCAAAATGCGCAATTCCCGAGTTTGTAATACTATTATACCCTGATTCACAGTCTTTTGCTTGAGTTATAAAAAACTCAAATTGGTCAGGAAGGTATCTCGTGATCGCGTTTTTATATCCTTCTATAATAAAAGGATGATCATCAACGATTAATATATTTTTCTTTATTTTTTCTTTGTCAACTGAATCAATCATATTCCCTTTTTAAATTATTTGTTTTAGACTATCGGTAGTGTAATAGTTATGATTGTTCCTTCATCTTTTATTGATTCTATTGTAACTACTCCACTGCACTCATTTGTTCTGTAGATAATGTTTTGTAGTCCAATTCCTTTTTTGGTATTTTTCACATTAAATCCAACTCCATCGTCACTTATTTTCAAGATCAGATGATTATCTAACTGATTCAAATCAACATTAACAGTAGTAGCACTTGCATATTTGTTCGTGTTTTGGAGTGACTCTTGTAGCATTCGGAATACGTTTATTTTTACAGCATTCGATACTAGTTCCCATTTTATATTCGAATCAATGTTTGAAATAAATTTTGCTGTGTAGGTCTTTTTCTGCTCTTCGAATAACTGATCCACTATTGCCACGAAGTTATTAATTAATTCTGATTTCTCTCTATTTAGATCATGGGAAATTTCACGAATATCTTGCTCAATATTTTTCAATTCTGATAAGTAGTTTGTTCGCTGATGAACCGCATTATCATCTGGAAATTTGTTTAATCCGTCCAGATTCATCCTTACTCCAAACATTCTCCCTAAAATGCCATCATGCAATTCCCGAGCTACTCTTTTCTTTTCTTCAATTCTGCCTGTTTCTATAGTATTTTGTTGCGCTAGCATTAAATTATAAATTTCTTCATTGGCATATTGCTGTTGCTGTTTAAAAGTGAGCTCTCTATTTTTTGCTTTTTGAGTTAGAATAATAAAAGAAAGCAGGCCCAAAAGCCCAAAAGCACTAAAAGCATACACTATATTCCGGTTCTGAACAACTAAATCCTTATTTTCGCTCTTTATTTCATCTGTTTCGTACTCAATACGGGTGAACTTTTCTCCTATTTTTCGCTCCGCTTTTTGCAAGCTATCATTGATTTGAATGTATTTTTTAGAATAGACTGCAGCATTTTTTGGTTGTACTACGGATAACTGTTTTAATGAATTTAGAATATCACGATAATTCTTCGATTTTTGCGACAACTCAAATGCTTGTTGAGCAAACACCCTTGCTTTTACTGTATCCTTCTCAGACATAAAATATTCTGATATATTAATTTTACTTGTAATAATACCGGATGTGAGTTGCAAACTATCTTTGATTTGTAACGCTTTAAAATATAAATCTCGCACCCCATCCTTCCGCTTGAGTTTGAATTTAGAATAGGCTAAATTATTCAAAAGAATGGCATACAAGGCAGGATTGATTTTAAACACATTGTTTTCTGCTAAACCTTTTTCAAAATACTTGATTGCTTCGCTGAAATTTTTCTTGTTTTGATATACCAGCCCTACATTGTTATATGAAGTAGCTTTTGGTTGCATAAAAGAATTTATTAGGACCTTATCAATACTCGCTAGAGCCTTATTATGAAATACCATTGCCTCATTATAGTCTCCTAGTTCATTATAGATTAACCCCAAAAGATTGTAAGCGTCATATCTGATGTCATTATAATCAGTGTTTTTTATTATTTTTAAAACATTAGAAACTCCCTTTTCGGCTCCTAAAAAGTCGCTTTGATTAAATTGTAGGTTCGCTTTTTTTAAAATTGTTTGCGCTAAATTGTAGGAGTCATTTATCCCTCGATACATTTTTTGCGCTTTGTCATAATACAAAAAAGCACTATCGGGTATTGCTTGAGAATCATAGTAATCACCTAAATAAATATTCCCTTTCGCTATACTAAAAAAATCCTGCTTTAATTCAGCTTTTTCAAGAGCCAATCGAACCATCTTTTTATATTTCTGCCAATTTTCAAGATTGTAATACCGATTAGCAATTTTGAAAAGATTGACACGATGCAATGAATCGTTTTCTTGGGGATGAATAATTTCTAATGCTTTTTCTATGTATTTTTCTCGTTGAAGAGGAGACAAATCAAAATCATTTGCTAACGAGAAATAAGTCCCTAAACTATCTTGAGAACTTGAAATATTCCTGGACACTGTTTTTTTTTGAGTACAGCCAAACACCAAAAAAACAAATAAAATAAATAAGTAAAAAGAATGTCTCAATAGTTCTATTTTTTATTATTCAAAAATAAGGAATAAAACTATCGTGCATAAAAAAAGCTACCAAAATAATTGATAGCTTTATTACTTTAAAAAGTATAACTATTTAGTTTAGTCATTTTTCTTACCTCCAACAGTTGCAGTTTCACCACCAACATCCAATTTTACATTTTCAATTTTGAAAATCCCTACTTTGCTATCTTTTTTTTGTATACTACTCATTTGTCCGTTTGAAGTAAAAGAAGTTAAGACCAATGCAAATGAGAATAATCCGATTGTTACGATTGCTTTTTTCATAATTTAAAGTTTTATGTTGTTATTTATTTGTTTGGTTTTAGAACCGTTTTGATAACAAATTCTGAAATAAAATTACATAGAAAGCTTCGTGAATTCTTACAAAAAAGAGGGTTTATGGTAGAGTGTAGTTGTTTGAGTGTGAATGAGTATCAAATTTAAGTGAATGATTGTTTTTTAGATTTCAAGGTAATTCCCTTTGGAAAAATTAGCGATAATCAACTCAATATTGAATTTATAAGTTTTAGAAAAAGGTATTTTTACAGCACTATTTTTTATATAACACAGTGAATTCCCGCTATGAATCCTTGAAATATAATCCTTATTTACAATGTAACTGTTGTGAATTCTTATAAATGGAAGGGATAATACTCCTTCAAAATGCTTCAATGTTTTGAAAGCCGTGATCATTTCACCGGTATTAAGGTGAATGTCAGTAGAATTATTGTCGGCATGTAAATAACAAATATCTTTTGCGGCAATATACCTGTAATCGCCATACGACTTGATGCACAAAATAAGAGATTGATCTTGATTTGGTACTTGTGGTTGGACAACAACTGTCGGGTCGTTGTATGAAGCCAAGGATTTTTTTGCTATTATTTCTTGTGAAACTATCGATTTATTCAGTTTCAATACCAACTGGATTACATCGATTCGAGTCAGCGGTTTTAGCAAGTAATCAAAAACCTCATATTTAATTGCCTCAAAAGCCAAATCTTTTTTTGCCGTGGTAACAATAATTTTAGGAATTATTTTCAAATAGCGGTACAACTCATTAATTAAAGCGAGCGACAATTTACTATCTAGATTTGTTGGTTCAATTTCTAGAAAAATTAGTTGTGGAAGGTGTTCTAATATGAGATGTAAGCCGTCATGATAATTAGTAGCAGAGTCTACAAATTGAAGCTCTGAGAAACCAGCAGTTATAGCTTTAGTTTTCAAAACATTTTCTTGATTGTCGTCAATAATAATGTACGAATAATTCATCAATGTTTTTCCTGGAGTTGTTGGGCATTACATGATTCGTTTAAAGCAAAAAAACTTTAAATAATAAAGAAATAATGGTAGTTTTTGGGAAACTTAACAAATAAAATTGTTCAACATCCTAAAAATAAGCATTAAATAATTTTATTATTTGTGTTGTTAATATGTTTTTTTCAAATGTTGACATGTTTAGACGAAGGACATATAAATCCGTTAAAGAGCGCAAACTTAAGCTTTAAAAAAAATACTCCACAGGAATGATGCTAAAATTTTCAGTCTCATGTCTTTTAGATCAAAAAAAAATTCGGTAGTAAAAGTGCATTATTCCAATCAATCCCAACAAAAAAATTTATAATACGAAACGAAACTGTATTTGAAAGAAATAATTAGTAAATAAAAAAATTTTTTTTTACAAAATACCTTACTTTTAGCAAAAAAAATTATGAGAAAACTATTTGTTGTTTTGTGTTTTTCTTCTTTTTTATTTGGTTTTAGCCAAGAAAAAGAAACAATCGATTTTAAAAGAAATGAATTAAAAGGGAATGCTTTATTTTTAGTGGCGGGTGTAGTAGAAATAACATATGAACGGCTGATCACTGAGGATTCTGGTGTTGGTATATCTTTTTTTTATGGAAAAAGAGAAGGTGTTAATTCTTTTTATTATGTAACACCATACTACCGTGCTTATTTTGGAAAAAAACCAGCAGCTGGATTTTTTATTGAAGGATTTGGTATGCTAAATTCTGAGGTAGAGACTTATTCCTATTATGATGGTCAAAATTATAAACAACAAGATAAAAGACTCACTGATTTTGCATTAGGTTTTGGCCTTGGGTCAAAGTGGATACACAAACGTGGCTTTGTCTTTGAAATCAATGCTGGAATAGGGCGAAATTTATTTAATAATAACGTTTATGATGTTGTACCACGTGCTGGTATAACACTAGGCTACCGTTTCTAAGCAAAAAAGCTTCTCAGTCGAGAAGCTTTTTTTATACAATATAAAATCAGTTACATTTTCATCAACCAGTTTTTCATCGAAACTTCATTTTCAATGATCGCTTTTAAATCTGCAATAGCTACACGATCTTGTTTCATAGTATCTCTATGACGTATGGTTACCGTTTGATCTTCAATAGTTTGATGATCTACAGTAATGCAAAATGGAGTTCCCAAAGCGTCTTGTCTTCTATAACGTCTTCCTACGGCATCCTTTTCATCATAAGACACATTGAAATCCCAACGCAAATCATCAATGATTTTATGTGCAATTTCTGGTAATCCGTCTTTTTTAACTAATGGTAAAATAGCTGCTTTAGTTGGAGCCAGAACTGAAGGTAATTTCAGCACTGTTCTTGTAGAACCATCTTCTAATGTTTCTTCTTTTAATGAAGTAGCAAAAACAGCCAAGAACATTCTATCTAATCCTACTGAAGTTTCCACTACATAAGGAACGTAATTCTGGTTCAATTCAGCATCAAAATACTGTAATTTTCTACCCGAAAATTGTTCGTGTGCTTTCAAATCAAAATCAGTTCTAGAGTGAATACCCTCTAGCTCTTTAAATCCAAAAGGGAAATTAAACTCAATATCTGCAGCTGCATTGGCGTAATGCGCTAATTTTTCATGATCGTGAAAACGATAATTTTCTCTTCCTAAACCAAGAGATAAATGCCATTTCAAACGGGCTTCTTTCCAAAATTCATAATGCTTCATTTCTTCGCCTGGACGCACAAAAAATTGCATTTCCATTTGTTCAAACTCCCGCATACGGAAAATAAATTGTCGCGCAACGATTTCATTTCTAAACGCTTTTCCGGTTTGTGCTATCCCAAAAGGAACTTTCATTCGTCCTGATTTTTGCACATTCAAGAAATTAACAAAAATACCTTGAGCCGTTTCTGGACGCAAATATAAATCCATTGCTGAATCAGCAGAAGCTCCCAATTTTGTTCCAAACATCAAGTTAAATTGACGCACTTCGGTCCAATTTCTAGAACCAGATTCTGGACAAGCAATTTCTAATTCTTCGATTAATGCTTTCACATCTTCCAAATCTTCGTTGCCTAAAGAACGCGCCATTCTTTCCAGAATTTCTCGCTCCTTAGCTTTGTATTCCATTACACGCGCATTTGTCGTAACAAATTCCTTTTCGTTGAAAGCATCACCAAAACGAGCACGTGCTTTTTCGATCTCTTTGATGGCTTTTTGATTAAGCTTTTCAGCATAATCTTCAATCAAAACATCGGCTCTATATCTTCTTTTTGAATCTTTGTTGTCTATCAATGGATCGTTGAAGGCGTCAACGTGTCCTGAAGCTTTCCAAGTTGTTGGATGCATCAATATTGCTGCGTCAAGGCCTACAATGTTATCGTTCATTTGAACCATCGCTTTCCACCAATATTCGCGTATGTTCTTTTTTAACTCTACTCCATTTTGTGCATAATCATAGACTGCACTTAAACCATCGTATATTTCGCTTGACGGAAAAATAAATCCATACTCTTTTGCGTGCGAAACTACATTCTTAAATAAATCTTCTTGTTTTGCCATAGTACTGCAAAAATATAAAAAGTGAACTTAAAAAAAAGGAAATTGTTCAAGATTGAACCACTGATTTGCTTATTTTTATAAATAAATCCTTGATTATATGTTTGAAAGCCTCATCAATTTATTTTTTCCAAAAGTATGTTCCGGATGCAGCTCTTTTTTATTGACCAATGAAACCGTTATTTGTACTGTTTGCAGACATGATATTCCATTGACGAATCACCATTTAAATTCTGAAAACGAAGCGTACAAAAAATTTTATGGTCGTATCCCTATAGTTCATGCTTCGGCATTGTTTTATTTCCATAAAAAGGGAATTGTTCAGGAACTCATTCATAATTTAAAATACAAAGGTCACGAAGAAATAGGGGCTATTCTTGGCGAATGGTATGCCGAAGATTTAAAAACGATTGCCTTATTGCATACTGCAGACGAAATTATTCCTGTACCGTTACATCCTAGAAAACTAAAAGAAAGAGGATACAACCAAGTAACTACCTTTGGCAAATCGCTTTCTGCGAGTTTAAAAATTGACTACAACGACTTGTTATTAAAACGAAACGTCTACTCAAAAACGCAATCCAAAAAAAACCTATTGGGACGAACAGAGGGAATCGAAACTATTTTTAATGTTACTTTTACTGAGAAAGACCACAACAAACATTTCCTTTTAATAGATGATGTTATTACAACCGGTGCAACACTAGAGGCGTGTTCGCGTGCTTTACTACAAATTCCAGGTGTAAAAATTAGCGTCGTTTGTATGGCGATGGCGCATTCGTAAAATACTGTTTTTCAGTTTCAAACAAAGAGTAATTTGTACTAAATACAATTTATGATTTTAAAATTCCACCCGGTTTGAGCCCAATACTCTCGATACTTCGGGAGAAATTCCTTTTTAAAAGCTTTTTGGCTGGGTAAAAAAATAGCCTAAAGCAGGACAGAGCGGAATGAACTGACGAAGAAAATAGCCCCTGAAAACAAATGAAGTGCAATCAAAAATAAAATCCTGTTGATTTATTTAATGAAATTATAACGAAATAGAATTTCCATTTCGGAGTTTAATGTTTAAATTTGAATAAATTATTTATAAATCAATAAACAATCATATTATGGCTTTTGAATTACCACAATTACCTTATGCGTATGACGCATTAGAACCTCATATTGATGCTCGTACAATGGAAATCCATCATTCAAAACATCACAATGCGTATACGACAAATTTGAATGCTGCTATAGCAGGAACAGATATGGAGGGTAAAACTATTGAAAATATCTTGATTAACCTTGATATGAAAAATATGCCTGTTCGTAACAATGGCGGTGGTTTTTACAATCACAACTTATTCTGGACAGTTATGACTCCAGACGGTGGCGGTCTTCCAACTGGAGATTTATTGGCTGCAATTGAGGCTACTTTTGGAACTTTTGAAGAATTTAAAGCAAGTTTCAGTAAAGCTGGCGCGACTCAGTTTGGTTCTGGATGGGCTTGGCTTTGTGTACAAAAAGGCGGGAAAGTTGAAGTTTGTGGTACTCCAAACCAAGACAATCCATTAATGCCAGGTGTAGGTTGTGGCGGAACACCTATTTTAGCAATCGACGTTTGGGAACACGCGTACTATTTAAATTATCAAAACAGAAGACCAGATTACATCGAAGCTTTTTTCAGTGTTATTAACTGGACAGAAGTGGCTAGAAGATTCGCTTTAGAGAAATAAGAGATCTTAACCCTACGGAGGGGAATAAGCAAAACAGGCTTTAAAAAGATTTATTCATCTTTTTATAGCCTGTTTTTTATTGCATAATAAAATGTACCATGTGTTACATTTTTGTTCTTCCTTTGGCACAGGAGGCTTTGACTTTATTCCAATAAAAAAGGTGGAATTTCTTCCACCCTTTTTGCCCCAAATCTACCATAAACTTAACCTACTAATATTATGGTTTGCTAAAAGTATAATAGTTCTTTATTGTCACCAAAAAAATTAGACAAACAACTTAGAAAACCGATTAAAAACTAAATACGGAAACTTATTAGTATGCTCTAGCATCTTTGCCCTCGTAAAAATTCATGAAAGCTCTGTTAACGACTCTATTTCCTCCTGGCGTAGGATAATCTCCGGTGAAGTACCAATCCCCCAAGTGTTTAGGACAAGCGATATGCAAATCTTCTACAGTTTGAAAAATAATTTTCACCTCAGCTTTTATCTCTGGAGAGCTCAACATTTCAGCAATTTTATCTGAAATTTCTTGTGGTTCAAAAGGTTCGTAAATAGCCGTTACGTAATTCACTACTTCACTGTCCTTAAAGTTTTCTTGTGATTTGCATTTAGCATACACCTCATCTACAATATGGTATAAATTGCGTTCCTTGAGTAATTCTAAAGCGGCTCTGAAAGCTACTAATCCCTCTAGCTTAGCCATGTCAATTCCGTAACAATCCGGATATCGAATTTGCGGTGCCGATGAAACCACAACAATTCTTTTTGGATTCAAACGATCCATCATTTTGATAATACTCATTTTTAAGGTTGTCCCTCGAACGATACTATCATCTATAATTACCAAATTGTCTGTTGGTTTTATCACGCCATACGTAACATCATAAACGTGCGCAACTAAATCATCCCTACTACTATCTTCGGTAATAAAAGTTCTCAGCTTAGCGTCTTTGATGGCTACTTTTTCGGTACGTATTTTCACCGAAAGCAACTCTTGCAACGATTCTTTAGTCAAGGAATTTCTATTTTGTAAAATGAAATTGTTCTTTCTTTGATTCAAGAAATCCTGAGCCGCTTCTACTAATCCGTAAAATGAAGTCTCTGCAGTATTAGGAATATAGGAGAACACCGTATTGTCTGTGTCTTCATCTATTGATTTTAAAACGGCAGGCAAAATAAGTTTTCCTAGCGTTTTTCTTTCTTGGTATATTTCGGCATCGCTTCCTCTAGAGAAATATATGCGTTCGAAAGAACATGCTTTTTTAACTGTAGGAGGCAAAATTTCCTTCATAGAAATCGTTCCATTCTTTTTAATAATCAAAGCATTTCCGGGCTCGATCTCTTGTACTTTTTCGAAAGGAACATTGAACACGGTTTGTATCACTGGTCGCTCCGAAGCAACTACCACTATTTCATCATCTTGATAAAAATAAGCGGGACGTATTCCTGCTGGATCTCTAAATACAAAAGAATCTCCGTGACCTAAAAGTCCTGCCATGGCATAACCACCGTCTAAATTTTTTGAAGCTCGGGTCAAAATTTTAGCTACATCCAATCGCTCTGCAATAACCGGTGAAGCTTCTCTCTTAGTCAATCCTTCATTTTTACATTCTTGGTACAAATCGGTTACGGCATCATCAAGAAAGTGACCTATTTTTTCCATCACAGTAACGGTATCTGCCATTTCTTTTGGATGCTGCCCTAGTTCAATCAAACTTTGAAAAAGCTCCTTAACGTTTGTCATGTTAAAATTTCCAGCCAAAATCAAGTTTCGGTGCATCCAGTTATTTTGTCTTAAAAAAGGATGTACGCTTTCGATACTGTTTTTACCAAATGTCCCATAACGAACATGGCCTAAAAACAATTCTCCTAAATATGGGATTTTTTGTTTTTGCAAAGCCACATCATCCGCATATTCTGGATGAGCAGCCATTTCTTCATTTATCCTGTCGTTTATTTGAGCAAAAACATCTTGAATAGGTTGTGCATGATTCGAACGTACACGACTAATGTAACGTTCCCCAGCTTCTACATCTAGTTTTATGCTTGCAAAACCTGCACCATCTTGCCCGCGGTTGTGCTGCTTTTCCATGAGAAGATACATTTTTTGTATTCCGTAGAAAGCAGTTCCGTATTTTTCTTTGTAGAATTCAAGCGGTTTAAGTAATCTAATTAAGGCTATACCACACTCGTGTTTTAAAGCATCGCTCATTGTAATGTTGTTTGTGTTGTTGTGTTATTCTAAAATAATGTGAACTGAAGAATTAATAATAAATCAGTTGAAATTCCCTGCTAATTTTTGTAAACAAAAAAACCCCGTTTCCGAGGTTTTATACTATTATAATTCTATGTCAAATTGTGTTAGCGATTTGAATTGTTTTAATCGAGACACTACTTCGGTTTTCTCTAAAGTAAGCATTCGTTCTGTTCCAAATTTCTCTACACAAAAGGAAGCTAAGTTAGAACCTTGAATAATTGCGTTTTTCATATTCTCAAAAGAGATGTTTTCGCTTTGTGTCAAGTACCCCGCAAATCCTCCTGCAAATGTATCTCCAGCTCCTGTTGGGTCAAATACTTCTTCTAGTGGCAATGCTGGAGCAAAGAAAACATCCTTGTCTTGGAAAATGAGAGCTCCATGCTCCCCTTTTTTTATCACTACATACTTAGGCCCCATAGTTTGAATTTTGGCAGCAGCCTTAACAAGAGAATATTCTCCAGAAAGTTGCCTAGCCTCCTCATCATTGATGGTAATTACATCTACACGTTTTATCACATCCATCAATTCTGGTAAAGCACAATCCATCCAAAAATTCATTGTGTCAAGCACTACTAATTTGGGTTGTGTTTCCATTTGATCTAAAACACTGCTTTGTACCAATGGATGTAAGTTCCCTAACATTACAATTTCAGCATTTTTGTAGTCTTGTGGTACTTTTGGTTGAAAATCAGCCAACACATTTAATTGTGTATCTAGTGTATCTCTTGAGTTTAAGTCATTGTGGTAACGACCGCTCCAAAAGAAAGTTTTACCACCTTGTACTACTTCTAGTCCAGAGATATCAATATTTCTTGAAGTTAATAAATCTAAATATTCTTGAGGAAAATCATCTCCAACTACAGAAACAATAGCTGATTGCACATTAAAAAAAGAAGCAGATAAACCAATGTATGTTCCTGCTCCACCTAAAATTTTATCAGTTTTACCAAATGGAGTTTCAATTGCGTCGAAAGCTACTGTTCCAACAATCAATAATTTATTCATTATATACGTTTCAAATTAAGGGGCAAAGATAGTTTATAAGTTGTAAAGTTGCAAAGTGCAAGACATGTAAAGTTTTGCCAATTTATATAACATATTTACAACAATTTAGCTTCTTCTTTTTCATAAAAAGCATCGACAGAAAGTTGCTTTTGCATCGAAGCCATCACGGCTAATTCATCACACCTTTCATTTTGAACATGATTGTTATGCCCTTTAATCCATTTAAAATCGACTTTATGCTTTCTGTAAACAACCAGGAAACGTTTCCACAAATCGGAATTTTTCCTGTCAGCAAATCCTTTTTTTTCCCAGCCTAAAACCCATTTTTTTTCTACTGAATCAACCACATATTTCGAATCCGAAACGACTAATACTTTAGTATTAGGGTTTTTTAATTTTTCAAGACCCACTATTACAGCCAATAATTCCATTCTATTATTCGTAGTTCGCCTAAAACCCTCGTAAAACTCTTTTTTATATGGCTTTCCTACCCACTCCATCACAACGCCGTAACCGCCATTTCCAGGATTTCCCTTTGCGGCACCATCTGTATATATATGTACGTCGTGTTCCATTACTATTATATACTTTGATTTAAAATACGGTCTATGATAACTGGGAAAAACTCTTGCTCAAGTTCATGAATTCTTTCCGCAACTGTTGCAAACGTATCAACTGCTGTTAATGCAACACGTTGTTGAGCGATAATTGCGCCTTCATCGTAATTTTCATTCACATAGTGTACCGTAATTCCCGTTTCTAATTCCTTATTTTCAACAACTGCTTGATGTACATACATTCCATACATCCCTTTTCCACCGTATTTAGGCAGTAAAGCGGGATGTATATTTATGATTTTATCTGGGAAAGCTTTTATAATACTAGAAGGGAATTGGAGTAAAAAACCGGCTAAAACAATTAAATCCGGATTCAATACTTTAATTTTTTGTAGTATTTCGATTTCAAATAATTGTGTTTTGGTTAAAATTTCAATAGGCACATCGTATTTTTGAACTCTATTGATGACTCCCGCATTAGGGTTGTTTGTAAAAACTGCAATAACACATGCTGTATTCGTTTTTTTAAAATATTGGATAATATTTTCAGCATTAGTACCCGATCCGGAGGCAAAAATCACGATTTTTTTCATAACTACATTCAATTTGAAGCCACAAAAAAAAGCATAATAATTTAAAATAAATAGCATTGAGACACCTTTGTCAAAATATATTTCATAAATTAGATGTCACATTTATCAACTAAATCGTTGTTTTAAAATAAAGTTTTTTATTTTTGCCAACAAATTAAATTCTAAAATTAAAGATTATGTCAGACATTGCATCAAGAGTAAAAGCGATTATCGTAGACAAATTAGGTGTTGACGAAAACGAAGTTGTAACAGAAGCAAGCTTCACTAATGATTTAGGAGCTGACTCATTAGACACTGTTGAGCTTATTATGGAATTCGAAAAAGAATTTGACATTCAAATTCCAGACGATCAAGCAGAAAACATCGCTACTGTAGGTCAAGCAATCTCTTACATAGAGGAAGCTAAAAAATAATAAAGACACACCCGTTTGCAATCTTGTATACGGGTGTTATTATTTTTTTTAAAATTAAATTCGAGATTGATTTTCAATCAAAACTATATTTATTGTAATACCCATGGCTCTTTTGTAATAGCAATACAGTAAAGAAAGCATGGGTTTTATTTGTTTTAAGATAACAAAAATAAAGAATTTATGGTATTAAGACGAGTTGTTGTAACAGGTTTAGGCGCTCTTACACCCATTGGAAATAACATTGAAGAATATTGGAACTCCCTTATTAACGGCGTGAGTGGTGCAGCACCAATCACTTATTTTGATGCTTCAAAATTTAAAACTCAATTTGCATGCGAACTTAAAAATTTTAATGCTGAGGATTTTTTAGATCGAAAAGAAGCTAGAAAAATGGATCGCTATGCACAGTATGCCATGGTATCGTCTGAAGAGGCAGTAAATGATGCTGGATTTAATCTAGACACTTTAGATAAAGACCGAGCAGGAGTTATTTGGGGTTCAGGAATAGGCGGATTAGAAACTTTTCAAATCGAAATGTTGAATTTTTCAGCAGGCGATGGAACTCCAAAATTTAATCCTTTCTTTATTCCAAAAATGATATCTGATATTGCTTGTGGACATATTTCTATAAAATATGGATTTAGAGGCCCAAATTTTGCGACAGTTTCAGCTTGTGCTTCCTCTACAAACGCTATTATCGACGCTTTTAATTACATTAGATTAGGTCACGCTGATGTTATGGTCACTGGTGGATCTGAAGCAGCAGTAACTATTGCAGGCATGGGAGGATTTAATGCTATGCATGCGCTATCAACAAGAAATGATGATCCAAAGACAGCTTCCAGACCCATGGACAAAGACCGTGATGGATTCGTTTTAGGAGAAGGAGCGGGAGCTTTGATCCTAGAGGAATATGAACATGCTATTGCACGTGGTGCTAAAATCTATTGTGAAATTGGAGGTGGCGGAATGTCAGCAGATGCACACCACATAACCGCTCCACATCCTGAAGGATTAGGTGCTAAAAATGTAATGCTAAATTGCCTAAGAGACGCTGGTTTACAACCAACTGACGTTGACGGATTGAACATGCACGGAACATCAACACCACTAGGTGATATGGCAGAGTCAAAAGCGATTCTTCATGTTTTTGGCGAACATGCTTATACCATGAATCTCAATTCAACAAAATCGATGACTGGTCACTTACTTGGTGCTGCAGGAGCTATAGAAACTATTTCTTCCATTCTTTCGATGAAATACAGAATTGTTCCCCCAACCATCAATCATGTAACAAATGATGAAAACATTGATTCTAAATTGAATTTCACGTTCAACAAAGCTCAAAAAAGAGAGATGAATGTTGTTATGAGTAATACTTTTGGTTTTGGAGGCCATAATGCCTGTGTTTTAGTTAAAAAATTAGAAATCTAATAATTATATATGCGTATAATTAGAAAAATATTTTCAAAATCCCGTTCTCTTGAAGACGGGATTTTTTTTGATTCTATTCAGAAAATCTTAGGTTTTGCTCCTTTAAATTTAGAGTATTACCAGAAAGCATTCACACACCGCTCTTCTAACCGGCTGGATGTTTTAGGGAATCCAATTAATTATGAACGATTAGAGTTTTTAGGTGATGCCATGTTAAGTTCCGTAATAGCAGCACATTTATTTAGCAAAGCACCCGCTGGCGATGAAGGATACCTTACCAAAATGCGTTCAAAGATTGTAAGTAGAGAACATTTAAATGAATTAGGAAAAGACTTAAATTTAGTTCAATACATAGAAAGCAAAGTACCCTTAAACCATTTTGGAGAAAACATACACGGCAATATATTTGAATCTCTCGTGGGAGCCATTTATCTGGATCGCGGTTATGTATATTGTGAAAAATTTATTCAAAAAAGAGTGGTAGCTCCTTATGTAGATATCGCTAGATTGGAAGGAAAAGTAATTAGTTATAAAAGTTTGGTCATCGAATGGTGTCAAAAAGAAAAGAAAATATTTCATTACGATATATTTGAAGACAATGCAATTGACGGACAACGACTGTTTGGTGTCAAACTAAGTATTGACGAGAAAGTGATTGCAAAAGCCAGAGCAACTTCAAAAAAGAAAGCAGAAGAAAAAGCATCCCAACGTGCTTATTTTGCATTTCAAGAAAAAATGGATAGGAAATAATATCAATTTCCACAAAACTATAACGTTTTCGTTCATAAAATAACGAAAACATCTTATTTTGAGAGGTCTACACTTCATTAGAAATACTATATTTACATCTTATTTTTTCTCGAAATGACAATTCATAGACTAAATCTTGGCGAATTTGATGCAATAGATTACCATCTAATTGCAATTCATACTTCACTTGAAAATTATAGGTTGGCTTATTTTATAAACCAAAAGCTATCTATAAATTTGAGTAAAAGCAAGAATGAAATTCAAATTAATATCAAAGAAGGAGAAACAAATTTTTCGAGATTTTGTTATTCAAATTCCGATAAAGAAATTTCTTGGGATTTGATTCAAAATAAAAACGAAGTAATACAATACAAAAAAGGAACTACTCAAAATTTATTTTCAAATCTAACTATGGAAGTGGCAACAAAAGTGTATTTACTTCCCGAATTTAAAAAAGTAGACTATTTTCTAAAAATAGAAAATAATCACGATGCTGTGAGTGTGTCGAATATACAAATCCTATTAAATACCATTGATAATGTATCGACCGTATACAGTGTAGATATAAATCAAATAAAATCAAAAAACAATTTAATTTTTTAATACAAATGCTTACAAACAAAAAAACAAAAATTGTAGCCACCCTTGGGCCTGCATGCAGTACAAGAGAAATCATAAAAGACATGATTGATGCCGGTGTTAATGTCTTTAGAGTGAATTTTTCGCATGCGGACTACAATGATGTAAAAGAAAAAATTAATATCATACGAGGTCTAAATGAAGAATTTGGCTATACTACAGCTATCCTTGGTGATTTACAAGGTCCTAAGTTACGGGTTGGAGTGATGGAAGAAGGCGTAGTGGTGCATGACGGTGATTTAATTACATTTACTACTGCCGAAGACATTCTAGGAACAGCTCAGAAAGTATTTATGAAGTACCAAAACTTTCCAAATGATGTAAATCCTGGAGAGCGTATTTTGCTTGATGACGGAAAACTTATTTTTGAAATTGTTGAAACTGATAAAAAATCGGAGGTCATTGCAAGAGTCATTCAAGGTGGTGAATTGAAATCAAAAAAAGGGGTTAATTTACCTAATACTAAAATTTCTCTTCCAGCTATGACCGAAAAAGATATAGCTGACGCAATTTTTGCAATTGGACAAAATGTAGATTGGATTGCATTGTCTTTTGTAAAAACGCCAAGAGATTTACAAGACTTACAAGAATTAATTGCTGAACATTCTGACTATAAAATTCCAATTATAGCCAAAATCGAAATGCCGGAAGCATTAGAAAATATTGATAAAATTGTTGCCTATTGCGATGCCTTGATGGTAGCCCGAGGCGACTTAGGAGTAGAACTTCCTGCTCATGAAGTACCATTAGTTCAAAAAGAATTGATCCGCAGAGCAAAAACAGCTCGTATTCCGGTTATTGTTGCTACACAAATGATGGAAACAATGATCACTTCCCTAACACCAACTCGTGCAGAAGTAAATGATGTGGCCAACTCTGTTATGGATGGAGCAGATGCTGTAATGCTATCTGGTGAAACAGCTACAGGTAACTATCCGATTCAGGTGATCCAAAAAATGACTCAAATCATTGAGGCAGTTGAAGATTCTCCACTAATTCAAGTACCACAAAACACACCACAAATCAAAACAAAACGTTTTATCACCAAAACAATTTGCCACCACGCTGCAACTATGGCAAATGTCATCAAAGCTAAAGCAATTTGTACCTTAACGAATAGTGGGTATACTGCTTTCCAAATTTCGGCTTGGAGACCCAATGCACATATTCTAGTTTTTACCTCCAATAAAAGAATCTTGACACAACTTAACTTGCTTTGGGGAGTAAAATCATTCATGTATACCAAAGATGTGAGCACAGATGATACGGTAACAGATATCAATGAAATTGTGAAACACAAAGGTTTTGTTCAAAAAGGCGATTTTCTTATCAACTTAGCAGCAATGCCCATTAAAGATAAAGGAATGGTAAACACCTTGAGAGTATCTGAAATAGAATAACCTTACGCTCTTTAAATATCAAATCCGTTTTATCTCGTTTGTAAACGAAATAGGACGGATTTTTTTTGTTAACACTCCAAAGAAATAGAATTTATACCCATTAAAATTTAAGACTATTTAGGAAATCCTTTGAAAAATAAAAATTATATTTGATGAACACTTAACTGAATCTATTATGAATTTGAATTCTAAAAATCCATTTTTAAACAATAAGACTTTTTCTACTGCCGTTTCTAAAAAAGAAGAAGTACAAGAGGCTACCGTTATTGATTATAACGACGAAATGACGTTATCAGGAACTATAAATAAAAGTTTAATTTTATTTTTGCTTTTGTGCGCATCTGCAACTGTGATCTGGTGGCTGACGTTTAATGGCATGAATCCTTTGGTCCCCGCAATTGGAGGCGCAATTGTTGGATTAGTTTTAGTGCTAATTTCAGCTTTCAAACCACAATACTCTCCTTATTTAGCGCCAGGTTACGCTTTATTTGAAGGTTTATTTATAGGCGGTATTTCGGCAATTTTTGAAGCCATGTATCCTGGAATTGTAATTCAAGCCGTGGGAGCAACTTTTGTCACATTTATGGTTTGCTTAGGATTATACAAGTATAAAGTAGTAAAAGTAACCGAACAATTCAAATCAGTTGTTGTGGCAGCTACACTAGCTATTGCTACCTACTACATTATTTCTTGGTTATTTTCGATGTTTACAAGTTTTGTCCCTGTACATTATGGTAACTCTATGATGAGTATCGGAATAAGCATTTTTGTAATAGTAATTGCTGCTTTAAACCTGTTTTTGGATTTTGACCGTATCGAAAAAGGCGCTGAACAAAAAATGCCTAAATATATGGAATGGTACGGCGCCATGGGATTAATGATTACGCTAGTTTGGTTATACATCGAATTTTTAAGATTACTCTCCAAACTGAACAGTAAAAATTAATAACAACCACGGTTATCATAAAAGCAGAAAACCTTTCCAATTGGAAAGGTTTTCTGTTTTAAGCAGCTTTTTCAAAGGCTATATAATGGATTAATTCCCCTTTGTTGTTAAATACAGGATATCCTTTTATTATACAGGCATAAACATCACCGTTTTTTTTATAATTCATAACTGTTTTTTCAAATGGTTTTTGTTCTAAAATAGCTTTACGAATTTCATTAGAAGTAGTACCATTTGTAGCCTCACCTTGAAACATTTTGGGACTTTTACCTAGAACTTCTTCTTCGCAATAACCGTTCATATTTACAATGTTATGCGAAGCAAAAACAATTTTTAACTTTACATCCGTCACAATGATCACTTCGTCTTGTGGAGTATTTTTTAAATCCCAATCACTAGGAACCCATTTATTCTTAGAAGCAATTCCATTCAGTTTGTTTAGATCTAAAAAAAAGTTCTTGATAGAACACAGGAAATCGTTATGAAAATCCCATGAGTAAACTGGAGCAGTATTTATACTTAATTTATTGTGATACAAAGCGATAGCTTCTTCATATTGTCTAAAATCATTCATAATAAATTGATTTGAAAAGCCAAATTTAAATTTAATTATAACGAAAAGATAGTAATAAGCAAACTTTAACCCTTGTTGAACGTGTACATAGTCTTTTAAAAGTCAAATTTAAGCTGCACTACAACATATTTTTTTTGTTCAGTGTTTAAGTTATTCAAAGAAATTCCCAACAACCGCACGGAATCTTTCATTCGTTCTTGATACAACAACTCTTTAACAACCTCTACAATAAGTGTTTTATCTGCAATAAAATAAGGTAATGTTTTACTACGTGTTTGTTGGGTAAAATCACTGTATTTAATTTTTAAAGTAACTGTTTTACCTGCTATATTGTGTTTTTTTAATCTTTTTTCTAATGTGATTGCAATGACTTCCAATTGCTCCATCATGAAAACTTCAGAGGAGAGGTTGACATCAAAAGTATGTTCAGCCGCTACTGATTTGGTAATTCGGTTTGATTTTACCAAGCTATTGTGAATTCCTCTTACAACATTGTAATAAAAAGTCCCTGATTTCCCAAAATGCTTCTCTAAAAATTCTAAAGATTTACTTTTCAACTCTACTCCTGTGAAAATACCGAGTTGGTACATTTTTTCTGTTGTCACTTTTCCAACGCCATAAAATTTTCGAATAGGTAATTCCTCTAAGAATGATAGCACTTCATCTGGACGTACGGTTTTTTGCCCATTTGGTTTGTTAAAATCACTGGCTATTTTAGCGACAAACTTATTAACCGATATGCCTGCAGAAGCCGTTAAACCCACCTCGTCAAAAATTCGCTGTCTTATTTCTTGTGCTAATAGTGTTGCGCTGAGATTACCTTTTTTGTTGCTCGTAACATCCAGATACGCTTCATCAAGTGATAAGGGCTCTACTAAATCTGTGTATTCATAAAAAATCTTTTGGATCTTACTAGAAATTTCTTTGTACCGATCAAAACGAGGACGTACAAAGATGAGTTCTGGACAATTTTTTTTGGCCATAACGCCACTAATTGCACTTCGAACTCCAAATTTCCTTGCCTCATAACTTGCGGCAGCAACTACACCTCGGTTTTCAGAACCGCCAACCGCAATTGGTTTGCCACGCAATAACGGATTGTCCATTTGCTCTACCGATGCATAAAAGGCATCCATGTCAACGTGTATGATTTTTCTATTAGGGCTTGCTTCTTGCATTACAATTTTTAACTAATTGAATGTTAAAATTTTACTCTTTTTTAGAGTGTATAGAAATCTGTAATTGCGTTTTATTTCATTGCTAAGTATGATTATGTGCACCATTGCACAATTTTTAACAATTAAAATATTTAAACATTGCTACTAAACTACATAATAATAAATCCAACTTTTAAACTGCTTTTAGCACAATTTACATTATTACCAAGAGATAAAAAACTCTATAAAGTTAATCATTACTATCGCTACAGTTTAAAGAATTTATTAAAATAAAAAAGGCATAAATGAAGTAACTATAATTAATCCCTACATTTGATGTTTAAAATCGAAAAGTGTTTTAGCCCAGATAGCAGTGAAATCTTCGATTGAAAAATACTATTTTTTCTTTTAGAAAAGAGCGCCCCAAGAAGCTCCTTTTTTAAAAAAGAAAAAAAGTTTTATGATTGAGAAATTGAAACGAATAGCTGGAAAAGCTTTAAATAATCAAACAAAACAAACATGATTGAAATAGAAAGAAAATTTTTGGTTACAGACGATTCGTTTAAGGCAGCAGCTTTTGCTCAAAATCAAATTGCACAAGGCTATTTAAGTTTGGTCCCGGAACGCACGGTTCGAGTACGAATAAAAGGCGAAAAAGGATATTTGA
Source organism: Flavobacterium frigidum (assembly GCF_048286795.2). Taxonomy (NCBI): domain Bacteria; kingdom Pseudomonadati; phylum Bacteroidota; class Flavobacteriia; order Flavobacteriales; family Flavobacteriaceae; genus Flavobacterium; species Flavobacterium frigidum. Next base: position 534,639 of record NZ_JBLVPT020000001.1, read on the forward strand.
CCATAAAAGGAATTTCAAATGATTCCGGTATGTCTCGATTTGAATGGGAAAAAGAAATTCCTTTATCCGAGGCAAAGGAATTATTATTGTTATGCGAAAAAGGTGTTATTGACAAAACCCGTTTTGAAATCAAATCTGGCTCTCATATTTATGAGGTCGATGAGTTTTATGGCGAAAATGAAGGATTGATTGTCGCAGAAATTGAACTTAGTTCTGAAACGGAAACTTTTAAAAAACCTATTTGGCTGGGTGAAGAAGTAACCCATCTTAACCGCTATTACAACGCTTATTTGAGTAAGCATCCTTACAAAAATTGGTAATCTAATTATTTAGTACTGCTATTGTTACTTTCATTCCACCACTATTTTTGTTGGAGGTAATGTCCATAAAAGATCTTTTAGAAAGGTCGATTTCTCTAGATTTAACGAATGGACCTCTATCGGTAATTTCTACAATCACAGACTTGCCATTTTTTTCATTAGTCACCTTTACTTTAGTTCCAAAAGGAAGTTTTTTATGGGCTGCGGTATATTTGTTGTTGTCAAATTTTCTTCCGCTTGTAGTGCGTCTTCCATTAAATTTATCGGCATAATAGGAGGCATGAGCTTCTTTTTTATAGATTTTAAATTTACCTAATGACGCAAGCAAAGAATCTGTTTTACTTTCCTCAAGTTCAATTGCCACTTTGTTTTTCTTGAGCGTATCTTTTTGAGTAACTGCTTTTTGTTTTTCTAAGTTTGTGCTTTGACTACTGACAAAGGCAATACTGGCCAGTAAAAAAAATATCGTTATTGCTTTTTTCATATTTAATGTATTTGTTAAGCCTATTTTACAAAAACCATACCCTGATAAAAAAAGCTCTATTTCTAGAGCTTTGATTCGATTTTACAACCAAATTTTCCAAGGAATCCTACTTAAAATCAGAACTAATCCCAAACCATAAAAAATAGAGAAAGTTTTAAATTTTGATTCACTAGTCAAAAGTTTTTTATGCTTGGACCAACCTATCGTAATTAATGTAATAGCAATAATATTGATTAACGGATGCTCCAATGCTAATAATCTACTTTCTGTTGTAAGGCCTCCCATACCAACTGCTTTTATCATTTGCAATCCATTTGGAGAAACAAAATATAAAATGATACCTACTAAAAACTGAATGTGAATCGCTATTAAAGCAGACAATGCGATTTTTCTATCTTTTAATGTGAACTCTTTTTTTGAAGACATCCCAATTAAAGAATTTACCACTGCAATAACCAATATTAAAAGAGCAAGATAAGCCCATCCAGAATGGAATTTTTGAATAAAATTATACATAAATGTTGTTTTTGTTTAAACAAATATAAGAAAAAAAGCCATAAAAAAAACCACTAAATCTCAAAAGTGCTCACAGTTTAAAATAAAAAAGGCTGTCTAAATACTTTAGACAGCCTTTGTAATAGGTATTCTTGAATCTTACATAAAAGGTTGCAACACTTTATCAATAACGTGTATTGCTCCATTAGTTCCTTGAATATTAACAGTTTTAATGGTCCCGTTAGTTGTACCAACGACATCCTTAATTTTAACTGTACCTAATAAAATTGTAAATTTATTAGGAGTAAATAAAGTAGTAACAGAGACATCTGTAGTTGCAGTAGATGAAGTAAATGAAGTTGCTGAACTTGAAGTTCTGTTTCCATTTTCTAAATGATATCTTAAGATAGAAGTTACTTGAGCATCCGTTTTACCTACTAGGTATCCACCTGTTGCAGTCGCAGCTGTAAATGCACCGTTGTCTGGAGCGTAAACTGTGATTGGAGCAGCAGCAGTAGCACCAGTAAGTGTAGCTAAAACTGAAGCCTGAGGAGCAGATGTAACTACTCCCAATAAAGAAGATAAATTTGGGTTTGCTTTAATATGATTAACAATTGTTGGCAATAAAATAACACCATTAACAACATGTATCAATCCATTACTTGCTACAATGTTAGCAGTAGTAACTTTAGCACCTCCATTAGCAACACCTCCATTTACCAAAACGTCAGTACCAACAGTATTTACAAAAACGTTTAAGTTTAAAGATGTAGTTCCTGATGATGGAACCCTTACAGAGGCAAAAGTTCTTGTATATCCAGCAGCTAATAGATCGTCTGATTTTGTACCAATACCAACTACATGATTTTGCAAGATCAATCGTAAGTTAGCAATTGCAACATTATCTGCTGGTGCAGTCAATGCGTTAATTCCTGCGCTAGTATAACCAGCGGCTGTAAAAGCAGCATTAGTTGGAGCAAAAACAGTATACGATCCAGCACTAGTTAGAGTCGCCTCTAAACCCGTTTTCTTTAACGCATCAACTAAGATACTAAAATTTGTAGGATCTGCTTTTGCAATGTCAACTATAGATTTAAAAGGTGTAACCTCTTTTGGCTCATCTGTAGAGCAAGAAAAAGTCATAAGTGCAACAACTAAAATGGCTACAAAAGACAAAATTTGATTTCTTATTTTCATGATTTTTTTTATTAAATGTTTTGTGTATTGTGTGATTGTAATTATAAAATTTATTAGTTTCCGAAAGTATATCTTAATGTAAATTGAGCTTGCCAAACATCAGATAAAGATGCATTTTTTTGGAAAGTATCTTTAGCTAAAAATCTTCTTCCTTGATTATCCGTTTGAAAAGCCATTTGATATCCTGGTATGAAATTATTAGCAGAACTTGGTGTTTGCGCTACAACTAACAAAGCACCGTTTGATACTGTGCTTCTTTGCGAAACTCCCCATGAACGATTCACTAAATTAGTAAAGTTTAAGATATCAGCTCTAAACTGGAAACTATTCTTTTTACCTCCAATTTTAATAGAGAAATCTTGTGTAACAGACAAATCAACTCTGTGTAACATAGGTAATAAATTCTCATTTCTATCTACGTACTGACCTCTTTTTGAAGACAAATACTGGTTCTGATTAACGTATTTTTCAAAAGCCTCTTCTTGTTCTGCTACAGTGTATAAAACAATAGAAGATCCCCCTAAAGTTTGAGTAATTGGAACAAAACGCAAATCACTAGCTTTATTAGGCACGAATAACAAATCATTCTGATTTCCACGGTCTCCGTTTAAATCACCTCCATATGTATAACTAAAAGAACTAGATTGCTCACCAATATATCCTAAATTGATTGACGTTGCAGCTCCAAATTTACCACCATATTGAATTTTGTACCCTAATATACCCACCATTCTGTGTGGTGTGTTATTGTTAGACAAACTTAATTGTTGATCATTATTACCGTTGATAGAACGAACTCCATTCCAACTTCCTGATGCTGTTGATCCTGGAGACAATAAATCTTTAGCCTCTGAATGCGTATAAGCAAATGAACCCCATAATCCTTTTTTATAAGGATACTCTAACTTAACAGTCGTAGAATAAAAATAACCTTTATCAGTATTACTTAATAAGATAGCATTGATTACATTGTTATTGATACGTAATCCATTATCACTCACATTATATAAAGGTCTTCTGTCAGGACCATTAAGCGTTCCTACTGGATTTTCAAAATTCACATTAGAATATGCCGTCTCATTGATGTTCTTACTAAAAATACCTTCAATAGTACCTATGAAACCAAAAGGTAATTTTTGATCTAAGGCTACCGTAGTTTTCCAAACCTGTGGGAACTTGTAATTTTTATCCGTAAATGCTAAATCTATTGTAGCAGGCAAAGTAGGCGTTGACGGCGTAAAATACTGACTTGGGTTTACAGTAAAACCATATTTTCCAGCACCAACATTAGAATCAGTTGCATCAACTAAACCAGTAAGAACTCCGTTATTACCAATTGCATTAGATAAAAACACTAATGGTGGTCTTCCTGAGAATAATCCTGAACCTCCACGAACTATTGTTTTTGCATCACCAGTCACATCTAAATTGAAACCAACTCTTGGCTCAAAAAGATACTGAGTATTAGGCATGTCACCTGTATTGAATTTTGCTCCGTCAGCAAAAGTTAAACCAGTAACGATAGGATTCTCTAATGCAGTGTCTTGGAAAGAAACTCTTGTTGCTCTGATACCCATAGTCACTTTTAATTGATCGCTAACTTTAAAATCATCTTGAAAATATAAATCAATTTTATCCGATTTTAAGATTTGGAATGGATCTACTCCGCCTGGAACAGCAGAATATCTAAACTGAGTTCTTACAGGCAAGTTATTTACCGAAGGAGCTCCATTCAAGGCAATAGATTCATTTGCAGCACTATAAAATTCATCTAAAGAGTTGAAAATAAACACCCCATTAGAACCTGAGAAAAATAAATTACTTGACTTAAAATGCTCATAGTTTGCTCCAAATAATAAAGAGTGTTTTCCTATGGTCTTAGTCAAATTATTTGTAAAGTGTAATGTTGAATAGTTCAATAAATTTCCTTGTGTGAAAGGATCCAAACCTGCAGAAATAAAGTTTAAGTTACCTACTGCACCTCCAGCTGCAGGTGCTGTACCGTTTTTAATATCAATAGTTGGAAACAAACCTCCTCCTATTAAACCTCTATCTTCTATTTGTTTGTCATACCCTCCAATAAAGTTATTACTCCATGAATTAGACAATTTACTATCTAATTGCACAACAATAGATCGTGTATTATCTTGTATTGTGTATCCAGAATTTTTGAAAGACATAGAGTTAACGTTCCTTACTCTGTTACCAAATCCTAAAGTATTTGAATTAGAAGTCAATTCATCAGAAGAAGAATCATGATGCACATAACGAATAGAAAATTTATTGTTGTCATTTATGTTCCAGTCAATTTTAGCTAAGAATTTTTTAGATATTCTTTCAGCATCATAATTTTCCCATGGACCTGTAGTATAATTAAATTTCTCTTGTAGAAAATTTGAAAGTGTCTGCATTTGTTGAAATGTAGGAGCAGATACTTGACCACTTGGTTGCGGAGAACCTGTAGAAGTCCATGTTGTTGCTGGACTAATATTGTTTATTGTTTCGAAGTTACCAAAGAAAAATAATTTATCTTTTATGATTGGCGCACCAACTCTAGCTCCCCAAATGTTCTCTTCAAATTTAGCAGGTACAATTCTAGTTTGTCCAGCTTTAGTTCCTACAAACTCTTTTTTATTGCTTCTTGTAGATGTATAAACAGATCCTTCAATTTCATTTGTACCACTTCTAGTTACACCATTAATACCAGTTCCTGTAAAACCAGATTGGCGAACATCAAAAGGAGCAACACTTACTTGCAATTGTTCGATTGCGTCTAAAGAAATTGCTGTTGAACCCGTTCTTCCTCCCGCTTGAGCGTCAGATCCAAGTCCAAAACCATTATTAAACACCGATCCGTCTATAGTAAAGTTGTTTAATCTTGAATCTTGTCCTCCAAAAGAACCTCCACCACCAGCATTCGCATTGTATTTTGTGATAGAGTTAATTGATCTAGCTCCTGTTACCGGAATAGCTGTCAATTCTCTGTTAGAAAATTGCTGAGATGCTCCTGTTTTTCCTTTATTAAATGCTCCATTAGATTTAGTAGATACAATTACCACTTCTTTCAAAGCATTTGAAGACTCTTGTACAACCACATTTACACTTAGGTTACTTCCCAAAGGCGCATTGATTTCTGTTATCTCAGTAGTTTTAAAACCTACATATGTTACTGTTACTGTATAAGGTCCTCCAGGTCTTAGCCCTTGAACTGAATATCCACCGTCATAACCAGTAGTAGAAAAATACTTCGAGCCTGTAGGTTTGTGAACCACCATAACTGATGCTCCAGGCAAAACCTCACCAGTGTTTGATTTAACTATCCCAGACATTGCAGATGTTGTTACCTGCGCATGACCGAGAACTGATAAAAAAATAATCAAAATAAAAATAATTCTTTTCATTTTTGCTTTTTTGTTTAGTTTAAAAATATTTGGCAAAAATATAACATTTTTGTTTGAATAAGTTAACGCAACGTTAAGAATCGACTTTTTTTATTTATCTAAAATCGACTTAAAATGATTTAAGAGTTTTTTTAAAAAAAAAGATGAGATTACATCAATCAAAATTTATTTTCGATGCATTATTATCATTTATTACTGAATTATATCTATTTAAAAATAATGATGGTTTTTTTTAAAACTACTACATTAGAGCCACTTAGACATAAAAAAACCTGATTTAAGTAAAATCAGGTTTCTAGAAGAACCGCTGTAAATTAAAAAAACGTCATGAAACTAAAAATCAAGCGTTATTTTATAAAAAAAACGATTTTTTAGCTCTTTTTATTCTTCAAAAAATGATTCAATAAGAAAGAAGTAGAGCTATCATGGTTTTGAATTGTATTTGTATTAATTTCCTCCAAAATAGAGTTTGCAAGCTGCTTTCCGAGTTCAACACCCCACTGATCAAAGCTAAAGATATTCCAGATAATTCCTTGCACAAAAATTTTATGTTCATACACTGCAATCAAGGAGCCTATCGTTTTTGGTGCTAATGTATCAATCAGTATGGTATTCGTCGGTTTGTTACCCACAAAAACTTTAAACGGCAGCAGAAACTTCGCTTCCTCCTGTGAGATTCCTTGCTTTTGAAATTCAGCTTGAACTACAGCAGCAGATTTGCCATGCAGCAATGCCTCTGTTTGAGCAAAAAAGTTAGACATTAATTTATCATGATGGTCTGTGTCTCCATACAAAGGATTTACAAAACCTATAAAATCAGCTGGGATTAATTTTGTGCCTTGGTGTATCAACTGAAAAAAGGCGTGTTGCGCATTTGTTCCTGGCTCGCCCCAAATAATAGTTCCTGTTTGGTACTGTACTGGTTTCCCATCGCGACCTATACTTTTGCCATTGCTCTCCATGGTTCCCTGTTGTAAATAAGGCGCTAATTTCTGCAAATATTGTGTGTACGGAATTAAGGCTTCACTTTCGGCACCAAAGAAATTATTGTACCATACACTCAATAATGCCAATATAACTGGCATATTTTTATCGAAATCAGCCGTTTTAAAATGCGTATCCATTTCATTAGCTCCTTCTAATAGTTCCTCAAAATTATCATAGCCAACAGCTAGACTAATTGTTAATCCGACCGCACTCCATAAAGAAAAACGTCCGCCTACCCAATCCCACATCGGGAAAACATTATCTGGATTTATTCCAAACTTGGTTACCTTTTCAATATTTGTGGAAACTGCAACAAAATGTTTCGCTACATCGTCTTGGCTTGTACCAAATTCCTGAGATAAAAACCATTTCCTGATAGTTTCAGAATTGGTTAATGTTTCTTGTGTTGTAAAAGTCTTGGAGACAATCACAAAAAGTGTTGTTTCTGGATTTAGTTTTTTTATAATTTCATTTACATGGTCACCATCCACATTAGAAACGAAATGAATATTGAGATTATTTTTATAAAATTGCAATGCTTCAACTGCCATTGCAGGCCCTAAATCTGACCCTCCAATTCCTATATTGACAACATCTGTAAAACGCTTCCCAGTAAAACCGGTTCTTGAACCCGAAATAACTTCATGTGAAAAAGCTTTTATTTTATTTTTTACTCCATAAACTTCTGGAACTACATTAACTCCATCCACTTTTATTGTTTGGGATTCCTTTGCACGCAATGCAGTATGAAGCACGGCTCTGTTTTCGGTTTGATTAATGATTGCTCCATCAAAATAATCAGTAATAGCACTTTTGAGTCCTACTTCATCAGCCAATTCCAACAATAGCTGAATCGTTTCTTGATTGATTATGTTTTTTGAATAATCCAGTAAAAATTCATTCCATTTTAAATTAAATTTATCTGTTCTGTTTGCATCCAACAGAAACATTTCTTGCATAGACGCATTTTGCATTTCGTTGTAATGCAATTCCAGTTTCTTCCAAGCACTAGTTGTTATTGGATTTATTGTATGTAAAGCCATTTAATAGGTAGTTTGTAATATTATTTTAATTCGGCAAAAATACTGAAATTAGTTTTAACGCTAAATGTGTTTTGATTAATATCACAATTTACTAAGAAAACCATCAGATACTATTCATTTACCGCTGAAATCAAATGACTACGTGTTTACCAAAATAAGTTCTAACTCGAGTGTTGATGGATACGGTTATAGATTTGCAAGACTGTCCAATTCGAATTTCAGTGGAGAGATTTTATTCATAAAATTTCTTTTATTGCTTCCCGTCATAGGTTCTCCAGTTGGCAATTTTAATCGCAAGGCATCAACTTGAACACCATTTTTCCAAAAGCGATAGCACACATGAGGACCAGTGGCAAGACCAGTACTTCCTACTAAACCAATAACTTGTCCTTGACTGACACGTTGCCCTCGTCTCACAAGTATTTTAGACATGTGCAGGTACTGTGTCGAAAAAGTTCCGTTATGTTTTACTTTTACAAAATTTCCATTTCCGGCTGTAAAACCGCTTTGCTCTACAACTCCACCTGCCGTAGCGGCTATGGGAGTGCCCCGAGGTGCCGCATAATCCGTTCCCTTGTGCGCTTTCCAGCGGTGCTGTACCGGATGAAATCTACTCGTAGAAAACCGAGAAGAAATTCTACTGAATTTTATAGGTGACTTCAGAAAGAAATTTTTAAGTGTTTTCCCTTGCTCGTCATAATAATCTACTTTACCTGATGTGGCATTTTGAACAAAAGGAAAAGCATAAATAATTTTTCCTTTGTATTCAAAAAAAGAAGCTTCTAGTTCCTCTACGCCATCATACACGGTATCATTAATGAATCGCTCCGTAAAAATTAGCGCAAAACGATCCCCTTTTTTGAGCTTCATGAAATCAATAGAATAGGCATAGATTTTTGTTATTTTACTGGCTAGAGCACCTTCAATTCTAGCATTCCCTAAAGTTTCAGATAATGATTCCTTGAGAACTCCGCCAATGGATCGACGTTTTATGGTGATTGGTTTTATTTTTTTATAAACAGTTACAGCCATATCTCTAAAATCAACCACATAATAGCTCAAATTATCCGGTTGGTAGATAAAAACCTGTAAATCATTCTTCTTGTTTTTGGATCGAAGCATCGTAAAAGGCTTTTTTATTCTGATGGTTCTCACATCAAAACTATCCTTTACTTTTGCAATAATATCATATACTTGTCGATTTCCAATGTTTTGTTCCTCCAATAAAGTTCCAAAGGTATCTCCTTTTGCCACGGTATCATGAACCACATTAAAATCAGAATAAACAAAACCAAATTCACTTTTTTTAGGAGCACGTTTGACTACTTTTTCTGCTGTTATTTCTTCCGTCTTTTTACATGAAACCAAAGAAAAAAGTATAGTTATAACTATGAATATTTGTTTCAAATCGTTTTTTTTAATTCAATCTACATTTCTACTCCCCAGTTTTTTAATTCATGGCTACTCCACAGTTCAGGAAAAAAAATTCTCTTCTGATATTTTGGATGCATGTATTTTTTCCAGTCACTTCCACCAGTTGCTTCACCATCACCTTTACCGCTTTGTTCAATATATTTTTTTGCAGTATTCAAATGTTGCATTACCCAAGTTATATTTACCGTGTGATCATAATGGCGCATGGCATTTATTAGTTCAGGATTTTTTTGATCTACATCTGGAAGTTGTTTGAATTTTTGCCAAATATTGATGGTGTTGTATTCTTCCATGTGATTTAGAAATAGCGTCTTGTATTTTCTTTCAAACTCTTCCAAAAGAAACGATTTTTTACCCGTATGATATTCTTTTCCGGCTGCTTGCCAATACAAATGCTCTAGTGCAAATTCATACGGTGTGTTTCTATCTATCGAATCTCTATAACGGTGATCTATAAGATTTATTAGGTCTGTAGATGAAAATTCTATTAAACGGTACTGCGCACTTTGAAAACCACTTGCAGGAGTAAGCGTATTTCTAAATTTCATATACTGGTCTACTTCCATTCCGTCACCCATAATGCTAAAAGAATTGGTTAGCATATCAAAATAGCGACTGATTCGCATTAATCTTTCTGTAAAAAAATCAGTTTGAATATTTTCACAATAGGAAATTTGGCGCATTTCCCAAAGTATCATTTTAAAAATCAATTCGTTGACTTGGTGATACATAATAAAAACCATCTCATCGGGAAGAGTGGTTCTTTGTATTTGCAAATTCAGTAAAGCATCGGTTTGAATGTAATCCCAATAGGTAATTGGTTTTGACCATAATAACCCTTCCAGCTGCGTTTCTGTTTTTTGATTAATTGCTTGGTATTTAGTTTCAATTTCTTTTAAAATCGCCTCCGAAGTAGCATTGTCGTTCATTATTTGTTTGTTTTAAAAGGATTTTTCAGTCCTCTATAGGCTTCTATATCTGCTTTTATGGATCCTACTGCTAGGCTGGCTTTTATCCTAATGGGCAATTTATTATCGTCATCAGAAATCCAAACCGTTAAACTCTCTTGTTCTTTAAACACTCGTCCTGATTGTACTAAAGGTCTAAAAACCATAGTAGACACGTTACCAAATTTAGTAGCAATGGTTTCACGACCCATAAATTTGAGTTTAAATTTTGTTGTTTCATCATCAAAAAACATATCGATTGCAACTGACTCACCTACTTTTAGTTTGTCAATTCCAGGATAATTTCTTAAATAATAGAACGTAGATAAAATATCTTGCGTGTTTTTTGGAACAAAAAGTGTTTTTTCTTTTTTGTTTTTATAATCCTTAACAAGAACTTTGTTTGCAGCCTGATTAAAAAATCCTTCTTGGTTTTTGGTATAACCGCCTTCATTGATTTTTCGAACAAACTGATACGGATTTCTGGTATCCTTATCAATGTAGCTTTCATACAAATCGTCGACTTTAAAAAAAAATCGAGACATTCCTGTGGTATAGCCTTTCCCTACTACGTGAAAAGTTTTTTTGTTATTGAGTGTAGCATCTTTTACTTCTAAAGTAGCGTAACCGGCGTTCACAATTCCATAATGAATTCTAAACTTAAACCATTCGCCAGCAGCGTAAGCATCTTCTTGGGGAGTATCAAAACTTGCTGTTAGTATCAATACAAAAAATAAAATCAGTTTTTTCATTATTTTTTTTGTCAATTTATTGATTGTATAAGCAAATTTTATTCCAAATATATTAAAACAAAAAAACTCAGTCAAGTAATGACTGAGTTTTTATGCTATTAACTAACCAAAAAACTATAAACTATGAAATTTATATGAAATCAGGAAGGAAACCACCCCTTCTCTTTTTGCGAGTGCAAAGGTAGCTAACAAATTCAGTTATTTTAGCGAAAAATAAAGTTTAACACAACATTTACCAAGAAATAGGTTGCTTATTGGTTATTTTTTCACAATATGTAAAAATAATGCTTTTTTATAACGTTCCTCGCAATTGCTGTTCTCTCTCAATTGACTCAAAAAGAGCTTTAAAGTTTCCTGCACCAAACCCTTTGGCACCCATTCTTTGAATAATTTCAAAAAACAAAGTTGGTCTATCTTGTACTGGCTTGGTAAATATTTGCAATAAATACCCGTCCTCATCAGCATCGACCATGATGGCTAGTTTTTCAATTTCGTTAATATCTTCTTTCATCATTCCCATATGCGCACCAAGACGCTCCGGTATAGCTTCATAATACGTATGTGGCGGAGCAGATAAAAATTCGATCCCTCTTGCTTTCAATTGCGATACCGTTTTGATAATATCATCTGTTGCAATAGCGATATGCTGAATTCCAGGTCCGCCATAAAAGTCAAGGTATTCCTCAATTTGTGATTTTTTCTTTCCTTCGGCAGGTTCGTTGATTGGGAATTTGATTCTACCGTTTCCGTTTGACATTACTTTACTCATCAATGCTGAATATTCCGTATTGATTTGTTTGTCATCAAAAGAGAGGAAATTTACAAATCCCATTACTTCTTCATAAAACTTAACCCAAGTATTCATTTCGTTCCAACCCACATTTCCTACCATGTGATCAATATACTTTAATCCAGTTGGTTCCGGATTGTAATCGGATTTCCATTCCTTGTAGCCAGGTAGGAAAACGCCCGTATAATTTTTGCGCTCCACAAAAATATGCACCGTTTCGCCGTAGGTATAAATTCCGGAACGTACTACTTCTCCAAATTCATCTTTCTCTACCGTTGGCTCCATAAAAGAACGGGCACCACGTTTCATCGTTTCTTCGTACGCACTTGTTGCATCTTCTACCCATAGCGCTGCTACTTTTACACCATCGCCATGTTTTCTCAAATGGTCGTGAATAGGCGAATCTTGCGTTAATGGCGTAGTAAGCACGATGCGAATTTTATCTTGTTTTAACACATACGATGTTCTATCTCGTACTCCGGTTTCTAATCCGGCATACGCCAAAGACTGATACCCGAAAGCAGTTTTATAATAATGTGCGGATTGCTTTGCGTTTCCTACGTAGAATTCTACATAATCGGTTCCTAGTAACGGAAGGAAATCTTGTGCGCCTTCAAATATTTTTTCTAGTCCGTATTCTACTGATTTTACTTCTTTGCTCATTGTGATTTATTTTTTGATTCGGCACTTCTCGTTTTGGAACGCGGATGACGCGGATAAAACAGATGTACACGGATTTATTAATTTAAAAAAAAGTTGTTATTATTCTAAAGCCCTAGCCCTGATAAAAGTGAAAATCCTTTTTTGAGGTTTTTTTAACCCAAAAAAAAAATGTAATCTCGTCTTTTAGGACGAGACAGGAAATAGCTCCTTATTACTCTACCCAAGATTTATAGTACTGACCGTCATCTAATCCCATCGCCTCTTCGGTGACCATCAAAGGACGAAATGTATCTACCATTACCGCTAGTTCGTGGGTTTCCGTGTGACCTATACTGCGTTCCATAGCTCCTGGTGCAGGTCCGTGAGGAATGCCTTTGGGATGCAATGTAATGTGACCTTGCTCAATATTGTTGCGAGACATAAAATCGCCATCTACATAATACAAAACCTCATCACTATCAATATTGCTATGATTGTAAGGTGCTGGAATAGATTTTGGGTGGTAGTCATACAGTCTTGGACAGAACGAACACACAACGAAAGTAGCTGTTTCGAAGGTTTGATGTACTGGTGGTGGCTGATGCACACGACCTGTAATAGGCTCAAAATTGTGAATGCTAAAGCCGTATGGGAAATTGTACCCGTCCCAACCTACTACGTCAAAGGGATGTGTGGCATAAACCACCTCGTGCATCATGCCTTCTTTTTTTATTTTAATCAGGAAATCTCCTTTTTCGTCATGTGTTTCTAATTCGTTAGGCAAAATAAAATCACGCTCGCAAAAAGGAGAATGCTCTAAGTGCTGACCTGATTCGTTTTTATATCTTTTTGGGGTATAAAAAGGAGCAAAAGATTCTACATAGAACAAACGGTTTTCTTCAGTATCAAAATCAATTTGGTAAATCATTCCGCGAGGAATTATCAAGTAATCGCCATACTCAAAAGGAATGTTCCCCAGCATGGTGCGTAATTTTCCTTTTCCTTTATGGATGAAAATCATTTCATCGGCATCGGCATTTTTATAGAAATAGTTGCGCAATGATTGTCTTGGAGCAGCCAATCCTATTGTACAATCTTTATTGACCAACATGGGTATGCGGCTGTCTAAAAAATCATCTTCGGGTTTTAGTTCAAAACCTTTTAACAATAATGATTTGATGTTTTTACCAATAGCAATTTTAGGCTCAACCGAGTATGATTTTAGAATTTCTTTGACTTGTGTTGGTCTATGTACATGATAGAGTAATGAGGAATGCCCGTGAAATCCTTCGGTGCCAAAGAGCTGTTCGTAATATAAACCTCCATTTGGTTTTTCGAATTGTGTATGTCTTTTTTGGGGAAAGGTCCCTAATTTGTGGTATAAAGGCATGATTTTTTTTGTTTAAAGTTAAAGTTTACAAGTTTATGGTTGTACCGAACTAAACTTATTTAATTAAATCAAAAAAATACAATCTATTCAGGATTCCTCTTTATAAGGAATTGCAGATATCCTAATAAACCGCTCCAAGTTGTTTTCATGATAACAAATATCGGAATTAATATTGAATTACATTACAATTAAAACAAAAACCCAATACTAAACCAGGTATATCCTTTTGCATTTTCTGGGGACCATGAATACTTCATTTCTATAGGCCCAATGATTGTCTCTAAACCATATCCTACAGCATAACCAGAATATTTAGGGATTGAAATCCAATCAACACTTTCAAAAATACGGTCTCCCACATTTGCAAAATTTGCCGAAAAATTGACATGGTTTTTTTTATAAAACTCATAATCAATGGTTCCGGTTGATTTTATATAACTGTTTGCTGCAATACTTAAATAATCATATCCATAAAAATATTTAAAATTATTGATAAGATTATAGCCGTAACCCCCTAAAATAAAATTAAAAAATGAAATGCTTTCATTACCAAATGAAAAACCTGCATCGGTATGGAATTTAAAAGTTGCATTTTTAAAAAGTGTTGCTGCGACCCCAACATCTGCTTTTGCTATGGAAAAAGGTTGAAAATTTCCTGTATAATTAGAAGATACCAGATACGACTGAATGTCACCAGAAAAACACCATCCTTTTTTTGGAAAATATTTATTGTCAAAAGAATCATATTTCAAGTAGCCAAAAAGACTGAAATACGTACTGTTATCTATAGTAGGATTTACATTTGACAATGTCTCTGATTTAATTTTTAAATACTTTAATTCAGCTCCTCCACCTATTAAAAACTTATTGACAAACAAAGATTGAAAATACGCTTGATTGGTTAAATCTTGAAAATCTACATTGATGCTATTTATGCCTAATGAACCTAGATCAAGGCTGCTTATTTCTTTGGCTACATTTCTATTGAATTGATTGAACTGGGACTTGAATCCAAAACTCAAATTAAAACCCTGCTCAATATAATAATCCAAATTGTATCTAATATTGTCTCCAAAAACCAAATCGAGAGAAGTTCTGTCGTTTTTAAAAAAAGTTTTCTTGTGGGTTAGGTTAATCAAAACAGCACTCTTGAATAAATTATCATAATGCAACCCAAATTTTAGATACGTTTTTGAGGCATTTTCTGTAAGTGTTAAATTTAAATTATCTTCATTCTTATTTTTATCTAATGAATACGAAATCGAACTAAAATTTTGAGTAGCATTGATGTTATTAATGCCTATAATTAAATCATCATAACAGGTTTTAGTTCCGGGCTTAAATTTTAATTTTCCAATGACATACTCTTTTGTATAGTTATCGAGTTCGTTACTATTGATTTCTCTTATCTGCAAACTGTCTGACTGTAATATCAGTTTTGGTTTTTTGTATGGAGTAGATTTGCCTGCTATTTTTTTTAATTGCTCATAAACGGCAAATGTGGCTTCTTCGCCTTTCCTTATTATTTCTTTTCCTTTATCAAATGAAATCACACCGTACTGCGATATATCTGGTTTGATGTAAATGTCGGTATCAACAATATTGCGTTGCATTCGCTCTATTGAATTGAGATTGTTAATTTGTACTAGAATTTTTGTTGCATCTTTAAGTTGGCTTCTATCCAATAAACCGTCTTGTACATCGACTCCTATGATGATATCTGCACCTAATTTTCGCACCTCCTCAATAGGATAGTTGTTAATTACGCCACCATCTACCAGCAGTTTACCGTCAATTTCTATAGGGCTAAACAACGATGGAAATGCTGAACTTGCAATCATTGCTTGGGCCAAATTTCCTTTATTCAACACCACTTGTTCTCCAGTTTCTATATTTGTTCCGATACATAAAAACGGAATTGGAAGTTTATTAAAATCCTTTATGTGTCTTGAATTTCTAGTGATTCTACTCAACAAATTGTAATTATACATTCCTTTGGATAAGGCTTCTGGAATTCCGATTTTCATTTTATTAAAAGGCAAAACCAGTGCATACAGCGCCTCATTTCTACGTTCATAAAAATTCTTTGAAGAACGTGGAATAAAATCGTTTAGCAACTCATCAAAATTAGTTGTTTGAAAAATAGAATCAATTTGACTGGCGTTGTACCCAGATGCGTAAAGCCCTCCCACAACGGCACCCATGCTGGTTCCACCTATATAATCAATCTGGACTCCCGCTTCTTCTAAAACTTTTAAAACGCCAATGTGAGCAAATCCTTTTGCACCACCGCCACTTAAGACCAACCCTATTTTAGGTTTTTTTTGGTCTTGTGCCAAGGTGCTTTGCGTAAGAAAGATAAATGTGAATAGATAAACCAGAATAGTAGGAAATAGCACTTTTGAATATAATCTAAAGCCCCAGATAGAAGTAAAAAGCCTTGATAGCGACACTTCTATTTTTTCTTGAAAAAAAAGAGCGACCCTAGAAGCTCCTTTTTTTTTAGTAAAAAAAAAGAAGTGTTGCAGAAAGCTTGAAACGCACAGCTGGAATAGGCTCATAAAAAAACTAGTTTGTATTGTAAAATTCGACAATTTTTTTGGCTTTGGAACTACCTATAACGTCCGAAATTTCCTTTTCTGTTGCTAATTTCAATCTTTTAACACTTTTAAAGTGCTGAATCAAAGTAAGCATGGTTTTTTCTCCAATGCCCGGGATAGATTCTATCGAAGAATTAAGCGCCGCTTTGCTCCGCTGATCGCGGTGATGCGTGATCCCAAAACGGTGCGCCTCGTTCCGCAATTGCTGGATGATCTTGAGGGTTTCAGATTTTTTATCTAAATACAGCGGGATTGAATCTCCTGGATAAAAAAGCTCTTCGAGCCTTTTGGCAATACCGATAATGGCTATTTTGCCTCGCAATCCCAATTCATCAATGCTTTTTAACGCCGATGATAATTGTCCTTTTCCACCATCGATGATGATTAGATTGGGCAAGGGTTGGTTTTCGTCTAACAATCGTTTGTATCTTCTGTAAACTACTTCGGTCATCGAAGCAAAATCATCTGGCCCTTCGACTGTTTTTATATTAAAGTGGCGGTAGTCTTTCTTACTTGGTTTTCCATCCTTAAATACCACACATGCCGCAACAGGATTGGTCCCCTGAATATTTGAGTTATCAAAACATTCAATATGTCTAGGCTCTACGGGCAAACGCAAGTCTTTTTGCATTTGGGCCATAATCCTTTTGGTATGGCGATCTGGATCTACAATTTGCAGTTGTTTGAGCTGCTCGATGCGGTAAAACTTAGCGTTACGAACAGACAAATCTAGAATTTGCTTTTTGTCTCCCAATTGAGGAACCGTAATTTTTATATTCTCACCCAAGTCTACGTGAAAGGGAACAATTACCTCACGGGACAGTAATTGAAAACGTTCGCGCAACTCAATAATAGCTAGTTCTAGTAATTCCTCATCGGTTTCGTCGAGCTTTTTTTTGATTTCCATAGTGTGGGATCGAATGATGGAACCGTGGGAAATTTGCAAGAAGTTGACATAGGCTGCACTTTCATCAGAAACTATCGAAAAGACATCAATATTGGTAATTTTCGGATTGACAATCGTAGAACGGGATTGGTAGTTCTCCAAAATTTCAATTTTCTCTTTGATTTTTTGAGCTTCTTCAAAATGCATGTTCAGTGCCAGATCCGTCATGACACGCTTAAAATCCTTCATGCTTTCTTTGAAATTTCCTTTCAGAATTTCGCGAATCGCATCGACTTGCTTTTGGTAATTTTCTATGGTTTCATGTCCTTCACAAGGCCCCATGCAATTTCCAATATGGTATTCGAGACACACCTTAAATTTTCCACTATCGATGTTGCTCTTACTTAAATCATAGTTGCACGTGCGTAGTGGATACAATTCTTTTATTAATTCTAATATGGTAGAAACCGTCTTAAAACTCGTGTAGGGACCAAAATATTCCGATCCGTCTTTGACCATTCTTCGAGTAGCAAATATGCGTGAAAAAGGTTCTTTCTTGATGCACAACCACGGATAACTCTTGTCGTCACGTAGCAACACATTATAACGGGGTTGCATGGTTTTTATCAGATTGTTTTCTAGTAAAAGTGCATCAGTTTCGGTAGGAACTACAATGTGTTTGATGGTTACAATTTTCTTAACCAATACATTGGTTTTGGCCGTATCGTGAATTTTATTGAAATACGAAGAAACTCTTTTCTTTAAATTCTTAGCCTTTCCTACATACAAAATCTTGCCTTCCTTGTCGTAATATTGGTACACACCAGGATTGTCTGGCAAGGTCTGGATTTGAAGGGCTAAAGAAGTTGGATTCATGAAACAAAGTTAATCTCAAAAATCACGAAATACAAATCAATACTCTCGAATTCTTTTTGATAAATTTTTTCTAGAATTTTAGTTCCTACTACCTTATTATCCTTATTTTTATCTTTTCAAGATCCTATGATAAAAACCAAGAACACACCGATAGTAATTTTCGGCGAAAGCATTATTCCAGGTGAAAGCAAAACCATCAATGTAGAGATTGCGCGACTACACACCACTACAAAATTGAACATTCCCGTTATTGTAAGACGATCTAAAATTGATGGTCCGGTGGTGCTTTTTTCAGCAGGAATTCATGGAGATGAAATTAATGGAGTCGAAATTATTCGGCAATTGATCAGCAAGAAAATAAACCGACCAAAAAAAGGAACTATTATTTGTATCCCTATCATCAACGTATATGGATTCGTCAATAAATCTCGAGAATTTCCAGATGGTCGAGACTTGAATCGGGTTTTTCCGGGAAGCAAAACTGGATCTTTGGCAAGTCGATTTGCCTTTCATATTTTAAGTGAAATTATGCCTATTGTAAATTACGCAGTCGATTTTCATGCCGGCGGTGCCAGCCGTTTTAATGCACCACAAATACGAATTTCACCTAGCAATCCAGAGTTAAAACTTTTGGCCGATGTTTTTAATGCGCCATTCACATTGTATTCTAGAAATATCATAGGCTCTTTTAGGAATTCGAGCGAACGTATGAATGTGAAAATGTTACTTTTTGAAGGCGGTAAATCATTAGACATCAATAATGCAGTTGCTGATGAAGGCGTAAATGGTGCCAAACGAATCCTAGCCCATCTTGAGATGTTAGACCCTAAACACACGATATCTAAACCAAATTCACCATCAATTTATATTGAAAAATCGGGCTGGATTAGAGCCAAATGTTCTGGATTATTGCACGACTATAATACAATTGGTACTTTTGTAAAAAAGGGAACTGTATTAGCAATCATTACCGATCCTTACGGAAAATTTGAACGAAAAGTGAAAGCACCAAATGACGGTTACGTGATTAACGCGAACCATTCCCCGATTGTTTACGAAGGGGATGCTATTTACCACTTATCTAATACTAATGGAGAAGATGAAGAATAAAACTGAATTGCGACAGGAATACAAAAGGTTGCGTCACTTACTTTCTGACACTGATATTGAGGAAAAGAGTTTGGCTGTAGCCAATAAAATACTGACACTTCCTATAGGGGAGAACACTTATTTCCATATTTTCTTGCCTATTACAGAACAAAAAGAGGTAAATACCGAATTTATTTTGCACTTACTATCCGGAAAAGACAAAGAAATTATCGTTTCAAAGGCCGATTTTGAAACCAGAAAAATGACTCATTTTTTATTAACTGATAATACTAAAATTAAGAAAAACGAATACAACATTCCCGAACCTGTAGATGGCATTGAAGTTCCCTCACATAAAATTGATGTAGTTTTTGTACCTCTTTTGGCTTTCGACAAAAAAGGACATCGTGTAGGTTATGGCAAAGGTTTTTATGACATTTTTTTATCCCAATGCAAACCCGATGTGGTAAAAATTGGCCTATCCTTTTTTGAACCTGAGGAATTGATTGAAGGTATTTTTGAAGGCGACGTACAATTGGATTATTGCGTAACTCCTGCTTCAATTTATAAATTCTAATTATAAGACTTTAAAAGTATTAGATTTTTACAAAAATGTTAGTGTAATATTTTTTTCCTGTTGTAGTGTTTTCTCGTACTGCAATTCCAAAATGAGTAAAATCCCCTTCAATTGTTACTTTATGACTTGGACTATTTAACCAAGCAGTAAGGGCTTCCTGAGCAGTAGCATAATTATACGCGAGATTTTCACTAACACTTTTTGCACCAACTGCTTTTATAATACTCTCTGATCTGGCCACAAACCCATCATGACTAATTGCATTATTAGCAATCATATAATAATTGTGTTCTTCAGCTTTTTTTGAAATATAATTTATTTTTTGCAAAACTTTCAAACCAATACTCACGCGATGTGCATTGATTAATTTCATTTCCTCTAATTCAATTTCATTATAAATGAAGTTCTCATCGAGTAAAGCAGATAATTCTGTATCGGTTGAATTTGTTGAATCTGTAGAGCAACTGTGCAAAGAAATAGCAGTAGTAAATAGGAATAAATAAAATAAACTAAATTTCATAAGGCTTTAATTATGTTGATTTAATTCGGAACACAATTGTACTGTTTGTACTTAACTGCCTCAAAATTAGTATGCAAACATAATAAAAAATCGATTTAAATACCAATTTAATCGATGAATGACCTTTTTTATTTTTAATATAATAAATTTGTCTTTTAATTGCAGTTGAGAAGCACTTTCACTATTTGAAAAACGTGTATGTTTCATTTTAAATTACAATACAATTAATTTGAAGCTATTTGAATTTCCTTATTTAAATTTTAAAGATATAATTACCGGTGTATTAAAAGTGTTGTTGAAATCATATTTCTAAAACTAGATGTGAATTTTATCCGCTTTCATTTTAAATCTGTATTTTTACCAATAAATTTTAGCTAAATCATGCAAATATTCCAAAATTCAAAATCAGTGGTAATCATCTTGGTTTTACTCCTTGCCGTTTCTTTTTCAGGTTGTACTATTCACACTGGAACTAGACAAACTACCTATAAAGCAAAAAAACTTCCTCCAGGTCAAGCCAAAAAAATATATGGTGGTAAAAGCGCTAAACGATACGCACCAGGACAAAATAAATAAGTTTCTAAATGCAAAAGACCTGTTCGTGATTTGAACAGGTCTTTTTTATTAGATAATTACTTTAAATTTATTGTTGATGAAATGCTTTTTTGTTGAAAAAAATCAAGATTCCAACTCCTGTAGATATCGCCATATCGGCAACATTGAAGATGGCATTAAAAAAAGTAAATTCTTTTCCGCCCCAAATAGGCAACCAAGTTGGTAGGGTTCCGTGCCAAAAAGGAAAATAAAGCATGTCGACTACTTTTCCGTGAAACCAAGTCCCGTAAGGCTGATCTGAGAACAAAGTCGCTAATTGTTGCTGACTGTCATCAAAGATAACTCCGTAAAAAACAGAATCAATTATGTTCCCAAAAGCGCCTACAAGAATCAGCGAAATGGCAACAATTAAATAATCAGAGCTCTTCTTTTTTACTGAATCCCACAACCAATACCCTATTCCGCCAACTGCAGCGATTCTAAAAAGAGTTAAAAATAATTTACCGTACGTCCCCGGAATTTGAACTCCCCAAGCCATTCCTTCATTTTCAATGAACAAAATTTTAAACCATTTAAATACTTCAACTTCTTCCCCTAAAATAAAATTAGTTTTAATATAAATTTTAGAGACTTGGTCAACAAGCAATAAGATAAAAATAAGGAGGTATGCTTTTCGTAATGTCATTATGTAAATTTTAAAAGCGTAAAAATAGGTAAATAAAAAAATAAAATTCCAAATCCCAATAATTTAATAAGCAATTATTGGAATTCGGAATCCTGTATGTGATTTAAAACGTATTAACGCTGTAAATTCTTTGCTTCGATACTCATGGTTGCATGAGGAACAATTTTCAATCTTTCTTTCCCTATTAGTTTACCCGTAACTTTACAAACGCCATACGTTTTGTTTTCTACACGGAAAAGTGCGTTTTTCAAATCACGAATAAACTTTTCTTGACGAATCGCCAGTTGTGAGTTTGCTTCTTTAGACATGGTTTCACTTCCTTCCTCAAAGGCTTTAAATGTTGGGGAAGTATCATCTGTCCCGTTATTTAAGTCATTCATATAAGCACTTTTTATTAAATCTAGATCTAATTGCGCTTTTTGAATTTTATTGAGTATTATTTCCTTGAACTCCGCTAAATCAGCTTCGGAGTATTTTGTAGCTTCATCTACCATTTTATATTATTTTGAAATTAAAATCATTGTTTTTATTTCATCAAATTCAATTTCCGTACCGTTTTCTAGTGCATCAACAAAAACCAAATCACTGGTTAAAGTTTCTGATTTAATATACGCTTCGTTTACAAGAATCGCCTCTTCTAAAATTCCATTTCTTTTCAACTGAACTTTAATTTTATCAGTAACTTCAAATCCAGAATCTTTACGGATATTCTGAATTCTATTTACTAACTCTCTGGCAATCCCCTCTTGTTTTAATTCTGATGAAATTGTAATGTCAAGCGCAACCGTTATTCCGTTTGAGTTGGCAACTAACCAACCTTCAATATCTTGTGATGTTATTTCTACATCTTCTAAAGTTAAAATTACGTTATTTCCTGCAATAACAAGATTCAAGCTTCCTTCCTTATCTAACTGACTGATTTGCTCTTTTGAAAACCCTTGTATTTCCTTAGAAATCAAGCCCATATCTTTTCCAAAACGAGGTCCTAGTGCCTTAAAATTGGGTTTAATTTGTTTCACTAAAACACCTGAAGCATCATCAAAAAGTACGATTTCTTTCACGTTTACCTCTGCTTTTATCAAGTCAGAAATAGCTTCGATTTCAACTCTTTGATTGTCGTCAAGTACTGGAATCATTACCTTTTGCAACGGTTGGCGTACCTTTATCATTTCCTTTTTACGGAGTGATAAAACCAATGATGAAATGGTCTGTGCTTTCTGCATTTTGCTCTCTAGTATTTTATTAACATAGTTTTCAACCGAAATTGGAAACTTCGCCAAATGTACACTGTCAAATTTTTCAGTCTGTGTTGCTACCGTTAAGTCTCTGTAAAGTTTGTCCATGAAGAACGGAGCGATTGGCGCACCAAGTTTACTTATGGTTAACAAACAGGTATATAAAGTTTGGTAAGCCGCGATTTTGTCCTGCGCATATTCTCCTTTCCAGAAGCGTCTTCTACACAAACGAACGTACCAATTGCTTAAATTTTCCTGTACAAATTCAGAAATTGCACGAGCTGCTTTCGTTGGTTCATAATCAGCATAAAAACCATCTACTTCTTTGATCAAGGTGTTCAACTCTGAGATAATCCACTGGTCTATTTCAGGTCTTTCGTTTACTGGAATTTCGGCTTCCTCGTACTTAAAACCATCAATATTAGCATACAAACTAAAGAATGAATACGTATTGTATAAAGTTCCAAAGAATTTTCTGCGCACCTCAGCAATTCCTTCTAAGTCAAATTTCAAGTTGTCCCAAGGATTCGCGTTCGATATCATATACCAGCGCGTAGCATCAGGACCATATTCTTTTAAGGTCTCAAAAGGATCTGCGGCATTCCCTAGACGCTTGGACATTTTTTGTCCGTTTTTGTCTAAAACCAGTCCGTTTGAAACTACATTTTTATAGGCTACTTTGTCAAAAACTAAGGTTCCAATAGCGTGTAAGGTATAAAACCAACCACGTGTCTGATCGACACCTTCCGCAATAAAATCAGCTGGAAAATCTTTGTTTTCGTCAATTTTATCTTTGTTTTCAAAAGGATAATGCCATTGTGCATAGGGCATAGAACCCGAATCAAACCAAACATCAATCAAATCAGCTTCACGCTTCATTGGTTTGCCAGAGGCAGAAACCAAGGTGATTTCATCGACTACATTTTTATGCAAATCAACTAAATCGTAATTGGATTCGGCCATATTCCCTATTTCAAACCCTTGGAAAGGATTTGTTGATTGGAAACCTGCTGCAATCGATTTTTCAATTTCGTTGTATAACTCTTCTACTGAACCGATCAAGATTTCTTCTTGATTGTCTTCGGTTCTCCAGATAGGCAAAGGAATTCCCCAGAATCTGGATCGCGATAAATTCCAGTCATTGGCATTTTTCAACCAGTTCCCAAAACGTCCTTCTCCGGTAGCTTTTGGCTTCCAGTTGATGGTTTCGTTTAGATCGAACATTCTGTCCTTAACTTCCGAAATTTTTATAAACCACGAATCCAAAGGATAGTACAAAATAGGTTTGTCTGTTCTCCAACAATGTGGGTAACTGTGCACATATTTTTCTACTTTAAAAGCTTTGTTTTCTTCTTTTAACTGGATAGCGATTTCAACATCTACAGAACGCTCTGGTGCTTCTCCTTCGTTGTAATATTCGTTTTTTACATATTTGCCTGAAAGACCGCCAAGTCCCTTTACAAATTTTCCCTGCAAATCCACTAACGGAACCGGAGTTCCATTTTCGTCTAAAACCAACATTGGTGGAATTTCGGGTGTGGCGTCTTTAGCTACTTTCGCATCATCGGCACCAAAAGTTGGCGAAGTATGTACGATTCCTGTTCCATCTTCGGTAGTAACAAAATCACCTAAAATTACTCTAAAAGCATTTTCAGCATTTTGATACGGAAGCACTAATGGCATTAATTGTTCGTAACGAATATCCACTAAATCAGCTCCTTTGCATTCTGCCAAAACCTGATATGGAATTTTCTTGTCACCTTCTTTAAAATTTTCAAAGTCAGCAGGTTCTGTACTTTCAAAGAATCCTTTTCCGAACTGTTTTCCAACTAAATTCTTAGCTAAAATTAATGTTGCCGGACGAAACGTATATTGATTGAATGTTTTTACCAAAGCATATTCAATTTTTGGACCTACAGTCAAAGCCGTATTACTTGGTAAAGTCCACGGTGTAGTGGTCCAAGCGAGGAAATAAAAATCCCCACCCCAGCCCTCCCCGAAGGGGAGGGAGTCGAGTCCGAAAGCCTTTGATACCGAATTTTCAGTTTCAGCTCCCTCTCCTTTGGAGAGGGTTGGGGAGAGGACTTTAAATTGTGCCACAACCGTCGTATCCGTTACATCTCTATAACTTCCTGGCTGGTTCACTTCATGCGACGATAATCCTGTTCCTGCTTTTGGAGAATACGGCTGGATGGTGTAGCCTTTGTACATCAAATCCTTGTTGTAGATTTGTTTCAAAATCCACCAAACGGTTTCCATGTATTTGGATTTGTACGTTACATACGGATCTTCCATATCTACCCAATACCCCATTTTTTCGGTCAAATCATTCCACACATCGGTATAACGCATCACGGTTTTTTTACATGCTTCGTTGTACTCTTCGATGGTAATCGTTTTTCCTATATCTTCTTTTGTAATTCCTAATTCCTTTTCGGTACCTAATTCTACAGGTAAACCATGCGTATCCCAACCGGCTTTACGCTTTACTTGGAACCCTTTTTGAGTTTTATAACGGCAAAAAATATCTTTAATGGCACGCGCCATCACATGGTGAATTCCCGGTAATCCATTTGCCGAAGGCGGACCTTCAAAAAATACAAACGGAGTACTTCCTTCGCGAGTAGTT
Organism: Flavobacterium frigidum; assembly: GCF_048286795.2. Classification (NCBI taxonomy): domain Bacteria; kingdom Pseudomonadati; phylum Bacteroidota; class Flavobacteriia; order Flavobacteriales; family Flavobacteriaceae; genus Flavobacterium; species Flavobacterium frigidum. The sequence continues at coordinate 560,173 of NZ_JBLVPT020000001.1, forward strand.
ACACTTCTCTCAAATATATTTTCTTTCTTCCAAAAATCTAGTACTTCTGATGCTACAGTTGGCAAGTCAAGTCCTTTGTATTCAGTAAATTTTGTGCTCATTTTATCCTTTTCTTTAATCGAAGTGCGAAAGTAATAAATTAAAGTCGAAAGTTGAAAGTCGTAGGTCGAAAGTTACGCTTTAAGCCAAAATCGACCTATTGGGATTTTGTCAAAGAGACAAAACACATTTATTCATCCCCTTCTAATTCAAAAAAATCATTTACTGGTTTGCCAAACAATTTTGATAATTTTAGGGCTAAAACGGTTGAAGGCACAAATCGATTGGTCTCGATAGAATTGATAGTTTGCCTCGAAACGCCTATTTTTTCAGCCAATTCCTCTTGGGTTACATTCAAAATGGCGCGTTCTACCTTGAGTCTATTCTTCATAATAGGCTTTTTTTAACTTTTTGAAAGTTAGAATTTGCATCATAAGTAAAACTCCCAAAACAGAAACATCTTTACTCCCTTCAATTGTAGGCATATCAGATAATAGTACTTTAATTGTAAAATGCACAAATGGAATTGCTAAATAAAATAGTACTGTTCCCAAAACAGCATAATGGAACGATTGCATACGGATTTTTGCAATTAACTCATCTTCTATTTTTTCTCGTGAAATCGAAATAATAAGTGTTCCAAAAACCATTCCTGACAAAGCTATTCTCTCGAATAAATCATGGTATTTATCGTCCAATAGATAGTTTTTACTTGAAGTAACAATTGACAAAATCGAAAGAATAACAATTACCAGCCCAACAATTTTAAACTTATTAGGCAATAAATAACTGGTGAATTTATCAATTTTTGCGATATCGTCTTCTTGTTTCATTTTTGATTCCATAAAGTTTATCGGTTACAGTTTGTTTTCCATAAAGAACAACGAACTAGATTAAAAGACAAATATACTTTACTTTTTGAAATAAAAAAATAAATTTTATGTTATGTTTATCTTTAAGAAAAAACAACCTTAAAATTAATTCATAAAAAAAGAGGACACTACATCCTCTTGATATTTTTTCTTAAAACTTTACGATAACTCAGTAGTTCCAGGTTTTACGCCCTGGAGGACCCCCGCTCGGCGAAGTCTCCCGACTACGACCTTTTCTTGAATGTTCTTGTTATAAGTAAATCTAATAAAAGTCTCTCGACTTTTTCGTAGATGTCTTATTAAATTCAAATCGTTAAGTGATAAATCATAATACTCCATTTTAAATAAAACCAAAAAACTACAAAATAATCCAAACGGTTACTTTGCGTTTTTTTATCCCTTTTGAAAAGCTAATTATTCTAAGGATAGTTATAGTAAAAAGTCGTGAGACTTTTATCACTTTTACGGATGGCAAAACGATTTAAAATGGCGCGAAGTCAGAGACATTCGCGCAGCAGCCCGCAGTCTTTAAGTACTTTTTTTTAAGGACACTTCGAGCAGCGGGGATTGCAAATCTGTGCTATCGGGATTCCTTTGAAAATTAATCAGTGTTAAAGATGGATCTAAAAACGCCTCCAATTGCTCCAATAATCAAACCAGATTTAGCATTACTGGCACCATAAGGATTGAATGAGTCAATTTTAGGGTTTCGAAAATTATTATTGAAATTAATTGTCGATTTAACAAAGCGTGAGGTATCTTTTTTGATGATGAAAATATCATTTTGTTTAGAATTCTGGTTGTATGCTGAAAACAACTCACTAGAGGAGTCTTTAAAATCAAATTTTAATGAAAAAATTTTTATTGTATCATTTTTTTGAGACTGCAGAAAAAAGTTTTTTAGGCATTTTTTAGATATTATATCCGTTTGAGAATACAATATCGAGGTAAAAAAAAACAAGCATAAAATAGAAAATTTTTTCATAATTATTTTTTGGTATAATTGGCGTTATTGTACATCCAGCTCTAAGGTTTCTGCCAACGGATCGCTACTTTGATATGGCAGGAAATTCGTAACCAATCAACTTTTGGTTTTGCAGAAAATATGATACTAAACAGTAATTGCACTAAATCACATACTATAACAAAACCGCTGTTAATGGCAGGAATTATTTAGAAATTAAATTGATAATATAAATATCCTGATAAATATTCTTGCTCTGCAAAACCGAAATTTTCATAAAGATTTTGAGCAGAATAATTGTCGGTTGCAGTGTTCAATGATATAAAATTTGCTCCTTCATTTTTTGCAAAATGTAAAGCTGTATTTAGTAATTTTTCTCCAACACCTTTTTTCCTTTGGTCTATTTCAACATATAAATCTCCAATATGCCAATTTTTTCTAGCGGAAACTGAAGAAAATTTTGGATACAACAGAGTGAAACCGATAGGCTTTGGATTTTCATTCACGAACGCGATATAGATTTGTGCTTCATTTTGTTCTAGACGTTCTTTTATAAATGTTTTTGCAAGTTCGATATCCGAAGGTTGTTTGTAAAATATTCTATATTTATCAAATAATTCAATTACTATTTCACTTTCTAAGGAATTAATTTTTTTTATTTCAATATCCATAATACAATTTTCTTTACGACGCTTTATTATTGTTGATTAAAAGAGCTACTTTTTTTATATGTTAATTTCTTTTTCATATTTATAAAATTCTGGATATTCATTTTGTTCGATTAGTTTGAATTGCATTTTCTCTACTAATTTAATAGATGGAATATTTTCTTTTTTGATTAAACCAATAATTTTTTCGTATTCTAAATTCTCCAAATATTTTGACATAAGTGACATAACTTCTAAGCCGTAACCTAATCTCCAGTAATTTTTGCCGATTGAACAGCCAACCATGCAAATTACACTTGTAATTGGGGTAATAAGAAATGTTCCTATTAACTCATTCGACATTTTTTCTATAATTGCATATCTAAATTCCGTTCCGCTTTTAATATTTTCAATTACTTTTTTAATCATAATAATTGCCTCTTCAATATTTTCAAAGGGCTTACTTCCTCTAAATTTCATCGCTTCTTTATCTGAATAAAGTTCGAAAATTACGTTTACATCATTTTCAGATAATTCTCGGATAAGCAATTTTTCATTTTCTGTAATCATAGTTATTGGTAAATTATTTTTGAAATTTTTCTGTATTTCTATTTAGTTTCTTTTTCGGTGCTTGCCACTATTTCACAAATAAATGCAACTCCATTGCGTATTCACACCCCGCTCGGCGAAGTCTCCCGACTTCGACCTTTTCTTTAATGTTCTTGTTATACGTAAATCTAATAAAAGTCTCCCGATTTTTTCGTAGATGTCTTATTAAATTCAAATCGTTAAGTGATAAATCATAATACTCCATTTTAAATAAAACCAAAAAACTACAAAATAATCCAAACTGTTACTTTGTATTTTTTTATCCCTTTTGAAACGATAATTATTCTAAGGATAGTTAAAGTAAAAAGTCGTGAGACTTTTATCACGTTTACCGATGGCAAAACGATTTAAAATGGCGCGAAGTCAGAGACATTCGCGCAGCAGCCCGCAGTTTTTGAGTACGTTTTTTTAAGGACACTTCGAGCAGCGGGATTTCGACTATGCTCGATTTGACAAAGTTGCTAATTTTTGTGGGCACGGATTGTAAATCCGCGATCGGATTTTTTATAGTTTAAAGTTCAGAACATGGTCTAATGGATGATTCATTTTTGTATGCGAAAAAAGCTTAGTTTCAGTTATTAATGATTTTTCAAATCTATTCGTGATTTTAGATATATAATCATTAAGACTCTTTGTTCCCCTTATAATAAAAGCAACTTGAAGATAGTCTGGCAGATTTTTTTCTGATATATCTTTTAAAGTCAAGACTGAAAGTTTAATTTTATTTTCTTTAATTCCTTCATCTAAACCTTTGTCAAGAATTGCAGAATGGCCATAGCCAATTTCGAATGGAACCCATTGAGATTTATACGTCTTTTCAGAAACTACTACTAACATATGTGTACTCTCTCGAATCCCCTTTTTGATGCTTTCGGTGATTAATTCTGGATTATGTTGTGCAACTGCTTGTTGTAAATCATTATCTAGCTCATCTAAGTAATAATCGATTTCAGCTTCTTTTAGGTATTCAGCAATTTTTATGCATTCGCTTTTATCCTCCTTTTTATGGCTAAGAAATACACAAGGTCTATCCTTTATGCTCTTGGATTCCAAGAGCCAATATATTTTATCAAAGGTTTCTGCTTTATTATATCCTTTTGCCATTATGTTCTTTTTTGTGCAAGCCAAAGTGTGTGTTCTCTTGAAATTGCATTTTCTGAATCTAAAACAAACTCTGCTAACTCAAGATCCGAATTTACTTTGCCAAAAGAAGCTTGAATAAAATTTAATTCTTGTGCGGCTGTTGTATATGCTTGTTTTAATTCCTGATGCTGTTTTAATTGAAGCCAACTTAATGCCGATGCTGAAATAGTTGTAAAAAAACCAACCAAATTCCAATTAGATTCGGGACATTTGATTAAATAGCCGATACTTAATATCGCAATAAGCTGGGAACTAATAATAACCAAAAACCAATTATTATATTTTTTCTTATTAAATTCCGCTTTGGTTGCATACCAATCTTTTTGGTCATTAATACGGTTTATAATGTAAAAGTCTTTCCTTTCTAATGTGTTTAGACTTCTTATTTCCCACATTTTGTCTGTAATAATTGGTAAAACTATAGTTTTAGCATTTAATGATTCATTCAATTCCTTAAATTCATTGCTAAATTCTCTAAGTCTTGCTATAAATTTTTCTTTAACCTTCTCTTTCTCAATATCAATTTCAAAACTTTCAGAACATATTATGAACCTCCAAGTTAAAGTTTTACAAGATTCTGCTAATGCTCTTCCTTGATACCATATATCTTCAAACTTTTTAATTCTAATTACTAATGTTAAGGTAAAACTAACTAATAATAAAACACCTGAAATAATATATATCCAGAGTTTGGGTTCGGTATCTTGATAATTGTAAATAGCCAGTGCAGATGCAACAATCATTGAAACTAAGTCATAAGCAATGATATTTTTATAGTTTTTCTGAGCTTGCATTGAAGCAGCGTCAGAAGCTTGATATAAACCGGGAAAGTCTTTTTCTTCCATCATTAATAATTTAATCCAAGTGAAGAATAAACAGATTCGTTATAAACTCTGCCTCCGACAGAACTATTTGAACCTCTTTTTTTGTACTCAGTAGTGAAACTGTCTAGTGCGTATTTTATTATTTTCATTTTATAAGGAATGTGAACTACATAGGTATCTCTTATAATTGGTGGACAAGTATTAGGATTTTGTTTTCTATCTCCATTTAGGTTAACTGCGATTATTGGAATATTCAAATTTTGAGCAACTTCTAATTCCCATCTGACATATTTATACAAGTTTTTTGTTGATTCACCAATTAATACAATTACCTGACTTGCATTTTGAAACCTTTTTCGAAGTTTACCTTTTATATAATCCTCGTTACTTGCATTAGAAGTTAGCGTGTATTCATCGTGTGCATTTTCAAAATCAAAATCTATATGTTCTAATGCTTTCCAGCCTTTCATTCTGGCATAAGCCCACTTGTCGTTATCTCCGTCAAAAATTATATAAGTTTTATTTTTATATCCCATAATGTTTTTTTTATGCTTGCTAGCAACTCTTAAATACACGCAACTCTATTCCGCATTTACACCTAAAAAAGGTGCTTTGTCTTGCAAACAGTCGCATTTATTTCAGCTAATATACATACAAATAGTACAAAATGAGCTACAAGTTTATTGTTTTTGTACAATTTATCTTGAGGTTTTGCGTGAAGGATGGAAGCGGCATCCTTTTATGGAGTTTACGGAATAAAAGATACAGCGGACAGCCTGACCCGGAGTTTTTACGCAGGGGCACGCCCAAGAATTTAGGAGAAAACCTCTTTTAAAACGTCTAGTGATTTTGGCTTTCTAAAGCCGTCCAAGTGAAAACTATAGTAATCAATTAGTATTTTTAGAAGGATTTGGCGTTCTATGACATGGAATATTTTTTGACTGTTGTCGAATTTTAAATCAATCAGTTTTTTAAACAAATTACTTTCGTGTTCGGTGAGCGAACTAACGGCATGAAAAGGTGTAAAAACTCCTTCGATCATTTCGAAAAAAGGCATATCGACATCAGAAGTATCGGGGTAAAAACCCAAATATTTGGTGGTTTCTAATAGTAGGATTAGGTGAAAATTAGCTATTTCATCATGGTTGTCTAGCCACTGTAATGCAGTTTCTAAAAAGGTAAAAAGTGATTCGTTTTCTTCTTCTTCATGGATCGAATGATGCAGCATTTCGGAAATAAACATAACCATGGTGCTTTTGTAAATATCTGAATGAATGGAATGAAAAGCCGAAGCGATTTTAATCTCTTTGAAATTTTCTAAAGTGCCTTTGTTTTTATGAACGGCTTCGATTTCGAGAATAGTTAAGGGTTGGAAATAAGCGATTTTTTGATTCGATTTCCTTCCTGAAAAAGCATCCCGAACAAAATACGACTTCAAACCGTGAGACAGCGTAAAACATTTCACAATCAAGCTTTTTTCTTGAAATTTTAAAGAGGAAAGGACGATGGCTTTGGTTTTTACGAGCATTTTTTTTGTTTAAAGTTTAAAGTTTAAAGTTTCAGATTGTAAAGACAAACCAGACTCAAAACCAGAAACAAATTACCTGATTATCATTACTTTTTTAACTTTTGTTTCCACGCCATCTTGTGCGGAAATAAAGATTATATATACTCCTGAGGCTACTTTGTATTTGCCAAAAGCGGTCGTATCCCATTCGATCGTTCCGCCCTCTGATGTAGTTTCGTACACTAAATTGCCTTCGATATCGGTGATCTTAATATTTGCTTTATTTAACAATCCAGCAACCTTAACAGTTCCCGTATATTCTGGTCGTACGGGATTTGGATACACATAAACTTTGCTTAAATCATCGTTTGCTGTTGTTGCAGTCCCTTTGAAAGAGACCAAACCCTTAGAAGTAGCAATAAAAACTTCGCCTGTGAGATTATTAATAGCAACATCATTAATCACATTGCTGGGTAGCGGCGAATTATTTATCGTAAAATGATACTTGGTTTCCTGACCGTTTGGTGAGACAAAAAACAAACCAGAATCGGCAGTGCCAATCCACTTATTATTAGCTCCATCAACAGCAATATCAGTAATAAACTGTTCGAATAATAATTCTTGAGCTAAATTATCCTCTAAAATAATGATAGGATTGGCTTTCATTTGATCTTCTGTTTGAAAATTTCCTATGTTGGGCAAAACCCGTAATCCTTTAGTTGTACCTATCCACAATTGATTTCTGGTATCTATTGCAACGGTTCTAACATTTGAAGTGGGTAAATTTCCCGTATCAGATCCTTCCGTTATTTTCTTAAATATATTGGTACTTTCATTAAAACCAACCACGCCGTCGCTATTGGTTGAAAGCCATTTTGTTCCATTTTTATCAATGGCTATAGTGCCAAAATTATTATCATTTGGCGATGCTAAAATACCATCCATGGCATAACTTTGCCATTGACCGTTGGTTTTCAAAACTTTTAATCCATTTTTTATTCGGCTGTTCGTGACCCACAAGTTTCCTGATTTGTCAAATGCAGTTCCATTTATCCTGATGTCAATATATGTAGGACCCACAAAGGTTAACGATTCTAAACCGCTGTTCGTCTGATTGTATAAAATTTTTGGGATATCGTTCTCTAATTTGAGTAATCCCGAGAAAAAAGAACTCGCATATACTTCATTTTCATTACTAGGATTCACAAGAATACGGGTTAATGATTGCGCGCCCAAAACATCTTTATAAGGAATATTCAACCAGCCATTGGCATTAAATTTACTGATTCCGTAACTATCCAACGGATACGGATTATAATCTGCTGAATAATCTCCATATACCGCCCACAAAGAAGTGGCCGTCGCTTGAAGCGAAAATATATTGTTCCTGGTAGGACCAAGGGGTGTTATATTCTCAAAAATACCGGCACTAGACAAGGCAGCCACAATCAATCCGTTTTCTTTTGTTCCAATAAAAACGGAATCCCCTATTATGGTGGCGCACGAGAAAAGTGGATTACTATTCGTAATTTGATTGGAGTTTATTTGGCGCACTAATGCCATCTGATTGTTGTAAATATAAACACTGTTCCTAGTAGTTATGATTAGATAATTACCGGTTGATCTCACGTCAAAGGACGGCTCAGGAAGAACAAGAAAACCCACAAAAGTATTGGATACTGAATCAAATTTATGCACAGAACCTGCTCCATTGATAGCATACAAATCAGCACCAAAAACTAGTACACTAGACCAATTCCCTGTCGCTATAGTTTCCCATTGCCTGTAGTCTATCAAATTTTTATTGGTCACCGCCGCTCTACGAATACCACTATTTGTGGCTGCATAGATAAAACCATGGTACACTGCTGTTTGATTTACTATAATTTCGGCACCATTGTCACCAATAAAATAAGTATCCCCAAATTGCATAGTCGCCAAGTTGAATTGAACAATCCCAAAATCACAGGAAACGTAGGCGGTTCCGCCAATTTCCATGAAATGATTAATTTTCTTTATATTAGGAGGAAGCTGTTTATTGATAATATCTACAATGTTCAATAGCGTACCATCGGTCTCATTGATTGCAATTATAAGTCCATTTTCGTACCCTACCAAGGTTTTATTACTTGCTGCGCTGTAATTTAGTGCAGAAATCGTTTGTCCCGAAAGACCATCAATGGTATTGGTAGTTTTGACAACGTTTGTTGTGAGATTCTTGGAGAATAAAGCATTTTCAGAAGCTGCAAAAACTTGTGTTGTTGATGCTGACAAATCTTTGATATCTGTGTATGAAAAATAACCTTGCCAAGACAAATTTTCCTGGGCAAAACTATTTTGGGTAAAAAATATCACCAAAAAAAATAAAACGTTCTTTTTCATTATTAGCGCGACTGTTGAATTGCAAATATAAACCAAACGAAAGTCTTAGCATTTTGTTACATAAAAAAAAGCCTTTCATCTTATCCAGAATGATCTGGTCGATGAAAGGCTTTGAAAATTATATAAGCTTTGTTTTATACCACTCCTTGAGCAAGCATAGCATCAGCAACTTTTACAAATCCAGCAACGTTAGCTCCTTTTACGTAGTTTACGTATCCTTCTGAATCGGTTCCGTATTTTTTACATTGATTGTGAATACCAACCATGATCTCTTTCAATCTACCGTCTACCTCTTCACTAGTCCAGTTCAATCGAATAGAGTTTTGAGTCATCTCTAATCCTGAAGCTGCTACACCTCCAGCATTTGCTGCTTTTCCTGGTGCAAAAAGTACTTTCGCTTTCAAGAACAACTTGATCGCTTCGAGAGTACATGGCATATTTGCTGCCTCCGTTACACACATAACGCCATTTGCAATTAAGTGTTTTGCATCCTCTTCGTTCAACTCATTTTGAGTAGCACACGGAATTGCAATATCAACTTTTACTTCCCAAACACTTTTTCCTTTGTGGAAAACTGCGTTTGGATATTTTTCTAAATAGGCTTCGGCTCTGTTATCACCTCTTGCTCTCATTTCGAGCATAAAATCTATCTTATCACCAGAAATTCCTTCTTCGTCATAAATATATCCGTCAGGACCAGAAATAGTAACTACTTTTCCACCTAAATCATTTACTTTTAAAGCTACTCCCCAAGCCACATTTCCAAAACCAGAAATCGAAACTGTTTTTCCTTTAATTTTTTGATCGATGGTGTTTAGCATTTGCTCTGCAAAATAAACTACTCCGTAACCTGTGGCTTCCGGTCTAATTAATGATCCTCCGTAAGCCAATCCTTTACCGGTCAAAACTCCTGTAAATTCATTTCTAATTCTTTTGTATTGACCAAATAAATAGCCAATTTCTCTAGCTCCTACTCCAATATCTCCAGCAGGGACATCCAGTTGTGGGCCAATATGTCTGCACAATTCTGTCATGAATGACTGACAAAAACGCATTACTTCAGCATCCGATTTTCCTTGTGGATCAAAATCAGATCCTCCTTTTCCTCCACCCATTGGCAAAGTAGTCAAGCTGTTTTTGAATACTTGTTCAAATGCTAAAAATTTAAGCACTGATAAATTTACAGTGTGATGAAAACGAATTCCACCTTTGTATGGACCAATTGCTGAATTCATTTGAATTCTAAAGCCTCTGTTTACTTGAATCTCCCCTTTGTCATCTACCCATGGCACTCGAAATATGATTGAACGCTCTGGTTCAGACATTCTTAAAAGTAGATTTTTGCCGTCATATTTTTTTTGCTCTGCGATAAATGGAATAACAGTCTCTGCAAATTCCCTAACAGCTTGTATAAATTCAGGTTCATTTGGATTTTTGGCTTCAACTTGAGCCATAAAATCATTTATTTTTAATGACATAGATTATTATAATTAATTAAGAAAACGATTTCGTTATAATTCACAAAGATACATTTTATAAAATATTCGGACTCCCTTTTTAATAATTTATAGATAGAATTATCTTTTTATTAGGCATTATTAAACAATTGTATTTAGGATATCTTAATTTAAACGAATTCACTACCACTTTCGTAAGTAAATAAGAATATGACTGCTTATTTTTAATTTCTGTTTTTAAACCATAACTGTACCTGATGTTTTTATATATTTGTGAAGATTAGAAAGATACTTCCGATGATAAAACAAACAATCCTTCTTTTATTAATCTGCTTTGGATTTTCAGCTGATTCATATGCGCAATTTGATGGATTTTCGCATGAAATAGGAATAATTGCTGGGCCAATCGCTTTTCAATCTGATTATGGTAAGCGTAATGATTTAAAGACTAACGCCGGCAATACTGGAATAGGAATAGGAATTGTTCATTTTTTAAACTTCACCTACGATTCGAATTATAATTATACCTCAAGAACGTATTTTAATGAACATTTTAAATTAAGATCAGAGCTATCATTCAATAAAACGGAACTACAACATTTTGGAAAATATGTAGATCCTAAGAAAACCTCGCTTGATGCGCAACAATTACGAGCGATGTCTGGAAGTACATCAGTTGCTAATTTTGGCATGCAATTAGAATATTTCCCACTGAGTATTCGTGATTTTACAGCGGTTACTGGAAGTTTTGCTCCCTTTGTAAGTTTAGGTGGCCAAATTAGTTATTATGACGCCAAGGCTTCATCAACACTGGGTCCTCTGGGAACTCCTGCCACTACATTCCCAAAATATTTAACTCCGAGTGAAGGTCGACCTTTTGGTTTTTCTACAGAAGCAAATACGGTCTTGTCCGTTGTAACGAGTCTAGGAACTCGATATAAACTAGATGATTCTGCCGATTTATTGGCAGATTTACGATTACAGTATTTCTTCTCCAATTGGGTGGATGGATTGAATCCTAATCCCGAAATTTACAAAGAAAACAAAGCAAATGACTGGTTGGTTTGGTTTAATGTGGGATACATTCGCTACTTGGACTAATACCCCAAAAAGTATAAAAAAATAAGCCCCAAAACTATTGTTAGTAGCGTTGGGGCTTTTTGTATTTATTAAGCTAATGCTTGCTTCAAATCTTCTATTAAATCTGCAGCATCTTCGATTCCAACACTTAAACGAACCAAGTCATCAGTAATACCAATTTCTTTTCGTTTGTCTTCTGGAATGGAAGCGTGTGTCATCAGCGCAGGATGATTTGCCAACGACTCTACTCCGCCCAATGATTCGGCTAAAGTGAATACTTTCAGTTTTTCTAGAAAATCAACAGCGTCTTCCTTTTTTCCAGAAACAAAAGTAAACGACACCATTCCTCCAAAACCGCTCATTTGTTTTTTGGCAATTTCATGATACGGATGGCTTGGTAATCCCGGGTAGTATACTGTTTTTACTTTTGGGTGATTGTTTAAAAACTCTACCACTTTCCCTCCATTTTCGCAATGTCTTTCTACACGCAAATGCAAGGTTTTTATTCCTCTAAGTACCAAGAAACTATCCATTGGTCCCAGTGTAGCTCCAGTTGCAAATTGTTGAAAGTGTAATTGTTCTCCAAGCGCTTCGTCTTTTACAATTAATGCTCCTGCAATAACATCAGAATGTCCTCCCAAATACTTAGTAGCCGAGTGCATTACGATATCAGCTCCTAGATCTAATGGTTTCTGCAAATAAGGCGTCGCAAAAGTATTGTCTACTGCAAACAGAATTTTTTTCTCTTTTGTGATGGCAGCGATTTCTTGAATATCGGCCAATTTCATTAAAGGATTCGTAGGTGTTTCTACCCAAACCAGTTTTGTATTCTCGTTGATTAATGACTTGAATTTCTCGATGTCATTCATATCCACAAAATGAAATTTTATTCCGGAATTCTTATAAATACGGGTAAACATTCTATAGGTTCCACCATACAAATCGTCCATAGCAATGATTTCGTCACCTGCTTTAAAAGAACGCAAAACACAATCTGTAGCGGCTAATCCAGATGAGAAAGCCAATCCACGAGTACCATTTTCTATACTCGCCAAAGCATTTTCAAGTGCACTTCTAGTTGGATTTGCAGCTCTACTGTACTCGTAATCCGGATTTAAAGGCTGTCCTGGACTAGTTTGTATAAATGTTGATGTTTGATATACTGGCGGCATAACCGCACCAGTACTTGGATCGTGATGCTGTCCGCCGTGAATAACCTTTGTATTGAATTTCATATCTATAAATTTATTATTTTTTAAAGGTCATATGTAATTCGCATATTTTCATTGGTGCTTGCGACCAATTTACATTCATGCTCATTTCATATCTTTTGAATTTTAATGCTAAATAAAGTGACAAATTTACCCATTAATTTATTTTAACCAAGCCACAAGTTGATACCTTTGTATATAATTAACAATTATGAGATGAAACACCCTGTAGTTTTTGCTATATTCTTTTTTTTAATGACCAGTTGTTCGAATGAATTGACATTTAAAGACCAATCTTTTCAAAAAACAACAACTTTACCCTGCAAAGAAAATTGTCCTGAAATAACTGTAAAAATTCCTGTTGCAAAAAACGACCTTATAGTAGCTGACAGCATTAATAAAAAAGTGTTTTCAGTATTGAAAGAGATTGTTTATTTTGGCGAGAAACCATGCACCTCAACAGATTACACAGGATTACTAGCCTCTTTTATTGATTCCTATGAGAAACTCCAAAAAGAATTTCCGAATGACACCTTTGGTTGGGAAGCTAAAATTGAAGGAAGTGTAAAATACCAATCTGAAAGTGTTTTAAATATAGAAATCAACCATTACACCTACACGGGTGGCGCTCACGGATATCAAGGATTGCGTTCTTTACTTTTTGACCCAAGTACAGGAAAATCGATTCCAAATGTAGCATTGTTCCGTGACAAAAATGCTTTTATGGCTTTCGCCGAAAAAAAATTCAGAGCCAAATATAAAATCCCTGCAAACAAATCAATCAATGCAACCGGATTGATGTTTGAAGACGAAAAATTCAATCTTCCTCAAAATATTTTTTATACCGATAATGGATTACTGCTTTATTACAATTCATACGAAGCAGCTTCGTATGCTGATGGCCCAAAGGAATTATTGCTGCCGTATGTTGAAGTGGATGAGTTTTTAAGGTTGAAATAAATTTATTTAAATCGAAATAATGATCCTCATTTTAAAGTCTTGAACTGTAACTAATAGAATTTTAAGTTTTACACCTAATACTTCTCGTTACTACTCTTCCCTAGCCGCGGCAGCAGTGAAAATCCTCGTGATCAAAACACTATTTTTTCTTGGCAGAAAAGAGCGCCCGCAGGAAGCTCCTTTTATGACTTAGAAAAAAAGTGTTTTGATGATGAGATTGTAACGCAGGACGGGAAAAAGCTCCCAATATTCTTAGAAATAAATCCTATAGAAACTTACGAATAATTGTCATAATACCAATGTGAAGCCCTTCGTGGAAATTACTGAAAGCCATAGCATCCTCAGCATTTTTTAAGACATGATTCCCTGTTGAGGTGGTGTACTCGTGGTAGTTTTGAAACAATTTTGCATCGTAATCTAACTTGGTTTGCTGAATGGTGGAAAACAACAAAGCTTTGAGTTCCTCAACTTCATCTTCCGTTGCTGGGTGTTCCGGCTTGGTTCCTTTTTTGAATTTCTCGACCAATTCATCAGAAACCATCATCGGCAAACCTGAAAGTTTGTACACCAATAGTTGCTGCGACACGATAATATGACCGATATTCCAAATTAGATTATTGCTGAAACCCTCTGGAATCGTGTTGAGTTGATCAAGCTTGTATCCTGATAAAAATTTCGAAACCATATTTCTGCTAGTAGTGCTGACGTCGAATAATTGATTCATTTTTTATATTTTTTTTGATAAAAATAATCATTTTCAGTGTTAAATGAATTTTCTTTGCAGAAAGAAATCGCAATTTATATGGACATAATATACTACCTCGCTTCCTGCGATACCTGCAGAAAAATTATAAAATCATTACCTAAAGAACATGATTTTAAATTTCACGACATCAAACAAGATCCAATTACTGTTGCCGAATTAGAAAAAATGCGCGAGCTTTCAGGAAGTTACGAAGCACTTTTTAGCAAAAAAGCTCAGTTGTACAAATCTATGGATTTGAAAAATAAATCGTTAACCGAAGATGATTACAAAAAATATATTTTGGAACATTACACGTTTTTGAGTCGGCCCGTTTTTATCATAAAGGACAAAATTTACATTGGCAACACCCAACAAAATATGTTGCAGGTAATGAAAGCGCTGGTTTAATGTCTAAAAGAAATCTCGCCCTTATTGGCGCTACACTAGTTTCCCTTATTTACGGCGTCACTTTTACCATCGCCAAAGATGTAATGCCTAGATACATTGATGCCTACGGTTTTATCCTGCTGCGGGTAGGCGGTTCGGTGCTTTTGTTTTGGCTGGTTTGGCTTTTTATGCCAAAAGAGAAAATTGCACTAACTGATTTTCCTAGAATTATTGCCGCGGCTTTCTTTGGCGTGGCGTTTAACATGCTGACTTTTTTTAAAGGATTAAGCCTGACTTCTCCCATTAGTGCTGCAGTAATCATGGTTTCGACACCAATGATTGTTTTGACACTTTCGGCAATTATCATGAAAGAGCGCATGCAAAAACGAAAAGTTTTTGGAATCGTTCTGGGACTCGTTGGAACTGCTTTTCTAATTCTGTACGGAAAATCTATTGGGAATGCAACCCATGCAGGACTCGGGAATTTTCTGGTTTTGGTCAATGCTATTTCCTATGCATTTTACCTGATTATCGTCAAGAAATTAATGGATAAATACAATGCTTTTACGTTTGTAAAATGGATTTATTTATTCGGTTTTATTATGGTTTTGCCTTTTGGCTGGAGCCAATTTCAATCTGTGAACTGGACTTTGGTTCCAATGGATATTTGCTGGAAAATAGGATTTGTGGTAGTTTTTTCGACTTTCCTGACGTATTTGTTGAATTTGCTTTCGATGAAAGAATTAAAACCCACCACAGTTGCCGTTTTTATTTATTTACAACCGCTATTTGCTACTATTTTCGCAATTAGTTTAGGAAAAGACGAATTGAGTTTGGTGAAAATTGGTTCGGCAGTTTTGATATTTGGTGGGGTGTATTTGGTATCCTCCCCTAGCCCCTCCAAAGGAGGGGAATAGAAAACATTCCAATTCCTCCTTCGAGAGCTAGGGGAATTTTTTTCCTTATATTTGCACTTTCTTAAAAAATTATATGATACAATCAATGACGGGTTTTGGTAAAGCAACTTTGCAATTATCAACCAAAAAAATCACAGTAGAAGTAAAATCTTTAAACAGTAAAGGTTTAGATTTGAATGTGAGAATGCCTTCGCTGTACCGCGAAATGGAATTGGGTTTACGCAACCAAATTGCACTAAAACTGGAAAGAGGAAAAGTAGATTTTTCTATTTTTATCGAAAGTACCGCGGAACAAACTTCTACCAAAGTAAATGTACCAATTGTAAAAGCATATATCAATCAGTTAAGAGAAGTTTATGCTGATGCTGATGAAACTGAACTAATGAAAATGGCGGTTCGCATGCCGGATACCATGAAAATAGAACGCGACGAAATCGATGAAAACGACTGGGTACAAATCCAAACCGTTATCGAAGAAGCGTTGCAAAACATCTTGAACTTTAGACGAGATGAAGGAATGTCTCTTGAAAAAGAATTTCAATTGCGAATTGGAAATATTCGTCAATACATGACCGAAGCTTTGGCACTTGATCCAGAGCGCGTTCAAGCAATAAAAGACCGTTTGCAAACGGCAATCTCAGAATTGAAAGTGAATGTAGATGAAAATCGTTTTGAGCAAGAATTGATTTATTATTTAGAGAAATTAGACATCACCGAAGAAAAAGTACGTTTGACAAATCACCTAGATTATTTTCTGGAAACCATCAACGGAACGGAAGCTAACGGTAGAAAATTAGGTTTTATTACCCAGGAAATGGGTCGCGAAATCAATACGATGGGTTCTAAATCCAATCACGCACAAATGCAAAAATTGGTCGTTCAGATGAAAGACGAATTAGAAAAAATAAAGGAGCAGGTGTTGAACGTGCTCTAGATAATTTAAGATGCAATACATTCAAGAAATAAAGCAAATATTGATCACAGCCCGACAACAATCGTATCGGGCAATTAATCTTGCAATGATTGAAGCGTATTGGAAAATTGGTCAAAAAATTGTTGTTCAAGAGCAAAATGGCAAAGAAAAAGCCAATTATGGTGAAGCAGTATTAAAAGAATTGTCAAAGAATTTATCCGCAGAATTCGAAAAAGGATTTTCTTCTGCTAATCTTCGCAATTTTCGACAGTTTTACTTGACTTATCCTCACGAACAAATTTGCTACACAGTGTGTAGCAAATTAAGCTGGAGTCATAATAGACTAATAATGCGAATTGACAACCTAGAGGCTAGACAATTCTATCTTACTGAAGCCTCCCAAGAAAATTGGAGTGTCAGAACTTTAGAACGAAATATCAAAACATTCTACTACAATCGCTTATTATCCTCTAAAACAATTTCAAATAGTGAGGTAAACGAAACCAAAGTCAACATTAAAGACTTCATCAAAGACCCTTATGTATTCGAATTTTTAGATATTCCTGAACCTAAAAGCCATTCCGAACAAGAAGTAGAAAGTATTTTGATACAGAATTTTCAGGTTTTCTTAATGGAACTTGGTAAAGGATTTTCATTTGTAGGAAGACAATACCGTATAAGTAGTGAAACTGAACATTATTATATTGATTTAGTTTTTTATAATTATATCCTAAAATGTTTTGTTTTATTTGATTTAAAAATCGGAAAACTCAATCATCAGGATATTGGACAAATGGATATGTATCGTCGTATGTTTGATGATTTAAAAAAACCAGAGGGTGATTTACCAACCATTGGTATAATTCTTTGTACCGAAAAAAGCGAAACAGTTGTTAAATATTCTATTATTAATGATTCACCGCATCTTTTTGCTACAAAATATCTACCGTATTTACCTAGCGAAAAAGAATTGATAGAAGAAATTGAACGAGAAAAAATAAAATTGAAATTATTAGGTAACTAATTCTAATACCTAAACAAATTCATCATACCAATGAAAAAAGGAAAATTAATCGTATTCTCGGCACCGTCAGGATCAGGAAAAACTACTATAGTTAGGTATTTATTAAAACAAGAAGACTTGAATTTAGAGTTTTCTATATCAGCAACTACTCGCGAAGCTCGTGGTGAAGAAGTAAGTGGCAAGGATTACTATTTTATGTCGCTGAAAGATTTTAAAACGCACATTAAAAACGAGGATTTCGTAGAATGGGAAGAAGTTTACAGAGACAATTTTTACGGAACCTTAAAAAGCGAAGTAGAGCGCATCTGGGCACTCGGTAAAAACGTGATTTTTGATATTGATGTAGCGGGCGGATTGCGTATCAAACATAAATTTCCAGAGGAAACTCTTGCTGTTTTTGTGAAACCACCGAGCGTAGATGAACTCAAAAGAAGATTAAAAGAACGCTCTACCGAGAGTGACGATAAAATCAATATGCGCATCGCTAAAGCATCTGTTGAGTTAGCTACAGCGCCACAATTTGATGTGATTATAAAAAATTATGACTTACCGGTAGCTCTTGAAGAAGCCTATCAGTTGGTTAAGAATTATGTTTCTAAATAGTTTCACTAGTCCTTAGTGAATAGTACTTAGTCCTTAGTAATTAGTAAATTGTACTCAGCTAACAAACTAACCGTAACATCGTTTATCTATGAGTGGAGTGAAATCATACAAAGAATTACTCATTTGGCAAAAAGGAATTAAAATTGTGGTTTTAGTTTATAAGCTTACCAAGGATTTTCCAAAGGAAGAAATATATGCTCTAACAAGTCAGTTGAAAAGAGCAAGTGTATCAATTCCTTCAAATATTGCAGAAGGATTTGGACGTCAAACAGATAAATCATTTAATCATTTTTTAAATATTTCTAGAGGTTCATTAAACGAGATAGAAACCCAACTAATCATCGCTAAAGGATTAGAATTTATTAAAAATGAAAATATATTTAACGAACTTTTGTTTTTAATTGAGGAAGAAAGTAAAATGATAAATGCATTTTCTAAAAATCTAAAATAGTAATTAGAGCTTTTTAGTCATTAACACAAACAACTAAGGGCTAAAAACTAAGGACTAAAAACTAAGGACTAAAAAATGAAAATAGGACTTTATTTCGGAACGTTCAACCCAATTCACGTGGGACATCTTATCATTGCCAATCACATGGCGGAGCATTCTGATTTAGACCAAATTTGGATGGTCGTCACGCCACATAATCCTCTAAAGAAAAAAAATACATTACTCGATGATTACCACCGCTTGCAAATGGTGCATCTTGCCACTGAGGATTTTCCAAAAATCAAGCCTTCGGATATTGAGTTTAAATTATCCCAGCCTAATTACACGGTCAATACTTTAGTTCACTTACAGGAAAAATATCCGAATTACGACTTCTCCTTAATCATGGGCGAGGACAATTTAAAATCGCTACACAAATGGAAAAACTACGAAGCCATTTTAAAACATCATGACATTTACGTGTATCCACGAATCTCATCCGAAGAGGAAAACATAGAGTTTAAAAACCACCAAAAAATCAAAGTCATTGATGCTCCGGTTGTAGAAATATCATCGACATTTATTAGGGAAAATATTAAAAAAGAGAAAAATGTGCAGCCTTTATTGCCTGCAAAGGTTTGGGAATACATTGATCATAATAATTTTTACAGGAAATAAAAATCAAAAAAGCCTAAATGAAAATTAACATTTAGGCTTTTTATTTTAGAAACTTAGTTACAACACACTACTTTTAATTTGACTTCGAATCTCAGATAAGCTTCGGTCTATTAAAAGTTTTCCATCTCTAAAAACTTCTTTTAATTCCCCTTTTTGTTCTTCTTCCCAAGACACTTCATCTGTTAAGGTATATTGCCCCTCAACCAATTCTATTTTCATTAAACCTTTAGCCGATTTTTTGGTACCATCATCCGTAATCGGGTCTTTAAAAATAGCTCTTCCTTCTCCGTTTACTTCTCCATAAGTCGCTTTCATTGCAAATCCAAAAGTATCTCTTGTATTGAATTGATACGTAAATGAACCAATTCCAAGAACCACATTAGTAGAAGCAAACCCTTTAACTTTCAATCGCTCGCAGATGGCCGTTGCCCTAGTTACGGTAATACTGTCTCCATAAATAGCGCCAATTTGAGGTACTAATTCTTTAAATCCTTTTGCGTTGACAGTACCTCCAAAAACATCCCAAAGCAATTCAATTACGCCTTTCTTTTCTTGTTCAGTTTTACCATTAGGGTTACCGCAAATAATATCAACAGGATCTCCACTATCGGGACGAATAACTACTTTTCCTTCTCTTGAAACGATTTCATCTTTCAATCGAGGTAAATAATCTGTTAATACTTTCCATAAATCCCAAGTATCTGATACTATAGAAACGATTCCTTTTGGATACACTTCACAAATTAATCTTTTGAAAGTTTCGTATTCTCCCTCGGTAGTGCCCATACACATTACAGAATGTTCAGTTGCAGCAACGGAACCAGCTATTAATTCATTATCAGAATTGGCATTGTAATATTCTTCAAAAAAATCAATTGCAGGAATCGTATCTGAGCCCGTAAAACTCAATAAATGTCCTGCTGCAGATGTTACCGCCGCTTCGATACCTCCCATTCCTCGCATTGAGAAATCGTGCCCTTGCCAATCGACGAACTCTGGCATTGAAGAAGTTTCAGCTGCATATTTATCCAATACTTTCCTATATTCTTTAGCAATTGTAGCCGAATTACAAGGCAACCAAATTACCGCAGAAAGCAATGTCTCAAAATAATTAGTCAGCCAGAAGAACTCAGGAATCGTATTGTACATTGTGAACATTGGTACCCGAATAGGAACGCTGGCCCCTTCTGGCAAAGCTTTGAAAACCATCGGGATATAGCCTAAATCGTGAAGGTCCTCAATATGTTTTGTCCCTACTTGGTTTTCACCCAAATAATTGTTGATTCTGCGGGCATATTTTTTTACTACTTCATCTTTTGGCTGTTTGAAAAAATGAAAATCAAAATCTTGAATGATGTACTTTTTTAGGAAATATTGCAATCCAAAAAACACAACTTCATCAATTCCTTCTACTCTAGATTTCCTTGGAGTCCAGTTAGAATATACTAATGTCGTTCCGTCAGGATATTGTCTTTTATGGTCAACTTTGTAACCGTCTGTTAATAATAATGGGTTCATGTTACTATTTTTTTAATTATTGCTGAAAATGTATATTTAATTTTATAATATTAGCTGTTTGAAATCCTTTGAAAATGGCGAATAAGAACCGTAAATTTTATCCAGTTCTATTATAATTTTTTCTGTCTTAAATGTCTCTTCGTTTTGATCCAAACAAGTAACGACCAAATTTTTTTTGGTTGAAGAAGTATAAGCTGCATCTACTTGAATGGCATAATTCAGTAAATCATAATCCAAATCACCAAACCGAAGTTCTTTTTGATAGTCATTATAAATGCACGTTTCTTCTTCGTTATTTTTTAATGTAATATGACTTTCTTTGCTCATCCAACCACTTCCATGTCGAGTCGAATAATTTCGGGTCACATAATACATTTCTATATCTTCAATCTTTAATAGTTTACATATTTCGAACGCATTTTTTGATGTAGTATTCGCATAAGTGACGTTAGGAAAAACACCATGATCCATGTCCAATAAAACACCTTGACTGCCTTCAAAAATAAGATTATCAAAGGATTCTAGATAACTGTAATCGCTTATTTTCCAATCGATAACATCTATTGCTTCTAAAAAAACCTCTAACTCTTTTTCAATTTGACTTCCATCAAAAAATCCATAGTAATAGGCAATCCCTTTTAATTTTTCAATCAGCATTTGCCTTGGTGCAATCAAATCAATGGCAAATAATTTATACGGACTTTCGTTGCGTTTCATTGTAGCTCCCACTCCTTTTCCACAAGTTCCATGCTCTAAATTTTTGGTATTTTTTCTATTTTGAAAAACATCAAAAGGGGTTGTCACTTTTGCTAATGGATGAATGTGCAGTTCTGTATTTCCTTTGTTTCCTTTTAATTCTTCCCTTTCATTAAATAAAAAAGTCGGATGAAGGGTACAATGCTCACTAAAATAAGAAGGCAAACCTCGAAGTGCTCCGCTGGCAAAACTCGAATGAATATGTTTTTTGTCATCGATCATTACTGTATGTGCCGCTTGTTGTCCTCCAGAAAATCGAATTACTATAGATTCTGGGTTTTGATGAGCTAAAAAATCAGTTGTGATTCCTTTTCCCTCATCACCAAAACCCAAACCTATAACTATTTGTGCTTTTTTCATTATTTATAGCATTTCTAGAAAATCCAATCCTCCTAAATCTACAGATCCTGATGAGCCAACTTTATATTTTTTGCAGATAACATCCTTAATTACATTTGGAATTTCTTTATGATCTTCAATTGACAAACAATTTTGACCTAATGATTCTTTCCAACCACTATTAGCTCTTTTTGCCTGATCAGAATGCAACACGCTGATATGGTATACGTCATACTTTTTTTTAGCCTCTTCCAAAAGTTCTTTAGCTGTATAAGTCAGTTGTCCAGCACCCATAATTTCCTTAATTGCGATTGCAGGCAATACTTCTAAATTAGGTTCATCACCAACGGTAAACAGCAATCCTTTTTGATTACGTTTCTCGAAGGCATCTGTTTTAGTGTGAAAAGCGGCAAAATACCACGCCAAAAGATAACTTTCACCACCATTTCCACCACCACCACCTTCAATGTACGTTCTAGTTAACCACATGTCCAATTCTTCATCACCAGATTCAAATTGTCCAACTTGCAACGGATAACCATCACATTCATGATCTCCAATTCCTAAGAATAAAAGAGCAGGATCAGAAACTCCACCCTCAATAATTCCTCCCATTAATTTTGGAAGACCTTCTTTGATTAATTCAAATGGAATATGTCCCATACTCCCTGTAACATCCAACCCTAGAATAATTGGAACAGAATTAGGATGAATAGCAGAATCTCTTGCTTCTCTAAAAGTAATTCCAGTGGGATTCATAGATTCATGCGCCATTCTTTTGGCGTTTTGCTCAAAAATTTCACCAGCAGATTTTGATGCATAACCTGCTTTTAATGCTCTGCTGCTACGAGCATCATTATCGTATCTTGTACCTCCCATAACTAAAATATTTTACCAAATAAATATTCGAATCTCATTCTTGTAATCTCTAATTGGATATTTAAATTCCTAATTATTAATGCTAATTCCATGTCTTTTTGCACGAATGCCTCTGGTTGAAAATCGGCAAATGTCAGACTGTTTTTGTCTAATGGACTTACGTCAATAAGACCTTCTTGTTCTCTCTCTAGTCTTTTTATTTTTAGCTCAATATCTTCCACTCGTCTTCTATAAATTAATTCGGAATCTGCACCAATAATATTGGCTCTGTCTTCTCTAATTTGATCATTGTTTCTTTTTAAAGATTCAATGAATCTTGGTTTTAAATTGTCACTCATAATTTCTTATTTAGTTTGTTAATAGTTATATTAATTGATTTAATCCTATCACTTCAACACGCTCTCCTTCAAAATCTTTAAATGAGTTGGTGGTAAATATTTTCTCGAAACAATCTAAAACTTCAAATCCTTTATTAAAAATTCCGTGGCTTACCGCCAAAAATAACTTACCGGCGTTCTTATTTTTCAGCACTTCGGCAAGACCTACAAAAGTTCCACCTCCGTCACAAATATCATCTACAATCAGACAATCCATTCCTTGTAAATCGTCATTATAGACTTTAAAACCAGATAATCTTCCTGTTTTAACATCGCGGCTTTTACTGCATTCTACTACTTCAACTCCGCCTATAAATTCTGAAACTTTAAAAATTTTCTTTAAAGCGCCTCCGTCTGGAGAGATTAATCTGACATCGTTCCCAATTGCTTTAACTACCGCTTCAATAAAAGTATGATTAGAAATCACTTCGCAATTATTGACCAATGCCAGAGTAACTTCTGAATGCGCATCAAATACAAATACTTTATCGAATTGCATTGCATTAATAATATCGGCATACACTTTAACAGATAATGGCTCTCCTTTTATCATAACTCTATCCTGTCTTGCAGCGGGAAAGTAGGGAATAAAAAGCTCCATATTTTTTACATCCATTCTGCGCAAAGCATCAACTGCAACACACAATAATCCAAAATCATTGAAAGAATTTAAGCGATGTGTAATGGTTACTTTTTGAGTAGTATCAAAATCAGGATTGATTTTTATATGTGGCTCTCCTCCTGAAAATGTAAAATTTTGAAAATTGATTTCTTGCTCTGGAGCAAATGGTTTAAAGTTTTGGTCTAAATTTAGTATCATAGTTTTTAAATTTTGCGTTAATTATACGCAAATATAAATAGTATTTTTAAATAAACAATTTTATTTGCGTAAAATTTACACAAATATCTGTATTTATTCTTTAAAGTATTCCTTTGCCAGCTTTTGAGCAATCAATTTTCGCTTTTCTTTTACTGCATCATCCTCACTTTCAAAGGCTTTTACCATACGTTGTCCTTTAGTTCCAATTCTGCCATATTGAACAATTACATTTTTGCCATCAGTACCTATTTCCCAGAACTTTTTACTCCCATTGGATATGTTAATGTATTTTTCAAAATCAGTGCTTTCATTTGAATCTGGATGATTTGCTTCATCTTCAGTGGATTCGTTTTCAATTTCAATAAAGCTATTTTCAACTTCAACTTCCTCAAAAAACAGTTCATTATTCAATGATGCCGCTATCATCTTCAAAACTCTTGGTTTGTTTTCTATCCAATCCTTCGAATAAATTTGACAGATATTCCAACCATTAGCTTTCAAGATTTCAGGTCTCAAAAGATACTGTTCCAGAATATCATTGTTCGAATAATGAAGATCATCATCAATCATAATTCCTAAAACAAATTCTTCATCTTCTGTAGATTTTTTAATTCCTAAATGGCACTTGAACTTACTTTGACCAATATTTCTTGTGACAGCATATCCCATTTTTTCAATTTCAGCTTGTAGCTGCTCAGCAATCTGACTTGATTCTTGGATACTATTTTTACTATTTATCGAATTCAAAACATTATTAGCAGCTTCCAATTGCCCCAAGCTAATCAATTCGGCATACTGCAGGTATTTTCTAAAATAATTGGCACCCTCATTGTATTCATTTTTAATATCAAAATACTTAATGGAGCTCACCACACACATACTTTTCTTAGCTCTAGAGAATATTACATTCAATCGTTTTTCTCCTCCCCGTTTATTTATTGGTCCAAAATTCATCAGCATTTTCCCGTTTGGATTGTAGCCATAGCATGTACTCATAATGATAATATCACGTTCATCACCCTGAACATTTTCTAGATTTTTTACAAAAAGTCCAACAAATTGGTTGTTTTCCATGCGTTTGTATTCTTCTTCAAGCAAGTTTTCAAATACTTTATCCTCAATACAAATCGCTTCGATTGCAGTTTCTATTTCATTTTGCTGTTCCATCGAAAATGCTACAATTCCAATGCTTTGCTCCTTATTTTGCACCAAAAGTTCCTGAACCATATTGGCAATATACTGTGCTTCTTTCACATTTGACCTCGCATTATATACTCCATTTTCAATATAATGATAGGAAATTGGCTTAGCAATCAAATGTTCCAAATTGTCTTTGGCCTCGAAAACATCAGTAACAATAATAGGTTCAGCTAACTTGCCATGATCTTTCAAATCAGGAATTGTCAATAATTTGCTGTCATAAAACGAAGCATTCGAAAAACCAATTAACGCTTCATGCTTGCTTCGATAATGCCAGCCCAACATAACAGAAGGAAATTTACGCGCACCTTGCGTCAAGAAACTATCGGCATCTAATGAAAAAGAATCATTGTCCTCAGCCGTTGCATCTGCCCATAAATCATCTTGATTTCCTGACGAACTGCCAAAGAAATTACTCGGTGGCATTTGCATTTCATCACCTACAATTATCGTTTGTTTTGCTCTGTAAATGGGCACAAGTCCTTCCTCGAGTGTAATTTGGCTGGCCTCATCAAAAATGACAACATCAAAATAGTTTTCATCAACTGGCAAGGCATCCGAAACACTCAAAGGACTCATCAGCCACACTGGTTTTATTTCTCTGATAATGGGACCGGAATCCAAAGAGGCCAAATCCCGTATGGACTTAAATCGAATGCTTTTACTAAATTCATTTTCCAGAATTTTTCTTCCTTCTGTAATAGCTCTTTTGCTTTCTTTTTGTGCTGCTGTCATTCCAGAAACTGACATTTCAGAAGTCAAAATCAATTCTTTTAAATTGCTGATCTGTTTTGCAATGATATATTTTCCGTTTAGTTCTAATAAATCGGCATACATTTTTTTTACTTTTTCAATGGATGAATGCAACAAATCCATATTGAATTTTTTATGCGTATAATGAATCGCATAATATTTCTCTAATGATCTTTCTGCTAAAGTAATTTTTAAATGATCGAGCGGGATGTTCTTTGCTTTTAATAATTGAATTATAGATGGATTTACATCTTGTATTTCATCAAAAAAAGAAGCGTACAAATCAAAATAGGCTTTCTTTGCATTGATCGCTATAATTTGATTCTCAATAACTATTAAATTTAAATTCTCATAATTTTCAATGCTGTCGCACAAAGAAGAATTTACTTTTACGAATAAATCATTAATTACAGCAACTTCTTTTCTTTCTGTGTCATTAAGGTTTTTTACAAAATCTAAAATGGTAGAATCCAGTTCTTTTTTTAGCGTTTCGGTATGGTATTTTAATTCAAATAAATCCCCAAGATTATACTTGCTTTCGAAATCACTTTTTAAAGCATTAAATTTTCCTTCTAGCTCAAATTGAGCATTATAGTTTTCTAAAATAAGTGATAAACGAGGCTTCACATTATGTTTATTGATGTCATAAACGGCAAGAATTTCACTTCGTGTTTTTTTATAATCTGAATTTATAAAATTAAAAAAGCTGCTTTCATTTTTTCTGATAACTTCCAAAGCAGTCTTGGCATCGGTTTCAGATAGCGTTTTTATCCAATACGGATATTGTTGGGCTAACTTCTCAATTTCATTTCTTATTTTCAATAAAGTTTCAACTTCATTTTCAAGCGATCTGAAAAGCGTACTGTTTGGCTCCAATAATTCGGACACATTATTGTCAAAATATATATAACTGGACATTGCTTTTTGAAGAAATATGTGAATCTCCAAAAAAGTATCAAAGTTTGTTGGAATAGTCACAAAATCCAATCGTTCTGAAATGTTTTCTAATAGTACCTGACTGTTTTCCAAATCCTTTTTTAGGTCGGAAACTTGCTGATAGGTACGAAACACATCCATCTTTAAAAAACGAAAAGGATGTATTGAGAAAAACTCAGATTGATTCGTTTCCTGATTGATAGCATATAATTTTTCCAACACGTGCTGGTTTTTTTCCCAATCTAGCAAACCGGCATTATCATCCAGAATATTCATATCCTCTAATACTACTTTATGAGGATTAGAAATCAAAACATCAAAAAGTGATTTAACCGTAAGATGATTTTCTGAATTAATCCTGGCATTCATAAAATCATGAAAAACTGCAACTTTATTGATTTCGTCATCAATTTTCTGAACCAATTTATTGCGATTTTCGGCTATCGATTGAAAATTGTTTTTTGATGCTGTAAACGCG
The DNA here is from genome assembly GCF_048286795.2 of Flavobacterium frigidum. Classification (NCBI taxonomy): domain Bacteria; kingdom Pseudomonadati; phylum Bacteroidota; class Flavobacteriia; order Flavobacteriales; family Flavobacteriaceae; genus Flavobacterium; species Flavobacterium frigidum. The sequence goes on from NZ_JBLVPT020000001.1 coordinate 587,621, forward strand.
TAAAAAGTTTTTTTCAAATCAAAAATAAATTCTTTTTTATCGGCTTGTGAATCGTGAATTAAACAGCATAAATCATCTAATCCCTGATTCATTAATCGGTAAAAAACTACATCGAGTGCGGCTCGTTTCTCGCAAACAAACAAAACCTTTTTATCATTAGCGACATAATTAGCTATCAAATTGGCGATTGTCTGAGATTTTCCAGTCCCAGGCGGTCCTTGAATAATGTAGCTTTCGCCCGTTTCTGAATACTTTACAGCATTATTTTGTGTAGGGTCACTTGCAACAACATTAAAAGTTTTAGTAAAACTGTTGTTGGATTCTACTTCGTTCTTGAAATTTTTTTGCGCTAACGAATTGAACAGACTTTTAAAAACATCGCTCTCCACTTGATTTTCGATTACCTGATTATAATCTCGAACCAGTGACATTTTTTTGTAATTAAAATTACCTAAAATCAAATTACACGTATCAAATTCCCAACGAAAAGGATTGGTTTCTCCTTCATCGAGCTGATAAAATTCTCTTTCAATGGTTTTATTTTCATTAAAAAACTGAGCATTTCTTTTGACATCGCTGTTAATCAAATATTCTAAAGATGATGCTTGTGTATAAACATAATTTCTAAACAACTCTAAACCATACGGCTGAAAATTTTCGGGCTGGTAAGAATAATTCAAAGTGCGCTGATCCTGAATTGCCAGCTTCTTTTTGGAACGTTTATTAAACTGTGTCAGAATCTGCTTAGCTTGTGAATGAATCAGTTTAATTTTAGGCTTGTCAATATAATCCAGGGCAATTCCAGAATTATTTTTCTCTACTTGAACTTTCAATAATCCATAGACTTCTTCTATTTTAGTTTCCGAAAGCTGAATTCGTTCCGGTAAACGGATATCATACAACTCTTTTAGCATATTAGCCAAAACCGGATTTATCTCCACTTCCGAATCTAAAAATTCTAATGAATATTGATCTTTTACGCCTTTTTTCTTGGTTAGGGTTACCGAAACCAAAAGCAAAGGGGAAATTATTTTTTCAGAGTTATTTTCTTTGGTATTAAACCAATTCAGATTACATAAAGCTAGTTTTAACTGACTAAAACCATATTCATTGATGTCTTTATTCGCTTCTAAACGAATTTTATCCAATGTCGGGATGATGTACGGATTATCTCCAATTTCTAAATACTTATTGAGTGAAATCGTGCTTGTAGTGCTGATTTTTTTTGAGATTTCGGGATTCCAGTAGAAAATAGAATTGGGGTTGATATTTTGATAATTCAAAGCTTGCGGAACCGATGAAACCGTAAGATTGAGGAATTTCAAATTCGGTTGGAAATACAATAATCTATTTCGTTTACTATTGTCAAAAAGCCTGTTGCGGAGTTTTTCGTGAATAAACTGATTTCTATTTTGCACTTTAGCATCGACCAAATTTGATAAATCGTATTCAGTTTCGGGGTTATAATCCCTATAATTTTTTAGTTTCTCAATAATTTCGTTTAAATCCTTCCAGCGATTGTCCCGGTTCAATTCGGTCATTCCCAAAATAATGTTGGCAATTGCGGGATTTATTTTGCTATTTAAAAAGTACATTTTCCTTCTGTAATCAACAAATTTTTTGACATCATCAACATCGGTAAAATCAAATTGCAAAGTGATGCTTGCCAGAATCATCCCCAAAATAAAAATATCGGTCAACGGATCATGATGCTCAAATTCAAGTTCAAAACAGCTATAATCTTTTACATAAGCTGCTTTTTTTACATTTTCTACATCATTATCAGCAACACTTTTATCTGCATACTCTCTGCTGATCTTTTCGCCAATTTCAACTGTATTATAATGCTCTCCCGTAATCTCAAATGCACTGCTTTTGCTTTTAAACAATTTTGCAATGGGACTAGAATTATTATTTATTTCAAATGATTTATCAGCAATATTAAAATGCTCATCTTCAACATAGAGAGTAGCAATATCGTTTAACGAAGCAACTTTTCCCTGATTATGAATGGCGGCAACCGTTTTTAACAATGGCAGTATTATGGCAATAATATCGTCGTTCGCAAAATTTCCTTTCTGAAAATTTTCGGTAATGAATTGATAAAAAGCCGATTCCTTTATTGGTGTAATCATGTTAATACGTATTTTCTTTGTCTGCCTCTAAAATGCTATTTAATGTAGTGGTGCAGTTTTGACAGAATGATTTGTATGTTTTTTCGGTAAGGTTCAGCTCTTTTTTCAAGATCGTTTTCAAATTATCCTCCAAAGCTAATTGCTCCGAAATATCCAAAATATGACCAATAAAACCATCCTTCAAATCGGCATCACAAAGTGCAAAATCAAGCATAACATAGGCAAAATAGTCTTTTAGATTTTTCTTGCTGTTGTCAATTTTTAATTTAAAACTGTCATCAATAAATACATCGCTGTTTTTGTCAACATTAGAAAAATACTGCTTGTAAAGTGTGTTACAATATTCAGACTGTGTCCATTTTGGTTTCAGGATAATAGAAATTAATTCTTTTGTAATCTCAAAAACTACCGTTTTCGTAAACAAGTTTAATTGATGCAAATCTATTTTTCCTGAAATAATCTTTTCTGTTCTCGTATAATAATTTGCATTATCCGTTTCAAAGATTTGTAATGATTTGGCACGGATAAAAATTTCCGGATGTGTTTCCCCATCAGAGCCTTCACTGATTCTTTCCAGAATTTCATCGGCTTGTTTAAGATAACTTTCTGCCGAAACTTTTTCTAAACCAGTATTTAATTTAATCAAAGTACTAATTGTAGATTCCAGACTTCCGCTAACTTTTAAAGCTCCCAAATCACAAAATAATTCAGTGTATAGTTGATATAATCTTGCCGTTTCGTAATAAAATAATTCACTTGTGTTATCACTTGCAATAGTATTAATGATTCTGTTTGTGATTTCGAAATCACCATTTTCTAAATTAAATAATAGAATGTGAGACAATTCATGAGCAAACAAAACTAGTAATTCGTCCTCGTTCAGTAATTTTAGAATTGTTCCTGAAAGAATAATATGCGCTTCTTTTTCAAAAAAAACAATACCCGCATTATTGGCTTCAATTGTTTGTGACTGATAAATCGTAATTGGAATAACGATTCCCAATTTATCCTTTGCTTTCCCTAGAATTTCGTACACTTTCGGTTCTGTTTCTAAATCAATTCGGTACGCATTTTTTAACAAATCGGTTTTGTAGGCTTCTTGTTGTTCTTCTTTTACTTTTTCTTCCGAAAACCAAGACCACGTTTTGCCTTGTTTCTTAAAATAGTTTCTCAAATCGGTATGAAATGGAAATGGTTTTATCATAGTAATTTATTTAAGCAAACTTTATTTCAAAATGAAACCCTTTCATTAGTAAATCATTGTATTTCTGTTTATTAAACTTGAATAATTTTGCAGGCCTCCCCGTTTTTAAAGGCGAAAAATGATCTGTTTTTTCAATGATTTCGAAGCTTAAAATTTTTTTTCTAAAGTTTCTGCGATCGATTTCTTTTTCTAAAATGGTGCAATATAAATTTTCAAGTTCTGAGAATAAGAACTCCTTTGGCAGTAAATCAAATCCTATGGGTTCGTAGGTAAGTTTTGCTTTTAAGCGCTGCATTGCTTTGCCTAAAATAATAGTATGGTCAAAAGCTAATGCGGGAATTTCATTAATCTTATACCATTGTGCGTTTTCAGCATCCGAATCAGGCTTAACCTCTAATTTTGATGGATCTACTAATGCAAAATAAGCAACTGAAATAACACGATTCCTTTGATCACGATATACATCGTCACCAAAAGTAAACAGTTGTTCAAAATAATTAACACTAATATTAGTTTCTTCTTTCAATTCTCTTCTCACAGCATCTTGCAAGGACTCTTCATTATGTACTAATCCACCTGGAAGTGCCCAATAAGAATCTTGTGTCCCAAATTTTTGTTGTATTAACAATACATAAAGCTGATTGTTTTGATACCCAAAAACTATGGCATCGACAGCTATTTTGATATTTTGAACTTCATTCATTTAAATAAAATTGTTATGGATAAAAGGAGCATAAAAATAGTTTATTTGTTTCCAATTATTAAGATACGATTGCACTTTTATAGTGAAAATGGTTTTTTTCTTAAAACCCCAAAACCTTTTTCAACTCTATTTGAATATTCTCAAAAACGGCACTCAAATTTTCATTTTTACCTGACAATACAAATACTTCCGTAGTAGGCATTTGCTTGCTATTCCATACTAATTGAATTTTATTTTGGTCTAATAAATTTTTTGCATTGATATCCCAAACTACCCCAATTCCTGTATTTTTTGAAATGATTTCGAGCATTTCATATTCGGATGGAATAATATAATTGGGAATCATCGAAGGTCTCTTTTTGTTAAAAACATACAACCAGAATAATTTGATGTGTGGAATTTGAGCATTATGACTGTACCATTTTTGATCATTTAACCAATGTTCAATAGCCGCAAAATCTTTTAGTTTTATAACGGCTTTTAATGGCGCCGTATCAATTTCGGGAGAGCCAACAATTATTTGCTTAATCGCACCTACTTTTTTTTGAATAGTATCAAAAGTGTCATAACGATTAGTAACTACCGCAAAATCTAATTTTTTCTCATTTACCAGTTCAAATAGTGCGTCGTTGTCGTAGAAACTGAAATCAATATACTCAAATTTTGCAACTAAGATACTCCCTAAACTACTCATTAAATGTTTGGAAATTCCTATAGAAATTAATCTGTTAGCATTGAATGCTTTAGCTCGGAAACCGTTCTCTACATTTTCTAATCGATCTAGAGCTTCAATGATTAAATTATTGAGTAACTTAGCGTAATCCGTTGGCTCGACACCTTTAGACTTTCTATTGAAAAGTTTATAACCTACATGGGCTTCCAACATTGATATTTGTTGACTAACAGCGGGTTGACTAATAAATAATTCTTTAGCTGCCAACGAAAAATTTCCGTTTTTGTAAACGGATTTAAAAGTTCGGTACCATTCTAGATTTGTCATGATATAAATTTCTTTATCACAAACATAACTTAAATTATTTTTACTAATAGCATAATAGCCTTAAATTTGCATCTATGAATAACGTTATGAAAAAAATTGCCTTATTATCAATTATAGTATTAACATTAAGTTGCATTTCAGCAACTGCACAGAAGCAAAATAAAAAAGTTATGAAAAAAGTATTATTTGTTCTTACAAGCCACGATAAGCTTGGGAATACAGGAGAAAAAACAGGATTTTGGATTGAAGAATTTGCTGCTCCTTATTATGAGTTAGTAGATAAAGGAGTGATCATTGATATTGCATCGCCACTAGGAGGACAGCCACCAATTGACCCTAAAAGTTCAGATCCATCTTCGGCTACTGAAGACACTAAAAGATTTGATAAAGACAGTGAACTACAAGCTAAACTAAGTAAAACACACAAACTAGCTGATGTTAAACAAGCTGATTATGATGCTGTTTTTTATCCTGGAGGTCATGGTCCATTATGGGATTTAGCAACTGATGCATCTTCAAGTGCTTTAATTGAAGCTTTTTATACGAATAACAAACCTGTTGCTTTTGTATGTCATTCGCCAGCTGTGTTGAAAAACGTAAAAGTAAATGGGGAATTTTTAGTTAAAGGTAAAAAAGTAACCGGATTTTCGAATACCGAAGAGGAAGCGGTGGGATTAACTAATGTTGTTCCGTTTTTATTAGAAGATGCCTTGAAAGCTAACGGTGCTTCATATTCAAAAATAGGAGATTGGCAGCCTTACGCTGTAGAAGATGGTTTATTGATTACAGGTCAAAACCCAGCTTCGTCTAAATTAGTAGCCGAGAAATTATTGAACCAATTGAATTCAAAAAAATAACAAGATGCTAAATTTCGAATTATACAATCCTACCAATTTAGTTTTTGGAAAAGGACAAATTGAAAAATTATCGACGTTAGTACCAAAAGGAGCAAAAATCCTTTTGGCGTATGGCGGTGGAAGCATTTTCAAAAATGGGATTCACGAGCAAGTTATTAAAGCATTAAAGTCCCGAGACTTCGGGATTGAAATCGTAGAATTTGGGGGAATTGAACCAAATCCGCATTTTGAGACATTGATGAAAGCCGTTGCCGTTATCAAGGAACAAAAAATAGATTTTATCCTTGCCGTTGGTGGAGGTTCTGTAATTGATGGCGTGAAATTCATTTCAGCAGCTGTACATTTTGAAGGGAATCCAATGGAAATTCTTCAAAAGAGATTATTGATTAAAGATTTGTCTAAAGTAATTCCTTTTGGAACAATATTAACTTTACCTGCAACTGGCAGCGAGATGAATTCTGGAGCTGTAGTAACTATTCAAGCTACGCAGGAAAAATTGGCTTTTGGTGGTAGCGCATTGTTTCCAAAATTTTCCATTTGTGATCCAACAGTAATTGAATCTTTACCAAAAAGACAATTGCAAAATGGTGTCGTAGATGCTTACACTCATGTTTTAGAGCAATATTTAACCTATCCACATGAAGGTTTTTTACAAGATCGCATTGCCGAAGGAATTCTACAAACTTTAATCCAAGTAGGTCCTGAAGTAGTCGAAAATCCTAAAGATTATGCACTAGCTTCTAATTTTATGTGGAGTTGTACGATGGCGCTGAACGGATTAATCCAAAAAGGAGTTCCATCAGATTGGGCTACACATATGATTGGTCATGAATTGACAGCCTTGTACGGAATAGATCATGCCAGAACATTGGCAGTTGTGGGTCCAAATTTATACCGAGTGATGTTTGAAACTAAAAAAGGAAAATTGGCACAATACGGAAAACGTATTTTCGATTTAACTGGAACTGAGGACGAAATCGCAAACGAAGCCATCAACAAAACCGTTGCGTTTTTCCATACCATGGGAATGGACACTAAATTATCTGATTATACCAAAGATTTTGATAAAACAGCTAATTTTATTGTAAATCGTTTCGAAGAAAGAGGCTGGTTAGGATTGGGAGAAAAACAAAATATCACTTTAGAAAAAGTAAAAGCAATTGTGGAAATGAGCTATTAATCAGCATAATTATTTCTGGGTTAATTCAAGTCAAATAAAAAGGCGTTCTCATTTTGTGGGAGCGCCTTTTAAATTCTAAAATATAACTAACTAACTCAATTCGCATTAATTTGTTAAATTGATACAAAATCATTAAAAATAACGAGTCGCATGTGTTTTTATTGCGTTGCAAATTAAAAAATATTAAATTATTATTTTTTTAATTATAAAACAAAAAAACTCTGTTACAAAATGAATTTTAGGATGTTACTTTTATTTGCATAAACAGTACTTTTTTAAGTACTTTTGATTAAATTCAATAAAAAATGGCTGACAATATAAAATTCGCAGTAATAGGTGGTGGAAGTTGGGCGACTGCTATAGCAAAAATGTTGTGTGTAAATCTTAGCGAAATTTCCTGGTACATGCGCAATGAGGCTGCAATAGAACATATTAAAACAGAAAAACACAATCCAAATTATTTGAGTTCCGTTGAATTTGACGTTAAAAAACTCAAACTAACGAGCGATATCAACGAAGCCGTAGCCTACGCTGATTATATTATTTTCGCTATTCCTTCTGCTTTTGTGGGTGCCGAATTAGAAAAACTGACTGTTTCCTTAGAAAACAAAATTATTTTTTCAGCCATTAAAGGAATTGTTCCTGAAACAAGCTTAATTGTAGGGGAGCATTTTCATGTGAAATATGATATTCCGTATTACAACATTGGTGTAATTACGGGTCCTTGCCACGCTGAAGAAGTTGCCATGGAGCGTCTTTCTTATCTTACTATTGCGTGTGGTGATCCCGACAAAGCTAAAACTGTAGCTAAAAATTTATCTGGAAATTACATTAAAACTAAAATCACTGATGATATTATAGGAACTGAGTATGCTGCCATGCTAAAAAATATTTATGCAATTGCTGCAGGTATAGCACATGGTCTAGGGTATGGCGACAATTTCCAATCGGTATTGATGAGTAATGGCATTCGCGAGATGAAAAAATTCATCAAGAAAGTCCACAAAATGAAACGTAACATTAATGACTCTGCTTACTTAGGCGATTTATTGGTTACTGGTTATTCGGTATTTTCCCGCAATAGAATGTTTGGGAATATGATTGGTAAAGGCTACACCGTGAAATCAGCAATGATGGAAATGAGTATGGTTGCTGAAGGATATTATGCGGCAAAAAGTGCTTACAAACTTAATCAAGCCTATGGTGCCAAAACACCAATTATTGATGCGGTGCACAGCATTTTATACGAAGGCCAAGATGCGAAAGCCGTGTTTAAAAAATTGACAGATAAACTCGATTAATCCAACGACAGATTTTACAATCAAACAGAAGAAACTTCATGAGCGAAAGATGGAAATACCAGATTAAAATGGGTGGGATTTGGGGCGTGTTTATGACGGTTTTCAATGTACTGTTTGACATCAAGGAAACTCCATTTTCAGCGCAAGTTGCCACTCCTGCTTTTTATTTTAAAGCCATCGCTTATATCTTAGTAGGAATATTTTTTTTAGGCTATTTTACCTGGAAATCCAAACAAAAACAAAACCTTTAAATTTTTAATTATGAGCGAAAGATGGAAATATCAACTTAAATACGGGTTGATTTGGGGACTACTAGTTTCTTTTATAACTGCTGCTTTTGATTTATACAGCATGACTTTTCAAGAGGTGTATTTATCTGAAAAAAACACAATCCGTACCGCATCATTCGTTCTGGCCGGAATATTTGTGGTCAGTTATTTTAGTTGGAAGAAGAAATTAATAAGAGAAAATAGTACTGACTTACCTAACGATAACACCATCGACAAATAATATAGGCACTTCTTCTACCTCTGTTTCATTGATGGAATTGGCTTTGAAAATGAATTTTTTATCGTATAATTTCCCATCCATGAAAAACGTGAGCATAAATTCGTTATTGAGTGCCAAAACACTTTTTTCGATCATTTCAATTTTCACTACTGAAACAGCTGGGACTTCGACAAAAGCATGACGCAACAATGATGTTTTTTTCATTTCGCCATCAATAGTTCCAAAAGCTTTAGAAACTACCATGACACTTTCTATTAGAAAATCACTATCGTTTACTAAATAGGCATACCAAACTTTTTCCATGAAATCGTCACTCCATTGCTGGACTGCCGCAAAAAATACGTTTTCTACTTCGGGGATGATAATGTCTTTTTTCATAAATTGAGTTTTTAGTCCCTAGCTTAAAGTCCTTAGTCATTAATACCAAGAATCTAAGTACTAGTCACTAAGTACTATTAAATTATATACTTGCTTTGAATTGCTCTAAGAAACGAACATCATTTTCGTAAAACATACGGATATCGCCAATTTGATATAGCAACATGGCAATTCTTTCGATTCCCATTCCAAACGCAAAACCATTGTATTCATCAGGATTGATACCACAGTTTTTCAAAACATTTGGATCTACCATTCCGCAACCCATGATTTCTAACCAACCAGTTCCTTTGGTAATTCTGTAATCGGTTTCTGTTTTTAGACCCCAATAAATATCAACCTCAGCACTTGGTTCCGTAAAAGGAAAATAGGATGGACGCAAACGGATTTTTGACTTCCCAAACATCTCTTTGGTAAAATATAAAAGCGTTTGTTTTAAGTCGGCAAAAGAAACGTCTTTATCAATATACAACCCTTCTACTTGGTGAAAAATACAGTGTGAACGGGACGAAACAGCTTCGTTACGAAATACTCTACCCGGAGAAATCGTACGAATAGGCGGCTTATTATTTTCCATGTAACGCACTTGTACAGATGATGTATGCGTACGTAACAAAATATCAGGATTTGTTTGAATGAAAAAAGTATCTTGCATATCACGCGCCGGATGGTATTCCGGTAAGTTTAATGCAGTGAAATTATGCCAGTCATCTTCGATTTCTGGTCCTTCAGAAACGTTGAAACCAATGTTTGAAAAAATATCTATAATTTGGTTTTTGACCAATGAAATAGGGTGACGAGAACCAATAGTTATAGGCTCAGCGGAACGAGTTAGATCACCATAAAAACCTTTTATTTCTTCTTTACTTTCTAAAGCATCCTGAATGGTTTTTACTTTTTCTTCGGCAGAAGTTTTAAGTAAATTGATTACTTGTCCAAATTCCTTTTTTTGGTCATTGGGAACATTTTTAAATTCAGCGAAAAGCTCCTTTAAAAGTCCTTTACTTCCTAAAAATTTAATTCGGAATGTTTCTAATTCTGCTGCGTTCTGCGTAGAAAAAGCTTGTGCTTCGCCAATATATTCTTTTATCTTATCTATCATTTTCCTTCCGTAATTGAGAGTGCAAATTTAGCTTTTTTTAGTGATTATTTAATAGTGAATAGTCCCAAAAAAGCCATTTATAAGCTGCTTTTTAGTGATTTCTATTGTATAAGTTCTCTTTCAACAAAATAATTTACAATAGCTTCCTTCATTAAAACGGATTGTTCCCCTGCTTTTAATGGTGGCAGTTCCTCCTTAACTTTATAATGTGGCCATCCTTCCTCATCAAAAAACTCGAATTCATAAAATCCATAAGGCTCTAATAAACGGCAAATGGCAATATGCATCAAATTGAGTTTTTCGTCTTTCTTAAATTCTTGGTGTACTTTTCCAAGTTCTTGAACCCCAATTAAGTAAATAATGGCGTCTAAATCTAAATCTTCACCTTGCGAAAATTGATTGGAAAGTATATTAACAAGCTGTTCCCAGCGTTCTTTAAGTTGTGTGTCTCTTGACATTTTTTTGAATTATGAATTATGAGTTATGAAATATTAATTCATAACGTTTACAATTATATTGGGCAAAGATAAGAACTTGAAAATTGGCAATGGTACAGAACAATTCATTTATATTTGCGTTTCTATTTTTTAATGAATTATCATGGGATTTTTAGATATTATTTTGGGTGTACTTCTCGCAATTGCGCTGTTTAAAGGCATCAAAAATGGCCTTTTTGTAGAGTTAGCGTCATTGGTTTCTTTATTACTTGGAATTTATGCGGCCGTGAAATTTTCTTATTTTATGAAAGAGTTTTTAGCTGGTTTCGTAAAGTGGAATCCCAATACCATACAAGTAGTAGCCTTTGTTTTGACCTTTATGGTTGTAGTGATTGCCGTATCGATTTTGGGTAAATTTTTGACAGGAATAGCTGATTTTGCCTTTTTAGGTTGGTTAAATTCACTTGGAGGTGGTTTCTTTAGAGTACTCAAAACCATCTTAATTATCGGAATTGTTTTTAAGGTTTTTGAAAAAATAAACTACCATAATTTTTTAGCCAAGAAAGAAACCCTGGACAATTCTCTATTTTATAGTCCCATCCAGAAAATAACGGGATATTTATACCCATCTATTGAAAGCTGGTATGACGATTTGAAGAAAAAGTAATCAAGTGGTAGAGTTCAGTTGCAGTTTAAGTCTCAAACTTTAATACTAAAATTCGAGGGAAATCTATTTTATTTACCCTTTAGATCAAAGATGACTTGTTTTAACTCTTTTATCCTTTCTTCGTATTGTTCAATTAGCTTTTCAGAAAGTTGGTTTACAACTTCTGCATAACCAACTCCATTATTAGTGCCAATATTTCCAATAATAACTTTTTCAGTTTTAACCAATTCCTCAGGAGTTATCTCAAAAACTTCACATATTTTATCAATATGACTAGCCCACGAATGGCTTTCGCCGCTTTCCATTCTAGCATAGGCAGATTGCGATAGATGTAAATAATCTGCCACTTGTTCCTGAGACATACTTTTGCTCTTACGCAATTGTTTGAGTTTGTTACCTACGTTGATATTCATATATCATATTTTTATGCACGAATGTAAAAAACTAATTTGAAATATTTAAATATAGGGTAAAAATACCCTATTTACTCATGAGAATCAATATTAAATTAAGATAATTTTGACAAAAAAAATTTAACAAATTAATTATTACTTTTATGAAAAAAATCAAAATTTCCGTACTAATGTTATTAGTGCTAACATTATTCGCAGGTATCTTCTTTGGATGTACCAAAGAAAGTGATTCGCAGGAATCTACTATTAATGCTAATTTAAGAGAGTCGTTTCTAAAAAACAAAGATTATTCCTCTGTTAAAAATGATTTCAACTTATTAGACAAAAAAGGTAAAATTGAATTGTGGAATGAGAAATTAAACCAACTTTTAAGTCAAGAATTACCTGCAGACATTAAAAATCTTATTAAAAAATTAATTGTAGAATTAAATAAAAAACAAGTTGACCCTAAAATCATGAGTGAAACAGCTGTGAGTTTAGCGAAAAGTATTCCTGCTGAAGACTTTTACAAAATGTTTACCGAATTAAATGATTACAGATATGAAGGTAAATTTAAAGGAAATACAATAGCCCCTAAAGAAATAATTACAGATTTGTATTCAATGAATTATGATTATAAAGCTAACGAAATTGGCGCTGAAATAAATAAAACAACAGTAACAAGAGCTTGTAATTGTAACTGGACTTGTGATTCTTATGCTGGTGGATCTACTGCAAACTGCACATCTACGACATCAGGGTGCGGGTTTTTATGGGCATTTTCATGCGAAAGAAGGGTTGGCCCAGTTTTATAAATAGGTCTACATCAAAAGAAAAGACTTTAGGCAAACCTTAAAAGTTAAATTTAATAGTAAAAAAATGTAATTTTGCTATTAAATTTAACTTTTAAAATTTTAAAGATTTAATTATAATTTATTAATTACGCACTACTTAATTATTAATTTGAAATTAATCTAAGAGACTAAACAAGAATTATTATTTTATGAAATCATATAAAAAAAACATAATAACAGCATTATGTTTAATTGCAAGTTATGTCTTATTTGGCACAATAACCTATGGCAACCATTCCTTGATGTTATTGCTATTTTTAACGACAAGCTTTTTTATATGCATCAAAATATTTCAGACAAATACCTTAAATGAAGCTTTGAAGTTGGTTCTTATTCTGATATCGCCAATGATGCTTATTTTCCTCATGCTTTTTTTTATTTACAATCAATATTCCCGAACAATATTATACTTGGTATTTTTACCAATTAGTAGTGTTTTGGCTTATACTTATTTTAAATTTAAAAATAAAGGAATTATATTTTTAGCGATAGTACTTTTCGGAGTTGTAGGATACGTGTTATTCCCAAATATATTGATTTTGGTTGAAAATCAAAATGCCGAAGTGAATAGTCGATATCCAGTAATACATTTTACTGATGGAGACAATAAAATTGTAAATTTTAAGAAAGACAAAATAATTGTGCTTGATTTCTGGACGACCTCGTGTGCCATTTGTTTTACTAAATTCCCTGATTTAGAGTACACTTATCTAAAATATAAAAACAATCCTAATGTGGTTATATATGCTGTTAATGTTCCTTTAAAGCAAGATGATTTCACTAAAACAACCAAAATATTAAATAATCTTGGATACACTTTCCCGAAAATCTATGCAACATCTGCCAAACAGATTGAAGATAGTTTAAAAATTAATAGCTTTCCTCACTTGATCATTTTAAAAGATGGTCGCATACGATATAATGGTATTTTTGAAAGCGATAAAAAAGTCGCCTTCTACAATATTGAAAGTGTAATTAATAAACTTTTGATTGAAAAATAGATTGGAGCAAAGAACTACAAAAAAGTAAAAAGTAAAGTTCTGCAAATATAAATTCACAAAATTTATGTAGAGAGTTACAACTACTTCACTTCCCTAATCGCGCTGCTATCAATCCAGCCTTCGGTTCCATCTGTAAGTTGTATTTTTTTCCATCGTCCTATTGTTTCAAACACGAATACTTTTGTTCCTTCATGGAGAACAAAAATAGGCTTATCGCCATTTCTTGGTTCGCTTTTAACATCGGACTTTTCAGCAAAAATAATAGCGGGTCGTTCATTATCAAAATAGCTCTTTTCAAAAAATGCAGCGAGCATACTGATGAAAATCAAAATAAAAAACACAAACATCCCAAAAAAGAAAATTCTTTTTGATACTGTAACTTGTGAAAAATAGTATCCAATAAAAAAAAGCAAGAAACCAACAGTTAATCCAACCGAAATCCAAGCCCATGTGTTGTAATGATATACTCCCGTAAAATCGCGAACCAGCTTTGCAAAACCAACTTTTGGGATTACTTTAATTTCATCGATCGTTCGCTTTTGAGCAAATTTCAAGTTGTTTATGGCATCCTTATTATTTGGATTTAAAACCAATGCTTTTTCATAATTATAGATAGAAGGCGCTACCTTATTCAATTTATAATACGCATTCCCTAAATTAAAATACAATTCTGAAGAATGTTTATTTTGTTTCAAAACAGTTTCATAAGCCGCAACTGCTTCCTTATAATTTCCTTTTTGGTAATACGCATTTCCCTTTTCAAAGCCGTTTTGGGCAAAGAAAATTTGGGTTGAAAGTAATAGTATGTATAGAATGTTTTTCATAAAAATTTAAACACGAAGGCCACAAGGAAGTCGCAAAGATCACTATTTATAGTACTCCATTTATAACTCGTCTTACTCCTTCTTTTAGCAATTTTACATTAAAATTAATTAGCAATCCTAATCTGTGCAATCCGACAATCTCAAATATGTTAGTAATTGAGCCAAATGAACATCGGTCAAAGCTTCTACAGATTTTACCTCAATTATAAATTTATTTTCAATAATCATATCAATTCTGTAAACTACATCTAGTTTTACCTCTTCATAAATCAAAGGAAGCGCTTTCTGTTTTTCTACTTTTAAATTACTTTTTTTAAGTTCATAAAATAAGCATTCTTCGTAGGCACTCTCCAATAATCCAGGACCTAGAACCTTGTGCACTTTTAAAGCACTTTCGAATACAATTTTTGATATTTCGTTTTCAGTCATTTATTTTAAAAAACTAGTGTACTCTGTGCCTTCTTTGTGCACTTTGTAGTTAAGAAATCTGTTTTTCTAAATTTGAAATAATCGCAACTGCTTTGTCAAAATCGTGTTGAATTGTAACACTTGATGCTGGTGCATATCGAGCTATTTCACAGTTCTCTGTAAGCGCAATGAAATCATTTACCGCATCTGGATTTGCATTTCTTGACAATAATAATTCTTGAATATTATCCTTACTCATTTCTGAAGTTTCAATATGCAACTTCGCTTTCAAGAAATTATGCATCGCTTTCTCCAGCGCAATGTAAAATAGTTCTTTGTTATTAATTTGCTTCTTGGCTTCTGATAAATATTTCTTGGCCAATTTGTTATTCATTCGGATTCTATTTCCAGTCACATCGCCATCAATAGCTTCTTTTTTCTTTTTGAACAACACAATCAAAGGCAACATCAAAAACGGAAAAAAGAACAATCCGAAGAAAACATTAGACTCAAAGAAATCTTTAGTATCCATGGACAGAAGCTTGCTCTTTACATTTATGGATTTAAATTGTTCTACTTTATCTACTTTATTTTTATTAGAAGAAGCTACCGTAGCATCTGTAGGCGAAGGACCATCGATAACATTAATCAATATCTCTGGCGAACTTAATGTTTTATAGCTTTTTGTATCCAAATCAAAATACGTGAATTTGATTGGTTTTATAGGGTAAATGCCCTTGTATTGTGGTACAATCGTGTAACTGTCTGCTATTTTTCCAGCCATTCCAGAAAGTGGCGTGTTTACTTGTTCGCTATGAACTGCTTCATACATTTCTAAAGCATTTGGCACTACGGGTTTGGGTAAACTAAATAGTTTTAAATTTCCTTTTCCGCTTACACTGACCACTAAATCTAAACTTTCATCGTGCTTTAAAGTCGTTTTAGATGGAGTAACTTTAAAATCAAAACTTCCTACCGCACCCGAAAAATCTTCTGGTTTACCAACCTCTGGCAATGGTTTAACGTTTATGGTTTTGGCTCCAGCCGAAACTTTCTTTGTTGTTTCAGTAAGCACCATTCGACCAAACATATCCCGACGGTTTGTGGGCAACTGCACATCTACCGATAATGTCAATGGCTCAATTTTGAGCTTTCCTGATTTTTGCGGATACAGCACTACTTTTTTCAGTACAATAAACCTGAAATTCTGGCCCTTAAACATTCCTTCTTCGGCCACAGGTTGTTTGATCTCGATATTTTGGCTCCAAAAATCATTGTACTTAGGCTTACTTGATTCTCCAAGGTTTGAAATTCCAATGTTACCAAAATACAATTTATAAACGACTGTAATTGGTTCGTTGATGTAGGGATTACCCTTTGAAACATCAGCTACCAGATACAGGTTTTCATCAGTATTTATTTCAGAATTGTTTGGATCTCTTGGTTCCTCAGTGGCTTCAGTAACTGTTATTTTTACTGGCGCAGTTTTATAGGTAGCTCCATTAAACTCAATAGCAGCACCCTTCAATACAAATGTCCCTTTTTGATTGGGCACAAGATAGTACGAATAGGCCTTTTCAAAAGAGCTTTTTCCATTGATCCACGACTGACTGACCTGTTGGCTGGGTCCAGCTATAACACGAAAACCTGCAAATGAGGGCGGAACAAAGTTATCACCATCTACATTCATCATAAAATCTATCCGAAGTCTCTCGTTTAGACCTAAAGTAGTTTTGCTCACTCTAGCTTCAAACTGAACTTGAGCGTTGAGTAAATTGCAAATCAAAACAAAGCATACTGCAATACATCTTTTCATTTTCAAATTGTCTAATTGAATTACCAATCTTTCTCAGTTTTAACTGGTTTTCCCTTTACTTTCTTGGCATTTACCTTATCCTGCACCTTCTTTTCCTCTTTGTTTACAGCATCCAATAAGTTTTCTAAACGCTCTTTAGAAATCCCACCAGGAGCTGGTTTTGGCTCCCCGTTTTCATTGGGTTTTGGATCTTTGTTTGGCTTATCTTTATCGCCCTTATCGTCTTTATTCTCTTTATCCTTATTGTCTTTTTCGCCGTCTTTCTTATCGTCCTTTTTATCTTCTTTCTTATCCTTGTCACTCTTTTTGTCGTCTTTTTTCTTATCGTCTTTTGGCGGATTTTCTTTTAGCATTTTTTTGGCCAAAGCATAATTATATCGCGTTTCTTCATCGCTAGGATCGTTACGTAAAGCGTTTTTATAGGCTTCAACTGCTTGTGTATAATCCTTTTCATTCATAAAAACATTACCAAGGTTATGAAATGCCCTGTGTTTTTGCGGCCGAGTTTTTGAATTTTTCAAGGATTTAGCATATGCAAATTTCGCTTCGGAAGATTGTTTTTGCTTGTAAATAGTATTTCCTAAATTGAAAGGTGCTGTTGCTTTATTTGGAAATTTTGAATCCGAAATCCTATAATTAGCCTCGGCCTCTACAAATTTATTTTCAGCATATTCCGCGTTCGCTTTAGGCAATATTCTATCTTTCTGTTGTGCGTTTGCAACAAAAGAAATGATTAATAGCAAGTGTAAAATTATGTTTTTCCTCACCCCGACCTTCTCCAAAGGAAAGGGCGACGAGGCTAAATATATTTTTATCATTATGTTTTTTTATTCTCGTTAAATAAATTCAATTTATTAACCCAGCTTGTTTTTCTTTCCAGAAGGAAAATATCTAGAAATAAGAAAACAAAAGCAAAACCCAAAAACCACTGAAATTGCGATTGAAAATCGGCCATTTCTGTTGCTTCAAATTCGGTTTTTTGAATGTTATTCAGTGCATTCTTGATATATTCTACTACTTCTTTAGTGTTATTTCCGTTTACATAACCGCCTTTTGTGGCCTTTGCAATGGTTTGTAAACTTTCTTGATTCAACTTGGTAATCACCACTTCATTATTGTTGTCTTTTTTAAAACCTTCGACAACACCATTCTTTTTTAAAGGGATTGTGCCTCCTTTTTCTGTTCCTACGCCAATGGTAATTATTTTAATTCCCAATTTATTCGCTTCTTCTGCAGCTTCCTGTGCGCCCTCGCTATGGTCTTCACCATCAGAAATCATAATGAGCAACTTACTGGTTTTTTTATCATCATAATACGTTGATGACAATTTGATTGCCTCATTCAGGGAAGTTCCAACAGAGGAAACCATGTCTGTATTCATGCTTTGCAAAAACATTTTGGCTACGTTATAATCGGTTGTAATTGGCAATACTGGGAACGCGTTGCCGGCATAGGCTACAATTCCTATTCGATCGCTTCCTAATTGATTGATGATTTGCGAAACAATTTGCTTGCTTTTGTCCAAACGATTCGGTGCCACATCTTCGGCCAACATGCTTTTAGAAACATCTACTGCAAAAACAATATCTATTCCTTCACGTTTCACCGTCTCCATTTTGGTACCAATTTTTGGATTTACCAAAGCTAGAATTAACCCCGTCAACGCCAAAAGCAATACTCCTAATTTTAAAACGGGTTTAAAAACAGAGCTTTCTGGACTCAGTTTTTTTACCATTTCTAAGTCGCCAAACTCGCGTTGCTTTTTTCTTTTCCAATACAAATTGTATGAGAATAGCAATACCAATAATGGCAGTATACAAAGAAGGTATAAATATTTTTTTTCGTCTAATTCCATTTTTAATTTTAGATTTATGAACTTTGATCTTAGATTTTTACTCTAAGTTAAAATTCTAAACTTGGTCATTCTAATTCCAGTTTCAACTCCCTTCCCTTCGGGGAGGGCTGGGGTGGGGATTTTATATAAAACTTTTAAAAACTGTATTTCGCAATGCTAATTCTAACAACAATAAAAAACCGGCAAACCAAATAAATGGTCTAAATTTTTCATCGTAATCATAGAATTTTAATTCTTCGATTTCAGTAGTTTCTAGTTTATTGATTGAAGCATAAATCTCAGCCAATTTGCTGTTGCTTGTTGCTCTAAAATATTTTCCGTCGGTCTTTCTAGCGATGTTTTTCATCAACTGCTCATCGATTTCAACCTTCATCATTTGGAATAAAAACTGCCCATTTGGAGCAATCGCATACGGAAACATAGCCATGCCGTTTGTTCCAATTCCTACCGTGTATACTTTTATTCCGTACTGCTTCGCGATATCCGAGGCCGTTTCTGGCTCTATAAATCCGGCATTATTTACCCCATCCGTCAACAAAATAATGACCTTACTTTTTGCTTGACTGTCTTTTAATCTATTTACCGCGGTTGCCAATCCCATCCCGATTCCTGTACCATCTTGTAACACATTGTCGTATTTTATACTTCGGATCGCATCTAGAATTACAGCTTTATCGCTGGTTACTGGAGTTTTTGTATACGCTTCGGAGGCATACACCACCAAACCAATCCTGTCATTAGGTCTTTCACCCACAAAATCAGCAGCCACTCTTTTCAGTGCTTCCATTCGGTTTGGTTTCAAATCCTTGGCAAGCATACTTCCAGAAACGTCAATCGCCATAACAATATCAATTCCTTTTGTCGTTTTCGTTTTATTGCTCACATCTACGGTTCTTGGCCGTGCCATAGCCACAATAAGTGAGCATAAGGCTAGAATTCTTAGTCCATTCAACATCGGTTTTAGCTTTGTCAAATAGGAATTAGTTCCTTTAAATCCTTGTAACGAACTTATTTTTAAAGTTGCTGATTGGTGGTTCTTTTTTTGCATCAACCATACAATTGCAACTGGAATCAGAAGAAACAGCCAAAAAAACTCTGGGTTCAAAAAAGTTATTTTTTCCATTATTTAGTTGCTTGTTTTAATTCGACACTATTCAAAACGCGCTCTGATATTTGATTTGCGTACGTATCTCCTTCTTCGTGTAACAATAAAATTTGTTGTAATCCGCCTTCTTGACTGAACAACAATGCTTCATAGTACAACTTGGTACTTGATTTAGTAAGTGCATTTATTTGTGAAAAAGTCCCATACGCTTTAACGCCTTTTACACCCTCTTTGGTTTCAAACTCTTCTTGTTTTACAATCATATTTTGAGCGCCTTGCACTTCCATAGATTGCAACACACCATCCATTGATTTTTTCAAATCAATCTGTGTTTGCTGCTTAAACTTTAATGTAGATACCATTAGATAAAAAGGATCTAAGACACTTCCATAAGCAAAAGACTGCATTTCTTTAATCAAAGCCATTCCATCTTTTGGGAGTGTTTTTGTTAGATCTACTCGCTTCAATACTTTTGGAGTTTCAATTACAATTCCGGGATTTCCGTAATCACTTTTGATCCATTCGCCTTCTAATAATTCTTTGGTAGGATGACCCAAAACATTATCTTTTACATAATTAAACCCTTTGGTTACCACAAAAAATAGTGTGGTGGCGACCAATAAAAAAACTATTGAAACCACTGCTGTTACAAGGCGTTTATTCCTTTGTTTACGCAATACTATTTGGATTTGCTTTTGTCTTTGTGCCTCATTTAGTAACATGTCTTCTTCGTCTGGCACTTCAACTGGAATCGAATTATCTAATGTTAAGATTACTTTTTGAATTTTATTGCGATCGTCAGTGATTTCAAAATCCAATGGTTTTGACTTGGCAAATTTCACTAAATCGGCCTGTTTCAAAACACGCTCCAAATTTTCAATAATTTCCTGAGAAAGCGTCATTTTTTTCTTTACCGATGCGGTTCTCAATCCTTGAATCAGTTCTGAAGTAGTACTTTCCATTGCTGGAATTTCTATCGCTTCTTCAATATAATTTCTTGCAATATCCGTAAGTTCGCTATAATAGGCTTTGACTTCACCTTTTTGCCACAATTCTTTTTTCTCTAAAGTATCTAGCAAGCTGGTGGCTTTCTCTATTGGAGTTTTATAAATTTCTTGATGTAATTTTTTCTCTTGACGTTTTTTAATAAACCAATAAATGAAAACTCCAATTCCTAAAATCAGTGCAACAATTAGCACGTATTTCCACCAATCACCAATAGAATTATCTGCTGGTGCTATGTCCTTAATATCGAACATTTTTTGTTTCAGCGTGTCTACTTGAACATTTGCTACTTCTACCAAAAGCGAATCTGTCAAAAAAGGCTTGCTGTTGATGAAAATCTTAATACTAGGAACCACATAGCGACCAGAATCAAATTGGGTCAACCCATATTTTTTGATCAATTCATAACGACCATCCATTTTAACGGTATCAATAGGATACGACTGAATTACCTCTAGAGCGCCAACGTTTTTCAATTTCGGAAAAATCACTCTAGCCGAAGTATCAACAGTAGTTTTTATAGACAATTTAAATTCTGCGCCAATTTTATTTTTAGTGGTATCAATACTAGTAACCACTTGTTTTTGTTGTGCAAAAACAGCCGTAGAAAGCAGTAATAATAGTAGGTAAAGTCTAATTTTCATTTTTATATTAAATATTTTTTCCTCTCCCCAACCCTCTCCAAAGGAGAGGGAGCCGAATCGTGAAAATTATAATCCTCTTTCATCTCCTCCCCTTTGGGGAGGCTTGGAGGGGATCTATCTCGATTTAAAGTAACTCAGCAATTTCGTCACATAACTTTCATCGACTCTTGTGTTTACAACACCTGAACCTGACTTGCTGAATGTCTCTTTAAAATAATTTACTTTATCGTGGTACTGTTTTTCATAATTCATTCGCACTGCTTTCGCACTGGTATTGATCAATTCGACAGCTCCCGTTTCGGCATCAAGCATAGAAACCATACCTAAATCTGGCATTTTTTCTTCGCGAATATCGTAAACGCGTATGCCGGTGATGTCGTGTTTTTTTGATGCAATTTTCAACGTTTGCTCGTAATCTTCCGACATGAAATCAGAAATCACAAATACAATTGCTTTCTTTTTTTGAGTTCCCGATAAAAATTTCAAGGCTTGCGCAATATCAGTTTTACGGCTTTTAGGTTGAAATTCTATCAATTCTCGAATGATTCGCAATACATGAGATCTTCCTTTTTTTGGTGGAATATACAATTCGATTTCATCCGAAAACAAAATCAAACCTATTTTATCATTGTTTTGAGTTGCCGAAAAAGCCATCGTAGCAGCAATTTCCGTAACAATATCCTTCTTGAACTGATTTTTTGAACCAAAACTTTCTGAACCTGAGATATCAACCATAAGCATCATGGTCAATTCGCGTTCTTCCTCAAAAACCTTTACGTGCGCTTCGTTATAACGTGCAGTTACATTCCAATCAATCGCACGAATATCATCTCCGTATTGGTATTGACGCACTTCACTGAAGGTCATCCCGCGCCCTTTGAAAGACGTATGATACTCTCCCGAAAAGATGTGATCGCTCAATCTTCGGGTTTTAATTTCTATTTTTCGTACTTTTTTTAAGAGTTCTTTTGTATCCATTTCTTTAGTAATTAGTGAATAGTGAATAGTGAATAGTAACCAACCAAGGCTAATTACTATTCACTTATTACTATTCACTTTTAGGGTACTTCTACTTCGTTTACGATTTTGTTGATGATATCTACAGAAGTAATATTTTCGGCTTCGGCTTCATAAGTAACCCCTATTCTGTGACGCAAGACATCATGAACCACCGCACGAACATCTTCTGGAATTACATACCCACGTCGTTTGATAAAAGCGTAGCATTTTGCAGCATTCGCCAAATTAATACTTCCACGTGGCGAGGCACCAAAACTAATTAACGGTTTCAAATCAGCTAATTTATATTTCTCTGGATAACGCGTTGCAAAAATAATATCTAGTATGTATTTCTCTATTTTTTCATCCATATACACCTCACGAACTGCTTCTTGCGCGCGCAAAATTTGTTCAACCGAAACGACTGGATTTACTTTTTCATAGCTTCCTTTTAAATTTTGACGAATAACCATACGTTCGTCTTCCATTTTTGGGTAATCAATGACCGTTTTCAACATGAAACGATCGACTTGCGCTTCTGGTAATTGGTAGGTTCCTTCTTGTTCTATTGGGTTTTGCGTAGCTAAAACTAAAAATGGTCGGTCTAATTTAAAAGTAGTGTCGCCAATGGTAACTTGCTTTTCCTGCATGGCCTCCAGTAAGGCTGATTGCACCTTAGCAGGCGCACGGTTGATCTCATCTGCAAGGACGAAATTAGCAAAAATAGGTCCTTTTTTAATCGAAAATTCATTAGACTTGATGTTATAAATCATTGTCCCTACAACATCAGCAGGCAATAAATCCGGAGTAAATTGTATTCTACTGAACGATCCATGAACGGCTTGCGACAGCGTATTAATGGCTAAGGTTTTTGCTAATCCAGGAACTCCCTCAAGCAAAATGTGTCCTTGACCTAAAAGTCCAATTAATAAACGCTCTACCATGTGCTTTTGACCCACAATAACTTTGTTCATTTCCATGGTGAGAAGATCTATAAATGCACTCTCTCTTTCAATTTTTTCGTTGATTGCTCTAATGTCTAAAGTCGTTGTATTTTCTTCCATTGTGTCGTTTTTAAAACCTTGTATTGAATGCCTACTTTTTGATGGTGCAAATTGAATTTTTTTTTAGAAGTAAGATGTTAAAAAATGGTTAAAACTTCAATAAAATAGGTAATTTTAAGGACTAATTGTGATACAATTTTTATATTTTTAAGAACTTTGAATAATATACACTGAAACAACATAAATACGAATTTGAATAACAAATAAAAACCATGAGTAAAACAAATTTATCTCCCATTGTAGCGGGTGTCATGAATTGGGGAGTTTGGGATAAAAATCTCAATACCAAAGAAATGGAAAACATGATTAATGTGTGTCTAGAGAATAAAATTACCACCTTTGATCATGCCGATATTTACGGAGATTACACGACAGAAGCTGACTTTGGAAAAGCATTTTCTTCCAGCAAAATCGCTAGAGAAAAATTACAATTCATATCCAAATGTGGTATCCAAATGGTTACCGAGAACCGTAAAAACAGTATTAAACATTACGAGTATTCTAAAGAGTACATCATTTGGTCTGTTGAGAATTCCTTAAAAAATTTACAAACAGATTATTTAGACGTTTTTTTACTCCACAGACCTAGTCCATTAATGCGTGCAGATGAAATTGCAGAAGCGGTTTTAAAACTGCAATCAGACGGGAAAATTATTGATTTTGGGCTGTCTAATTTTACTACCTCACAAACTGAATTAATTCGTCAAACAACAACCGTATTATTTAATCAAGTGCAATTTTCTGCCACTCATTTTGAACCGATGGTTGATGGAAGTTTTGATTATATGCAAACCAATGGCATTCGTCCAATGTCCTGGAATCCGCTAGGTTCCGTTTTTAGAGAAGACAATTCACAAACCCGACGCATGAAAAAATTACTTGCGACTTTAGTATCAAAATACCACCTAGGATCTGATTCTATTTTACTTTCATGGATTTTAAAGCATCCTGCACAGGTGATTCCTATTGCAGGAACGGTAAATGTAGCGCGTATTCAATCCTTGATGAAAGCGGTCGAATTAGAATTAGACCAAGAAGATTGGTTTGCTATTTGGACCGAAAGTATTGGCAATGACGTAGCCTAGCAAAGCGTTCAGATCACCTTTAGAATCTAAAACAAAAAAACATGATTAAAACAGCCTTAGTAACTGGAGCTACCAGCGGCATTGGTAAAGCAACAGCTCAAATATTAGCTCAAAACAACTACAAAATTATTCTTTGCGGACGACGTGAAGACCGCTTGGAAGAGGTCAAAAAAGAACTTTCGGCTTTCACAGAAGTGCACACCTTAACCTTTGATGTTCGGGACAAAAAAGCGGTTTTCGAAAGTATTAACTCGTTACCACAAGCCTTTTCTACGATTGATGTTTTGATCAATAATGCGGGAAATGCACACGGTTTAGACCCGATTCAAAATGGTGATTTAGACGATTGGGATGCTATGATTGACATCAATGTCAAAGGACTTTTGTATGTTTCTAAAGCTATAATTCCGCAAATGATTGAACGAAAATCAGGTCATATCATTAACATTGGCTCTATCGCAGGTAAAGAAGTATATCCAAATGGAAACGTTTATTGCGCCTCAAAACATGCTGTTGACGCCCTGAATCAGGCGATGCGAATGGACTTGAATCCGTATGGAATTCGTGTGGGAGCCATACATCCTGGAGCTGTAGAAACTGAATTTAGCGAGGTGCGTTTTAAGGGCGATACCGAAAGAGCAGCTAACGTTTACAAAGGGTTTGAGCCTTTGCACGCTGAAGATATCGCTGATATTATTCATTTTGTAGTTTCTAGACCGTATCACGTAAATATTGCTGATTTGATAGTATTGCCAACTGCACAAGCTGCTGCAACGATTTTGAAAAGAGATATTTAAAATTGATTTTTAGATCGTTAGATTTTTAGACAAGATAGATAATCTAAAAATCCAACTGTCTAATAAATCTAAAAATCTAATTGTATGATCAACAAGCGCCTTCTTATTAAAAACCTGCTCGCTCATAATGATGAAAGTAGTTTTTATGATAAAAAGCGACAGTTGAACTTACACTCTCGTGAGGGAAAAGCTAAGTTTTTAAAACACATTTGTGCACTTTCTAATTCCAATCCTACTAACAATTCTTACATCGTCGTAGGTGTTGAAGATCAAGACAATACTATCGTAGGCGATGATTTTTTTGATGATAGTAGGATTCAGAATTTAGTGAATGCTTATCTAGAAAATCCTCCCGAAATTCAGTATGAAAATGTCCCTTTCCCAAATTTATCTAAAGATAAAGTTGTAGGGCTGGTTACCATCAAGCCAAAGAGCAATACGTCCTATTTTAAAAAAGGAATTCACACCATTCCTGCTAATAGTATTTTTACAAGACGAGGCAGCAACACGATGCCACTGGAAGGTGAAATAGATAAAAATTACCAAAATACAGAAACCGTAATTGGCATTGAAAATAACTCGCGAAATAGCATTGAATATACCCTCGATGGCGTGATTGATTTCATGAATTTCCGCCACAAAGATATGGGGCCTAAATACAAAGTTTTCAAAGAATTATTTGTGATTTGCTGGGCAGGAATTGCCAAAAAGTCGCGTGACAAAACCTATTTATCCCGAGTAGATATTGAACTAATCAACGAACAAATTAAGCTTTTTTATTCGGCTCAGGATGTAGTTGAAATCATTTTCGATGAGGATACTTTTACCATTATCGAATACGTTCCATTAGGTTTGAATGATAAAACAAGCTACTATCCGTTAGAAAAACAAACCATCCACTTTCACGATAATGGGTATTATAAAATTGAACGTGAAATATTGTTTAAACCGCCAGAATTCAACAAAAAAATGCTTTTCCACATTTATAACTCCAATATTGCTTTGCTGAACAAACTGCAAAAAGGAATTTCATTGTCCGAGCGGGAGCACAAGGATTTAGAGAATTTACCTTCCGCTTTTATGATATGTTACCTCAACGGTTTTCAAGAGGCCAAACAAAAGTTGATTGATGCCAAAGTGCTTTTAAAACCTTTCACACCCGTATACTTATCTTTTAAAGAAGCTTTACGAATATTGAGAAAAATGAAGTATGATGTGCAGTGAAGAATTTATTATGATACTAAATCATTGCAATTAATTCTTGTAAAAACTGACAAATCAATTGAACTAAAAGTATCGATAACGCTAGAAGTGTACGCATTTTTGAGTGATTTAATTTTTTGTAAAGTTAATCTTAAAAACTGATAAATCCATCACTAAAAACAGTGATATTTCACTTTGTCACTAAAAAAATATGCTCCATAAATTCTAATCTAAAAAAAATAACCTAAAAAATTGTACGTCCCACTCTTTTACTTATTTTTAGCATATAAAAACAACCTCTTTTATTGGGTTGTTTTAAACTGATAAAATAAAAATCATAAATGAGAACACTCGTCATAGGCGACATACACGGCGGTTTAAGAGCCTTGCACCAAATATTAGAAAGAGCTAAAGTTACTACCAAAGATACGCTTATTTTTCTGGGAGATTACGTTGATGGCTGGAGTCAATCGCCTCAAGTACTCGATTTTATAATTGATTTAAAAACCAAACAAAACTGCATTTGCATTCGTGGCAATCACGACGATCTATTATTGGAATGGCTTGATGAAAGTAAAGACAATCTGTTGTGGTACAAACACGGCGGCGAAGCGACGGTTTTGGCCTACGAATTCGTTAGTGTAGAAACGAAACAAAAACATATTGAATTTTTGAAATCCTTAAAAAACTATCATTTAGACGAGCAACGGCGTTTGTATGTTCATGCTGGTTTTACCAATGTGAATGGTGTTGATTACGAATATTTCCCTGGACTATTTTATTGGGACAGAACCTTGTGGGAAACGGCATTGGCATTAGACAAAACCATGGCAACAGATAATATTTTCTACCCCAAACGTTTTACTTTATACAAAGAAATTTACATAGGTCACACACCTGTTACCCGAATAGGAGAGAATACGCCCGTTCAAAAAGCGAATGTTTGGAATGTAGATACTGGTGCCGCATTCAAAGGGCCACTAACAATTATGGATGTTGACACTAAGGAATTCTGGCAAAGCGAACCGTTGACTCAGTTGTATTTTGATGAAAAAGGAAGAAATTAGTTTTTATTGAACTATTTTTGCAACCATTTAAAGACTTAAATATGAAAAAGAGTATTACAGTACTAGTATTATTGGCCGTTGGTTTGATGCATGCACAAGCCTTTAAAGGAAAAGGAGATATTAAATTTGATGTAGGCGCTAATTTTCAAGAAGGAGGATCTGGAATTCGGGTTTCTGCTGATTTTGGACTCGGAGAAAACATGTCATATGGGTTTGCTACTTCTTATTTGTTATCGGTTTCTAATGATGATTTAGGAAATAAACCAGAATTTGATGATCGTATTGACGCGAAGGTTAGATTCAATGCGAACTTAGGAAATGTATTTCAACTCGACGAAAAAATGGATATTTATCCTGGATTGAATTTGGGTCTCAGAAATTTTGGTGCACACTTAGGATTGCGCTATTTCTTTACCGAAGGATTTGGAATTTTTACTGAAGCTGGTATTCCTATCGCTAGTTATAAAACTGATGCCATAGGTTTTGACAAACTGAATAACCAATTTACATTTAATATTGGTGCTTCTTTCAACCTGTAGGTGACTCATTTATATAAATCAAAAAAGGCAATTTGAAATATTCAAATTGCCTTTTTTAGTTTGTTCTATTTAATCTACAAATCAAATTTAATTCCTTGTGCTAAGGGCAAGCTTGTGGTGTAATTGATGGTATTGGTTTGACGACGCATGTATACCTTCCAAGCATCAGATCCCGACTCACGTCCGCCACCTGTTTCTTTTTCTCCTCCAAAAGCACCTCCAATTTCGGCACCTGAAGTTCCAATATTTACGTTTGCGATTCCACAATCAGAACCTACAACCGACAAGAATAATTCCGCCTCACGCAAATTATTGGTCATGATTGCAGAAGATAATCCTTGAGCCACACCGTTTTGAATTGCAATGGCATTCTCTACAGTTCCTGAGTATTTCAATAAATATAAAACAGGCGCAAATGTTTCGTGCTGTACAATTTCAAAAGTATTCTCAGCTTCAGCAATTGCTGGTTTTACGTAACAACCACTTTCGTAACCTTCGCCCGAAAGCACGCCTCCTGCTACTAAGATTTTTCCGCCTTCGGCAACAACTTTTGTTAAGGCATTGTTGTACATTTCAACTGCATGAGTATCAATAAGTGGTCCCACATGGTTGTTTTCATCTAAAGGATTTCCAATGCGCAACTGACCGTAGGCTGAAACAACTGCATCTTTTACTGTATCATAAATACTTTCGTGAATTATTAATCGACGTGTCGAAGTACAACGTTGTCCAGCTGTTCCTACTGCTCCAAAAACAGCACCTATAACTGTCATTTTGATATCAGCGTCTGGTGTCACAATAATGGCATTGTTCCCTCCTAATTCTAATAATGATTTTCCAAGACGTCCTGCAACCGCTTGCGCTACGATTTTCCCCATGCGAGTAGAACCAGTAGCCGAGATTAGCGGTACACGTCTATCATTGGTCATCATTTCACCTACTTTATAATCTCCGTTTATCAAACATGAAATTCCTTCTGGTAGATTATTTTCTCTGATTACTTCGGCAATAATATTTTGACAAGCAATCCCACACAACGGTGTTTTTTCAGATGGTTTCCAAACACAAACATCACCACAAATCCATGCTAAAGCCGTGTTCCAAGCCCAAACGGCTACTGGAAAATTAAACGCTGAGATGATTCCAACAACTCCCATTGGGTGGTATTGCTCATACATACGGTGACCTGGACGCTCAGAGTGCATAGTCAATCCATGTAATTGACGAGAAAGACCCACTGCAAAATCACAGATATCGATCATTTCTTGTACTTCGCCATAGCCTTCTTGCAATGATTTTCCCATTTCATAGGAAACTAATTTACCGAGTGCTTCTTTATTTTTACGCAATTTTTCTCCGAACTGGCGCACAATTTCCCCACGTTGTGGCGCTGGCATTGTCTTGAATGTTTTAAAAGCTTCGGTTGCTGTTTGCATTACTTTCTCGTAATCTGCTGCAGTAGTTGTTTTTACTGAAGCAATACGTTGACCATCAACTGGCGAATAACTTTCTAAAATTGCTCCGTTAGAAAAATTATTTATCCCTGTTGATGTTCCCTCGTTTATGGATTGAACGCCTAACTGCGCCAATGCTTCTTTCATTCCGAATTGATCTGCTATTGTTATCATTGTAACTTTTCTATTAAAAATTGTTATATTTTTTCACAAATATATTGATTTGACTTGAAATACAACCTAGTGTCGCTTCAAATTTGCGTATTTATGTCCCTAAAATTTATTTAAAATTTACTTGTATTCCTCTTTCGTTTGTCTAGAAAAATTACATTGGCGATCTAAACTGAAAACAAAATAAACTAGTTTACGAATTTTAATTTTTAGCCCCGGTAGTAGCGGCATCCTTTTATGACTGTTTTTGCAGGAATAAAAGATACAGCGAATGACGGGAATAGCTCCCAATGAAAATTAGTCTTTAGATACAAATTTTGGGTCGGCCTCCATGATTGTGCCACAAGAATCACAAGTTCTCAAGGCAATTGAGTTATAGAAATGTTTAAAATGCGGCAAGAAATCTTTTTCGATATCTTTTAGCTCAAATTTTACTTCGTACAGTTTGTGGTTGCAGTTGTCGCAGTGCCATAAAAGTCCGTCCGTAAATCCTTTCCCAACTCGTTTGCGTTCGATTACTAAACCTATTGAACCCGCTGAACGCACTGGAGAGTGAGGAACATTGGCAGGATGCAAATACATATCGCCCGCGTGGAGTTCCATTTCCTTGCGGACACCCTCTTCTTGAATAACAATTTTTATGGAGCCTTCTAACTGATAAAATAATTCTTCTGTTTCGTTATAATGGTAGTCTTTACGGGCATTTGGCCCTGCAACAAGCATTACAATGTAGTCTCCAGATTCTTGATATAAATTTTTGTTCCCAACTGGTGGTTGGAGTAAATGACGGTTTTCGTCGATCCATTTATTGAGGTTAAACGGTTGTGCTATTGCCATTTTTATGAGTTCAAAGTTACTAAGGCACTAAGGTACTAAGATTTTAAATTATAAGCCATACTAATTTTCTCAACAGCATGAAACCTAAGTGGCTGTGTATCATTTTTCCTTAATCAAATAAATATAAACTGGGAAATGATCGCTGAATCCGATTTCGGTGTTTGAATGTCGAAGCGGATAGCCTTTATATTGTCCGGTTGTTTGTATCAAAAAAGACTTGTTGTAAATTCCGGCTTTCCACAACCGATAACTGGAATAATCAGGTTGTATCAAGGTTTCAGAAACCATGATCTGGTCAAAAATATCCCAAGCATCACGAAAGGCAATGGTTCCAAAACCTTTTTTGGCCATATCCTCGAATGGATTGTAGATTCCAAGCTTAGGTACATCTGCTTTTTTGGCTTTGGCGCCAAGAGCCACTTTGACACTTTTATTGTATGCGCCATCGTTTAAATCGCCTAGTGTTATAATTTTTGCCTGTGGATTTATACGTTGTAGAGAATCGATTATTTTTTTGTTTAAGGTTCCGGCTGCTTCTCGAAACGGGCTTGATTTTTTTTCGCCACCAGACCGTGATGGCCAATGATTAACTATAATATTAATTTCCTCACCCTCCAGAAATCCAGTTACAAGCAATTGATCTCGCGTATATACCCGATAATTTTTTGTACTTACTTGTAATTCATCATCTGTTTTTTCTTCGGTATTGGTCTTTTCAATTTCAGTTGTGCCACTTGCTTTTTTGTAAATGTATAAGGGGATATTGCTGTAACTGGTGGGTTGGAATTTCTTTTTTTGATACAAAAGCGCCACATCAATGCCTCTTTTATCAGGCGAATCAAAGTGAATGATTCCGTATTCTTTCTCAATAAGTTTCGGTTGCTTGACTAGATCTTCCAGTACGCCCCTATTCTCTATTTCGCAACCTCCAATAAAAGTAGGCGCATCGGGGTTTTCGGCAGAACCAATTTCGGCTAAGACACGAGCAAGGTTAGTAAGTTTTTTTTGGTATTTATCATAGGTCCAACGCTGCAATCCTTTGGGAGTCCATTCTTCATCAAAAGTATCAGGATCGTTTATGGTGTCAAAAAGATTTTCAAAATTATAAAACGCAATCGTATGAATGTTGTATTTTTTTGATTGTGCAAGTGCCTGGGTGATCGTAAAAAGGTAAAAAAGAACCCAAACTGTTTTTCTCATAAACAACACTTTTAATGAAAATTTGACCTTACTAACTGTTCTCTATAAAAATAGTCATTTGCATTGAACTTCACGTTATATTCTAATTGCCTATCTTTGATTTTATCAAAACAATACACCAAAGTAAGCAATATTTTAGAAAAGCAATACAGCATGAATCAAAATCGATTTCCTTTTACCAGCCATAATCTTATTTATTATCGCCTGCTTTTGCTTATTTTTATTTTTCAATCGTTAAACAGTCAAGCCCAAAAACACATGATTACACCACCCAATTTACAAAAAGGAGATACCGTTGCAATATTGGCTACAGCCCGAAAAAATGTAGAAGATAATTTAAAACCTGCTATCGATTTGCTACACAGTTGGGGACTTGAAGTAGTAATAGGAAGCACAATTGGACTAGACAACAACCAGCTAGCTGGAACAGATGAGCAACGAGCAGCCGATTTTCAGCAGCAATTAGACAATCCAAATATCAAGGCGATATGGTGTGTAAAAGGCGGTTATGGAACGGTTCGAATAGTTGATTTGTTGGATTTTACTGCTTTTAAAAAACAGCCCAAATGGATTGTTGGTTTTAGTGATGTAACCGTTTTACACAATCATTTAAATACGTTGGGGTTTAAATCCATTCACGGAATTATGCCGATAACTGCTCCAAGAGCCACAACGCAAGCCATTGAAACACTGCGAATGGCATTGTTTGGCGAAAAACTTTCCTACACTGTTCCTCCTTTTGGGAAAAATAAAATAGGAAAAGCTTCCGGAGAATTAGTTGGCGGGAATCTGTCTATTTTGTATAGTTTATTTGGTTCGCCATCAGCAATTGACTGTTCTGATAAAATCTTATTTATTGAAGATTTAGACGAATATTTGTACCATATAGATCGGATGATGATGAACTTGAAACGCAATGGGTGTTTGGAAAGCATTAAAGGAATTGTGGTAGGTTCCATGACTAAAATGAAAGATAATGACATTCCTTGGGGCAAAAACGCTATTGAAATTATTGAAGATGTAACTAAAAAATACAACATTCCCATTTTATATAATTTCCCTGCTGGTCACATTCAAGACAATAGAGCCTTGATTTTGGGGCATACAGTAACACTAGATGTTCAGGAAAAAGGAGGGACGCTTACCTTTGAATAATTAAATTGTTGATTAATGATTTTTTACGGCAGCTATTTCAAATTAAATACTGCAACTGAACACTGATCCCTTTATATGGCAGAACACAACGAACTTGGCAAATTAGGAGAAGAAATGGCTGTCGAATTTCTACGAAAAGACGGGTATACTATCTTACAAACCAACTACACTTTTCAGAAAGCAGAAATTGATATTCTTGCCCAAAAAGAAAACACACTTGCTGTTGTAGAAGTTAAAACGCGTTCTTCTTTGGAATTTGGATTGCCTCAGGATTTTGTTAAACCAAAAAAAATCCAGCTTCTTGTTAAAGCTGTTGATGCCTTTGTAAACGAAAGAGATCTCGATATTGAAGTGCGCTTTGATATCATAGCCATCAATAAAGAAGGCAACTCCTTTGTAATTGAGCATCTTATTGATGCGTTTTATCATTTTTAGTGTTATTTTGTTGTTGTTATATTTGTAACAAATTGTTTTTTTATTTACATTTGTGTTTAATTTGCACACAATTTATGTGTAAAACAACAACCAACTAAAATTTACATCATGAAAACCGTTTCTTCTATCGTTGAAAACTACATCAAAACAAAGCCCTTTTTACTAAATGCATTATCATTAGGCATTATCAACTTGACCTCATTATCAAGAAATATAATGACCGAATTAGAAAGTGATTTTGGCAAAGAAGTGAAACAAGGTGCTGTGGTGATGGCGTTAAAACGACTAACGGAAGAATTAGATTTTAGACTGAATCATAAAATTAATAAGGTTATCAAAAACATTGGTGAAATCACAGTTCGTTCTGCCTTGACGGATTACACCTTTGCTGCATCAGATACAGTACTAAACAAACAAGCCGACTTAATTACAGATATTAATTCGCTTCCTGATATATTTTACACCTCATCCAGAGGGGTAAATGAAACGAATATAGTTGTTAGTAATAGCGTTAATCACTTGGTAGACAAACATTTTTCTACTGAAAAACTGATTCAGAAATTAGATAATCTGGCTTCAATAACCGTAAAATTACCCAAAGAAAACATAGTTGTTCCGGGGATTTACTACTTCATTTTTCAGCGTTTGGCTTGGGAAGGAATTATTATAAACGAAGTGATTTCGACTTCAAATGAGTTCACAATTTTAGTAAGCGAAGAACAGGTTGATGTGGCTTTTAAAGTAATTAAGGATTTGAAGAATTAGATGAGTTTCTAATATTTCGGTTTTTGTTTAGTTCCTTTAAAATTAATTATTTCAATACTTGAATTTTTATAATTTACTCGGTAAACCAAATAGTTATTTTTATCTATTATTGCTTTATGAAGATTTTTATAGGTTTCAGATTTTGGATATAAGTCAGGGAATAGACTAATCTGATTGGCAACTTGGTTGATATTTTCTTCCAATTGCAAAATTTCTCTAAAAGTCCATTCTGCTTCTAAATATTCAATAACAATTGCCAAACCATTATCGGCCTGTGGAGTCCATTTGATCTTTAACGCCATTTAGAAAATCTATTCATAACTGTTTCGTGACTTATAAACTCGTCATTTTCTGCTTGTTTTAAACCGATTTCAATTTCCAGTTTTTCTTCTGAATTCAAATCAGTGAACCAATCTTTTTTACTGGTTTTTAATATAATTTCAAGTTTTTCCAATAAACTTTCGTCAATCGCAGACAACTCCTGAATAAAATTATATTTTCTGGTGGCTAAATTCATAACTTAAAATTTTAGTGTAACAAAGTTATCTTTTTTGATTGTGTTAAAAAAACAAATCTTTAAATTTAACTAACTATTTCATTTTCAAATATTAAAGGGAGTTGATCATAAAGCTATTATGTATTTACTTGTAGAAGCTAAAACATAAAATTAAGGTTTAAATTATAGAACAAGTTAAAACAAAAGGCTGGAAACTGCATTGTATTATTCTCCTCCCAACATCTCCATAAATTCTAGCGCTGTTCTAGTGTTTTTTACATTGTCAAAAGTCAATAGAAGTCGCAAACCAGCCGGGGTTTGTTTTTCTTTCATTTTGCAAATAGAACTGTTTTTTTGCACAAACTGCAAGACTTGATGAAAGCGTTTGGATTGATAGTAATCTGATTGTTGATCCGATATGAAATAACCAATCATCTTGCCTTGTTTCATCACTAATTTTTCGATTCCAATTCGGGTTGCAATCCATTTGATTCGAATGCTATTCATTAACGCTTTGGCACGAGGCGGCATTGGACCAAAACGGTCTATCAACTTATTTTGGAAAACAATCAATTCTTCTTCATTTTTGACTGCGCCTAGTTCATTATACAAACTCAATCGTTCCGATACATTATTGATGTATTCATCTGAAAACAGTAATTCAAAATCGGTATCAATTTGTAAATCTTTGACGTATTCTTTGGTTTCTATGTTGCTTTCCTCGGGATATAAATCCTTAAATTCATTTTCTTTCAATTCATCAATCGCTTCATTCATGATTTTTTGGTAGGTATCAAAACCGATTTCATTGATGAAACCACTTTGCTCTCCTCCTAATAAATCTCCGGCACCACGAATCTCCAAATCTTTCATCGCAATATTAAATCCACTTCCCAACTCACTAAACTGTTCCAAAGCCTGAATTCGTTTTCTGGCATCATCCGTCATCGCAGAATAGGGAGGACAAATAAAATAGCAAAACGCTTTCTTATTGCTTCGTCCTACTCGACCTCGCATTTGATGTAAATCAGACAATCCAAAATTATTCGCGTTATTAATGAAAATCGTATTGGCATTTGGTACATCTAGTCCGCTCTCGATAATCGTAGTTGCCACCAAAACATCGAATTCACCGTTCATAAAAGCCAACATCAGTTCCTCTAGTTTTTTTCCGTCCATTTGGCCATGACCAATACCTACTCTAGCATTGGGCACTAAACGTTGAATCATTCCCGCTACTTCCTTAATGTTTTCGATGCGGTTATTGATGAAAAAAACTTGTCCGTTTCGCTGTATTTCATACGAAATCGCATCGCGAATTACTTCTTCGCTAAAACCAACTACATTCGTCTCAATAGGATAACGATTGGGTGGTGGCGTTGTAATTACAGATAAATCACGCGCAGCCATTAGTGAAAACTGTAATGTTCTTGGAATTGGCGTTGCCGTTAAAGTTAACGTATCGACATTTGCAGCAATCGTTTTCAGTTTGTCTTTTACGTTGACCCCAAATTTTTGTTCCTCATCTACAATCAGCAATCCAAGGTCTTTGAAAACCACATTTTTGTTGACCAATTGATGGGTTCCAATCACAATATCGAGTTTCCCTTCGGCTAATAATTTTAGTGTTTCGGCTTTTTGTTTGGCGGTTCTAAAACGGTTTAAATAACCCACAGAAACGGGCATATCTTTCAATCGTTCCGTAAAAGTTCTATAATGTTGGTACGCTAAAATAGT
The DNA here is from genome assembly GCF_048286795.2 of Flavobacterium frigidum. Taxonomy (NCBI): domain Bacteria; kingdom Pseudomonadati; phylum Bacteroidota; class Flavobacteriia; order Flavobacteriales; family Flavobacteriaceae; genus Flavobacterium; species Flavobacterium frigidum. The sequence goes on from NZ_JBLVPT020000001.1 coordinate 624,003, forward strand.
CGTAGGAACCAAAATTGCAACTTGTTTACTGTTATCCACAGCCTTGAAAGCCGCACGAATGGCAACTTCGGTTTTACCAAAACCCACATCCCCACAAACCAAGCGATCCATTGGGCGATCGCTTTCCATATCGGCTTTAACTTCTGCCGTAGATTTGGTTTGGTCTGGCGTATCTTCATAAATGAAAGAGCTTTCCAGTTCGTTTTGCAAATAACTATCTGGCGCAAACTGGAATCCTTTTTCGAGTCTTCTTTTAGCATACAACTGAATCAAGTTGAATGCAATATGTTTGACTCTAGCCTTGGTTTTTTGTTTTAAAATCTTCCAGGCATTCGACCCCAATTTGTAAATTTTGGGAGGCGTTCCGTCTTTTCCGTTGTATTTTGAAATTTTGTGTAGCGAATGAATACTCACATACACAATATCATTATCGGCATAAACTAGCTTGATGGCTTCTTGTGTTTTGCCTTCGACTTGTATTTTTTGCAACCCTCCAAAGCGTCCAATTCCGTGGTCTATATGCGTTACATAATCCCCTACAGAAAGTGTTGTCAATTCTTTTAAAGTGATATTCTGTTTTTTCGAATAGCCGTTTTTGATGCTGAATTTATGGTAGCGTTCAAATATTTGGTGATCCGTGTAGCAGGTAATTTGGTTTTCATTGTCAATAAATCCTTGGTACAAAGGCAAAACTACCGTGTGGTATTGCTTTCGGATATTCTCAGAATTTGCTTCGTCCAAAGTTTCAAAAATATCATGAAACCGTTTGGCCTGAGCGTCATTGGAACAAAACAAATAATTTTTATACCCGTTGAAATGATTTTCGCTTAGATTATTCAGTAACAAATCAAATTGTTTGTTGAACGACGGTTGTGGCTGAATGTGAAATTCGAATTTTTGGGTAGTTCTGAAAACCGCTTTTGAACTCCATTCGACTATAGAAAAATCCAATGCTCTTTTTATGAACTGAGATTGATTTAAAAATAGTTGTTCTGGAGTTGAACGCTTTATTTCCTGAGACAATTTTGCGAAGGCTTCTTCGGCTTTACCAAATTGTTTGTCTAATTGTGCTAAAAGATCTTCCGTATTCTGAATGAAAAGTACTGTTTTCTCCGAAATGTAATCCAAGAAACTTTCTCTGTTTTCTTGAAAAAATTTATTCTCTACATTGGGGATAATCGTAATCTTCTTTTGCGTTTCAATAGATAATTGCGTGGCTACATCAAAGGTTCGAATGCTTTCTACTTCATCTCCAAAAAACTCGATTCGGTACGGATTATCATTGGAAAACGAAAAAACATCAACGATTCCTCCACGAACCGAAAATTCTCCAGGTTCTGTAATAAAATCAACTCTTTTGAACTCGTATTCAAACAATACTTCGTTGATAAAATCAATTGAAATTTTATCTGCCACAGCAACTTTCAACGTGTTTTTATCTAATTCCTTTCGAGTCACGACTTTCTCAAATAAGGCTTCTGGATAGGAGACAATAACGGCTGGCTTCTTGCGGGAATTGATTCGGTTTAACACTTCGGCGCGAAGCAAAACATTCGCATTATCTGTATCTTCGGTTTCGTAAGGACGACGAAAAGATCCAGGGTAAAATAGTACATCTTGCTCGCCAATCATCTGTTCCAAATCGTTCAAGTAATACGCAGCTTCTTCTTTATTGTTCAAAACAATTAAAAAAGGAAGTTCCGCTTTCTTGAAAATCGACCGAATCACAAATGAAAATGAAGAACCTAGAAGCCCTGTAAGATGCATTTTGACTTGTTTGTTTTCTACTAAACGAGCAACTATTTGTTGTGTTTTAGGCGAATTATCGTAGGTAGTGTATAAAGCTGTTTTACTCAACGCGTGGAATGTTTGGGTCTATTTTAGGTGTATTGGGAATGGCTCTTGAAGTGTCCATCATTCTTAATAAATCAGATTCTCCCTCTTCAATTGGAATTTTACTTTTCTCGACAATTTTATCCATTTGACGTTGTAAGGACACCAATTCTAAGTTAATTTCAGCTACAAGTTGCGTCACTTTTTTATCTGGAATGTTATCTAAATGAATGTACAAATCCAACATTTGTACTTTAGTGATCAAAGTCCCAATTCTGCTTCGTATTTGAGGTTTATCGTATTGAATAGGAATTTGGGCTGTAAGCGCCATTACTTTTTTTGTCAGTGCTTTTGATTTTTGCTGAAAAGCGGCAATCGTTTTTTTAGGTTTTTGTGCCAATTCTGTCAAAAAAATTCGCCACTCGTTCCAACTCGATAAACTATTTTCAGAAGCTACGGTCACTGGCGTGTCATAAAAAATCCAGCCTTTTTGTATGTTTGTTAAAATGACTTCTTTTTTCTGTACCTCTTTCCTGTTTTCAGCAAAGCGTTTTTGATCCTCGTTTTTACAAGAGAACAAAACCAAAATAAGAGAACAGCAAACGGCTAATTTATATTTCATTTTTAATTTCATTAAAGCACAAAGTTACAAACTAAATTTACAATAATGAATTCCAGAAATGGGGAATACTTTCATTGCTGAAACTCACTAAAAGGTACTTAAATTAGTTCGTAAAATGAAAAATAAAGAAACTACAAACACCATTTTGGTTCGAAATAAAAACCAAGATTAGAGATAACTTTTTGGTAATTATTTAAAAAACGGTTTCCTGATTATTCTTTAAAATTATCATTTCGATAACTCATTTGCATTTATAGTATTTATAAAAAGCCAAAACCGACTAAACCATTTCTATTTTAAAACTATTTTAAGAGTTTTTTAAACTTTTCTATCAAAACTAATTTACTGACGAAAACGTTATATTTGTTTTTCAAAACAGATAACGATGAGTACTAAAATATTAATCATAGGCGCTTGTGGCCAAATAGGAACAGAGCTTACGCAAAAGTTACGCTCGATTTACGGAACCGAAAATGTAATTGCATCAGACATTCGAAAATTAAATACCGATGTGGTCAATTCGGGTCCATTTGAAGTAGTGAATGCACTAGATTTCAATCAAATTGAGCATTTAGTTGAAGTACACCAAATCACTGATGTGTATTTAATGGCAGCACTTTTATCCGCTACAGCCGAGAAAAACCCAGCATTTGCTTGGGACTTGAATATGAACTCCTTGTTTCATGTTTTGAATTTGGCGAAAGCCGGAAAAATAAAAAAAATATTTTGGCCTTCGAGTATTGCCGTTTTTGGACCAACAACTCCTAAAGAAAATACACCACAATACACGGTTATGGAGCCTTCAACGGTCTACGGAATAAGCAAACAAGCGGGCGAAAGATGGTGCGAATACTACCATAATATCTTTGGGGTAGATGTACGAAGCATCCGTTATCCGGGTTTAATCAGCTGGTCATCTCCTCCTGGCGGAGGAACTACAGATTATGCTGTGGATATTTTTCATAAAGCGCTAGCCGACAAAAAATACGAGTGTTTTTTATCCTCAGAAACCAAAATGCCGATGATGTACATGGACGATGCTATTGCGGCAACCATCCAAATCATGCAAGCGCCTGCTGAAAAAATTAAAATTCGATCTTCATACAATTTGGCAGCTATGAGTTTTACACCTACTGAGATTGCTGCCGAAATCCAAAAGCACATTCCTGAATTTACCATTTCGTACCAACCTGACTTTCGCCAAAAAATAGCCAACAGCTGGCCAGCCAGTATTGATGATACTAGTGCTCGTGAAGACTGGAACTGGAAACATGAATTTGATTTAGAATCAATGACAGTGGACATGTTAAAAAATTTGAGTGCCGAAAAAGCATAATGTTTTTATTTATATAGTTTTCGGGTTTTAAAAAATTAGTGTGAAAATCTAGTTTTTTGAAACCTGTTTTTTTTAATACTCTTTTGTTTTTTTTATTAATCATTATATAAAAAAAATTTAGTTAAATTTGATTAAAGCCTCAGCGCCATGAAACTAAAATCAAGTGAACCTTTTTGGTTGGTAAAAAACGGAATCATCAACTCGTATCCGTCATTAAGAGAAAATCTGGACACAGAAATTTTAATCGTAGGCGGTGGAATAACCGGAAGTCTCATAGCCCATCAATGTATGGCGGACGGTTTTAAAACCATATTAATTGACCGGCGGGAAATAGGTCATGGAAGCACATCGGCAACGACATCGATGTTGCAATATGAGATTGACGTTCCTTTGTACCAACTTATAGATTTGATTGGTGAAAAAGCTGCCGTTGAAAGCTACTGGGCGTGCTATAAATCGATTGATGATTTAAAAAAAATAGTGCAAGAAGTAAAATCTGATTGTGGATTCGAGAAAAAGGAATCGCTTTATTTTGCTGCTTTAAAAAAAGATGTTGGCTGGTTAAAAAAAGAATTCGAGGCGCGAAAAAAAATTGGAATGCCTGTAAAATGGCTCGAAGCCGAGGAAATTGATAAAAAATTTCACATCAAACATTCGCATGGTGGAATCTTATCCGAACAAGGCGGTAGCATCGATGCTTTCCGATTAGCCCATGATATTCTAGCATACAATCACGAAAAAGGTTTACATATTTTTGATAAAACCGATATCAAAAAAGTTACATACAAACAAAATGGCATAACTGTTCTAACAGAACATGGAACTACCATTACCGCTAAAAAGATAATCTACTGCAACGGTTTTGAAAGCACCGAAATCATTAAAGACAAGTTTGTAAAATTACTTTCTACTTATGCCATTGTGGGCGAACGTTTTGAAGACAATCAATCGCATCTTAACGACACGCTATTTTGGAATACCGCGGAACCTTACATGTATATGCGAACCACGGATGATAATCGATTGCTTATTGGCGGAGAAGATGAAGCTTTTGTCGACGCTGCAAAAAGAGATTCCTTACTCAACGACAAGTCTGATAAGTTGACTACATATCTGAAGAAAATCTTACCTGATTATGATTTCAGAATGGATTTTGTTTGGGCGGGTACATTTGGCGAAACCAAAGATGGATTGCCTTATATTGGCAAACATCCTAATTTTACAAGTGCTTATTTTGTTTTGGGCTTTGGCGGAAACGGCATTACATTTTCAGTAATTGGAATGGAACTTGTTTCTGAAATGTTGAAAAACAAGAAACATCCTTTAGCTGAAAATTTTAAATTTAGAAGATAATTTTCAATAGAAACTCCTAAGTATACTGCATAAAAAAAGCCCTTTTCAGGGCTTTTAAATTTTACTTTACTTCGTATGTGTTATTTTCTTTTTTTAAATCTGCCATTAAACCGCTTGGGTCAATGGTGATTTTCTTAATAGAAGCTTTTGGTTTAGCAATGCTAAGCTCATACGTTGGGTACGCCCAGGCCCAGTCCGAAAGTACTGTTCTTTTTACAGCTACATTCGGGTTTGGTTTTTCGAAACTCATCATTCGCAATGGAACGTAAAAACTTTCCATGGTTCCATCATTATATTCCACCAATAAATCAATTGGCATTGGCATTCTACCCATTCGTTCCAAAACTACCTTAGTTTGTCCTGCAGTTTCAGATACTTCTTTAATACCGTAATCAATCGTATTTGTGGTTTGTGTCCAATCTGTTAAATACCAATCTAAGTTTGCTCCAGAGATTCTCTCGGCAGATCTTTTGATATCATTGGGTGTAGGGTGCTTGAATTTAAAATCGCTATAATATTTTTTCAACGTTTTCATCAAATTCTCTTTTCCTATCAAATACATCAATTGGGTTAGGAATAATTCGCCTTTACTATATGATGTTATGCTGTACACTCTATTTTCGTCAAAACGATCTGCGTGTGTTCCCTGAGGCAATTCTTTTCCTGAATTTACCATCGAAAAATATCCTGTATACGCACCCGAAAATGGGTTTTCTACTTTTTTATCGGCAATCGCGTCCAGTCCAAAATCTTCCAAAAATGAAGTAAATCCTTCGTCCATCCAACCGTGCTTCGATTCGTTTGAAGCTAACACATGCTGGAACCATGAATGCGCCATTTCGTGTGCCGTTACACCAAGCAAACCTTCAAACGTGCCTTGTCCTAAAATCAAAGTACACATGGCATATTCCATTCCGCCATCGCCACCTTGAATTACGGAGTACTGCTTATATGGATAATCGCCAACTGTTTTGTTGTAAATCTCCATTAACTGTACTGTTTTTGGTTGTAAATTTTTCCAGTTCTGAATAAACTGTGGGTTGTTTTTATACAAGAAATGGATGTCGACACCATTAGGTCCTTTCGCCACATCGTGAATATAATCCTTATCTGCTGCCCAAGTAAAATCATGAACCATAGGTGCATTAAAATGCCATGTTAACGTTTTTGCTTTCTTTGGCACATTGACCACAACTCCTTGATCTTGGTACCCAAAACCAATTTCATTTTTGTTTTGTAAGTAGCCCGTACCGCCTAGAACGTAGTTTTTATCGATCGTGATTTTGACATCAAAATTTCCCCAAACACCGTGAAATTCTCTGGCGATATACGGATCAGCATGCCAACCTTCAAAATCAAATTCCGCAAGTTTTGGATACCATTGTGCCATTGATAGTTCTACACCTTCGGCATTATTTCGACCGGAGCGACGTATTTGAATCGGAACTTGACCATCAAAATCAAGTGTGAATGTTGTTTTTGAATTGGGTAAAATAGGTTGAGCCAAAGTAACCTCTAGAATAGTTCCTACTTCTTTTGCAACAGCAACTGCACCATCTTGTTTGAAATTCGCAATTCGCAAATAGCCCATTTCATTAGGCTTCAAATTCTTGATGCGGCTTTCTTTGATTTCCTTATCGCCTACTTTTATTTTTGAGACCATTCTGCCGTCTGGATCTTTGATGCTTTGAATTCTCGCATCCATTTCGCTTCCTGGTTGGAAGGCATTATTAAAAAGATGGTAATATACTTTTCTTAATGTATCTGGCGAATTATTGGTATAAACCAATTCTTGTTTTCCTTTGTATTGGTAGGTTTTTACATCCATGGAAACCTCCAGTTTGTAATCTACATGCTGTTGCCAATAGGTATTACTTTGCGCAAACAAACTCGTAAAACTTACTGTTAAAAACGAAAATAAAACTATTTTTTTCATAATTAGTTGAAATAAAAATGGAAGGACAATTTGTCCTTCCATGAATTAAATTTTTAAAATGTTACTTTTTGGACATTTTTTCAGCCATCAATAAAGCATTGTAGGCATTTACAATTTTACCAGATTTGGATAATGTTGCAAAAGAACGAACATCTCCAGCTTTACCTCCAACAATTACATCGGTTGTGATAGCAACACCAGAGTCCATTAAAATATATTTCACTTGCTTAGCTGTTAACTTTGGATAATAAGAACGAATCAAAGCAGCAACTCCAGCGGTATTAGGCGCAGCCATTGAAGTACCTTGTAAGTATTGGTATTCGTTGTTTGGAGTGGTTGCATAAATTTTTACTCCCGGCGCAAAAACATCTACATTCAGTTTCCCGATGTTTGAAAAACGAGCCACAACTTTGTCTCCGTATTCAAAATTTAATGCTCCAATCGTAATTACATTATCCGCAAACTCTTTTACTTTATCCTCCGAGTCATTTGGGAAATTCTCAGCAAAATCAATATCTTTTGCGTCATTTCCTGCAGCATGTACAAACAATACATCTTTTTTCTCTGCATATTTTAAAGCATCATACACCCATTGTCTGTGCGGTGAAAAGCTTTTTCCAAAACTTCCGTTGATTACTTTAGCACCATTATCAACAGCATAACGTATCCCCAATGCAATGTCTTTATCATACTCATCACCATCTGGTACGGCACGAACAGTTAAAATTTGAACATTATTGGCAACTCCGTCTCCACCTAAATTGTTGTATCTAGACTGAGCCACAATTCCCGCTACGTGCGTTCCGTGCAATATTTCGTTTTTGTCTGGACCCATTACATTATTATTACCATATTTAGTATCGGTAATATCGTTAGGATTATCGCCTACAACTTTACGGTAATCTGTTTTAAGATTGTCACCATTAATAAGGGCCTCTTGCGCCTCTTTTTGTTTTTGAACCGCTACCTTAAGTTCAGCAACTGGTAATCCATACCCTAACATTTGTAGCATTGTAGCTTTACTTTTAAGCAAGTCCTGATCTTGAGTGTCAATTGTCTTCACCTCATCAACAGTATATACCGCTTTACCCAAATGTTTTGCAACAGCGGCATCACTTGATGCTAGTGTTTCAATCATTTTTGTAGATCGTTCTTTCACTGTAGCTGCCTCAGCAACTTTTTTGTCATTTAAAGCCTTGGCTTCTTGGTATGTTTTTTCATCTACCAATGATTTATCCTTGATGATTCTTTCGTATTCCAAATTTTCCTTAGTACTGTCTCCTAAGAAATTCCAACCGTGCATGTCATCAATATAACCGTTTTTGTCATCATCAATTCCGTTACCCGCAATTTCTTTGGCATTGGTCCAAAGTACTGATTTTAAATCCTCGTGTTCTATATCAACACCAGAATCTACGATACCTACAATAACGGGCACCCCTTTTTTTCCTTTTAGCAATTCAGCGTATGCTCTGTCAACACTCATTCCAGGAATGGTATCGGTTACAATATCCAAGTGACTCCAACGTTTCAAATCGTTTTCAGCAAGTGGTGCTTTTTTCTTAATATTTAAGGGAGCTGTTATTGCAGTAAAACTTGACGTACTAGCACTAGTTACTTGTTTTGCTGTTCCACATCCTACCAATGCTAAAAAAGCAAAAGCAGAAATGTAAATGGGTTTAATGGTATTCATTCGTTTGTTTTTATTAATTTTTGAAATATTGGACTAAAATAATTGATTTTGTCAAACAAATAAAAGGATTAACAGTACATTAAGAAAATATAAACGTAGTTTTTATTTGATAAGATTCAAAAAAATAAAAAAAGCTACCCTTTACAGGTAGCTTCGATCTTGTGTTTAATCGCATTATTAATTACCGCACATTGCTGTATAATCATCAAACATCTTGATGTAAGTTTCTTTATTTTCAAAATTGTAAAGTCCATTATTGATGTTTTCAATCATTTTAGGACAATCTGAGAAATATTCCCTTAATTCTTTTTTTCTACCAATTAAAACAGCTGGACTGAAAAATTCATCTTGAATTTGCTTCTTCAAAACATAAGCATCTTGAGGGAAAAACTCATGAAATACTGATATTTTTTCTCCTTTTTTAATTTCTTCAAACAAAGAATATCTTTTTGTATTTACATCAGATGTAAGACCTACGCCTTTACCTGTTTGACCAGCTATGTAGAAATGACCTTCATTATCTTTGATAGTAACCACTTTTTTCAAGTTAGTACGTTCTGGTTTTTTCTGTCCTTCAATGGTAATTCTAACTGTACTTTTATCCGAACCAATCCCATTTGCTAGAGCACGAAGAGCTGAAACTTGCGACTCTGTTCTTAAGTCTACCATCTCCGGATAATCACTAATAATTCTTACTTTACCTTTAAAAGCCTTACCGTCTACATCTACAACTTCACCATCAAATTCAGCATATCTAAAAGCCGTTGCAGCCTTTTTGTATGATGGTAAATTAGGCTCTGTTTGCATCGCCTCTAACGTAGTCGCTTTTTCTGTGGTTTTTTTGTATGTATCAATATTAGCAGCGAGGTTTGTTAAAAAAGGATGGTGTGTACGCATTCCTAAAAAGCTTTTTTCATTTTCCTTTACTCCATCAAAATATTTTGAAGCTTCTTCAACTTGACCTAAGAGTAAATTGGTTGTAGCCAAATTATAATAAGCGCTAAAACGAACTTTTTTCTGAAGGTCCTCGTCATTTTTATCTTCAAAAGCTAAATATTCTTTCCAATAGTTTTGAGCTTCTCCAAATAAACTTGGCCAATCCGCTCTATCTACATCGACTAAAGTTGGTAGTACTTGAACCGATTGATTGAACTCATCTGGATTAAAAGTTGATTTTGATTTCTTTTTCTTCTCAATATCAAAATAACGCAAACCAGAAACTTCTGGACCATACAAATAGAAACCTTCGAACTCTTCTAACATCGAGTAGAAATTATTAGTCAATATTTTTATTACTAAAGCTTCATAACTATACATTGGATCTGTTACATACATATTAACTTTTGGACTTGTATACCTTTTATAAATAACCTTGCCCGTTTTATCCATAATCTCAAGGTTAGACTCCATGCCTAAATAATATGCTGGAGATTTTTGATAATAGGTTTGTACGTAATCTTCGTCATTAATAGACTCAAATCGGGAAACAGTATATTTAATTTTAAAGTCTCCATCATTCGTTTTTTTCAAACCTGAAATAAAGAAGATGTTATTTATTTTTTCACTTGAATATGGAATTTTTCTAAATCCGAAACTATCTTCAATACCTGTTGATAAATCTAGTTTGATTTCATAGGTTTTATAGTTGCCATATTGTTTGTCAACAGGAGCCTCAGGACCTCTTAAATTCAGGGTGTTTTTTCTTTCTTCATCTTGACCAACTGGCGTACTTGCATTTTCCACTTTACTAATCATCTTGCCAAGTGAAAACTGACTGTATGCATTACAACTTAATAATGTAAAGGCTCCTATTAAAGCTAGTTTTGTAATTTTTTTCATATGCTATTATTTTAAAGTTGGGTTGTGTCGTGATGTTGTTTTCGCAATTTTAAAATCTTCAATTAATCTATTCGCACGATTAATCAATTCTTTTCCATCTGCCTTATCATAGTCGTTTAAAATTAACTTCTCAGCTTCTACAATTGTTTTCTCTGGTTCGTCTAGCAGCAAATAGATCACCGCTAAATTATAGTAAGCAGAATATCTCATTTTACGAGCTGGTTTGCTATCTTCAGTATATTTGGTTTTTAAAGAATCAAAATATTCAATTAAAGGCTGCATATTGCTTTTTAAATCTACAATTGGCTCATCAGCTTTCATACTTTTAAACAAAGATTTTACAGCTTGTATTGCCTCTATTTGAGTTGTTCCCTCCTCGTTTTTAGCATCTAATATCCATAAAATTTGATTGGTGTTAACTGGTTTATAACCGTAATTATAATTAATACTTGTATTAACTTTATTTAAAGTCCCGTCAACAAAACCTCTTAATGTATTATCATGGATTCCATTTTTATTTAAGTAAAAAGCCTTCATTGCAGATCTTGGATCTGGGAACTCAGCCGATTTAACTTCAATTTCTTCATTGTAATTCAAATTAAATCCTCCAATAGCATCTGTCGTGTCTTTTTTTACAACAGCATTTTTTAAAAACCTGTTCGTAGATGCCGCTGCTTGCTTTGCTTTTTCGTCCTCAATTTGCTTCGCTGATAGCGGAGTTGGTGTTCGTGGACCAACCAATTTTGCATAAGCTCTTCCAGAATATTTTGATAACACATAGTGGTATTCTCTGCGGCTTGTTACTTTTCCATCCCTATCTTTTGTTTCTTCAACACGTATTTTTGGAGTAACATCTCTTTCAACAAAATCTTCAATATTTAGTTCGATTTTTACCGTAGGATTTTCATTAGATCTTTTCCATCCAAAGATGTTTACATTCTCGTTTAAAGTGGTAGGGTTGGCATACGTCTGTATTTTACCACCTAGTTTTACCTCTGATGCAAAAGATCTTTTTTCAAAAGTCACTGGCTCTTTTGGAAGTATCTGATAACTAACATCAAAGTAAAAACGATCTAAATCTACTTTTTGAGCTGAAATAGTAACAGAAACTAAAAACAACAAAAAAATTAAAGTTTTTTTCATAAGTGTATTTTTTATAAATTTGGGACAAACCTATTTATAATATTCAAGAAAAACAACTTATTCTCTTACTAAAGTTTTAAGAATTAAATAATTAGAGATTGCTTAATCTTTTAGAATTATTACTCCACTTTTAAAAAACAAAAAACAAAAAAATAAACTCCAAAAAAAATCCCCTATTACAACTGTAGTAGGGGACTTGCTTTTTTGAAAATGGTTATTTAAAAATTTCATTTGTTGTATAAACCTCCTTCAACCGAACGCCTTTTTCTGTGTTTTGTACTGTAATGATTTCATTGTGGGCATCATGTTCTAAAAATAAGTAGTGATTATTATCTGCAGCATCTTGCAGAAACTTTGCTTTTTCAGGCATTGTTAATAAAGGTCTCGTGTCATAACCCATCACATACGGAACCGGAATATGTCCTGCTGTAGCCAATAAATCAGCACAAAAAACAATAGTTTTATCCTGATATTTCAAACGCGGAATCATTTGTTTTTCGGTATGTCCATCAGCAAAGAAAATTCCAAAACCCAGTTCTGATTTTTCAAGAAAATCGCTTTCAGGTCTTTTTATAAAATACAATTGGCCACTTTCCTGCATGGGTAAGATATTTTCAGACAAGAACGAAGCTTTCTCTCTAACATTTGGTTTTGTTGCCCATTTCCAGTGGTTTTCGTTGGTCCAAAATGTAGCATTTTTAAAGGCTGGTTCATAACCCGTTTTGTCTTTGTTCCATTGTATACTTCCTCCGCAATGGTCAAAATGCAAATGCGTCATAAACACATCCGTAATATCATCTCTGTGAAAACCGTATTTAGCTAGTGAATTATCTAAGGAGTGGGTTCCCCAAAGCGAATAGTACCCATAAAATTTTTCAGACTGTTTGTTTCCCATTCCGGTGTCTATCAAAATCAATTGGTTACCATCTTCAATCAAAAGGCAACGTGCCGCAATATCGATGAGGTTGTTTGCATCGGCCGGATTGGTTTTGTTCCAAATAGTTTTTGGTACCACGCCAAACATTGCGCCACCATCTAACTTAAAGTTACCCGTTTCTATGGAATAAAGTTTCATGAATGTTGTATTTAATTGAAAAAAATGCAATTTAATCCTTTAGTTTTATTTACTACGCTTATTTGCGTATTTTACAAGTGTATTATTATTTTTAATATTGTGCGTTAAATCAGGGAATATGAAAAAAAGAATTGGGATTGTTGAAGACAACCGCGATTTACGAGAAGCATTGGCAATGATGATTCAGTTTACTGAACAATTTGAACTAGCTGGGACTTTTGAAAATGCAGAAACCGCAATTGTAATTGTTCCTACAATAGCAATTGATGCATTATTAATGGATGTTAATTTACCGGGTCATAACGGTTATGAATGTGTTTCGATATTAAAAGCCAAAAAACCTGAACTTCTCTTTATAATGTGTACTTCTTCGGAAGATGATGAAATTATTTTTAATAGTTTAAAAGCAGGAGCTAGTGGATATATTTTGAAAACCGAAGGCCCCACTAAGATTATTGATGCCTTGAATGATTTATTTGATGGCGGAAGTCCTATGAGTGGTAGCATTGCCCGAAAAGTAGTGGCAAGTTTTTCAAAATTAAATATTATTGATGAAAGTGTACAACTATTAACACCTCGTGAGAACAAAATTTTAGAACTGTTGGCTACCGGAAAAATGAATAAGGAAGTAGCGGACGAACTTCAAATAAGTGGCGGAACAGTAAGAAAACACATTCAGCATATTTATGAAAAACTGCAAGTAAAAACTAGGGTTGAAGCAGTAAATCTATTTTTAAAGAGATAATTAAAATGAAAGAAAAATGAAATTATATTACTTCCTATTTTTTCTATTTTCGGCTGTTTTTGTTTTTTCTCAAGAAACAATTTCAGATAAAAAAAGGCGTTTGATAAATGCACAACTAGTACTTGTAAAATAACGAATTCAATTGCTATTTCAGAAAAATATTTGGAACTCGACCAAATTGAAGAAGCTCAAAAATGGTTGGATTATTCTAAAAAGGTTTTATTAAAGTATCCAAATGATAGCGAGCAGTATTTAGTAAACAGTTTACAATCGGCGCTCTTTTATTATTCGGGATTGTATCAATTTGGTTTACACGAAGCTCAAAAAGCAATAAAATTTGCCAAAAAATCCAAAGACAGTGTACTCCTTTCGAATGCTTTTCTCATTGAAGGAATTAATTGGTATGAAATAGGTAAAGTAGCCAAAGCAGAAGCCTCCTATCATAAAGCAAAGAACTATTTTCCTTTCAAATCTAATCTTAATCACAAAAGGTACCAGATCAATAAGGAATACATTTATAATGATATTGCCCAATTAAAAATTAAAACCAGCCAATTTGATTCAGCTTATTTTTATAATAAAAAAGCGTACGGTTTTGCTATAAATTTAAAAGATAAAAGGTGTATCGCCAATGTTGAACGCACTTTTGGATACCTATTTTTAAAACAAAACAAAAAAGATTCAGCTGTATTTTATCTCAAAAAAAGTATCAAAACATCTTTAGACGCAGCGATTTATGATACCGCTTTATTAGGTTTTGGAAGTTTGATAGAATCTAGTTCTAAAAAATCTCGAACAGTTTATTATTATTTTGAGAAAGGACAGGAAATAATAAAAAAACACAATGTAAATCCTTCTTTTCAAAAACTTTTTTACGAGCAGTCATTAGCCAAATTTCAATCTCTAGATGATAAAAACTTATTGTTGTCAACTCAAGAAAAGTTATTGCAAATTGAAAAAGAAACGAATCAAAACGGGAATCTTTATATTCAAAACATTACAGATCAATATATCAACAGTGAAAAAAAACTGTTATTGGCTAAAATTAATGAATTAGATAAAGAAAAAAATATAAAAGTTTTACAACTTCTTGCTACGATTTTTTTCGGTTTAATTTTATTGCTAGTAATTATTATAATAAGAAGGAAAAACCGGTTACAAAAGAAAATTTTAAATCAAAAAAATGAGATTAGTAATGACCTTCACGATGATATAGGCAGCGAATTAAGCAGCATTTTAATCAATGTCAATTTATTAAAAAATTATGATCCTAACGACAAGCAAAAAGTCCTTATTGACAAAATAAGCAATACCAGTTCTGAAATTTCTCAAAGGCTTAATGCCTTTATTTGGTCCCTGAATGCAGATAATAATAATGTTCAGAATTTTACGGAATATGTAAAACAATATGCTTACAAATTTTTTGAAGGAACTGCAATTAAGTTAATTTTTTCGGACGATATTGAGGCTATTTCGAACAGAATTTTAAACGGAAATTCCCGAAAAAATCTATTTTTTTCTATCAAGGAAGCACTAAATAATACTGTAAAACATGCAGAAGCCACTAAAGTGATTATTGCCATTTCTTCAATTGAAAAAAAAGGACTTCTAGTTACTATTAAGGACAATGGCAAAGGATTTCAGGAAGAGAACAAGTTTGGTAACGGACTGGTAAATATTAAAAAGAGAATTGCTTCTTTAAAAGGGAATGTAAAAATACAGTCCGATAATGGATTGAAAATCAGCATTGAAATTCTTTTTTAATATTTATTTAAATACGAAAAAAAGTAAATACGCCATTGAGCGTATTTTTTTTGGCTTACAATCACCTCTATCTTTTAAAAATACTAAGCTATTTAACTTTTTTTAAGAAAAACCCCATTTATTCTATACTCCTTATTGCGTATTGTAAGATATTTCAATTTAAATCAATTTTACAATATAAAATATTTTATCATGAAAAAAACCATATTACTTTTTAGTTTACTCATTTTATTTTCCTGCTCGAAAGATGATGATGATAAAGAAACTTTACTTACTACTAGTATTAACCCATCTACGGGACCAAAAAATACTCCTGTAACGATTATTGGATCTGGGTTTAGTAATGTAAGTTCCGAAAATGTAGTAACTATAAACGGCAAAGTTTGTCCTGTAATAAATAGTACTTCTACCCAACTTACAATTACCATACCGCCAAGTGCAGGATCAGGCAAAATAAAAGTTACGGTAGCTACTGCCAACGCCGAGAGTAGCAATTTTGATTTCATTGCTACCATAACCGCAAGAATAATAGCTGGCTCAACTTTTGGATTTAACGATGGGTCGGCTTCAAATGCTCAATTTAAAAACCCAGCAGTTATAGCAGTTGATACGGACGGAAATCTATTTGTTACCGATGGAAGTAAAATTCGTAAAATAACAAGCAATGGATTGGTCACAACAATTGCTGGAACTGCAACAAATGGTTTTGCAGATGGAAACGCTAATATTGCCAAATTTAACAGGTTAGATGGAATAACTATAGATTCTCAAGGAAATCTATATGTTGCAGACACAAATGACTTTAAAATCCGCAAAATCACTTTTGATTAATATTCAAACAATAAAACTGCAATATCATGATCATTCAAACCTTCATATTGTTCATCGCACTATTTTCATGCCAAGAACAAAAAATAAAAACTAAAACAGCTAGTAAACCAAAAGTTATTAAAATGGTTGCGACAAAAAAATTAGTCAGCAATTTTGTAGGCAATTATAATGGCACTCACAATAATAAAGAAATTTTTGTAACATTAAAAACAGTACCAAGAACAAGTAAAATATCTGGCATTTTAACCATGGATGGTAAAGAGGCTAACATTACTGCTTCTGAAACATCTGCTACAAATTGCACTGGCATAATCACAGAAAATGACACCAAAAAAAGGTACAACATAACTGCAGCAATAGTCAATAAGAAATTGCATTTCAATATTACTTTTCCAGAATATAACAACCAAATTTTAGCATTGGTGCTCGACAGAAGTACATTGACAACCAGTCAAGGTGGCAATACTATTGCCATAGACAGTGGCGGTGGCACAACCACATCTTCTGGTTCAAGCGGTACTTCAACAAAAAAGAACAATAGAGATAGAGCCTTGGTAGGAAAATGGCGTTTTACAGAAGTAATTAGTAGTGGTAGTGGACAGTTTTATTCCTCTTTTTCTACTGATTATTTTTTGCAGTTTAATGCAAATGGCGAATGCAGAACATGGACTGGTAGTAGCGCAGGTGGATCTGGTAACGTAAGTTATGAAGGATCTGGCAATACGAATCTTGAAATTGCGCAATGGTACACTTTCGGAAAAAATGTGGTGTTTGTAAACTCAAATACGAACAAAGAATTGAGTATTCCCTATTTCGCCGAAGAAAACAGAATGATGCTCAAAGGCAGTTTGAACAGAGTTTATCAAAGGATCTATTAAACAAAAATCAAAAAAATTATGAAAACATTAAAAACAATTTTAGCAACATTATTCTTTGTAGTTATTTGTGTTTCGTGCAGTAAAGATGATGAAGGCAGTGAGGTAACTACAAAAGAACTTAATCCAGAATTTATAGGAACATGGCGCTTTACCGAAGTGTTGAGTAGCGGTGGTTTTACGGTGGTTACAGATTATTTTTTCCAATTTAAAGCTAACGGGGAGGTTGACAATTGGTTTGGCACACCAAGCAATCCTGTAAATAACCTTATAACTAGTGGGTGGTACACAAATGGCAATAATCTGTTCTTTTTCAATTTGCAAACCAAAGAAGAAGAAAGAGTAACATTTTTAATATCTACAGACGGAAACACACTCCTGTTTAATGGTAATAGCACAAGAGTATTTAAAAAAATATAACCCATAATTTAAATCTAAAACTTATAATGTGGTAAAAATCTTGAAATTGCGCAATGGTACACTTTCGGAAAAATGTGGTGTTTGTAAACTCAAATACGAACAAAGAATTGAGCATTCCCTATTATGCCTAAGCAAATAGAATGATGCTTAAAGGAAATCTCAAACGCGTTTACCAACGCATCGAATGAGATACAACTTTTAAAATTAAATAGCATGAAAAAAATTATTTTACTGTTTATAATTATTTGTTCAGAGCAGTTAGAGGCGCAATGTTGGCAAACTTTTAGCGTTGGTTACAATCATACTATGGCTATAAAGCCCGATGGTACGCTCTGGGGATGGGGCGTAAACACCGATGGTCAATTAGGAAACGGTACAGTTACAAGAGCTCCAATACCTATACAAATTGGCACGCAAACTAATTGGTTAAAAGTAATTGCTGGCGATAGAAACACCATGGCTATTAAAACCGATGGAACATTGTGGGTCTGGGGCGACAATTTATTTGGTCAAGTAGGAAACAATACATTTACAAACAATGTAACAACGCCAACACAAGTCGGAACCGATACGGACTGGAATAGTATGAGTGCAGGTTTTGAACATGTTGCAGCCATTAAAAATAACGGTACGCTTTGGGTTTGGGGTTCTGGTGGTAATGGTCAGATAGGAAATAACTCACTTTTAAACACATCTTTGCCAACACAAGTAGGTTCAGATACCGATTGGTCAACCGTTTGCGCAGGTTTGTCAACCACTATGGCACTAAAATCTAATGGTAGTTTATGGACTTGGGGACGTAATGATTTGGGTCAATTGGGTTTAGGATCTGGTTCTAGCAACAGAACAATGCCAGTGCAGGTTGGAGGTACAGATTGGCAAAAAATAAGCACAAAATCAAGTCATACCACAGCCATTAAATCTGACGGAACACTTTGGCATTGGGGCAGACAAACAGGCGGTAGTCCTTCTTTCATTACAAATTTAAACATCCCTACACAAGTTGGTACGGCCACTAACTGGTCAAAGATTAGTTCTGGTACAGATCATAACCTTGCTATAAAAACCGATGGTAGTTTATGGGCTTGGCTAAGTAATGGAAGTGGTCAATTAGGCAATAATTCAACAACCCGTGCTTTCGCTCCAGTCCAAATAGGAACTGACATTAATTGGGATTCTATTCATGGTGGTTCACAGTTATCAGCAGCAATAAAAACAGATGGTACTTTTTTTTATTGGGGATCCAATGTTTTCAATCAATATGGTAATAACTCTACTGTAGCATCTACTATACCATTCTTGATTTCTTGCCCGACAAGTTTATCAAATTTAGATTTCTCTAAATACAAATGTGGCATAGCACCCAACCCATCAAAAGGTATTTTTACCATATTAACCGAAAATTCCCTAGAAGATGCTATTATCTCAGTAGTCGATCTTAATGGAAGAATTATTTATAATTCCAATCTAAAAAATCTAAGCAATCAAGCTTTAGATTTAAACCATTTACAAAGCGGAATTTATATTCTCAATATTTCCAATTCGAGTTTTAATAGTTCTCAAAAAATAGTAAAACAATAAAACTTAAGAATTATGAAAAAAATTATACTTCTATTTATGCTTTTTTGTTTACCAAAACTTATGGCACAAAATGCAACTGTTGCCTCTGGCGGAAACGCAACTGGTTCTGGTGGATCATCAAGTTTTACGGTTGGACAAGTGTTTTACACCAATGCCGTTGGGTCAAACGGCTCAATCAATCAAGGAGCGCAACAACCGGTTGAAATTTTTGCATTAGGAACAACCGATTTTCCAGAAATTAGCTTAACAATGAGCGTTTATCCGAATCCTACAACAGCTTTGGTAATTTTATCCATTGCAAATTACAATTCAGAAAACATCAATTACCAACTTTTTGACTTGAACGGAAGAGTTATTCAATCTAATAAAATTTTGCAAAAAGAAACGCAGATATCCTTACAGAATTTATCAAAGGCTATTTATTTTTTGACTGTTTCAGACAACAACAAATCATTAAAAACTTTCAAAATTATTAAAAACTAAAGCTATTATGAAAACATTTACAAACAATATCAAAACAATCTTTATTCTTTGCTCTTTTTTCTTTGCTCTCTTTTCTGCCACAGCACAAGCACCAAACCGCATGAGTTATCAAGCTGTAGTGCGAAATACAACTGGCGCATTAGTAGCAAATGCCAACGTTGGGATACAAATAAGCATATTGCAAACCACAGCAACTGGTACAGCAGTTTACATTGAAAGACACACTACACCAACCAATGCGAATGGTCTTGCCTCGATAGAAATTGGCGGTGGCACCTTGGTAGCAGGAAATTTTACAACCATAAACTGGGCAAACGGACCTTATTTTATTAAAACCGAAACCGATCCAACAGGTGGAACAACGTACTCTATTTCTGGAACTAGCCAAATGTTAAGTGTACCTTATGCTTTGTTTGCAGCAACAAGTGGTAACTCTTGGGGTTTAAATGGAAATACTGCAACAGCATCAAATTTTATTGGAACTACAAACCTTTCCGATGTAATTTTTAAGAGAAATAACATTATTGCTGGAAGAATTGAAAGTTTTAATACAAGCTATGGGTTTAATTCACTTGTGAGTAGTAATTCAGGGTTTGATAATACTGCAATTGGAAGTAGATCGCTTTCAAGCAATACAAACGGGAACAATAACACTGCAATCGGAGATAATGCTCTATTTAGCAATACAATTGGATCTGAAAATACTGCAATTGGAAGTAGCTCGCTTTCTAGCAATACAAATGGAGACGATAATACTGCGGTAGGGACTTTTTCTCTTTCTCAAAATATTGGGGGAATTGAGAATACTGCAATTGGGGCCAGATCTCTTGTAACTAATACTACAGGACAAAGCAATACGGCTGTCGGCTGTCGTGCCCTTTCTCAAGTAAGTTCGGGTAACAATAATACTGCAGTTGGTTTCAACGTTCAAGTTGCAAGTCCAACGAACAGCAATCAAGTGCGCATAGGTAACACCGCCGTAACTCTAGCGAGTGTTCAAGTACCTTGGACAATTACATCAGACAATCGCTGGAAATCTAACATCAAAAAATCAAATCTTGGATTGGAATTTATCAAACAATTGAACCCTGTTTCTTATACTCGCAAAGATGTTCAAGACAGTGAAGGCAAACCAATTATTTTAGAAACCACCACAAACCCAACAATAGAATATGGTTTTATAGCACAGGAATTGGAAAGCACACTTAACAAATTTAATGTTAAAGATAATAGCATAATTACTAAAGATAATGCAGGAATGTTAAGCCTTCGTTACAATGATCTACTTGCGCCAATAGTAAAAGCAATGCAAGAACAACAAGCGATGATTGAAGAGTTGCAAAAAGAAATTAAGGAAATAAAAAGCAGAAAATAGTAACACAAAATATTTATCCATTAAAGGATAATTAACAATAAAATTTCAACTATCAGTTTCCAAAATCCTCTTTCAATGTATCGATAGAGGATTTTTTGTTTAAGTTAGATTTGGCTATTGAGTTATAAGTTATAATAATGTTAGTAATTATGTAAAAAACGAAATATGACGTATCTTTGCAGATAATTTAGACAATATCAATATAAGCTATGATAAAAGTATCAGATACAGCAAGTAAAAAAATCGTTGCTATGATGAACGATGATGGTTTTGACGCAACTCAAGATTATGTTAGAGTAGGCGTAAAAAGCGGAGGATGTTCGGGATTGTCTTATGAATTAAAGTTTGACAAAAATTTAGGTGAGAACGACAAGGTTTTTGAAGACAATAATGTAAAAATAGCGGTTGAAAAAAAATCTTTTTTATATTTAGCAGGAACCGTTCTCGAATTTTCAGGCGGATTAAACGGAAAAGGATTTGTTTTCAATAATCCAAACGCCACTAGGACTTGTGGATGTGGAGAAAGTTTCTCTCTTTAATTAAAAGATTGAAAAATTTAAAGATTAAAAGATTATGAAAGTATGACAAAATCATTTGAAGAATTTGATGTTCATAAAAAAGGTATTGTCTTGACTAAATTAATTTTTCAATTATTAAACAATAAATCTTTAGAAAAGGAATTTGGTTTTAAAGACCAAATTAAAAGAGCTATAGTTTCAATTACAAATAATATTGCCGAAGGTTCAGAATACAACAGTAATAGGCAATTTACAAGATATTTAAAAATCTCTAAAGGCAGTTGTGCTGAGGTTAGGAATATGTTGATATTATCAAGGGAGTTAGGTTTTTGCAATCATGAAGAGATTCAAATATGTTATAATTTAACAATTGAAATTTCTCAAAACCTTTCTAATTTTATTAAATATTTAGACACAAATAATAAAGTTTAATATTCAATTTTTGAATCTTTAAATCTTTAAATCTTTAAATAACAATGAGCAAATATACAGAAGACGACTTAAAAATCGAACTCGAAAATAAAGAATACGAATACGGATTTTACACGGAGCTGGAAGCCGAGACCTTTCCTATAGGTTTAAACGAGGATATCGTTCGTGCTATTTCGCACAAAAAAGGAGAACCACAATGGATGACCGATTGGCGCCTTGAGGCTTTTCGTGCTTGGGAGCAAATGATTGAGCCGGAATGGGCAAATGTAAGCTACACTAAACCTGATTTTCAAGCGATTTCGTACTATTCAGCTCCAAAAGCAGTCGACCCTAATAAAACATTAGACGATGTAGATCCTGAACTTTTAGAAATGTACAAAAAGTTAGGTATCTCTGTCGATGAGCAAAAAATGATGAATAATGTAGCTATGGATATCGTAGTCGATTCGGTTTCTGTTGCAACTACTTTCAAAAAAACATTGGGCGAAAAAGGAATTATTTTTATGAGTATTTCCGAAGCTATTAAAGAGCATCCAGAATTAGTTCGCAAGTATTTAGGTACCGTAATTCCACAAAAAGACAATTATTATGCAGCTTTGAATTCCGCAGTTTTCTCTGATGGATCTTTCTGTTATATTCCAAAGGGCGTTCGCTGTCCAATGGAACTTTCCACTTATTTTAGAATCAATCAAGCCGGTACAGGACAATTTGAAAGAACCTTATTAGTTGCCGATGAAGGCAGTTATGTTTCGTACTTAGAGGGTTGTACGGCTCCAAGTCGTGACGAAAATCAATTGCACGCGGCAGTAGTCGAATTAATTGCGCTTGATGATGCCGAAATAAAATATTCAACCGTACAAAACTGGTATCCAGGAAACAAAGAAGGTAAAGGTGGTGTGTATAACTTTGTGACCAAAAGAGGGATTTGCGAGAAAAACGCAAAAATTTCTTGGACACAGGTAGAAACAGGTTCCGCAATTACCTGGAAATATCCATCAGTGGTTTTAAAAGGTGACAACTCAACTGGTGAATTTTATTCGATTGCAGTAACTAATAATTTCCAGCAAGCTGATACTGGAACCAAAATGATCCATTTAGGAAAAAACACTAAATCAACGATTATTTCAAAGGGAATTTCTGCTGGAAGATCACAAAATAGTTACAGAGGTTTGGTGCGCATTTCACCAAATGCAGATAACGCAAGAAATTTTTCGCAATGCGACTCCTTGTTAATGGGAAATAACTGCGGCGCACATACTTTTCCATACATCGAAAGTAAAAATCCAACTGCAAAAATAGAACACGAAGCTACAACGAGTAAAATTGGCGAAGACCAAGTTTTTTATTGCAACCAACGCGGAATTCCAACAGAAAAAGCAATTGCTTTAATTGTAAATGGTTTCAGTAAAGAGGTTTTAAATAAATTACCAATGGAATTTGCTGTGGAAGCACAGAAGTTATTAGAAATTTCGTTAGAAGGTTCAGTGGGATAAAAATTTGTTTAAAGTTTAAGGTTTAAAGTTGAGCAACTTATGACTAACTTTAAACCTTAAACAAAAATAAATGGCGACAATAACTAGGTTCGAAGATTTAGAAATTTGGAAAGAGGCTCGACGACTGGCCAAAGAAATTCATATTATTGCTGTAGAATCAAATTTAAAAAATGATTTCAGATTTAAGGATCAAATAAAAGCATCATCTGGCTCAGTAATGGACAATATTGCTGAAGGTTTTGAAAGAAACGGAAATTTAGAATTTAGACAATTTCTGTCTATCGCAAAAGGATCTGCTGGAGAAACAAGGTCGCAATTATACCGAGTTTTGGATTATAATTATATAAATGAAGAAGAGTTTGAAATTTTAAAAACTGACTTCGAAAATTTAAGTGGAAAAATAAACAATTTTATATCATATTTAAACAAGAAAGATTTTAAAGGCACCAAGTTTCAGTAAACACGAGAACTTTAAACTTTAAACTTTAAACAAAAAAAACATGTTATCAATAAAAAATTTACACGCCTCAATAGGTGACAAAGAAATATTAAAAGGGATAAACCTTGAAGTAAAAGCAGGAGAAGTTCATGCTATAATGGGTCCTAACGGTGCCGGAAAAAGTACGCTTGCTTCCATCATTGCAGGAAACGAAAATTACGAGGTAACTCAAGGTGAAATTGGATTAGACGGGGAAGACCTGGCTGATTTGGCACCAGAAGAAAGAGCACATAAAGGCGTTTTCCTTTCGTTTCAATATCCTGTTGAAATTCCTGGTGTTTCAGTAACTAACTTCATGAGAACAGCTATCAACGAAACACGCAAAGCAAACGGTAAGGAAGAAATGCCGGCTAATGAAATGCTAAAAGTGATTCGTGAAAAATCAGAATTATTAGAAATAGACCGTAAATTTTTGTCACGATCTTTAAACGAAGGATTTTCGGGTGGAGAGAAAAAGCGTAACGAAATTTTTCAAATGGCTATGCTAGAACCAAAATTAGCGATCCTTGACGAAACCGATTCTGGATTGGATATCGATGCTTTACGTATCGTTGCTAATGGTGTTAATAAACTTAAAAGCGATAAAAATGCAATCGTAGTCATTACGCACTACCAGCGTTTGCTAGATTACATAGTTCCTGATTTTGTTCACGTTTTGTACAACGGAAAAATTGTAAAATCCGGTGGAAAAGAATTAGCCCACGAGCTAGAAGAAAAAGGATATGACTGGATTAAACAAGAACAAGAAGCTTAAAATTAAATAGTCAAAAGCCTAAGGTCATAAAGTCAAAAGAAAAAGAGAATGGGGAAATTTAATTCTTTCGAAGAAATTAATTCTTGGCAAAGAGCAAGAGTTTTTAACAAATGAATTTACCTCATTACTGAAAACACAAATTTCAAAAAAGACTATGATTTCACTAGACAAATCAGACGCGCTTCAATTTCTATATCGTCAAATATCGCCGAGGGATTTGAGAGAAATACTGACAAAGAGTTTATTTACTTTTTATATGTTGCAAAAGCCTCCGCTGGAGAAGTTCGTTCTCAACTATATCTAGCATTTGACTTGAATTATATTACTAAAGAAGAATTTGAAAAACTTTTAGAATCAGTTACAGAAATATCAAAATTGTTAAGTGGTTTTATTAAATATCTGAGCCCAAAATCATAAAGTTTAAAGTCATAAAGAGGTAACCTCAATATAACTTTAAATACTTTCAGATTATAAACTCATAAATAACGTTATGTTGACAATCCAAGGTCTTTCGACTTTCGACTTTCGACTTTAAGACTAAAATTAAAATGGAATTAAAAGAAAAATTAATCTCGTCGTTTATGGCTTTTGAAGAGCGCATCGATGTTCATGCTGAACTTCACGATGTACGCACAGCAGCACTAAAAAACTTTGAGAACAAAGGTTTCCCAACCAAAAAAGAAGAAGCTTGGAAATATACCTCACTCAATGCGGTACTAAAAAATGACTTTACCGTTTTTCCGAAACAAGAAAATACTGTGCAATATTCTGATGTAAAAAAATACTTTTTACATGAAATAGACAGCTATAAAATAGTCTTTATTGATGGTATTTTTAGCTCCCATCTTTCGGCTACAACGCATGAAGGCATAGATGTCTGCTTGCTTTCATCGGCATTGACTAAATCAAAATACAAAACAATTGTTGATACATATTTCAATCAAATTGCAAATAAGGAAGAAAGTTTAACATCTTTGAATACGGCTTTCGCCAATGAAGGAGCGTATATCAATATTCCGAAAAGTAAAGTAGCAGACAGACCAGTTGAAATCATATATTTCTCTACGGGAAATGAAGCCGCGCTTTTAGTACAACCTCGCAACTTGATAGTAGTAGGCGAAAATGCACACGTTCAAATTATCGAGCGTCATCAGAGTTTGAACGAAAATCCAGTTTTAACCAATTCAGTTACTGAGATTTTTGCTCAAAAACGTGCTATAGTTGATTTTTATAAAATTCAAAACGATACTCTTACCGCTAACTTGATCGATAACACTTACGTTTCACAACAAGAGGAAAGCAGTGTAGCTGTAAATACATTCAGTTTTGGTGGAAACCTTACGAGAAACAACCTCAATTTTTACCATTTTGGAGAAAGAATTGTGAGTTACCTGAACGGAATTACGATTATTGGCGACAAGCAACACGTAGATCATTACACACTGGTGCAACATGCTACGCCAAACTGCGAAAGTCATCAGGATTACAAAGGCATATTCTCTGATCGTTCAACGGGCGTTTTTAACGGGAAAATTTTCGTAGAACGAGAAGCTCAAAAAACAAATGCTTTTCAAAAAAGCAACAATATTTTATTGAGTGATAAGGCGACTATTAATGCTAAACCACAATTAGAAATTTTTGCCGATGATGTAAAATGCTCTCACGGTTGCACCATTGGTCAACTTGATGAAACAGCAATGTTCTACATGCAACAACGCGGAATCCCTAAGAAAGAAGCAAAAGCATTATTAATGTACGCGTTCTCCAATGCGGTTATCGAAAGCATCAAAATACCAGAATTAAAACAACGAATCACCAAAATTATCGCTACCAAACTGGGCGTGAAAATGGGATTTGATTTGTAGTTTAATTAAAACCTGATATACAGAACCCGACAGATTTTAGAAACCTGTCGGGTTTATTTTTAGGAACTAATCCTACTATACATTGCAAATGAAATGCAATGATCACCAAAATAAAATAGCAAGTTGGTGAAGTAATCTTTTTTCGGTAAAAACCTCAAAAAGGATTTTCATTTCTATCGGGGTTAAACATATATTCTTTTGAAATCCAATCAGCAAAAAATTGTCGTAAAGCCTTGTTATATATATTTATAGACTTTTAATGATTCAAATTTTTCCAAAAAAAATTCATTTGCCCGAAATAATAAAAATCCAAAAAACATATAATTTTCAATTGTCAATGTTTTATAGTCTATGAACTCAAATTAGACTACATTTGAGTACAATTAACATTTGTTTATTTAGACAAGTTTAGATTGATTTACTATTTCCCTAAAATAAATTATGGCGAAAATGAAATCAGCACTTCCAAAAAATACTCCTTTAATACTTTCAAAAAAGCAAAAGGTAGCGCCAAATCAAAATTCTGACAAAGATGATTCACAATCTGAATTAAACTCTAAGCAAGAACTAGGCAATGAATCTCATGAATTTCCTATAGTTGCAATTGGTGCATCAGCAGGCGGTCTTGAGGCGGTTACAGAATTGCTGCAGAATCTTTCGCCTACTACAGGCATGGCTTTTATATATGTGCAGCACTTAAGTCCAGATCACAAAAGTATTTTACCTTCTTTACTATCTAAAGTAACCCAAATGGTGGTACAAGATATTGATGATATGGAAAAAATGATTCCTAATAATGTTTATGTAATTCCATACAATAAAGAGATTAAAGTAGTAGATGGGCATATCAAATTAATTCCAAGACCCGAAAAAAGAAAATCAAATTTATCAATTGATTTACTCTTTTCATCATTGGCAGAAACGCATAAAGAAAATGTTATTGGAGTTGTGCTATCAGGAAATGCTCATGATGGAACCGCTGGTTTAAAAGAAATAAAACAAGTTGGAGGCATAACTTTTGCTCAAGATGATTCGGCTAAGTTTGCTAGTATGCCTCACTCGGCTATTGCTTCTGGAGTTGTTGATTTTATTTTATCACCAAAAGAAATTGGCTTGGAAATAAACCGAATTAGTAAACATCCTTTGGCTACTCTAAGACCCATAAAAAATATACCTGAATCAGAAATAGAAAATAATGATCCCGCTTTACAACATATACTACAAGTACTTCACAAGAGCAAAAATGTAGATTTTAGTCATTACAAGATGAATACGATCAAGAGAAGGATAACTCGCAGAATGCTGATTCACAATATAAAAACATTAAAAGAATATGCGGCATTGCTTCTCTATCAAACTTCTGAAATTGATTTACTTTACCACGATTTACTTATAAATGTAACTGCTTTTTTTAGAGATGCCGATGCTTTTTTACTTTTAAAAAATACAATTTTACCCAAAATAATAAAGAATAAAACTGCTGGTGATAGTGTAAGAATATGGATTGCAGCTTGTGCAACAGGCGAAGAAGTATATTCTATAGCTATGTTATTATTAGAAATTCAAGACCACACAAAAAATAACATTCCTCTTCAAATATTTGCGTCAGACTTAAGTATAGAAGCCATTAATTTAGCGCGTATTGGTGAATATTCTGCCCATCAATTGGCAAATGTTTCTCCAGAAAGATTGCAACGATTTTTTACTAAAACTAAAGATAAATATCGCGTTTGTAAATCCTTGCGTGATGTTTGTGTTTTTGCACAACACAATATTTTGCTTGATCCACCATTTTCTAAAATGGACTTAATTAGTTGCCGCAATGTGCTTATTTATTTAGACACAATTGCGCAGAAAAAAGCCATTTCCACTTTTCATTATGCACTAAATGATGGGGGTTGTCTAATGCTAGGAAAGTCAGAAACGATTGGGTCTTCTGGACATTTGTTTGGAGTTACAAATAAAAAATATAAATTTTATTGTCGAAAAAATTATTCAAGATTAAATACCATTTCCAATTTAAACTCAAGAACAGCAAACAGTATTATGCCCAATAAAAATAGCAGTCTGGCTCGAATCCTTAAAAAAACGAACAGCCCGGCAAATGGAACTATTGGTTTAGCTTTCGATACTGTATTGCTCGAAAATTATGTTCCTGCAAGTGTAATAGTTAATTACGACTTAGACATCCTTCAATTTAGAGGAAGTACATCGCTTTATTTGCAACACTCTTCAGGCAAAGCCAGTTTTAATGTTTTGAAAATGGCACATCCAGAAATAACATTTGAGTTGCGAAATGCCATTCATAATGCCATTAAAACCGAACAAACGGTTGTAAAAATAGGTATTGAAATGAATCGTGATAAAAATGAAAATGCATATAGAATCGTTAATTTAGAAGTTACACCCATTACCATTGAAGGCGAAGAACCTTTATTGGTTGTGGTGTTTACGGGTCAACAAGTTTCAGAAGTTGAAGAAGATCCCATAAAATCCTCCCAAAATATTTCTGTTGCCAAAGACCGACGCATTAAAAAACTAGAAGAAGAATTAGTCGCCGCAAGAGCCGATATGGGATCCATAATTCTTGACCAAGAATCTAGTAACGAAGAATTGCAAAGCTTAAATGAAGAAATTGTTTCTAGCAACGAAGAGCTACAAAGTTTAAATGAGGAACTAGAAACATCTAAAGAAGAGATAGAATCTACAAACGAAGAACTTACAACAAGTAATCAAGAATTGCACGCTCGTAACCAACAAATAGAAGAATTATATTCTTATTCTGAGGCGATTATATCAACCATTCACGAACCCATGCTTATTCTTGATAAAGATATGAAGATTCGTTCTGCTAATGAATCTTTTTGCAAAACCTTTCGTGTTTCTGAGCAAGAAAGTATTGGAAAATCACTTTATAAATTAAATGATAATCAATGGAGTTTTCCTGAATTACGAAAACTTCTTGAAGATATTGTTCCCAATAATGTTCGGTTTCATGATTTTGAGATTGATCATATTTTTTCAAATATAGGACATAAAATATTATTGTTAAATGCACATAGAGTGAGTCAACCAAGTCAAAATGAAGAATTGATTGTACTCACTATTATTGACATTACAGCGGTTAGAAAACTAGCTTTAGAGGTTCAAGAAAAAGAGATGAAAATTCTCGAAGTTCAAGCTGAATCCGAAAAAAAAGCCATGAAAATTGTGGAAGATAGCAATAAACGCTATGATATGATGCTTATGCAATCGCCATTTGCCTTTGCGATTCTCAAAGGAAAAGATATGAAAATTATACTTGCCAACGATAGTGTAAAAAAAGTTTGGGGTAAAGGAAATGACGTAGAAGGAAAATCATTTTTTGATGTTTTGCCAGAAATTGCATCTACCGAATTTCCTAGTTTATTAAATGAAGTATTTACCACAGGAAAACCATTTAATGGATATGAACATCGTGTATCGCTTTTACGAAAAGGAAAAATGGAAGATGGATATTTCAATTTTGTATATCAGCCTTATTTAGAAGCTGACAAAACCATTTCGGGCGTTACAATAATTGCTAATGAAGTTACTAAGCAGGTACATTTGAAAGACCAATTAATAGAAGCTATTGCCAATGCAGAGCATAAAACAAAACTTGCTGAGGACGCACTTAAAGCCAAACAACAATTTTTGTCTAACATGAGTCACGAGATTCGAACACCAATGAATGCTATTATTGGATTTACAAATGTGCTACTAAAATCAGAATTAAACAGCCAACAAAAAGAATGTGTTAACGCCGTTAAAACCTCTGGGAATTCTTTAATTGTAATTATTAACGACATTCTTGATCTTGCCAAAGTGAATGCGGGAAAAATGAATTTTGAAGAAAATCCACTCAATTTAAACCAAACAATCTGCGAAATTTTTCACTTATTTGTAGTGAAATGCGAGAAAAAAAATATAGAATTGGTGAAAAATATTGACAGCGCTATTCCAAAAATAGTTTTGGGTGACGACATTAGATTGCGACAAATATTTTTGAATTTAATAAGCAACGCCATTAAGTTTACAGAGAAAGGAACAATCACTTTAGACATAAAAATTCTTGACCAGAATGCTGAAAAAACCACTATTGAATTTGCGCTAACCGATACCGGAATTGGTATTCCAGAAAACAAACTCGACACTATTTTTGATAATTTTGAGCAAGCATTTGATGCAACATCTAGATTGTATGGAGGAACAGGATTAGGCCTTGCCATCGTTAAACAACTAGTAGAACTTCAAGGCGGAACACTGTTTGTAAAAAGTATATTAGGAAAAGGCTCTACTTTTGGTTTTTCTATGAGTTTTAAAAACACCACTCTCGAAATGCCAGTTGAATCAGCAATTCAATTAAATAAAGACAATAAACTTACCAATGTAAAAGTGTTAGTAGCAGAGGATATGCCACTCAATCAGCTTTTAATAAAAATGATATTAGAAGATTTTGGACTCGAATGCGATATTGCTGAAAACGGGAAAATTGCTATAGAAAAACTTCAGAACAACACCTATGATATTATATTAATGGACATTCAAATGCCAGAAATTAATGGCTTTGAAGCAACAGAATTCATTAGAAAAAAAATGAAGTCTAAAATTCCAATTATTGCGCTAACTGCAGATGTTACTTCTGTCGACATCAAAAAGTCATTGGAAATAGGCATGAATGATTACATCTCAAAACCAATAGACGAAAAATTATTATACAATAAAATTAATGAATTATTGATGCGATAAGTAGCGCTAAATAGTTGTCATGTCAATGCCACAAAAAATCAGAAACTCGGGACTTTGTGATTCTGTGTTCTTCTTTGATGAACTACCACTTACACCAATGTATCCTTGAATTCCTTCTAAAGTGACTTTATTTTTTAAATAATTTTTCGATTAATAGCCGAAAATGTTACATCTTTTCTCCTAAATAAAAATTAATACTAACTAGTATTGTTTCCCTTACTTATGAGGGAAACAATTTTTAAACGCTTGATTTCATTGGGGTTTACGCCACTTAAAAATAGGATCAGAAACTATTTCATTTTAGTTAGCAAAAAATAATCAATACATTACTCTACATAAAAAGTTTGTTTATTTGATTTTTCCCAAACTCCCCACAATCCCTTTCAACATTTCATTGAAATCAAATTCAGGTTCTTCTTTTAAGCCCAATCGTACAATGACTAAATCAAGTGACGGAATAATCGCCACCATTTGCCCTTGAAAACCGCTACAGTGATACATGTCTCTTGGTACATCTGGGAAATGTCCACCTGCATTGAGCCAAAAATGTCCGCCATATCTTCCCTCAGATCTATTGGTAGGAGTTGTGGTGTATTTTACCCAGCTTTCATTAAATACCTGTTCCCCGTTCCAGTTGCCTTGGTGTAAATAGAGTAAGCCAAACTTAGCCCAATCCCGAGTAGTTGCCCAACCGTAGGACGAGCCCACATAATTCCCCGCCATGTCGGTCTCAATCACCATAGAATTCATACC
The DNA here is from genome assembly GCF_048286795.2 of Flavobacterium frigidum. NCBI lineage: Bacteria > Pseudomonadati > Bacteroidota > Flavobacteriia > Flavobacteriales > Flavobacteriaceae > Flavobacterium > Flavobacterium frigidum. The sequence goes on from NZ_JBLVPT020000001.1 coordinate 655,991, forward strand.
TATTTTATCAATTAGGTCTGTGTACCAAAAATCTAAGTACTCTTGATGCGTTTTGAATTGCTTCCGCAAAATCCCAGATAGTAAATTTGTAGTTCCAGAAGAATAATTCCATTTCATATTTGGTTTATATTCTGCCGGTTTTTCCAATTGTGCGCGGGTCATATCTTCGGCTTGAAAAAGCATTTCGGTAGCATCACAGATGGTATTATAATCCTCAACCCATTGTAAACCAGAGTTCATGTGCAGCAAATCACTTGTGGTTATCAATTTTCGGCTGTCATTTTTCCATTCAGGAATAGGAGCTGGCGCATTAATGTCAAATTTTCTTTGTTTTTCTAAAACACCAAACATTGCACTTGTGATACTTTTGGTCATGGACCAACCTAATAATTTGCTGTTTTTATCAAAACCAGTGTCGTACTTCTCTGCAATGATTTTGTCTTTATAAATTACTAATAAGGAACGTGTTCTCTTTTTGATTTGCCCTTTTACATCAAAAGCATTGGCCACAGCCGCATTTAGTTTGGTATAATCAACGTTAGCAAATATGGTATCTTTAGGTTCTTTGTTCCCGTACGGAAAAGGTATTACATTGTTCGGTACCCTTCTTTTAGGAACCAGATACGGTTTTGAAACATCAAAATCATCATTGATTAAAGTGGCGCCCAACCCTTCGCGGTAAATTGCTTTTCGTTCTTTTAAACCATAAACCGAAGCTGATGCATACTTTTCTGCAGCATTGATGGTGCTTTTGGCTAAATCAATCATATCGATATCATTGTCCCCTTTTTCAATTATTTCCTGTGAACGATTATCTAAAAAATGACCAGACGCCATACTTTTGGCTGAAAAGCCCGAAATTAAATCCAGTTTTGGATACTTTGTGAATCCAACATACAGTATTCCGACCAGAATTACGAAGGCAACAAACTTGAATAATTTTTTCATAGCGATTTAATTTGTAGCAATTTAATAAAAAGGAATCACATTTTTAAACTAATTATGGGATGAGAAAATGAGGTTTAATTAACAACTGTTTGCTAAAAATTAATTCGATTTTCACTACTTTTGTATTTAGAAAAATTCTAAATAATAGAGTCCTAGTCATCTATTCTTTTTCTAGAAATAAAAAAACAACTACATGTTAGATATTAATAAAATTAGAGCCGACTTTCCTATTCTTTCCCAGAAAGTAAATGGAAAACCGCTGGTTTATTTTGACAACGGAGCGACCACACAAAAACCACAAGTGGTGATTGATGCCATTTCAAAATACTACCAAGAAATCAATGCAAATATTCATCGTGGCGTGCATACGTTGAGCCAATTAGCAACGGATGCCTATGAGGAATCTCGCAAGAAAATTCAAAATCATATCAATGCTAAATTTGCTCATGAAGTATTATTTACATCAGGCACCACACACGGAATAAACGCTATAACTAATGGTTTTGCCTCTATTTTGAAACCTGGTGATGAAATTTTAGTATCGGCATTAGAGCACCACAGCAACATTGTACCTTGGCAAATGCTAGCCGAGAGAACTGGCGCTGTTCTAAGAGTGATTCCAATGAATGACGATGGTGAGTTGATCATGTCCGAATATGACAAATTACTTTCTGATAAAACTAAAATTGTAACGGTCAATCATATTTCAAACGCATTAGGAACTATCAATCCCGTAAAATACATGATTGATAAAGCACATGCTGTTGGCGCAGCCGTTTTGATAGATGGTGCGCAGGCGGTTCCGCATTTAAAACCCGATATGCAGGCTTTAGATTGTGATTTCTACGTTTTTTCGGGACACAAATTATGTGGGCCAACGGGTACCGGAATTTTATACGGGAAAGAAGAATGGTTGAACAAATTACCTCCATATCAAGGTGGTGGCGAAATGATCAAGGACGTTAGTTTTGAGAAAACAACCTATGCTGAACTACCTCATAAATTTGAAGCAGGAACGCCAAATATTGCCGGCGGAATTGCATTAGGAACTGCCGTTGATTATATGAATGAAGTTGGTTTTGACAACATTCAGCAACAAGAAAACGAATTGCTTGCATATGGAACAGCACGCTTATTAGAAATTGAAGGTTTAAAGATTTATGGCACTGCCGCAGAAAAAACTTCCGTAATTTCGTTTAATATTGAAGGAATACATCCGTATGATATTGGCACTATCATTGATAAACTTGGAATTGCGGTGCGCACAGGTCATCATTGTGCCCAACCCATCATGACTTTCTTTGATATTCCTGGGACAATCAGGGCATCGTTTGCTTTCTATAACACTAAGGAAGAAATTGATCAGATGGTAGCCGCAGTCAAAAAAGCACAAATAATGTTATCTTAAAATTTTATTCTTATGAAAATACTATCTATTTTGTTCCTTACTATCTTTTTAGGCAACGGCTGCGATAGTGCCAAAGCGCAAGATATGGAAAACGCTATTATTGAATACACAGCCAATACCAGAGGATTTTATCAAAAAATAATAGTGAAAAACAAGACCGTCACTATATCCAAAGATCGAGATGGACAGGGTCAAGCGACGCCCATAAAAATCAATGAGGCTGACTGGAAAGAAATAATAACTTATTTTGATACGGTAGAAATAGAACAATTGTCAAAATTTAAAGCCCCAAGTGAAAAAAGGTTTCATGATGGCGCGGCAATTGCCAATTTGAAAGTTACATACAAAGGCAAAACCTATGAAACTACAGATTTTGACCATGGCTTTCCGCCAAAGGAAATACAGCAATTTGTTGCTAAAATAAATTCATTTGTTACAGAGGAATAATACCGAAATTAATGCAGCCTGCTATGAAAATTAAAGAAATACAAGACGAAATAGTTGATGAATTTTCCATGTTTGACGACTGGATGGAGCGATACGAATACATTATTGAATTAGGTAAAAAACTGCCAATTATAAAGGACGAATTCAAAACCGAAAACAATATCATCAAAGGATGCCAATCGAAAGTGTGGTTGCAAGGAGAACAAACAGAAGATAAAATTGTTTTCACAGCGGATAGCGATGCTATTTTAACCAAAGGGATTATTGCGATTTTAATTCGGACTTTCTCCAATCAAAAAGCTTCGGACATACTAGAAGCAGAAATGGATTTTATTGACCAAATAGGATTAAAAGAACATCTATCGCCTACCCGTGCCAACGGACTGGTTTCGATGATCAAAAATATAAAAATGTATGCCTTGGCATTCGATGCGAAGAATTAATTTACGAACCAATTCTTTTAACCATATAAGTTATCTAAGGTCATATAAGTCAGAATAAAAACAGAAAGTTTATGACCAAAACATATTTAAAAGATTTAATTTATCAGGTTAATGGTTGTGCTATTGAAGTACATAAGCATCTTGGCCCTGGCCTTTTAGAAAGTGTTTATCATACTTGTTTGAAAAAAGAATTAACAATTAGAGGTTTTGGATTCCATACCTAACGGATTATACCAGTTAATTATAAAGGTTTAGATCTTGAAACAGGATTAAGGTGTGATTTATTAGTAGAAAAAAGTTTAGTTGTAGAGCGTAAAGCAGTAGATAAAATACTGCCTATCCACGAAGCTCAAATATTAACCTATATGAAACTATTGGAAGTTCCGATCGGATTATTAATCAATTTCAATGTAACACATATTTTTAAAAAAGGACAAAAAACCTATGTCAATGAAAGATATAGATATCTAGAAGATTAAACGAATAACTTAAATGACCTTATATTCCTTATATGGTTCAAAAAAATTAATAAAAAATAAATTGTTAATAAAATGGAACAAGAAATAGACACCAATGAACTAGGAGAATCAATTGTAAAAATATTAAAAACCATTTACGATCCAGAGATTCCTGTAGATATTTACGAATTAGGATTAATTTATGATGTAATGGTTAATACCGATTATGAAGTAAAAATCCTGATGACCTTAACTTCACCCAACTGCCCAGTAGCTGAAAGTTTACCACGAGAAGTCGAAGACAAAGTAAAGTCGATTGCGAGTGTAAAAGATGCTGAAGTAGAAATCACTTTTGATCCGCCTTGGAGTAAAGATTTGATGAGCGAAGAAGCCAAATTAGAATTGGGAATGTTGTAAAATTTGTTTCAGGTTTAAAGTTTAAGGTTGAGCAACTTTAAACTTTAAACCTTTTAAACTTTTCAATATGGAAGAAATAATAAATAAAGTTGCAAATAGTGTACTAGAAGTTTTCGATCTCGAGGATTATTATCCCTCAGGAATACGTGCACAAATAGATATTTCGCAGTGGCTTTTAGAGGGTTTTTTATTACGGGAAAAAGACTTTCGAGAGGCGCTTAAAAATCACGATTGGTCGCAATACCAAGATCAATATGTATCGATTCATTGCAGTACCGATGCAATTGTTCCAACCTGGGCATCTATTCTAGTTGCGATTCAATTAGCACCATTTACAAAGAAAATCATCAACGGAACCTTAGACGATCTTGAAGCATCTTTATACCAAGAACTTTTGCCCAAAATAGACTTCTCCGTATACCAAAACAAACCGGTAATTATAAAAGGCTGCTCTAGGAAAGCTGTTCCTATGAGAGCTTATGTTTTGGCTGCACAGTACTTACACCCATTTGCCAAAAGTATTATGTATGGCGAAGCGTGCTCTGCAGTGCCATTGTACAAATCGACTAAGAAAGACTAATTTATTGTAATTATTTTATACTTTAGTTGTGGATTTTAAAATGAAAATCATGAATAAAATAGCCTTTTCTTTCGTATTGCTTTTTACCCTACTTTCTGCTGCTGCACAAGAAACAGCAACAGACACCGTAAAATATTGGACCAAAAAAGGTAACATTTCGTTACTTTTCAATCAATCAGCTTACAACAAGCAGTGGTTGGGTGGCGGAACATCAAATGTTGCAGGGAATTTTGGATTAAATTATGACTTCAATTATAAAAAAGATAATGTTATTTGGGATAATAAACTGATTCTAGCCTACGGTTTAACCAAAATAAAAGGAGATGAAAAAATAGCTAAAACTGATGACCGATTGGAGCTGAATTCGCTTTACGGAAAGAAAGCAAACGGACAGTGGTATTATTCAATGTTTTTTAATTTCAAAACACAAATGGACACTGGTTTAGATAAAAATATGACCAAAATATCCCATTTTTTCTCTCCTGCTTATTTTCAATTAGGACCCGGAATGCTTTGGAAAAAAAATGATAACTTGAGTGTGAATTTTTCACCAGCAACAGCAAAACTGATCGTTGTTCATCCTCATTTTACAGAATTAAGTCCCTCTTTTGGCGTAAAGCAAGGCGATGCAACACGATTTGAGTTTGGAGCCAGTATTTCAGCATACTACAAGTTTAATATTATGACTAACGTATCTATAGAAAATCGGTTAAATTTATATTCTAATTATTTAGACAAACCACAAAATGTTGATATCGATTACCAGATGAATATTATTATGAAAATCAATAAATACATGTCAGCTAATGTAGCGGTGCAAGCCATTTATGATGACAATTCGATACAAGCCGTGCAAGTACGAGAAGTTTTTGGATTAGGAGTTAACTACGGATTTTAATCCCAGTTCTATTGTACAAGAAATCCCTTTTGAAATAGTTTCCAAAAGGGATTTCTTGTTCTGTAGCATCTTTAAATTGACCCATTTTGGCCGTCATCGTAGCAAACATTACAAATGATTTTCAATTTTAAAAGACGAATGGCAAATAACTACAACACGGCTTTGTGTAATATTTAATTATTTGTTTATTGTTTTGGTTACAGTTTGCAAAATTCACTAACGATTACTTCAAATCAGCGCGGTTGGGTACAAAATCCTCTTGACATTCTCATTCAAAAATTTACGAAAAGTGCACAGTATTCATTGACTTTTAATAGTTCTCCTGTTAAAAAACGGGCCAAGCTGTTCAGCATGAGTTTTATTTTTCGGCTTGCAGCCGCAACGAAACTTTATCTGTTATGTGGTGGAGCTTTCATTGTGATTTTTTTTAAATACTAACTTTTTATATTTTAGAAAACGTATTCCAAAAATAGAAAAGACAGACTTCTCGATTATACTGAATTTAGAATTAGCAAAATTGTTTAAGTATTCTGAAATATCATTTTGCATATCTTCAATTTTTGTTTTTGAATTTCCTTTATAATAATCAAACCATTCTTTATGGATTTCTATATTCTGATCATTTCTGATGCTATAATCCCAATCAATATTTATAGAATCTTCTGAGTCTTCATTAATCGTATCATTCGGGAAAGAGATTTCTATATTTAATGAATTACAACTCTTAAAAGCTATTTTATAATATTCATCTTTTACAGGAATTGCTCCAAAACCGAGTTTAACTGCAATTTCAAATAAATCTATAAATTTCATTTCATCGTGATTTTTTTTTGCTCTAGGACATAATGTTCTGGCACTAAAGCGGGTTTGGGTTTAAATTATGCCCTGTTTTCGGATTTGCCAAATCATCCCAAATACAACACCAATTTTAAGTTTAGCCTAATGCCGAAATTGCTTGTGCTGGTATTACTAGCTCGTGTTTTGTTATTAGAGAAAGCTATTCATCGTTAATTATTAGATTTCCTTTTCCATTAATTATTTTAGAAAGAACTATTTTCAAATTCTCAAATTCTAACTCCTCTACGTTTATTTTTGTTTCAAATATTTCATTATCAATACTTATAACAAATTTCGCACGAGTCAATTCAATTTTAAATTCTTCTAATTCACAAGACTTATCAAAGTCGCTTGATTCAAAGTAATAATAATCACCCTCATATTCATCGTCGGCATAAGTTCTTTGAAGCATAATATATTGCCCTGAAGAAGCTAGTATTTCGTCAACCGTTAGTTCATTTGAAGACTCACAAGTATCTGGTTTTTCAGAAAATGTAATTTCGCAGCCAAATTCAAGGTCAATAATTGACAATTCTTTACATTCGAATTTCGTCATATATATCTTTTATTCAATACTATTTCTTGTGATTTGGTTTTCTACACTAGCTAGTAAAGTTAGTCTATGAAAAAACTTCCGTTTTATTATCCTCAAATATATCAATAAGTCCCGATAACCAGGTACGATTTAAGATGCCTTTTTTGAGTATGTTGATCGCTCTAAACTGAATTTTGCTGTAAAAACGCTCAAGACTGAAAGCCCTCTTGATTATTCTCTCTCTAAACTTTACGATAACTCCATATTTTCTGCCAGTGACCGGTTCTCCCGTAAAAACGGGACAGGCTGTTCAACACGGATTTCATTGTTCGTGCTAAGCACGCAACGAAAACGTAGCTGATGTGGGAAGTTTATCTTTTGTCCCACAGTTCCTTACCTAAATACATATACTTTGTTAGTAATTCTTCAAATATTTTTCCAGCATTATCTCCATTTAGAAAAATAACATATCCATTTTTACTTTTGGGAAACATAATAGCTAATGTGTTTACGCCTGGATCTTTCCCTGTGTGCATCAAAGCATATTCGTCTCCACTAAATCCTGTTAATTTTTCCCAACCCAGTCCGAAGTAATCTTTGTCTTTAAGTTGTACTTGATTTCTTGACATTTCATCAAACACCGATTGCGATAAACCTGCACCGTTCAAAATGTAAGAAAGAAAGTTTCCATAGTCTTCAACAGTAGTCAAGAGATTTGCAGCTGCATTTGCTTGGTAGTATTTTATCGTATCCAATACTTTGCCGTCTTTATCATAGTTTTTCACGTATCGTTTTTCGTCCATTGACTTGTCCCACCAAAAGTGAGTATCATTCATTTTGGCAGGTTTAAAAACTAATTCATCTGCAAGCTTTTCAAGTTTCTTACGAAACTTCACTTCTAAGGCTTTTCTTAAATATTCAAAACCTTCACCTGAATATTGGAATTTAGTAGCGGGTTCAAATTCAAAAGAAAGTGTCTTATTTTCAGCTAAATAACGCCAATTTGGAAATCCTGTTTGATGAGAAAGGATAATTCTTGGTGTGAGTTTTCCAGTCCACTTATCATTTTTTAAATCAGGGTCTTTCCAATACTTGTCTAATGGTTCGTCTAAACCTAATTTTCCTGCACTAATCAATTTCAATGTAACCAAAGCTGTGATTGGCTTAGTAAGTGATGCTACTTTAAAAATTGAATTATACGAAGCAGGTATTCCTTTGTCTATATTTCCTAAAACCTTTATTTGTTTTAGTTTTCCATTTTCAATAATCCCTAATCCTAATACAGGTACATTTTCTTGTATTAAAAGATTTCCAATTTCTTTTTCAAATGTGCTTTTAGTTTCCTTGTTAGATGGGTCATTATGGTCAAAACTCAACACCACTTTAAGCAACCAATTTCCATTCTCAAGTAAATACAAATGGGTAAATTTTGCTCTACTTGTATGAACATCAGCTTTATTTTTTTCTCTTATGTAAAAGTCGTGAATCCCACTTTGAATAGCTCCATATAAAACACCATTATTATACATTGGAAAAACTTCCATACTTTCTTCTACAACCTTTCTTATTGGCTTTCTTATTGTGTCACCACAGATGTGTTTTTTAGTGTTTTCTATAAAAATACTCCTGTTTTGAATACCACTTTGGTCGTGATAAAACATTAATTCTTTATGAACAGCATTGCTTAAATATTCCAAGTCGCATAGGTTGAAGCTGCGTTCAAAGAAAATACTGTCCTGCTTTTTTAAAGTCAGGAATATTTCAGAATTTTTTGGTACCTGTGCATTTGCTAATCCAATTGAAAAGATGGTAATTACCAGCGAAAGAAAATGTTTTTTCATAATATTTAATTTTCGACAAAGATTGAGAATTAAACGATTTCCTATATATAAATTTAGTTGCCAATAACCCGCCAATTGCACGCCAAAATTATATTAGGCTAAAATTCAGCTTTAATTTTAGATCTTTGGTTTTATCAATTGCTTTAGCATTTAAAAGTATAATTGCGAAATTTGATAATACCAAAATCACCATAATAATTAAGGTGAACTTATTGCCAAGCGAATACCAATTTTTCATAAAAGAGCTTAACATGAATATAATAAATGACAAAATTGTCCATAAAATTTGAACGGATATTATTTGTTTTGAAATTGGATTAAATTCTTTTTTTACAAACATCAAAAAAAGCGGAAAAACAATATTTAAAGGAGGAAAAAATGTAGCTGGTATAGAAGAAAGATTGATGAGTTTAATTAATGGGTAATTTATTGATGTTTTTTTATCTTCTCTATTAATCAATTCATTTCGGTCTATATTTAGGGTTTTAGACAGTATTTTGAGTGTATATCCCTTTGGCTCTATTCCAGACTCAATTCGCTGAATTGTTCTAACTGAAACACCAGATTTTGTAGCTAATTCTTCTTGAGTTAAGTTTAACTTTTCCCGATTATTCTTTAACTTTGACATTTTGGGTTTATTTAAATTTCCCACAACGTCAGCCTGTGCAAAAACTTCCGTTTTATTATGCTCAAATATACCAAAATGTTGATATAAAAAGAAGATTTTTCATATTTCTAAGCATGCAGCACATCATAGGTATTTCTCATCAACAACTGCGTTTTACAAGTTTAGAAGATACAATAAGTCCCGATAATCAGGTACGATTTATAGATGCCCTTGTTGAATATGTTTATCGCTCTAAGCTCGACTTTGCTGTAGAATCGCTCAAGACTGAAAGCCCTCTTGTGATTCTCTCTCAAAACTTTCTATTACGTCGTCCGCGCCAATGACTGGCGTGTGCTTTTATAGGTTGGTCGTTGCACATAGTTTTTCTGTCTGTGTCCGCTGTTATTGTCTAGAAGTCTAGAAAGATAGGTGAATTAGTTAAAAGGCTTGTTTTTGTATCGAATTATTGTTTACATTTGTGATATCAAAATGATATCATTTAAATATTACTCACTATGAAAAAATATTACTCACTATGAAAACAGAAAAAATTATAGCACCGTTAAATGGCTATTTGGTTGTTGTCGTGCTATTAGTATTAACAGCATTAGCGCTTTATAGCTTTATCTCTAATAATATGATGTTGGGAGTTGCGTCATTTCTAATATTTGTTCTTTTAATAAAAGGCTTTATTGTAGTAAGTCCGAACAGCTCAAAAGTCCTATTGCTTTTTGGAGACTATAAAGGTAGTGTCAAACAAAGCGGCTTTTTTTGGATCAACCCACTTTATAATTGGACAAGCTTGTCTTTACGTGCAAGAAACTTTGAGAGTGAAAAAATTAAGGTCAATGATAAAATGGGAAACCCAATTATGATTAGCGTTATTTTAGTTTGGAAAGTTAAAGACTCATTTAAGGCTACGTTTGAAGTGGATAATTACGAAAACTTTATAAGAATTCAAACGGATTCAGCAGTTAGGAAACTTGCAGGTTCTTTTCCGTATGACCATTTTGAAGATGAAAGAGCGACAGTAACATTAAGCACTAATTTTGATGATGTAAATAAAGCTCTTGAGCGTGAAGTCACAGAGCGTTTAGAAATTGCCGGAATAGAAGTTGTAGAGTCAAGAATTGGATACTTAGCTTATGCTCCTGAAATTGCTCATTCAATGTTAAGAAGACAACAAGCGTCTGCTGTTGTCGCCGCTCGTCATAAAATTGTTGAAGGCGCTGTCGGGATGGTAGAAAGTGCTTTAAAACTTTTAGCTGATAAAGAAATTATTGAGTTTGATGAAGACAGAAAAGCATCAATGGTCAGCAATTTAATGGTTGTCCTTTGTGGTGATAGTGAAACGAAACCTGTAATTAATACAGGCACTTTAAATCAATAGGGAAATGTCCGAGAAAAAGTCATTTGCATTAAGAATAGATTCAGAAACGATGAAAGCCATTGAGAAATGGGCTGCTGATGAATTCCGTAGTGTCAATGGTCAAATCGAATGGATGCTTAATAATAGTCTTAAAGAAGCGAAAAGAATTAAAGTAAAAACTGTCCCAAAAAATTAGTTTCCGAATGTTGTGTGCAAGTAGCTAAAAAATCGTATAAATAAAAAATGAAATTAAAATTATTACTATTTTTGTTTGCAATATTCATTTCTAAAAATGGAATTGCCCAAATTAAATATAATTCAAATAATGGAAAATATTTAACAATACGAGGAACTAAACTCTATTATGAAGAATATGGAAAAGGGACACCTTTACTTCTACTTCACGGAGGTTTAGGAAATATCATTGATTTTAAGAAATGCTTTCCAACTTTATCAAAAAAATACAGAGTAATTGCTTTTGATGCACCTGGGCTTGGACGTTCTGAATTCGCAGATAGTGCTATGACTTATCAGCTTATGGCTGATTATTATTCCTTAGCAATAGATTTATTAAAATTAGATAGTACTTATGTAACTGGTTGGAGTGATGGTGGAAATGTAGCATTACTTCTTGCAAAAATGAGACCTGATAAAATTAAGAAAATTGCGGTTTCTGGTGCAACATACAAACTGGAAGGAACTACAAAAACATCATTAGAAGAAATAAAAAAATTCTCAGATACAGTTTGGGTATCCAAAGAACTAAAACCTTGGATAAAACAATATAAAGAAAAATCGCCTACAGGAAATTGGAAAAGATATATAACCGAAGCAAAAAAAATGTGGTTTGAAGAAATTTATTTTGAAAAGTCCATTTTGTACGAAATAAATATTCAAACATTGCTTGTTTATGGGGATAATGACATGTACACGCCAGAACTTGGATTAGAATTACACAAAGCAATCAAAAAATCACAATTTTGCATTTTACCTAATACTTCTCACGATGTATTTTGGAAAAAACCTGAATTAATAAATCAAATATTAATAACTTTTTTTAATGAAAAATAGGGCTTAAAATAATACCAGCACACAACAGTCAGAAAACTAGGCGAAAAAAGCCCATCAACCAAGAATGTTGAGGGGCTTTTTTCGTTTAGTTTGTGTTGACTGAGTGCCCCATATTTACGATTCCTTTATAGCGGCATTTACGTTTACGAAAAGTCAGTCCAACGGCTTACCTATAATGTTGGCTTGTATCAAGTGTTATTGTGTGTAGCGACACGTATGTTGAGCACGAAAGATTGGACATTACAATATTCCATTCCAATTTCGGCAAATTTTTCCGCCTTCCAACTTTCGCTTTAAATAGTTTTCTTTTTGCAAATTTAACTTTGAAAACTTCAATTAAACCTCAAAAAAACGACGAAAAAATTCCGCCTTCGGTCTTCCATAACGCGGTCAATATTTGTATTTCCACATCGCTTAAAATTCGAGTTTTCGGTTCAAATTTCTGTCAGCTATATTTCTACTTCATTAAATCCTTTTTTGTGCTAATACGCCCGATTAAAATCTGCTGAGTCACGTCCAAGGAGCTATACACTATAACGTCAGTCTGTGAAAAAACTTCCGTTTTACTATGCTCAAATATAACAAAAAACTTATATTAAAAGAAGATTTTTCGTATTTTTAAGGATACAGCACATCACAAGTATTTCTCGTAAACAAGTGCGTTTTTCCTGTTTAGAAGATACTATCAGTCCGGATAACCAGGTACGATTTAAGATGCCTTTGTTGCGTATGTTAATCTCTCTAAGCTCGATTTTGCTTTAAAAACGCTCAAGACTGAAAGCACTCTTGTGATTCTCTCTCAAAACTTTACAATAAATGCGTAGTTCCTGCCAGTGACCAGTTCTGCCATAAAAACGGGACAGGCTGTTCAACTGGTGTTTCATTGTTCGTGCTGCGTAAGTAACAAATCTCTAGCTGTTGTGTGACGTAGATTACTGTTATTTTAATAAGTACTTTTACTCTTTCAAAAACAAATTCGGCTTTTTTGTCTATTACAATCATATCAAAATCATTTATAGGAACATCCGAAAATGCAGTTATGATTCAAGTTTGGATGGCTTTAATTACCATTCTCATTCTAAAAACATTAAAAGCACAATCAAAATTTGATTGGTATTTGTCCAATTTAGTCTCTTTTATATGATTGAATCTTTTCGTTAAAATTGCCTTGCAAAAATGGTTAGATAAACCATTTGAAGAACACATATAACCTCCTCCAGAAAACATGCAATAGGTTCTATTTTAAAAAATTGCCATTTCAATGTATAAACTCAATAAATGGTCGAATTTTATATGTCTTAATTTTATTTAGAACAGTATTGAGAATTAATAACAAAATAATGCTATATTCACAAGTTATTAACCAAAAATAAACCAATATGACATTTAAACTTTTTAGATTCGTACTCGTAACCGCTATTGTATTCACCTCGTGTAGCAGAGATGAAAATGAAAATCAAACCGTAAAGGTAAATGCTTTGCAAAAAGAACCGTTGACCCCAACACAAATTAACGCCACAATTAATCAAGTTTTGTCTTCAAACAAACAGTTTCATTGGAGTGAAATGTCTAGTCAAATGATTTGGAGTGCCGCTTTACAAGGACAAAACTTAATCACAGTTGGTTTTGGAAATTCTGAAACTGATTACGATAGAAGTAAATCATCTAACAATCAAAAAATGCAAGACGATTTACTGCAACTTATTTCTAAATATGAAGGTAAAGAAATTAAGGACATTTTAGTTTCTTCGGATGCATTTTTAAATCTGATGGATGTTGTGATCACCAAACAAGAAACCGTTCTTGCCTTAAGACAAACTAAATTTGTTAGATACGTTGAGCCTGCTGATTACCGCTTTCTAGGTGAAACTCCAAAAAATCAAAACGAGAAATCAAGCTCCAGCACAAGCTCCGGTTGCGGGTTTGAAGCTTCTACTTTAAACACCACCGATTTTACTACTGTCACTCCTAATGCAAGAGTGCCTTGGGCATTTTACCAACATAATATTCCATCGGCTTGGAATGTCAGCACCGGAAGAGGAATTACAATAGGCGTTATAGATACTGGTACTTCACCAAACCAAACTTTACTAGGCTCTAGTTTTAACAACGGTTTATCAACTGGTCGTACTATTCAAAAATTTGGAACATTTGTAGATTCTATTTGGCCATGGAGCACAGCAACAGATGGTTCTAGTGATTTATGTGGGCACGGAACCAGCATGTCATCAGTAGCTACTGCGCCAAGAAATGACAAAGGATTACCTGTTGGGGTTGCTTATAATGCTAACTTAGTAACCTATAGAGCGGCAGAAAACGTATTACTAGAAGGCTACCACGAACAAAATGGTGTTAAAGATGCCTTTACTGGTTTAGGAAACAATCCAAATGTAAAAATTATTTCTATGTCTATGGGATACATATTTTCGGTAGGGAAAATTTCTGATGCTGTAAAATACGCTCACAGCCGAGGCAAATTGATATTTTGCGCCGGAGGAACTTCTACAACATTCACCACTTTTGTTGGAGTTATTTTCCCTGCTTGGATGCCCGAAGCAGTGGCTGTAACTGGAGTTAAAGAAGGTACTACTTATCAAAAATGTGATGTTTGCCACACTGGAGATAAAATTGATTTCACCATTGCCATGCAAAGAGCCACAGGAGGAAACACAGTTCCTGTTACAAGTTACTACGACAATCAATCTGATTATGTGGGTGGTTCATCAGTAGCTACTGCCACTACTGCAGGAATTGCAGCATTAGTTTGGGCCAAAAATCCAACTTGGACAAGAGATCAAGTACTCACAAAAATGAAACAATCCTCAAGATATTACCCAACTAAAAATCCTGATTTTGGTCACGGAAACATTGATGCTTTAAAAGCCGTTCAATAAACTGTAAAAAAACAAAACCACTTAATGCTAAAAAGATTAAGTGGTTTTTTTATGTTCAATAATTTTGAATTTATAACAAGGTCGTAAGAGTAGTTTGTATGTCTTTCATATGTACTGGTATTATTTCGGCGGTTACAATTTTAATAACTCCATTTTTATCCAAAATTAAGCTTGTTGGATATGCATCAATTTTAAGTTTTTCTATCTGTTTACCTGAATTAGTAATATGTTTATAATCAAACTTGTGCTTTTTTAAAAATACCTCAACCGCTGCCAAGTCATCAAAGGTAATGTTGATAAAGTTGACCTTATCTTTGAAGTTTTCTTTTAATTGATTTAATAGCGGAAGTTCTTCAATGCAAGGAGGGCATCTAGTGAACCAAAAATTAATGTAAGTTGGTTTTCCTTCTAGATAATCTTTCTTGAAATTTTTTTGGTCATTGTCAGCATATTGCTCAATTTGAAATTTTGTTCCAATAAACTTTTTTGTATCTCCCCAAGGATCAAAGCCGTCAGGCGTAACCTCCAAATTAGTAAGTCTTATGTAGTTTACAATAGAATCCTTTTTTTCAATAGTCTTTAAATTCACTTCTTCAAGTTTTCCGTTTTTCGCCTTATTGTCTTTGTAAACTTTGTAGTTGATGTCGCTCATCATATCTTCTCCATTTACTACGTAATATACTTTTTGAGCAAAACAATTTACATTAACGGTCAATAGTAATGCAATGACAATTTTTAGTACGTTTTTCATATTGGTACGGGTTGTTAAGTTAGGGATATTGATTATAAATTATTTTGAATTAATAATTTTGAAAAACTTGTAACGACTTCTAGTTTAATAGCTCCTTTACAATCTTAAACCTAGACCAACTTTTAATAGATTTACATTTGTATTGAATGCCGTTTTAGGAACTTCATTGCCGACATTTAATTTTACATAATCAAACTGAAGGTCTAAAAATATTTTACTTGTAATGTCATAAGCAACTCCAAAATTTGCATTAATACCACTTTCTGTGCTATTTGAAGCTGAAACATCAAATCCATTATTAGTTCCAGTTGCTTTAAAAACCATAAAAGTATAACCAATACCAACAAATAGGCGTATTTTAGGTACTGATTCTATCTTCAATTCACTAAAAATTCTTGGTTGAATAAGATATGATTTAACTCTAAAATCCTGATCTCCGATATTATCATTAGTATTATTTGATAAAATTCCGCCGTTTAAAGATGCACCAATATTTATATTTTTTAATTCCGAAAATCTAAATTTTCCTCCTACATCAATAATTCCACTGTAGTTTTTACTAATAAAATTTTGACCCATCGTTAGTGGATAATGCATTTCAAGACTAAGTTTTGAATCCTGCGAAAAAGATTTCATTGATAAGATAAATAACAAAGTCAAAAGTAAATTTTGTTTCATATTGCAATTTTTAAATTTTGTTTTATGTTAGTTGGTTTAACATCTATTATTGAGTACACAAATATAGAAGATATGAACTACAAAAAAATTCATTTTGCTTTATATCTACTTTTTTTTGTTGTGTTTTTATCTTAAGTAATGTGCTCAAGGGTTGGGAAAAACAGGTGATTGAGTAAACTATTTAGTTGCACTTTTTACAATAAATTTTGAAAAAGTTTTAAATAATCTAATAAAAGTAATGAATGAAATTATAGTTAAATACCAAATACTGGATTTTAGAAATACTGTGAAAGTAAGTGGATATCTTTTAAGAGTAAATAATGTTTCTGTTGATATTACACCAAATTTATAAATTAAAATTAATCCTAATGTTAAAATAAAAATAAGTGTCGAAACTTGGAATTGGTCAATTAAGACATGAAGCAGTGTCTTAGAATTGTTTGTACTATCCTCTATTTTGTAAAGTTCTTTAGAAAAAGAACTTGTACCTATGATAGAAAGCGCTGTAATCGTAAAACCTACAGTTATTGACAAAAAAGTTGAAATAGTGTCAAATGCTACTTCATTATCAAAATTCCAAACTGTTGAAAACAGAAAAAGAACCGATAACGTAAATCCTAGAAATGATATGGTTTTAAAAATCTTCATTTTTTATTTTAGATATTAATTTGGAAAACACTTCATCCGGTAAAAACATTTCATTTTCATCAACCATCGTTTTAAATTCAATTTTTCGAGAAAAACCATCCGCATTAAAAAGCATTCCTAAATTATTTTCATCACGGCCCGAAATTACAACACCATTAAAGTTAACTCTATTTTCAAAAATACTCTTTATTTTCTCTAATAAACTGTTGCCAATAAGTTTGTCTTGATAATGAAAGTGTAACTGAGCAGAAACTGCTTCAAAGCCATTAATTTCTTCGGCAAGTTTTTCGGTCAAAATATTTGATTGACTCAAAAGATTAGGGACAGCAGAAAGCCTTATGTCATCTAATTTTTTTAGGGTTTTTATAAATTTTTCTTGGTCATAAATATCTTTAGAAACAAGTTTTGTTTTATTATCAAATCTGATTCTAAAAAAATCTATTAAAGAATTTCTTTTTCTTGAATTACTAAGCCAAAGAAACCCTGTCTTAAAGTCAATTAAACCAAATGTTTCTTTTGGTTCAGCTTGGTTTGGTTGTCTTGGATTTGGTAAGGTT
Organism: Flavobacterium frigidum; assembly: GCF_048286795.2. Taxonomy (NCBI): domain Bacteria; kingdom Pseudomonadati; phylum Bacteroidota; class Flavobacteriia; order Flavobacteriales; family Flavobacteriaceae; genus Flavobacterium; species Flavobacterium frigidum. Next base: position 673,378 of record NZ_JBLVPT020000001.1, read on the forward strand.
GTCTTTGTTTCAACGTCAAATACATTCGGATTTCTAGGCATAGCAGAACCGTCGCCAAAAGTTATTTTAAGATGATTTTCAGTATAAATGTATTTATAAATGTGTACCCGTTTATTTTCGGTGATGGTATATGTGTCTTCAGGAATTTGTTTTTTAAAGTCATCAATGTTTATCGCATTGTCATTTACTGACAGGAAAGTTCCGCTAAATACAATATTTTTCGAGCTATTTTCCATTAATTTAGTTTTCTGTGTTTTACAGTTTTTTCACCCTATTATTTATCTAATATACTACAAAATAACTTCAAATCCATCCCATTTTGGCTTGGTACGTTTAATGACAGTCACATTGTATTGATTATCAAATATAAGAATAATTGTATTACAAATAGTCTAAAAATCCTAAACGTCACTAATTACCGTCAAGCCCCGCATGAAGGATGGAAGCGGCATCCTTTTAATACATTTTAGGCTACTAGCCTCTTAAAAGCTAGTAGCCTAAAATGTATTAAAAGATATAGCAAACAGCCTGACGCAGCTGCAACGCTAGTGAAAGCTGGGACATGCCCAAAAAAAATCCCTCTTGAAAATTTCAAAAGGGATTAATTTATTTATGTTGTAAAGAGAATTATTCGTTTTCTTCTTCGTCTTTTTCTTCTTTCTCTACCGCGTCTTTGTAATCCGGATACAAGAATTTGTTGTAGGGGAAACGGGTGATGTGAATTTGCCTTACGGATTCGTACACGCGTTCTCTAAACTCTTCGAAATTTTCTTTGTGCGTAGCCGAAATAAACAATGCATTTTCTTCGCCCACTCGGCTCATCCAAGTCGCTTTCCACTCTTCTAGCGTGTAATGTCTTGGCGTTTTTTCGGTCATTAAATCGTCTTCATCAATCGTCAAATGCTGGTACGCATCGATTTTATTAAACACCATGATTACCGGTTTGTCATTGGCCTTAATGTCTAATAAGGTTTGGTTTACCGAGGCGATATGATCTTCAAATTCTGGGTGCGAAATATCTACCACGTGCAAAAGCAAATCGGCTTCGCGAACCTCATCGAGCGTACTTTTGAAGGAATCAACCAGTTGCGTTGGCAGTTTCCTGATAAATCCTACGGTATCCGAAAGCAAGAAGGGCAAGTTTTTGATGACTACTTTTCGAACTGTTGTGTCTAGCGTTGCAAAAAGTTTGTTCTCTACAAAAACATCACTTTTACCCACAGCATTCATCAAAGTCGATTTCCCCACATTAGTATATCCTACCAGAGCCACACGAACCATTGCGCCACGATTTCCGCGCTGCGTTCCCATTTGCTTGTCGATTGCTTTGATTTTATCTTTCAATAAAGCGATTCGGTCACGTACAATACGTCGGTCTGTTTCGATCTCGGTTTCCCCTGGTCCACGCATCCCGATTCCTCCTTTTTGACGTTCTAAGTGCGTCCACAAGCCAGACAATCGAGGCAACATATAAATGCATTGCGCCAATTCGACCTGCGTTCTCGCATAGGAAGTTTCGGCACGTTGCGCAAAAATATCAAGGATCAAGTGCGTCCGGTCCAGAATTTTACATTCGGTTATGATTTTAGATATATTTTTTTGCTGGGATGGCGACAATTCATCATCAAATACCAAGGTTGATATTTCGTTTTCTTTGACAAAAAGGTGAATCTCTTCAATTTTTCCAGTTCCTACAAAAGTTTTAGGATTAGGTCGTTCCATTTTTTGCGAAAAACGTTTCACCACTTGGCCACCTGCGGTAAAAGTCAAAAACTCTAATTCATCAAGATATTCGTTTAGTTTTTGTTCGCTTTGATTTTGGGTTACGATACCTACAATAGCTGTTTTTTCGAAATTTAATACTTGTTTTTCTAACATGTCTTTGAATAAGCTACAAATTTAATGATTTGTCAGATACTTATCTAATTGTACGTTTATAAAAAAATAAGAAGACGTGAATAATGATAGTATTCTGTTCAGACAAAATATTCGACCAAAAAAGCCTCGAAAGGAATTAGCAAATAAATGCTTGTTTTAAAAACTCTTGCAATGGCAACGCATACTTTTAAGGTTCTTCTAGATTTTTAATTATTTTTACACCTACTTAATCCCATTTTGAATGAATCGCTTTTTGATACTACTTATTGCATTCTTGTTTCCTGTTGTTCTTTTTGCACAAAATGATTTTGAGGAATTGCTGGAAGAATTAGATCAATCGGTGGCTAATTATGCTATTTATTCCGATACAAAAGAGGGTGAAATCAACCAACTCAAAAAACTGCTCTCCTACTCTTCTTCTGCTTCGCAACGCTATGATATTTACGAAAAATTGTATGCGGAGTATAGATCCTACCAGTCCGATTCAGCGATGGTTTACGCTCGAAAGAGTTTTCAAATTGCTGAAAAACTTAATGATATTCATAAGATCAATCACTCCCGATTAAATTTGGCTTCGATCATGGGAACATTAGGAATGTACAAGGAAGCGACTGATATTCTTAACAAAATCAACATCGCGTCTTCACCAGAATTGATAGGCTATTATTTTACGGTAGAAAGCTACGTTTATGGCTACATGTCTGATTATGCAGCTTCGCCTCAAGAAAAAAAGAAGTATGTTGTCCTGACTCAGAAGTACCGAGATTCGTCCTTAAGGTATTACAAACCACAATCAAGTGCGTACATTATGGCAAAGTCCAGTACCCTTCTACAAGCAGGAAAATACAATGAAACAGTAGCTTTATTACTCAACTATTTCCCGACTATTGCACATAACAGTGAGGACCGAGCGGTTATTGCCTACATGATTTCGCAGGGCTTTCGCCAAAAAAAAGAGGCTGAGCAGGAGAAGAAATGGCTGATTATTTCGGCTATTTCCGATTTACAATTGGCCAAAAAGGAATATATTTCGTTGCGTTCTTTGGCTTTTCTAATGTATGAAAACGGAGATATTGACCGCGCTTACAAATACATAAAACGCTCGCTTGAAGACGCCCTTTTTTGTAATGCGCGCTTACGAACCTACGAAATATCGAAGATGTTGCCTATTATTAACGAGGCGTATCAAAAACAAAATGAAACCAATCGATTTCAGTTGGTTCTGTTTTTAATAAGTGCCAGTATATTATCTGTGTTCCTGTTGGCGGTACTTTTTTTACTTTTTAAGCAAATGAAAAAAGTATCTAAAGCAAAGCAGGATTTAAGTTTGGCCAATAGCAAGCTTTCGGAGTTAAATACCGATTTAAATACTTTCAATGAAAAATTGAATGAAACCAATTATACACTAACAGAAGCTAATCTTTTAAAAGAAATATACATTGGTCGCTACATGGATCAATGTTCCGATTATATTGGCAAGTTAGACGAATACCGCCGAAAATTGAATGTCATGGCAACAACAGGAAAAATGAATGACCTGATTGCTGCTGTAAAATCAAAACAATTTGTCGAAAATGAACTCTCAGCATTTCTCACAAATTTCGACAAGACCTTCCTGCAACTCTTTCCTACTTTCATACCAGAGTTCAGCGCGTTATTAATTGATGACGATGCCATACAATTGAAGGAAGGAGAACTGCTTAATACCGAACTACGAATTTTTGCACTAATTCGTTTGGGCATAAAAGACAGCGCAAAAATTTCGACTTTTCTGCGGTATTCGGTATCTACAATTTACAATTACCGTTCGCAACTCAAGAATAAAGCTGCGGGTCCACGAGAAGATTTTGAAGCTTCAGTAATGCTTATTGGAACCCATTTAAAATAGAAAAAACCTGTTGTACAACGAGCACTTGATGGTTAAAACACCTTACAAGCACTCTTTTTTATTATATGTCTACCACTTTTTTTGAACGATAAATATACATAATGTGCTATTATTCAATATATTGCATAACCTAAATCGAAAAACAATCTACTTTTTTAAAATGATAATAATAGGTAACGCATAAAGCGTTTACTTTTACTTTATCGAAAATCTGGAATACTTTTGAGTTTTTAAATAAATCGATTTCGTAAAAACCATTTTTATTACAATACCATTAAACCACTATCAGACTAATTATTAATTTATACCTAAAAAAAATGAAGCAATTTCTTTTCGCTGCGCTCGTGTGGCTTACGATTTTTAACTCCACCAACGCTCAACGGTTACAATCACCAAACGGAAATTTTGTAATGGAATTTGCATTACAAAATGATGGCACGCCCACGTACAGCTTGAATTATAAAAGTAAAGCAGTGGTAAAACCCAGTAAATTAGGTCTAGAGTTGAAAAATGACAAAAAATCACTGCTAAATGATTTTACTGTTTTAGATACAAAAACAACAACTTTTGATCAAAACTGGACACCTGTTTGGGGAGAAGTAGCTTCGATTCGCAACCATTATAACGAACTTGCAGTGACTTTAAATCAAAAAGGAACCGATAGACAACTAGTGATTCGGTTTCGATTATTTGACGATGGATTGGGTTTCCGTTATGAGTTTCCTTCGCAAAAAAACCTAGTATATTTTATCATTAAAGAAGAAAAAACTCAGTTTGCGATGACGGGCGATCACAAAGCATATTGGATTTCGGGAGATTATGACACACAAGAATACGATTATACCACATCTAAATTATCTGAAATTAGAGGTTTATCTTCTAAAGCTAGAACCGAAAATGCGTCGCAAACTTGGTTTTCAGATACTGGCGTACAAACTTCTTTGATGATGAAATCGGATGATGGCATCTACATCAACCTACATGAAGCGGCTTTAATCAACTATTCGCTTATGAACTTGGATTTAGATGATAAAAACATGATTTTCGAATCGCATTTAACTCCAGATGCAGTAGGCGATAAAGGCTACATGCAAACGCCTTCTCAATCGCCATGGAGAACCATTATTGTGAGTGATGATGCTAGAGAAATTTTAAGTTCTAAAATGACTTTAAACCTCAACGAGCCGTGTAAAATTGAAGATACCTCTTGGATAAAACCCGTAAAATACGTTGGTGTTTGGTGGGAAATGATCACAGGAAAAAGCTCTTGGTCTTATACCAACGATTTTCCAGCAGTACAACTTGGAATTACTGATTATTCTAAAGCAAAACCAAACGGCACACATGCTGCCAATACCGCTCACGTAAAAGAATATATCGATTTTGCAGCAAAACATGGCTTCGACGGTGTATTAGTAGAAGGCTGGAATCAAGGTTGGGAAGATTGGTTTGGTCATGCCAAAGATTATGTTTTTGATTTTGTAACACCTTATCCTGATTTTGATGTGAAAGGAATTCACGATTATGCCAAATCTAAAGGTGTAAAAATGATCATGCACCATGAAACATCAGGTTCAACTAGAAACTACGAACGTCACTTAGACAAAGCATTTCAATTCATGAACGACAATGGTTATGAAGCGGTAAAAAGTGGTTATGTTGGACCCATTTTACCTATTGGCGAACACCATTACAGCCAATCGATCATCAATCATTACCAATATGTTGTCGAAAAAGCAGCCGATTATAAAATTATGATTAATGCGCATGAAGCGGTTCGTCCTACTGGAATTTGTAGAACGTACCCAAATATGATTGGCAACGAATCTGCAAGAGGGACTGAATTTCAAGCTTTTGGTGGTTCAAAACCAAACCACGTTACTCTTTTACCATTTACGCGATTGATTGGCGGACCTATGGATTACACTCCAGGAATTTTTGAAATGGATATCAAAAAATTCAGCCCTAACAATAGCTCTCATGTCAACAGCACCTTGGCAAATCAATTGGCGCTATACGTAACCATGTATTCTCCGTTGCAAATGGCAGCCGATTTAATCGAGCATTACAATCAATTTCCAGATGCTTTTCAATTCATAAAAGACGTAGCCGTAGATTGGTCTGATAGTAAATATCTAGAAGCAGAACCCGGAGATTATATTACGGTGGCTAGAAAAGCAAAAGGAACGAACAACTGGTCTATTGGTAACGTGAATGGTGAAACCCCACGTAACGCTACCATCTCATTTGATTTCTTAGACAAAGGAAAAAAATACATGGCAACGATTTATGCTGATGCAAAAGAAGCGCATTACAAAACCAAACCACAAGCCTATTCAATTCGAAAAATAGCGGTGACTAACAAATCGAAAATTAGTCAACTTTCGGCAGCTGGAGGCGGCTATGCCATCAGTATAATTGAAATAAAAAAGTAATAACTAAAAAAAGGCTGTCTTGCAAGACAGCCTTTTTTTATGCAATACAATGTGCTTCCGTTTATTCATACACATAACTGAATTCTGTTTTTACGATTCCGTTTTCTTCAACAAGCGAGCAGGAAACAGGATAGTTTGCAGCATTGTACTTGTATTTTCGAGTTTTACCAATAGCGTTTATAGCAGTCGAGGAGAAAACCAGTTCATTGTTTACGCCGATTGATCCTAAATCAAATTCTTCTTCATGAAAAGAAACTAAGGGAACAATCACTTTATAATTGACTCCAAAAACATTTTGTACAATTAATAAATTGACCGAATTTTTGTCGTCAAACGTATAATTCTTAGTGGATCTGTCTCCAATAAGTCCTTTATGGCGGACAATATTTTCTTTGAAATACACATATTCTATTTTATTCACAATCTGCTGGTTCCGATCTCGGGTCAAACGTCTGTTGATCAATCCATTTTCAATCACATATTCAATATCTTCCATTTGAGATTGCGGACTGTTGCTTTTTTTGGTAATCACTTTTACTCGAGGTCCTTCATACGTAATCGTGACTGTTTTTGTCACTTGCTCGCCATTCTCCTCGTATTGTTTGATCAACTTGGTCAATTGTTCGTCTTTATTGTACCCATAATTAATCACTTCTTTCCAGTTGCTCCCAACTCTTTCTTTGACGGTCATGTCTAAAAGTTCTTTGGTGTTGTAAAAAAAACTCTGAATAACGTCTGAGGTTTTAATGGATTGTAGTTTTCCATCCTTAAAGAAGATGGTTTTGTTAACAATTTCTCCGCTTTTGAGATTGCGGAAATTAGTCTTTACAATATTAATTTGCATGAGCTTAACGATGTTTTCTGAAGATTGGCTCTGCATCAAACAAGGACAAGCTAACATAAATAAAATAATAAGGTAGGTTTTCATTTGGGTTTGGTATGAATTTGGAATTGGCAAAGTACGAAACTAAATTTTTAATTCAAATTATACGCTGCAACTTTCGAACAATGCCTTAATGCAGCAAAATAGGCTACTAAAAAAAACAGGAGTTGTCTTTATGATTGACAACTCCTGCTTTATATATTTTCGTTTAGACTTAGTAGTGCCTTTAGAATGAAGTTAATTTACTTTGATCAATTTTACTTCAAAAATAAGTACAGAACCACCAGGAATACCACTGTAATCACTATTGCCATAACCCAAATGAGCAGGAACTAAAAGAATACCGCTTCCGCCTTCTTTAAAATAAGGAATTCCTTCGGTCCAACCGCGAATCACTTGCTGTAAACCAAATGAAATTCCGTCGGCATTGCTTTGATCAAAAACGCTTCCGTTTGTGAAATATCCTTTGTACGCTACAGTTACATTTGAAGTTGCAGTAGGTTGTTTTCCCGTACCCGCTTCATTGATGACATAGTACAAACCCGAATCACTACGTTGAGCATTCAATTTATTTTTGGCTACATAAGCAGCAATTTCTTCTTCATTTTGGGCAACATAATCTACTTCTTTCTCTTTTGAACAAGAGATAAAAAGAGTAAAAACAATGGAAAGTAAGGCGTATTTCATGATTTCAATTTTAAAATAATGACAAATATAGTGATTTCGATTATTGCCATAATAAAAATTATTTGACTCCAAAAACTTGCACATCATCCACTAGAAATGATCCATCAAGAGCTAGGTTTCGACCTGAACCAACATATTTAAAAGCAACATTAATTTTTCCAGTATAGGCTGATAAATCAACCGCACCGCTGCCTACAAACTGATACCATGGTGTCGCTTGATTGGGTAATTTCACATCCAACCGCGTCCAAGTCGCCCCAGTAACATTGACACCATCAAAATTGGTAGAAACATAAACCTCGAGGGCATTCAATGGCGAATCGACATCTAAATGATGCTGCGCCGTCCTAAAAGTCAACATTTCCTTGGTGTATACATCCATATCAATTTTTGGAGAAATCAGCCAAGCCGCATTAGAAAGCACTCGGGTTCCCGAAAAATAAAATTCAGCATATCCATTCCCAGCCGAAAATCCGCCACGCCATGCAATAGAACCGTTTTGAATGATATTTGCCCAACCAGGCAAACTTACATTCGATCGGTCTACAACAGTTTTAAAATCTTGGGAGAAAAAAGGAACAGCTCTTTCTCCAGTAAGCATCACATCTTTTTCTGAACGTGGTAAGAGTTGGTAATCCGTTCCAAATTTGGTTAAAATACCCCGTACTTTTCCGCTACCCTTAGGAACAATCTTTGTGGCAAAATCTGCAAAACTACTGGTTCTCAAGTAGACTTGATTTCCTGATTTATCTACTAAACTCCAGTTTGTAGCACCGCCTACATTATTGGCTTCCTCAAAATAATGGCGCCCTATTGCTTCTTCTACAAACTGCACCTCTGATAATTCTACCAAGGTATTTAAATTCGAATCATTCAATAATTCTGATAGCTTCAAAGACCGAATCAACTCTTCTTCTTTTACCTGGGTACACGAGGCGTTCAATATTTTTTTGTAATCGTTTTGCGAGAGTCGGCCGACCGCGCCTTGATTTCCTGCGGTTACAAATAAACCGCCAATACGCATACCCCCAAAATAAAGATCTGTATACAAATCTTTCAATTTGACATAGACTTTATTGCCCACTCTAAATTCGATGTAAAGATTGCTAGCATCTATGGGAACACTAAATCCGGTAGCGGGTGTTGTGGCTGTCGCCAAAGTTTGAAAGGAAATCGATTTGAAAAAATTTCCAGCTTCATCGCTAGAAACTACATACGCTTCAATGACATCGTCATACTTATATTGTGATACTATGGCATTTGTAACTGCATACACATCGCTAACCTTTTTATTTGGTGTTAAATCGGGTTGCGTACAAATGAGTTTTGGCGCAGCAACCTCATCCGTCACGCAACTTTCGAAACAAAATACAAGTACCAAAAACGATATGGCTTTGTGAAAAACTGATTTCATAGATTTTATTTTTAAAGATTGATATTGAGATTCACAAAATACGTTCGGCCATATCCGTAAAAATATTTTGGTCCAAAAGAGGGAGTTCCACTAGAAACGTCTTGGTCAATTTGCCTAAAATTAGCATTTCGAGCTTGTTCATATCCGCCCGTTTTATAGGTACGGTTCAGCACATTGTTGATACTGGCAAAAATCCCAACGTTCTTCCCGTAGATTTTCCATGATTTTCCGCCTACGAGATTGACTAGCGATATTGGATCAAATTTTTCTTGTTTTAGCAATTCGGCAGCCCGTTCTTCAGTCGCTTCTGGAAAATTGAAACCGTTTGCTGGATTTTTATAAAAAATTTCAGTTCTGGAAATTGGAGCAATATCTAGGTAACTATTGGTAATGTAATTCACATTGGCACTAATCCACCAATACTTGGGGTCCCTATACTCTAATCCTAGTGAATAAGCGCGTTGTGGCATTCCTGCTTGCTTGTAATTTTTGAGTGAAGCTTTACCAAAATCAAAAATCGGATTGGTATTGTTAACTGAAGCCTGAGCATCATTAGTTAACGTCACTTTTGGATTACTGTCGTAGGTATATTCACCAAAGGCCGCCGAAAAAGTAGTTTTAAAAGTTTGACTTAATTGATATTCTAAACTCAATTCTCCTCCGATATTCTTTTTGTTCAATTGTGTCAACGTTTGACTCACAAAAGCATCTGTGCTTAAATAACCTGCACCATCATCAAAAATTCCTTCGGCATAAAAAAAAGAAATTTGAGTAGCATTTTTTAGCAATGCATAATAGGCTGTAAGTCGGGCTTTCAGCTTTGGAGATCGAAAAATGTAGCTGGCATCTACACTGCTGAGGCTTTCGCTTTCTAGGTCGTTGACAATAGAATTGTTTAAGCGTGAATTAGCAAAAGTGTTCCGAAGGGATGGCGCTTTAGTCAAATGTGCCGCATTGAAAGTCACTAACTGTTTACCCGAAATCTTTAACTGCAATCCGGCTTTGAAGCCAAAGTTTTCGAAGGTTACTTGCTCACTTTTCCCAAAAGAGTTGGTAGGATAAAGTCCGTTTTTGTACAAACCTTCTCTTTGATATATACTGCTGGAGAAATTTTGAGCCAGGTAAAAATCTACTTTATTGTACGTAAATTTGAACTGCGTGAAAGCCTCTAAAGTAGTGGCAAACAAATTATAATTGTATCCATAGGTATCACCCACCACTACTTGCCGATCTGGATTATTCAAATCTGACTGCGATTGATTTCCGCTATAAAAGGCATCAATATCATCAAAGTAAGAACCGCCAAGTAAATCTACAAGCTGTTGAAAATTATGCGATTGTAACTTTTTAAAAGATGCTCCTGCATTGAGAACAATATGCTCCGAGAGTACTGCATTCAAATTGGTTGTCGCAACTGCTGTTTGATCTTCAACTTGGTCTTCGTACAACACATACTTACTTCTTGCAGGTTCATAGCCCGTAATTGTTCCATTCGAATCAAAAATTGGATTTTGATTGGCTTGATAAATCGCGCTCCAATCTATTTGAGGATTGGCTAAAAAGGCTGCTTTATTTTTGGCTGCATTTTCAAAATCTGGGGTAAATGCTCCCGAAAATTCTCCATTGTCTGGCGCATAAAGTGAGCTGTAAAAACTAGGCATTTTTCGATAATACGTAGGATCTGGACTATTTGCATTTTGATAATCAATATTGCTATTCGCAACTTTACCAAATTGATACATTACGCTTGAATTCAAATTGACTTTATCATTTATTTTAAAATAATGATTGAGCATAATAGTAGGTTCTTCAATGGTTTTTACACGGGAATTTCTCTTTTTACCGTCTTGAAAACCCCAATAGCTGTTGTATCTCACGTTAGTCAGTTGCGTTACTTCTGCGGTATTTGGAGAGTTTTTAGCTCTAGAATTGGGGGTATATAGAGCGGTTAGATTTAACGAATGCTGATCGCTTAATCTTTTTTCGACGCTCATAAAAAAAGAATTAGCATCATAATTTGTCCCTTCAAAATAGCCTTCTTGTGCCCAGCGTTTTCCTGCTGAAACTACATAAGCTAAGCCACTACTATTTATTCCAGAGGCATGTGTGGCCATAGTACGCCAACTGTAATTAGTATTGGTGCCTGAAAATGAAATTCGGGTGCCTGGTCTATAAATAGAAGCTCGTGTGTTGATTTCTTGTGTTCCTAAAATACCCCCAAATTTATAATCCGAAGGCGCAGTTCCTAGTGTGAATTCCTGATTGCGCAGCGCATCATTCAATCCGCCCCACTCGCCCCATTGCGGACGCCCATCATAGATTTTGTTCATCACCACTCCATTAATCATCATGGTAGCATGCTCGCTATCTAAACCCCGAACTCTAAAACGAGCCTGTCCCCAATTGAAAGCTGCAGCTTGCAAAAAAGCATCACGAGAAGATTGCAACAATCCCGAAGTGTTTTCAGAACTGTTATTTTCATCACTAAAATCGCTTTCTATGAGCGTTATAATGCTACTTTGTTGTTCTATAGATTGGTCTTCCTCTAGCGTTATCGTGCCTAAATCCAGCATGTTGCCAGCGGTGATTGCTACGGGATACAAGCCGTCTTGGAATCCTTGACTATGTATGAGTATTAAAATATTTCCTGCTGGAACGTTTTCAAAACTAAAAGTACCATCTTCGTTTGTAAGTTGCATGAGTGCCGAATTCTGGACACTAACCACCACAAAACTTAATGGATTTTGAGTTTTAGAATCGACAACCTTACCAAAAAAACCGGTCTTGTTTTGCGCGACAACAGAACCTACTTGAACTAAAAAGAAAAAAACCACCCATAATTTATTCATAGATTCACATTATAATGATACTGGGATTGCTCTAATATTACAAGCAATACCAATTTGATTTTTAGAATTTCTAGCCAGTCATTCAACCGTTTAAATTAATTTAAAGGTTGAACAAAAAGCATAGAACTAGTCCTCCCAATTGGGACAACAACTTAAAAATAACTAAATATGAATTTTGGAAAAGTGGTATAAATCTTAAATACAATCGTGCTGAAAAATGTGGTATTTCTATTTTAGCGTCTAATTATTATTTTACTAGAAAGAATTATAAGAATAAATGTATTAAAAATAAGTATATAAAATATTTTTCGACTACTTTTTTTCATGTAATCGATTTTATTACAAATTCTTAACCCATAAAATATTTGAAAAATACATGAGATTTCAACAACCACGCTTTTTCTTAAAATTTAAAAAAAGTAATGCTAGTAAATAGCTTCCTTTTAAGGAGGTATATGGAAACAAAACTATTTTGTAAACCACCTAATCGTCAAATAATTTTACATGAATTCTTATCAACTCCACACAAAATAATAAGAATGTTTAAAGCAAAACTACTTTTTGTTGCGCATTACTTTCTATAGCTGCTTCAATGATTTTCATAACGTGTATACCATCAATTGCCGTAACCGGCTCTTCAATGTCATTTGTAATCGAATTAAAAACACCATCGAAATAATCATAATAATTTCCTTGAAGAGTTGGGATGTGTTTTTTTACAATTTCACCATTTATTTCTGTGTGTAACAGTCCTTGTTTGGTAATGGATTCGGTTCCCCAAGTATCTAAATTTGGTTTTTTTCCTAATTTTAATTCGTCCTCCTGAACATCGCCACGAGCTTTTAAAAACGAACCTTTTTTTCCGTGAATGACATAGGCTGGATTGGCTTCGCGCACAAAGAAACCTGCTTTTATTCGCACTCGAAAACTTGCATAATACAATAGAATATCAATACAATCATCGACTAAAGATTGTGCTCTTGTGATTCGGATATCAGCAAAAACCGATTGTGGTAGCCCAAATAAACACAAGGCCTGATCGATTAAATGAGGTCCTAAATCCTTTAGAATTCCGGCACCTGAATTGCGCGTTTCCTTATGTTGCTTTGGACTCAAAAGCGGATTGTAGCGATCAAAATGGAATTCGGCTTCCACAATATCGCCCAAAACATCTTCTGAAATAATTTTTTGTATGGTTTTGAAATCACTGTCCCAACGACGGTTTTGAAAAACAGACAGTTTCACATTTTTTTGTTTGGCAATAGCTGCCAATTCCTGAGCTTGTTCTACCGTTGTCGTAAATGCTTTTCTACAACGGCATGTTTTCCAGACAATAAAACTTTTTTAGCGTATTCGTAATGCGTCTCGACTGGTGTATTTACAATGACTAAATCTACTTCATCAGCTAATAATTCATCAATAGAAGCATAGCTTTTCATCTTCGGGAAATCAATTTGGATTAGCTTTTTACTGCGTTCCCACGAACCCAGCAGTTCAAAACCCGGGTGAAAATTTAAAAAAGGCGTGTGAAACACTTTGCCAGACATCCCGTAAGAGAGCAAGGCCGTTTTTATTTTTTGCATGCAAGGCGTTATATAGTATATTTTATTTTATGAAACATATAAGTCACATAAGTTTTTAAAAAGAAAAAGCCTAATACAAGCGTAAAGCTAAACCTTAACTTTTCTTAATTCCTTAATGGTTTAAAAGCCGAAACAATTATTTTTCTAACATATAAGTCACATAAGTTTTTAAAAAGAAAAAGCTTAATACGACCACAAAGCTAAAGCTTAACTTTTCTTAATTCCTTACTGATTTAAAAGCCGAAACAATTATTTTTCTAACATATAAGTCACATAAGTTTTTAAAAGAAAAAGCTTGATATGGCCAAAAAACTAAACCTTAACTTTTCTTAATTCCTTACTGGTTTAAAAGCCGAAACAATTATTTTTCTAATATATAAGTCACATAAGTTTTTAAAAAGAAAAAGCATAATACGACCACAAAGCTAAAGCTTAACTTTTCTTAATTCCTTAATGGTTTAAAAGCCGAAACAATTATTTTTTTAACTTGTATGCCATATAAGTTTTTAAAAGAAAAGCTTAATACGACCACAAAGCTAAACCTTAACTTTTCTTAATCCCTTAATGGTTTAAAAGCCGAAACAATTATTTTTTTAACTTACGTAGCATATAATTTTTTAAAACCGAGACTAGAAGTTGATTTTTAAGCTAGAAGAACTGTAATACCGCTGAAAGATTGAAATGTTTTTATACACTAAATCTCTACTCCTATAAAGTGAAACTTACATGACTTATAGGTTTAAAAATATTATTTTTTAGCTCTTTCGTATTGTTTTGGCCAAGTGATTTCTGCTTCTAAATCATGTGCAAATGTCAATCCGAGGTTCGGATTACGCAATGATTCTCTAGCAAACAATACCAAATCTGCTTTTCCCGAGGCAATAATTTGCTGTGCCTGAGCAGCTTCAGTGATTAAACCTACAGCACCCGTTGGGATTCCCGCTTCGTTTTTTATGCTTTCGGCAAAAGCAACTTGGTAATTTGGACCTAACGGAATTTGTTGGTAAGAAACTGCTCCGCCTGATGAAACATCGATTAAGTCTACTCCCTTTTCTTTTAAAATTTTAGAAAGTTGAATGGATTCCTCCAAATTCCAACCACCTTCTGCCCAATCTGAAGCTGAAATTCGAACCAATAAAGGCAAATTTTCTGGCCATTCTGATTGCACTGCTCCGAGAACCTCTAGCGTCAAACGGATTCGGTTTTCGAAACTTCCACCGTATTCATCGGTTCTAAAATTAGACAAAGGAGATAAAAACTGGTGCATCAAATACCCGTGCGCCGCATGAATTTCCATAACCTGAAAGCCTGCTTCCACTGCTCTTTTAGTAGCCGACTTAAAATCGGTAATTACTTTTTGAATGCCAATTTTATCTAATGCAAGAGGCGCTTCTTCGTTTTCATGATATGCCACAGCACTTGGCGCCACCGTGTTCCAACCGCCTTGCTCTATGGCTACTTTCCTGCCTCCGTTCCATGGTGATGCTGCGCTTGCTTTACGTCCGGCATGCGCCAACTGAATACCTGGAACCGAATTTTGACTGATAATAAAACGATTAATTTGTTGCAATTTCTCGATTTGCTCGTCCCTCCAAAGACCTAAATCTTCAGGAGAAATCCGACCTTCAGGAGAAACTGAAGTGGCTTCCTGAATAATTAATCCTGCTCCACCAATAGCACGACTGCCTAAATGCACCAAATGCCAATCATTGGCAAAACCATCTATAGCTGAATATTGACACATTGGAGAAATACCAATTCTATTTTTTAGCGTGATGCTTTTTAAAGAAAGAGGAGAAAATAATTTTGAAGACATATTATTGATTTTAAAGTGAAGGTAACGAGAAATAGTTGTTTCCAAATGTAAAGTTAAGGGAGAGGGGTCAAATGAAAAAAATGAATTTATAATAATTAACAAACATTTAAAATGGTCTGGAACAATTATTGCAAAATATACAAATAGAAAACCTTACTTTTGTGAGTTTTAAAAATTAAATTAATAAGAGGATTAGATTGCTTCACTCCTCGCAATGACAAATAAATGGACATAGTTATCAAGCTTTCTCAATTTTTATTGAGCTTATCATTACTGATTATACTTCACGAATTAGGACATTTTATTCCTGCTAAACTGTTTAAAACCAGAGTCGAAAAATTTTACTTATTTTTTGATGTTAAATATTCCCTTATCAAAAAGAAAATTGGCGAAACCGAATACGGAATTGGTTGGTTGCCTCTTGGTGGATACGTGAAGATATCAGGTATGATTGACGAGAGCATGGACAAAGAACAAATGGCTTTGCCACCGCAACCATGGGAATTTCGTTCTAAACCAGCTTGGCAACGATTGATTATTATGTTGGGAGGCGTAACGGTAAATTTTATTTTAGCGTTTATTATCTATATCGGAATGGCATTTGCTTATGGCGAAACATATGTGACTAATAATGACTTAAAAGATGGAATTTGGGTAACAAATCCAGCTATTGAAAAAGCAGGAATTCAAACAGGCGATAAAATTCTCTCTATAAATGGAAAGAAAATGGAACGTTATGACGATATCTCTAAAAATTTATTCTTAGCCAAAGAAGTTACAGTTGAAAGAAATAATGAAACAAAAACAATTGAGTTTCCTGTAAATATTATCAATCAAATAAGTAATTCCGGCGTTAAACGTACATTGGTAGAAATGAGGATTCCATTTATCGTTAGTGTGATTGAAAAGAGTTCTCCTAACTTTAAAAATATAAAATCTGCAGATATTATAACCCACTTTAATGGCAGCCCTATAAAATATGCTGATCAAGCAATATCACAATTTAAAAACTTTATTGGAAAAACGGTTCCCGTAACTTTAAAACGAGATGGTAAAATCATTCAGACAACAGTAATATTTAATAACAAATCAAAATTAGGAATAGCATACGCTTCAAGATTACCTTATTCTAATATTGAAAAATTGAATCTTTATAAAGTTAATCGTGAGAAATATAGTTTTGCAGAATCAATTCCAATTGGGATTAATATTGGTTTTAATGGGTTAGTTGATTATGGGAATCAGCTTATGACGATATTTAATCCTAAAACTGAAGCCTATAAAGAAGTTGGAGGGTTTGCAGCTATTTTTAACATCTTTCCCAATACTTGGAGCTGGGAAGCTTTCTGGACCATTACGGCTTTGTTATCGATAATGCTTGGTGTAATGAACTTATTGCCTATTCCTGCGCTTGATGGTGGTCACGTGATGTTTTTATTATACGAAATTGTTTCAGGCAAAAAACCTAGTGATAAATTTTTAGAGAACGCACAAATGGTTGGTTTTGTTTTACTTATCACACTATTACTATTTGCGAACGGAAACGACATTTACAAGGCAATTCTAGGGAAGTAAAAAAAAATAAAAAAAGTTTGCTTTTTGTTTGCATAAACCAAATGATAGCCTATCTTTGCACCGCTTTACAAGTGAAACAAACAGCACTAATAAGCAATTAAAAACGTTCATTCAATACTAGAATAAAGACATATAGTTTCCTTCTTAGCTCAGTTGGTTAGAGCATCTGACTGTTAATCAGAGGGTCCTTGGTTCGAGCCCAAGAGAGGGAGCTTTTTAAAACCTGATACGCAAGTATCGGGTTTTTTTGTTTTATACTTTTTCGAAATGAAAATTTTCGATTCTGCAAAAAAATGTGAATTGGAAATGTATTTGAAATCGTATCTTTTTTTCAAGATAAAAAAATTCATATTTTATCTAAATAAAAAGCAGTAATTTTATAAATCAATTACAAATAGGTCGAAGAATGAAATCAGAATTTATATCCCAAACCATAAATACAATAGCTGACTCCATTCAAAGTGGCGTATTTGTCGATGTTGAAAAATCTAAAGTAGAATTAAAAGATTTATCAACTAAGGGGGACTGGAAATCTCTTCATGAAACTATCTGCGCTTTTTTGAATACAGATGGAGGAACTGTTATTTGTGGTGTCAGAGAACGAAATAAGAAATACTCTTTTACTGGATTCGATAGAAATAACGAAAGTAATTTAATTGATCTACATTCTAAATTTTTTAAAAATGACAATGATCAACTTGTAGACTTATCTAATCATATTTATTTTGATTACGAAAAATTTTTAGATGGAGAAATAGCAAAAATAGTAGTCTTTTCTTTGGCTGACGACGAGAAATTTTTACGTTTTGATGGCTCCTATTACGAACGAAAATTAACTCAGGACAAAATAATTCCAGTTTCAAAAATTCAAAGACAAAAAGAATATAAAATAGAAATTGAATATGCTAAAGAATTAGCAAAGGTTAAAAATGCAACTATTGAAGATTTAAGTTTAGACAAAATCAATTACTATATCAACCTTCTCAATAAAGAGATTAGGAACGAAACCTTAAAAGCGAGTCACGATCAGGCAAAATCGTTTTTAAACAAACAACATTTCATCAAACAAGAATTGATAACGACATTAGGCATGTTGGTTTGCGGGGATGAACCTTTTCATTTTTTAGGTTCAAGAGTTGAAGTTAATTGTTATTATGATACTAGTATCGATATTGGAAAAGACAAAAAATTGTTTCGCAATGATGTTATCAATTTAATGGAAGATACATTTAGATACATTTGGGGGCATATCAAAATTAATAGAACTATTCGTGAAGGAGGAAAGAGCGAACCCGAATATCCAGAAAAACTAATTCGTGAAACCATCAATAATGCTTTAGCACATCGGGATTATACGATGGATAATTTTGTTACGGTAACTGTAGAACCCAACCGATATATAGAAATTAAGAATCCTGGCTCATTTAAAGAAAAAATTAAAATTATAAACACCGAAACAGATATCGCTGTTCGTCGGTTAATTCCCGGAATTCCAGAAAGCAAGAATCCAAAACTAGCTTCTGTACTTAAAGTTTTTGACAAAATAGAAAGTCAAGGTCGAGGAATGGCATCACTAGTTAATGCTGCTCTTGATAATGAAATCGATTTACCTACTTACGAAATTAAAGAAGGGATCATTAGTTTAAAGATTCATTCAGGGAAGCTGGTAGATGAAAGTATAGAAACATGGCTTCAAGGTTTTAGTTTTTATTTGACAACAAAATTAAAAAGTGAATTGACCTTTGAACACAAAGCTGTACTAGCATATTTTTACAAATCCGAGTTGGTAAATCGACAAAGGTTATTCTCAATTTTATTAACAGAAAGCAACAATCACTTTACTGTTATTGAAGCTCTGAAAAAAGGGCAATTAATCATTGAACACGCAGTCAGCACCGAAGAAAATCCTGTTTATGTTCTTGACAGAACACTTTTAAAAACAGACTTTACTGACGAATTCATTCAGCTTTTAGGGAATGAATATATACATTACGATATAGTGGCAAAACATATTTTGAACCTTATTTATCTCTATACAAAATACAATCAAAAAGCACTAAAGGCAGCTGAAATTACTCCTGAAGCATATCGCCGTATGCATGGTAAAGAAATAGTGGGTAAAACATATGAAACTCTCGGTAGAAAAGTGAGAAACATTTGCAACAACCTAGAGAAACAGGGGATTTTGCTCAAGGGAAGTAAAAATGATTATGCTTTTAATTTTGACCTCATTTTAGAAAATAGACTGTTTTAGAATAAACATGACGACAAAATTATAAAATGAAATTTACTTTAATCATATCATTTTAAAAAGTTAGTTTTCAGTTCAAAATAATTTCAAAAAGACTTTACAGCAATGCAAGGTCTTTTTTTTGTTTTAAAACTCTTGAAACCCCAACCAATTCTACAACTTACGTGCGTAAGTACATTTAGTTTAAAAATAATAACACTTTACGGTTTCCCGTAAAATAGTTTCCACAACCCTCCTTATGTTTGTCACCTATTTAAGTAATTGGACTTGCTTGAACTATTTTGAACAACAACTTTTGTGGTGTTTCAACAAAATTGGATTCGAAATAAAGTATTACTTTATGATTTTCCATTGTTATAAATGGGGTTTTGGTTAACTATTTCGTAAAGTAAAAAAGAGACTATCGGGAACGGTAGTCTTTCTTGTTTGTGATGTATTCCTAACTCTAAATATAACAGGGAGCTATTTGTGTATTTCGTTACGCTCTTATTCCTATCATTGTTTTTTCTACTGGCGTAAAGGAGCTCCACTGCTAACTGGGCTAAACTCTAGTACTAAAAACACTTTTACGTACAGCAATACTAGCCTTTTCCTTTTTCAAAATCTTTCTCTAGCCAAAACTATTTGCTTTATAGTGATGATTTAACCAATCGATACAACAGCAACCTTGTGAAAAAAAGGTTCAATATCCTCATTATTTTGGGATTCTAAAAACTACAAATTAATTCTTATATTTGATAGCCAGTTAAGTACCGTTTTTCTAATATACGGTGTTTAAAACTGGAAATGACGAACCCCTTCATAAGCTAAAATTTAATAACCAATAACCAATCTAATAAAAACTATGAACCAAACTTATTTTAAAAAAATTCACTTGAGTATCGTTCTTGCATTTTTCATAACGCTTTCTACCGGATTAAGTTATGGGCAAAAAAAGAATGTAAAGAGTAAAACCACTTCAAATTTTGTCTCAGATAGTCTCTTCAACGCTCTTAAATGGAGAAATATAGGACCCTTTCGCTCGGGAAGATCACTTGCGGTAGCAGGACATGCCAACCATCCTTTGACCTATTATTTTGGTGCAACAGGAGGTGGCGTTTGGAAAACAATTGATGGAGGAAATGAATGGTTTCCTATTTCTGATAGTATTTTTAAATCATCGGCTGTAGGTGCAATTACAGTAGCTCCCTCTGATGCGAATGTGGTATATGTAGGAATGGGTGAAGCGGATATGCGTTCCAATATCTCTTTTGGTGACGGAATGTATAAATCTGTAAACGGCGGAAAAACGTGGTCTAAATCTGGCCTCGATAAAGCGGATGCAATCGCTAATATTGAAGTACATCCCGCTGATGCTAACATCGTTTTTGTTGCTGCTATGGGAAATCCTTTTAAATCTAATCCGGAACGCGGTGTTTACCGATCCAAAGACGGTGGCAATACATGGCAATTAGTTCTTTCTAAAGATGAAAAAACGGGCGCCATGTGTGTTCGTATCGATCCTAACAATCCTAGAATTGTTTATGCAACACTTTGGGAAGGATATCGTAACGGTCATTCTATGTCATCAGGAGGAAAAGGATCTGGAATGTATAAATCGATCGATGGCGGTGATACTTGGAAATCGCTTAACGAGAAACCAGGAATGCCAGTTGGAATCCTTGGAAAAATGGGAATCGCTGTGTCTCCAGTAAATTCGAATCGCTTGTATGCTTTGATCGAAAATACAAAAGGCGGACTGTATCGATCTGATGATGCCGGTGAGCACTGGGAATTGATTAATGAAGACAAAAATCTTTGGCAAAGACCATGGTATTACATGAATTTACAAACCGATCCTAAAAACGAAAATGGTTTAATCGTATTAAATGTAGATGCTTGGAAAACGAGTGATGGCGGAAAAAGCTTTAAAAAAATAAATGTAGGACATGGAGATACACATGATGTATGGATTAATCCTTTAAACCCAGAAAATTTTATCATAGGCGATGATGGCGGTGGCGAAGTGACCTTTAATGGTGGGGAAACCTTCACAGAACTAGACACGCCTACGAGTCAGTTTTATCATGTATCAGTAGACAATGAATTTCCGTATAATATTTATGGTGCTCAGCAGGACAATTCTTCCATTCGTATCGCTTCTCGATCTAGTGGCAATAGCATAGGTCCTGAATCTTGGTATGCCGTTGCAGGTGGCGAAGCTGGATATATCGAAGCCGACCCAACGAATGCTGACATTACATACGGTGGCGAGTACGATGGCCAATTGAGTTCTTACAACAAAAAAACAGGTCAAGGAAAAGATATCTCTACGTATCCAGAATCGAATATTGGGGCTCCTTCCAATGCCAAAAAATACCGTTTTCAATGGACGTATCCAATTGTTTTTTCGCCTCACAACCCAAAGAGAATGTATGTTACTTCTCAGGTAGTACACGTGACGGAAGATCAAGGTCATTCATTTGAAATTATGAGTCCTGATTTATCCCGAAATGATCCAAAAACTACAGGAGAAACGGGCGGACCAATTACTAAGGATCAAACAGGAGCAGAAGTATACGCTACGATATTCACCCTCTCAGAATCACCACTAGAAAAGGGAGTAATCTGGACAGGATCGGATGACGGTTTAGTACATATCACTAAAAACGATGGAGCAAAATGGGAGAATATCTCGTTACCAACAACAATACTGCCTGACTTTTCTTTGATTAGTATGATTCACACTTCAGAACATGAAAAAGGCAAAGCATATTTAACAGCCAATAAATACATGTACGGCGATCGTACACCGTATATGTTCAAAACGGTTGATTATGGAAAAAGTTGGACTAAAATAACCAATGGGATTCCAGCTGATGAATATTGCAGAATATTGCGCGAAGATCCAAACAAACCTGGATTATTGTTTGCTGGAACTGAGCGAGGCGTTTATGTCTCCTTCAACGATGGAGATTCTTGGCAAAAACTAAACTTGAATCTACCGTTAACTCCCATTAGAGATTTAAGAATTCAAAAAAGAGAAAAGGATTTAATTGTTGCTACGCATGGACGTGCTTTTTGGGTATTAGATGATATTACCCCACTTTATGAAATAAAAGACAAAATAGCAAAAGGTGACAAACACCTTTTTACACCGCGTCCTGCTTATAGAATGCAAGGCGGACAAAGCGATGATAAGAGTTCAGGAACTAATGCACCAAATGGAGTAATTGTTCGTTACTTTTTCAAGAAAAAACCTTCATCTGAGATAAAATTACAGTTTTTAACACCAAAAGGAGATACGATTATCACCTATTCCTCGTCAAAAAATCTAAAGGGCGAACCTATGAAAATTTCGAAAGAATTTTATCAAGATCCAAAAAAAGAGCAAGCCGGTTTCATCACCGCAAAAGCAGGTATGAATTCATTTGTATGGAATATGCGCTATCCTAATGCAACTGCAGTTGAGGGAACTAATGTAATGTGGGCAGGATCTGGTATTGGCGCAAAAGCAGTACCAGGGTCTTATATTGTTCGGTTAATTGAAGACAAAACTATTATTGCAGAAGCAGCTGTTGAAATCAAACTTGATCCGCGAGTGACTGCGAGTGATACTGATTTAAAAGAACAATTTGACTTGCACCAAAAAGTAAATAAAAAGGTCAATGAGGCTCATATTGCGATTAACCAACTGAGAAAAATCCGCACACAAATTAATGGATATATGGCTACTGTAAAAGACACTGTGGCGGTCAATCAAATGAAAAAAATGACGAAATCAACTCTAGAAAACTTGGATAAAATTGAGTCATCATTAATGCAGCCAAAAGCTAAAGCACCGCAAGATGTGTTAGCGTACCCAATTCAATTGAACGATAAAATGGCTGGATTAGGATCTAATGTTTCTTCATCGGAATCAAAACCAACCCGAAATGCTTATGTAGTTTATGAAGATTTAGCTATAAAAATAGATGCCGAAATCAAGAAAATAAAAGATATCGTGGATAACGATGTTAAGGAATTTAATGCTTTTGTAATGAAACAGCAAATTCCTGCCATTATTTTAGACAAGGAAATAAAATAATTAGATCGTATTAATCTTGTCAGATGGAGCGCAGTCGAGATTTAATTGTCAATCTGGATTGCATTCAAAAAGACAAGAATTACTTTATACAGCAATGCTGTAAAGTGGATTTGCAGAATAAAAAAAGGGTAGAAAATTTAGATTTTCTACCCTTTTTCTTAACCTATTTATTATGTTTTCTGCCTTTTGGAATATTAAATCAAACGACAATTTTGTTGGTAATTTTTAATACAGATGTGAATCATTCGCATTGAGAAGTGTCCATTTTTTTTCGCTATTGAGTTTAAAAGTTCCAATATGTTCCTTGTTCCATTCATTCGGCCCAATCAAAGAAAGAAAATTGATTCCTTCGGCGTCTCTGTACAAATGATAAATTTCGCCAATTACTGGTTCAAATGAAAATTTAGCACTATACACTAATTCGTTCCATTCAAACTCCTCCATCAACTTTTGGTACTGCAGTTTCAGCTCGTTAAACTTAATTCCTAATTCTTTGTTTACATTATCTATCCCTCTACTTTTCCACGATACCACATCATCAACCCGAATTACAGGCGCTCCTGCACTTGTAGCATAAGGCAAAACATTAGCATTATATCCCGCTTCAACTGAATAAACAACATTATCTGGTTTTTTATTTTCCATTTTATTCTATTTTAATTTCAGGCAAAAATTTACTTGTTTTAAAATTGCACCTTACCATTCGATTTTTAATAGTAGTCCTGAATGTAACTATTTTGGCTTGAGCCAAAACAAATACAAACATCCAATATTCGCACTAAATGTATTTTGTTTATAATTTTAACTGCAAAGTTAAACAAAAATATAAAATTATCTACAACTGTTCAATAGAAAAAGTGGTGTTGCACAGAAAACAAAACGAGTTGAATAATAAACGGTATAAATTAAGTTTTTGCATTTCACGAAAGTAATAATGACAGAAGAAACAACAAGTTGCGATAGCGATTTAAAATAGTTACTTTCTCTAAACAATTTTTAAATAAGTAATTAAAAAAGCATTTCATTGAAAGTAAAAAAGTACTCCTTCAAAAATGGACAATTGTAATCTTATAATATTTTAAGTTCCGTATTTAATGACTTACAATGAACTACTTACATTACAAATCAAGTCTCATCTTTCTCTTGAATAGTAATAAAAGCGTTGCTAAAATGTAAAATTTTGCTAACGACTTGTTTTTGTTTACTATTTACGTATATTTGTTAAACAAATCAAAAAAATATAACCATGAAAAAATTAATTAGTTTATTTACAGCATTATTTCTTTTGGTAAGTTTATCATCTTGTAACAAAGATGATGAATCAACTCCAGGACAGAGCATTACTACCTTTTCGGCTGAAATGTTAATGGGATCAAACGAGGTTCCAGCAAACAACTCTACTGCTATGGGCACCGCAATACTTAAATTTAACAATACTACAAAAGTATTTACAATCACAGTAACACACAACGTTGCATCTATCACATCAGGACACATCCATAAAGGAGCTGCCGGAACAAATGGAAGCGCAGTTTTTCCATTTACTGCTCTTGCATCGCCAATTAGTTATACGAGTACTGCTCTAACTCCAGAACAAGAGGCAGACTTAATGGCTAATCTTTATTATGTAAATCTGCACTCTTCTACATTTACTGCAGGTGAAATAAGAGGTCAATTAGTTAAGGGAACTACAACCACTCCCAATACTGGGGGAGGTTACTAAGTACATACTAGCTAAATGAAATTTATAAGTCTTACCTCTTTCCAAAGAACGTAAGACTTATTTTTGTTTGTGGCATAATGCTGAAACGTACGATCTAAGCGCACAACTTCTTAACTATCTGACAAACAACTGTAATTTCATATCGTTTACTTCTCGGCTATTAAATCAAATGTTCTAATTTAATAATTTAAGCCTAATGAAGGCTTTTAATTGGTATTTATCTCACCTTCTGGTGTCAGCGTTTCGGCAACTGTAGGAATAGAAAATCCCTTACTAACCGAAGCATAAAGATTCTTACCGTTATCTAATTTATAAGACAAGCCTAGTCTCGGAGACCACACTGATCCAAAAGTATAGGGCTCTTTATTGGCATGAGAACCATCAAAAACATTTGCCAAAGTATAAGATGTGGTATTTAACGCCAATCCAGTTTCGATATGTAATTTTTGATTAAGCCAAAACTCCATTTGAATAAAAAAGCTACTGTAGTTTCTGTTTTGTTGAAAGGCACTGAACGCATCGCCTTGAATACTGCCTTGACCGGGTTGCGATTGATATAAATTCCGATACAGCGTGTACTCGTATTTTTCGGTTAATACCTCCGTCCCCATACTCAATTCAAAGGGCAAAGCATAAATTGTATCCTTGTAATTCACATTCGAACGAAATCCCAGCGACCTTGTATTATCATCTAAAATATCAAAAGGCCTAGGTTCGTATGCATCTTTAAAATTTGAAAAAATGTTGGTTTGCACCGACCACTTTTTTGAAAATTGATGCTCGTAACCCAATCCCAAAAGAAATTTATCATAGGATTCAAAACCCTGAGCTGCAGCCCAAGTACCAGCTGCTTTTTCTGGATTGTTTTTTAAATCAGTTTCATTGATAGAACTTGGAATAAAAGCCTTTAATCGCGTAAAAGTTCCTAAAAAAGATAAATCCCCTTTGGTGCTTAATTTTTGTCTACCATGCAAATTGATTGTTTTCCTTTTGTACGAACTATTGGCTCTAAATCCCTCTGTTTCTAAATCCGTGTAACTAATGAACAAATTGGTTTTAGCATCACTATAACCTGATGAAAGTCGTTGTTGTATTAATCCAAAACTACCCGAAGTGAGTGTCGATTTACCAAAAGATTCTTTCACAAGTGTTTCCTTAGAAAATAACTGAATCACACCGCCTAATCCCGATCCGAAACTAGTAGAATTTGGACCTTTTATTATTTCGATTTTTTCAATAGAAGCCAAATCAAGATCATCAAGTGTGGTTTCTCCATCACCAGTAGTAAGCGGAATCCCATCAAAATAAGCTTTTATTTTGGTGGTGCCAAATTGTGCTCTAGAACCAATACCTCGAATCGTTATCCTGTTCGTGTTCAGCGCGCCTTGTTGCATAGTCACTCCAGGAATCCTATTCAGAACTGGCGTGAGTATAATGCCATCACTATTGTTGCTATCTGCAATACTAATTACGGAAACAGCTGCTGCAGTGTTCTGAACTGTATTTTTAATCGTCAAGCTGTTTAATGTAATCGCTGAAAGTGCAATAGTATCCTTTTTGGTTTGTCCAAAAACAATCGCTATACTAAAAAATAAATAGGATATGAAAAATGATTTTTTAAGCAATTGCCTTGTATTTAATGCATTAAATTGGATTATAAAGTTACTGTTTTGTTGGTATAAAGCCCAATACAAAATCAAAATAAGATAGAGCAGAAGCCATACCTCAAACATAAAACTACACAATTATCTGCACCAAAATTCGTTTTAATATTAGTTTTCAACTTAAAATCGATCTTTAGACACACAAAACCAGATTAGGTTAACTGTAAATTATATAAAAAATTAGGATGTCAAATCACAATAAAAATAGATACCTTACTTGCAAATAGGTTCCCATTTTAAAGAAAAAAAAACGCATAAATATGAAAAAATCATTCCTTTCGCTAGTAGCACTTTCGCTTTTACTTTTAATAATATCTTGCAATAAAGGAAAAGCTGGAGACAGTAAAACGGGCGCTGAAAAATCAGATACCGCTACAACTACTACGACCGAAAAATTAAAACCCCTAACAATTGATACTGTTGATTTTAATAAAAGAATGGTGGCGCTTAGCAATAATGACACCACGGGTAGATGGCCTGTAAAAGCACCTTATCCTTTGGCTGGAGCGTTGCTGCCTTACAACAGAATCATTGCTTATTACGGGAATTTATATTCTACAAGAATGGGTATTTTAGGAGAACTTCCTCGAAAAGAAATGCTAGCAAAATTACAAGGCGAAGTAGCTAGTTGGCAAGCAGCTGACTCAACAACTAAAGCAATTCCTGCGCTGCATTACATTGCAGTTACTGCACAAGGAGCTCCAGGAAAAAACAACATGCACCGCATGCGTATGCCACACAAACAAATTGACACCATTATCAGTTGGGCAAAACCGATCAATGCATTGGTTTTTTTAGACATCCAAGTGGGACACAGCAGTGTTAAAACAGAAGTAGCTGAACTGGAAAAATACCTTGCCATGCCAAACGTACATTTAGGAATTGACCCTGAATTTTCGATGAAAAATGGAGAGCGACCAGGATCTAAAATTGGACATTTTACAGCAGCTGATATCAATGATGCTATTACTATTTTGGCTGAAATAGTGCGTAAAAATAAATTAACTCCAAAAGTTTTAGTCGTACATCGTTTTACACAAGGAATGGTAAAAAACTATAAAGAAATTAAAACTGTTCCAGAAGTGCAAATTGTAATGGATATGGATGGTTTTGGAAGTAAAGTATTAAAAAAAGATTCTTATATGAGCTATATTTATAGAGAGCCCGTGCAATTTGCAGGTTTTAAATTGTTCTATAAAAATGACAACAAAAAAGACTGGAAAATGTATAGCCCAGAAGAACTGGTAAAATTTACTCCAAAACCAATTTACATTCAGTACCAATAATTTAGTTATGAGAAATATTTTTTACTGTTTTTTTACTGCTTTACTTTTAATGGTTAGCTGCCAAAAAGAAACCCGTAAAAAAACACCTGATGTTCCGGTTGCAGTTGCACCTGAAAAAAAAGTGACTTTAAAAAAAGTAGCTAATAATGCCGCAACTATTCTTTCTAAAAAAGAAGTGCCTATTTTATGCTATCATAACATCCGGGACTTCAAACCAAGTGCAAGTGGAGATGTAAAAGTTTATACCGTAAAACCACCTGCTTTTGCTGAACAAATGAAAGCCTTAGCCGATGCTGGTTATCAAACCATATTGCCCGAACAATTGTATAATTATTTGGTATTTGATGGTCTATTGCCGGCAAAACCAATCTTAATTACCTTTGATGATACTAGAGAAGAGCAGTTTAGTATTGGCGCCGCCGAAATGAAAAAATATGGTTTTAAAGGCGTATTTTTTGTCATGACCGTCTCCATTAACCGCCCCGGATACATGAGTAAAGAGCAAATAAAGAGCCTATCCGACAGTGGAAATGTTGTTGCCGCACACACTTGGGATCACCATATGGTTACAAAATATACTGGTGATGACTGGAACTTACAATTGGTAAAACCCAAAGCAAAACTAGAAGAAATCATTGGTAAACCGATTTCAGATTTTGCCTATCCATTCGGATTGTGGAATACCGCTGCGATACCTGAAATAAAAAAGAGTACCTATAAAATGGGGTATATCTTAGCTACCAAAAGGGATACAACAGATCCAATTTATACCATCAGACGCATTATCGTTTCTGGAACTTGGTCTACTGAGGGCATGATGAAATCTATCAATTCCTCATTCAATAAATCGGAGTAATACTTAAATTAAGTTCTCCTATTATACACTATCGACTAAACGTTTGCGCTGTTAAATTTAAAAAAAGACACAGATTAAATTGATTTTCATAGCTTTAACTCTAAGAATCATTTTTAATCTGTAGCTAAATAGAGGTGTTGTTAAGAGTTTTTATGTACAGATTATAGCATTTTTAATGGCTTACTTCTACTTCTTTTTTTGAAACTTTTCGAAAATAAATACTGGTTTATCATAATTAATTGGCACCTCAGTAGTAAAAAAAACTAGTCCCAATACACTACTCTGCACTCCTGAACCTAATAGTAATTTGTCTTCTTTCATTAACAGAGCAATTGGCTTACTTAAACCTAGACCTCCGTACGATTTGTAATAATAAGCACCCAACAAAGTATCGCCAACTATTTTACCTCGTACATATCCTGAGTCTTTCATGGTTTTATGTCCATAAAATATTTCATATTTTCCCATAAAATAATTATCTCCTGTTGTGAGTGATAAGTAGGCTGTATCTCGTCCATTAATTGCTCTAAATGCATGTTGTTTTTCTTCCACTTTTCTCTTGTTACAACCAATCATAAAGGTAATTAGCAGAAACATAATTAAGAGATTCCTTAACTTCACAATATTTTTTTTGGGGATTTTTATATTGAGAATATCCATTTAATTTTTCATGTTAAGATTTCTTATTTGATCGAGTCTATTTACCAATAACTTTTGGTTTTTGAAAACATATCTGTTTAAGTATTCGTCAAACGATTGTCCTAAACGCACAAACTATTTTAAAATATCTAACTCCTAGAAATAAATATCATTTTATACAGATCGTGTTTACTATTATAATCAATTTAAAAAAAAGCACTATTACATTCCTAAGAATACGATAGTGCTTTTTTTTACGGAAATAAAACTATTACCTAGGTGACAACCAACCTTCTGGATTGATTAAAGTTGAATTTTGAGAAATCATAAATTTCAAAATCGTTTTTCCGGAGTCTCCATTGGTTCTTACTTTACCAATACTTTGTTTGATACTGACCTTATCCCCTTTACTTACGGATACTGAACTTAAATTTTGATATACCGTAAAATAATCTCCGTGCAGTATGGTAACCGCCTTATTTACAGGTGATACAATAATAACGCTAGTTACTTCTCCACCAAAAACAGCTCTTGCAATCG
Organism: Flavobacterium frigidum; assembly: GCF_048286795.2. Classification (NCBI taxonomy): domain Bacteria; kingdom Pseudomonadati; phylum Bacteroidota; class Flavobacteriia; order Flavobacteriales; family Flavobacteriaceae; genus Flavobacterium; species Flavobacterium frigidum. The sequence goes on from NZ_JBLVPT020000001.1 coordinate 703,411, forward strand.
CTCCTTTGTCTGTGGTAATTTCGACACCACTATTATGAATTGTAATGGTGTTAAAGAGTGGATGGGTTTGATTTCCATACCCTAAGGAAATAAATCCTTTTTCAACAGGATAAGGTAATCTACCTCTATTGGCTTTAAAATTATCTGCAATGATTTTAGCCTCTGGTGTTAATTCAATTTTAGTAGACGAAACTGCCGCTTTTGAAACGGGTGCATTTGGATTAGCTTTCGCTTTTTCTAACGCCGCTTTTCTATTGGCCGCTGCAATCGCTTCCCGAATCAACTTGTTAATTTGCCTATCAATTGTTCGGTATTCTTGTTGTCTTTTTCTAATTTCTTGGGCAATCTTATTTTTATCTTTTTTAATAGTATTAACCAATTTCAACTGCTCTCTTTTTTCCTTTTCTAATGACAAACGTTCCTTTTCGTTTTCAGCAATTAGTTTTTGTTTGGCTGTTTTTTGTACGTTTAACTTTTGATTAAAATCCGCAAGCTTATCTGATTTGACTTTTATTTCCTCGCCTTGCATCTTTCGATATCCTGTATATTGCTTCATGTATTGTGCCCTTTTGTAGGCCTGCAAAAAATTTTCAGAGGACAATAAAAACATAGCTCTACTTTCTGCAGAGCGACTTTTATAGGATTTAACAATCATTTCTGAGTAATCTTCCTTCAGTTCAGCCAACTCTTTCTTGAGCTTGTTAATCTGAACCTGGTTGATATACATATCATTTTTAAGCAATTTAGTTTGCTTCTCTGTGGTGGTGATTAATTTCTCTTTCAGCTTAATTTTAGTGCTTTGAATAACAACTACATTGACAGCCGATTTTTCTTTTTTCTTTACCGATTGTAGTAACTTTTCATTTTCTCGAATTTCTTTTTGAATCTGAGCTTTGCGTTCTTCTAATTTTTCTTGTTGTGATTCTTGGCTCCATACTAATGAAGTCATACAAATAAAAATTAGGCTAAGGAGAAATTTTGGCATGTTAAAAAAATATTTTTGCTAATTTACTTAATTAAAATTCTTTTGTACCCATTTGGGACACTATAAGGAAAAGAAAGTTCTTCATTGAACGAAACCGAGTTGTATTCCAAATTAATTTCGGTATTTCCTTTTTTCTGGAACGTATTGATTAAAACATTTGTTGGTAATATCGCCTCTTTATAAACCTTATTATCCGGATAAGCCACTTTGATCATTCGCTCTTCTGTAGTTTGTGTAATTTCTTGTTTTTCGACTAAAAAAGTATCGGAATCCAAAAAAAATGATTTTTTTGTACTACCATTTGAAAAATCATCCAATCGATAGGTTTTCTCCAATACTGATTCAGAATATTTTCCTTTTGTCAAATCATCAATAGCTTTGCCTAAAAGCATATTTTGGATTTTATTATAATCCAAATCCGTTCCCAGCCACTGGCTCAAACTACTGAAATCCCCTTCAAAATAACTACCATTTATTTTTTCATAATAATTAACAGACTGGGGTGTAATCAATGCTTTTGCCATCGTGATTCCGAGAAAGCGAATGCTTATCAAAATTTGTTCGTCTTTCTTGATCCTAATTTCTGCTGTTACATTCTGAGTTTGCTTGTTATCAGAATAGCGAGCACTAGACTTAATATATAATGTAGAAAACTGATTTTTATTGTTGTAATAATTTTCTATTATTTTTTTTGCTGACATTCCATTTGATGCTGCAACAGGCTCGTTACTTGCTGCTACCGCCAATGCTTTTGACTTACACGACAGTACAAAAACAGAAAGTACAAGTACTAATGCTATTTTTTTCATTACTTTTTTTCTTTTAATAATTGATTGGCCTTGGTAAAAAACAAGTCTTTTTTCTTGAAATCTCCCAATCCGTTGTAGGTTTCTCCTAATTGAATATTGAAATTAATTTCTAATTCCTTATTCTCTACTACATAATCTATGCCCATTTCTAAGAGGTCTTTGGCTTTTTTAAATTGCTTTAACTGATTGTTTGCTAATCCTGCATAGTAATAAAACTGAGCTTGGGTTGGGAAACTTTCTACTAAAAGCGTTGCGTTTGTAGCAACACTATCAAATTGTTTCAATTCTGTTTGCGCTTGCAGCAAAAGTAAATTGGTTTCAATATCTTCCGAAGATCCCGTTTTCAGAGCTAGATTATAATATTTAATTGCTTTTTCCCATTGTTTTTTGACCTGAAAAAACTTTCCTATTTCTTTTGCAACTGCTACCGATTTATCAGTATCAAAATAGCTAACCGCTTTCTCTAAATCAGCAGCGTATTGTGGATTTTTCTCCGCAAAAAGTAGAAACTCGTTTAAAATTCGGTGCTTAATTTTCGAATCAATTTTGGCACTAGCCAAAACAATATTCATCGCGTTTATTGTTTTTGGACCATCATTAGCATCCAAATATTTTTTGAATAAAGTTACCTGCGCCCATTCTGAATTTGGGATAGCCTTTTCTAATTTTTGAACAATTTCAAATGCTTTTTTCTCTTCATCATTTTTAGAATACAAAAATATCAAGCTGATATAATTAGACTCTTCTTGCGGATATTTTTCAATCAACTGTTCTAGATTGGTAATTTCAGCATTTTGAAATTTTCCTTCAGACAGAATCTGGCTTCTGTATAATTCTCTGCGATCTGTTTTTCCAGCAGTTTCATTGAGTTCTTGAATTAAAGCCAACGCTTTATCGAACTGGTTGGTTGCCATGTAAAGCGAGGTCAAATCCTCTTTATAATTGGGGTCGAATTCAATCAATTTGTTAATGACTGTAATTCCTTGAGTAAAATTTTTAGTTTCGTAGCTCACATCATACATTCCAACCCAAAACCATTTGTTTTTTGGATCTATTTGAGTCGCTTTTTCAAAAGAAGAGTAGGCGCTTTTATATTCTTTTAACGCCAAGTAATTTTTTCCTAATTCGTAATATACAGAAGCGTCATCAGGCTTGAATTTATTGGCTTTTTCTAGCGCCTCTATTGCTTTGTCATAATTTTCAATTCCCTTTTGCATTAAGGATTCGAAAAAAAGTTCTTGAAACTGATCTGCATCCAGCTTAATGTCTTCTGGTTCTGTTTGTGACCATAGCAAAGCCGAATTGCATTGCAAAGCGAGCAGTAGTCCTATAAAAAGTCTTTTTTTCATTATTCCTTTTGTTCTCCTTTCGGATGAGGATTATTCTAAAACAGAGTAATCTCCAATACTGATACTGGTAAAATTGCCATCAAAATTAGCGTGATTTCCGATCATGGCATTATCGAGATTTGCATTTTTTATGTGCGTATGCGTTTGTATCAAACTGTTTTGTATGGTACTATTTACAACGTGACAACTGTTTCCTAAAGAAACATTTGGACCAACAATGGCATTGATTAAAATAACATCTTTACCAATATAACAAGGCGGAATAATGGTTGAATTTTCTAATTTTACGGTATCATCTACCAAATGTATGCCGTCCTTGTGCAAGAAACCTAGCATTCGTGAATTGGTCTCTACGGTTACATTTTTATTTCCACAATCCATCCATTCGTCTACTTTTCCTGGGACAAATTTCATGCCTTTAGCCATCATTTGCTTAATACCATCATTGATTTGGTATTCGCCTCCATGGATAATATTGTTGTCTAGTACTAACTGCAATTCGTTTTTTAGTACTGCCACATCTTTAAAATAATAAATCCCAATGACAGCCAAATCTGAAACAAATGTTTCTGGTTTCTCAACCAATTCTACTATTTCATTTGCTTCATTTAGTTTCACGACACCAAAAGCTTCTGGTTGATCTACTTGTTTGACCCAAATCACACTGTCGGCATTTTTATCTAAATCGAAATCAGCACGAATCAACGTATCTGCATACGCAATTACTGCAGGTCCGCTCAATGAATCTTTGGCACACATAATGGCGTGGCCGGTTCCTAGCGCTTCGTTTTGGTAGTATATCGTGCCTCTTGCGCCTAATTTGTGAGCGATAGCTATTAATTCCTCCTCTACTTTACTACCAAAAGTTTCATGAATTATGAATGCTACTTCCTCAATTTCTTGATTCAATACACCAGCAATATCCTCAACTAGGCGGTGTACAATTGGTTTTCCAGCAATAGGAATTAACGGTTTAGGAATGGTTAATGTATGCGGGCGAAGGCGAGATCCGCGTCCAGCCATAGGAACAATTATTTTCATGTTTTTTTATTGAAAGATTAAACGATTGAAAAATTTAAAGAGTATCGCAAATCTTTACATTTTTCAATCTTTAAATTATTAAATCTATTTTACTCCTGTACTTCCAAAACCACCTTCACCTCTGGAAGTTTCAGTTAATTCCTGAACTTCTATCCATTGTGCGCGTTCGTGTTTAGCGATGATGAGTTGTGCTATGCGTTCTCCGTTTTCGATTACAAACGGCTGGTTCGATAAATTTACTAAAATTACTCCTATTTCACCACGATAATCGGCATCAATAGTTCCCGGAGAATTGAGCACTGTAATTCCATTTTTTGCAGCTAGTCCGCTTCGGGGTCTTACTTGCGCTTCATAACCAATAGGCAACTCTAAGAATAAGCCTGTTTTTACAATAGTTCTTTCTAACGATTTTAATGTTATTGGTTCAGTAATATTGGCACGTAAATCCATTCCTGCTGATGCTATGGTTTCATAGTTTGGCAAGGGATGTTGTGATTTGTTGATAATGTTTATTGTCATTTTTATTTTTTATTTTGGAACAAGTATCAGCTTGTCTATTTACACTAGTTATGTATTTGATTCTGGGTTCTAGCCGTGATGGAAGTGAAAAGCCTTTTTTATGAAATTGTATTTTTTCATGATTTGAAAGAGCGACCGCAGGAAGCTCCTTTTAAATCGTAGAAAAAAGCAATTTCAGGAAAAAGCTTGCAACGTACAGCGCGATTGGCTCCTTAAAATTATTTTACTTTGTTTTTCTTTTGATGATTTTAAGTACCATTTCTTTTTCGTTATAATAGATGAAATATAGAAATATTCCAGATAATAGAATTCGTATTGTATAACTTTCTCTTACATAAGGAATATAAAATGAGATTGCTGAAAACAATATTGTAACTCCTAAATAAGTCATTATTTTATTGATATCGTATGGAATTGGATATTTCTTTTGTCCCATTTTATAGGAAATAATCATCATGCTTCCGTAAGCAGTGATAGTTGCAATGGCTGAACCATAATAACTAATTTTCGGAATTAAAAAGTAATTTAAAATTAATGTAACTGCAGCCCCAATTATAGAAATGTACGCTCCAATTTTAGTCTTATCAATCAATTTATACCACACCGATAAATTAGTATAAATTCCTAAGAAAAAGTTAGCAATAACAATTAACGGCACCACTTTTATAGCATCCCAATAACTTGGATTTGGCACCAATGGTTGTTTTAATAAATCGAGAAAAGCAATAACAAAAAAACAAATGAATGATCCAAAAATTACGAAATACTTAGTAATTGTTGCATACGTTTGTTGCGCATTTTCATTGCTTGCATGGCTAAAGAAAAAAGGTTCAATTCCTAAAGTATATGCTGTTCTAAACAAAACCATGAACATCCCAATTTTATAACATGCCGCATAAGCACCAATATCTTCTTTAGAAACATCAAGCCATTCTAATAAAATTTTATCAAAATGTTCATTGATTGCAAAGGCAATTCCAGCAACAAGAATTGGAAATCCGTAACGCATCATTTTTTTCCAAAGGATGAAATCAAAACTCCATTTTACTCTGAAATAAATTGGCGAAAGCACTAAAAAGGTTACTAAACTCGCTATTAAACTAGAAACAAAAATATATCCAACCTCAAAATTCACCAAATATATTGTACTAAAAAAACTTGATGGATTTGATTTTGCAAGTTTTGGCAATAAATAAAGGAAAAACACATTCAATCCAAGGTTAATCAAGACGTTTCCTATTTTTATTATAGCATAGCTCATAGGTCTTTTTTCCGCACGAAGCTTAGAAAAAGGCACAATTACCAAAGCATCTAATGTTAATATCCAAATTGTGTATGTTACATATTGAACGTCAATATTTGACCAATCTGAAAGTGTTTTTCTATTGATTAATGCAATTCCCAAAAATGCAATAGATGTCCAAAAAAGTGAAATTGTAGTCGTAGAAACAACACTCTTTTTATTATCCTCACTATTGTAAAATCTAAAAAAAGCAGTCTCCATTCCGTAAGATAAAATTACGTTGAAGAATACCAGCCAAGCAAAAACTATGGAAACATCTGCAAATTCCTGTTTAGGTAATTTATTAACATAGAATGGGTTAAGTAAAAAGCTAATCATACGTGGTAAAACCGTCGCTAAACCATAGATTACCGTTTGCTTAAAAAGATTTTTGTATAAACTCAAAATGATTTTTTTATGGTGTAAAAATAAGGCTTCAGATACAGATTTTCACTAATTAACACGAATTTAATACCTAACAAAATTTCATAAATTATATTATTTAATTTCAAAAGCTACTTGGTTTTGAGTTTCATTTGGTTCTGGGATATCTTGTTCTGCGAGTGTTTTTAATGTTTTTTTAGAAAGTTTTTTTATTTTGATAATTCGGTTGGCATGATTTTGAACACATTTTTCAAAAAGATTTCTTACTACACGAGCGTTACCAAAGCTATCGTCTTTCTTTTCGTGAAGCAATTCAAAAGTATCATTTAATTTTTCTTTTGCATCATCAGTAATTACAAAATCCGATTTCTTTGCAATTGATTCGAAAATCTGTAATAGTTCGAAAGGTGAAAAATGATTAAATTCAAAAAAGCGATTAAATCGTGAACGCAAACCTGGGTTAGATTCTACAAAAATCTTCATCGGTTCAGTGTAACCTGCAACGACCAAAGCCAAATCATCACGATGATCCTCCATACGTTTGATTAAAGTATTTACTGCTTCTGCTCCATAATCGTTACCAAGAGAATTTTGAGTTAAGGCATAAGCTTCGTCAATAAACAAAACGCCACCAAGACTTTCTTCTACAATTATATCAACTTTCAGAGCAGTTTGACCTACAAATCCGGCAATCATTCCTTCTCTGTCGGTTTCGATTAATTGTCCCTTAGAAAGAAATCCTAAATGCTTAAAAATTCTACTTAACAATCGTGCAACCGACGTTTTTCCAGTTCCTGGTGGACCAAGGAATACCGTATGTAATGTAATTTCAGTGTTTTTTAATCCTTCGGAAGTTCGTTTCTTTTGGATTTCTAACAAGTTTATTAATTCAGAGACGTCTTTTTTTACGTTTTCCAAACCTATTAATTCGTTCAATTCTGCAAGAACTTTTTCTAAAGAATCGTCTTTTAGAAGTTGATTTTTATCTGAATAGGATTTTAAAAATTCTTTTGCAACAGCATTCTTTTCAAATGATTTATCAAATGAAAACTGTATAAATTTATAAAAATGCAACAGTACATTTTCTAATTGTGCGTTTTTATTTTCGGATAAAACGCTGATAAAATCACTTGAATTTACATTAGAAATTGTGTTTTCAACTTTCAGTTTTTCTAGAAAGTTTTTAAAATTTGGCGAAGCGACCAATTTATCAAATTCATTTAAATTTTTGACATCAGCAAAATGATTGTTGCGTAAAGCATCATAATAATACGCCAATGTAAATTGCGATATCTTGGTTTCTTTTTCGCCCAATTTTCTATAAACTGAAATACAATCAGAAAGAAAAAAATGTTCTGCTTTGAATAGTAATCTATTTGCAGCATTTGATTTTACGAGCTCATTTATTTTTTGAATAAACGAATCATCGGCATTTAAAACTTTACAGATAGCCAAGATTGACAGCGTTTCTTGCTCTAATTGTTGGAAAAAAGTTGTGGTAAAACCCATGTTTTAAATATGTTAAAGCCTGAAAAGGTCAAAAAAATTCCTTACGAGATTTAGAATTTTATTAAATATTGCAAATTACGAATTCATCATTTGAAGAGTAATTTCTTTAAGTAACTTATCGTGATCATCGCATTTTCCCTTCCAGCAAATTCCCATTTCACGTAAGTCGTATTTGGCAACAATACTTCCATAGGTTTGCTTTTTTCCACCAACTGTTGGATAACCAATTACGTAAATTGATTGTGCTAATTCAATAGCCAATTCAATATCGTGTGTAGAAAAAATAACAGTGTTATGATCGTGGGTTGAACTTAAAAGTTCGAATGATTTTTTTACTTCTTCAATATTTCCAATATCTAAACCTGAAAAAGGCTCGTCTAAAACTATTAATTTGTCTGATGAGAAAAGCTGTTCAATAATGGCTGTACGTTGTCGTTGTCCGCCAGAAAGTTCGTTTGGATATTTGTCTTTACACGTTTCTAATCCCCATTCTTTGATGTATTTATTGATCTTAGTTTCTTGTTCTTGTAAAGATAAAGTAGTTTTTCTTAAAGCGAATTTCAAGGTTTGAAGCACCGTTTTATGCCGAAATAATGTATATTTTTGATCTACAAAGCCAATGTCGCCTTCTCTCACAGGCTTGGCAGCATTTAGTTCACTACTTTCAAAATCTTTAATTAAAATCTTACCCGAGTTTGGATGAACCAATCCAGTTAATGCTTTAAAAAATGTGGATTTTCCGCGTCCAGATCTGCCAACAACAGCAATAACTTGTCCGGTGTTGTCATGTTTTGGTCTAACCACGTTTTTTTCAATTAAACTAACATCTTTTATAATTGTTACGCCATCGTAAGCTACGCTAAGATTTTCAACGTACAAAAGTGTTTCTCTAAATTCGAATTCCATAGCGTTATATTTTTGAATATCTGAATACTGATTTTCTTAAAAAATTGATGAACCAATCTAATCCTAATCCTATCAAAAGAATGATGATCTGCAAGGCAATAATTCGACCGTGATTCATGAATTTATCAGAATTTTTAATTAAAAATCCCAAACCTCCAGAAGCAACTACAATTGATTCTACCGTTACTAGCATCATCCAAGTTATGGCTAAATTTTGACGAATTACATCAATTACATAATCAATTCTTCCTAAAACTATTACTTGCCAAAGTACTTCCCAACGACTGCATTTTAGGGTTTTGGCATGGTCAAATTCTTCTTGGGAAATGTCTTTTATTACAGCGATTAAAGATGTAGTTAAGAATGTTGTTAAGAAAATTACCAATATCCAAACTTGCATATTTCTTGCATCATGCACCATTAATGTAATGTAGAATGATAATCCAGTGAAAGGCAAAAATCTAAATTTAGTTACAAATTCTGCTACAGGTTTCATCAACGGAATTGGCCAAGAATAAGCAAATGACAAAGCAATTATTGTTGCTATAATAATAGACAGAAAACAAAGTTTTAGCGATTGAAAAATATGAACTACCAATCCTTCTTTGTACAATTCTGAAAAACCAATTAGCACTTGGCTTGGCGTTGGAAACAAGTGTTTGGTTCCGGCAGAACCTATAAACCAAATTGCAAATAATAATACAACCCAAGAAACTAAGATGATAGTTCGTTGCATTTTGGTTGTATTTTCAAAAGGTATAAAATATTTTAACATCAAAAAAAGAGTTAAATAAAGCTACTTAAAATTATAAGCAGCTTTTAGTTATTGAATAAAAATTATTTTAAGAACGTAACTACAACTCGTCTGTTTTTAGCTTTTCCGCTAGCAGAATTATTGTCAGAGACTGGTTCGTTTTGACCTTTTCCATCAATTAATTGGAAACGATTGGAAGGAATTCCTTTTTGTGTTAAATAATCCACAACCGCTTGTGCTCTATTTTTTGACAATGACACATTAGAATCTGGATTACCAACATTATCGGTATGACCCACAATTGTCAGTTTAGAATTTTCTGCCTGAATTAGCAAGTTGTAAATTCTCTCTAAATCTCTAGATGAATTACTTAAAACTTCGGCACTTCCTGAACTAAAATTAATTTGCCATTCGCCAGAAGCCATAACTTCAGTAGCTTTTGCAGAATAATCCGATTTATCAGCAGCAGAAGATTCGATGTCGTTTATGTTTTTTAAATAAAATAGATTTACTGCTTCATCATAAGAAGAAACTTTTCCAACATTTTCGTTAAATCCAAAAGGATTTAGTTCTGTTAAATACGTTCCAACTTGATTGTAAACCGCTTTATATCTGTTAACTCCGTCAGACAATCCGAAATATTGCATAGCATCGGCATAATTAAATACTTTTGATCCACCCATATTGTAAGTCAAACCATTTTTAGTTCCTTGTTGTCCTTTGAACATTTTGTACCAATATTCTGGAGTTTCAATTTTGTATGTTTCAGCCACCGCTTCGGAAGCTCTAACTTTCCAATCTTCATAATTTTTCATTTGATTAGAAGCCATCAAAGTAGACTTGAAAACATTAGAAAACACTTCTGGATTTTTAGCCGCCCATTCTTTTACACCAATAATTACGCAAGGCATTTGGTTGTTAAATTCTTTAGTAGAAACGATATCTACAAAACCGTTCAATTTATCAAAAACAGTTTTGTCTCCTGGAGTCCAAGTTGCGCAACCATCGATTTTTCTGTTAACTGATTTTCCAGTTAATTTTCCGTTAGTAACTTCTTTTAAAGAAACGGTGAAACCTGCAGTTTGCGATTTGATTAATTCTTCAGCCGATTTCATGTAATCATCATTTTCTGATGGATAAATATTAACGGCATCAGCATCATAAGTTGTTGGATCTGGGTTTACTTTTAAACCGTTTGCAAAACAATAGTTTACTGTTGTAACCCAGTCACCATCACCAAGAACTGCTGAAATCACAGCTCCTTTCATCGATTTTGGATCTGATTTCCAATTTGGTGGTCCAATTAATTTATCTTCACCATAACTCATACCAATTGCTCCAAAAACTTGTAGGTGGTATTTGTCCTTTCCGTATTTTTCGTCCAATGATTTTTGAACAGAACTAATATAAAATGGTGCACCGTCACCCATAATCATTACAGCAGCAGCACTTTTATCTGAAGTTGGAAAAGCAGTACCACCATCAAACTCTTCAATAAATTTCATTTGCATATTGCGTAATTCCGACAACCAGTCTTGTCGAATAATTTCTAGATTTACACCGTTTTTTTCCATCAACGAACCTTTAGTTGTTTTTGGTCCACCATTGGCAACGATAATTCCAGATTCGGCATTCCAAGCATAACCAGCGATTCTTAATACCGGTTTATCAGAAATTTCAGAAGAAATTTCTTTAGATGGCAATGCTATTTTTGCAGCGTTAGTAACGTTATTTACATCACTTGTGTTTAATTCTATTCCGTTTAATTGTTTAGAAACTGCGGTTTTTAAACCTGGTGAAATAAAATAAACTGCTGTTAATATTGCTCCAACTCCACCAAGAACAATTAAAAGTTCAGAAAAGGTGGTTAACTTAGTTGTTCGTAAAATTTTTCCCATTTGTATTTAAAAATTTGATTTGTTTTTGTTTTCAGTTAAAAAATATCTCCAAAACCACCACTGTTCACTTTGTCTTCTTTAGTGATTTTATAATTTGGACTTGTATATTTAGTAGAATCCGGAATAGTATTGTCACCAGTTTTAATTTGATCTGCCAATGAATCTAATCTAGAATACAGCTCGTCATTATCTACAGAATATTTAGAGGTTAACGCATCAATATCAATTAGGTTTTCTGATGTTCTAGCAATATCCAAAGCAATTGTTGATGTAACAACTTCTAGTGCATATTCTAATTCCCAATCTTTAGTGAACATCATTGCACTTTTGGCACTTTCTGTAGCTTCTTTAGCATTTTTAGCAAATTCGAATTCCTTTTTTAACATCACAACAGTTGCATCAAAATCGGCAATTTTAATATCAATTGCAGTTCCGGCAAGAGTTAATTTTCTGTCCATTTTACCAAGAACATTTGCTCTAACGCCATATTTTTGGATGAAACTTTTACTTTGCTCATATTGGTTTGAAATTCGTTGCGAATCGGATAGTTTTCTAGCTAACTCACTTTGTAAAGCAACGTAATCGTCTGTATCTTTTGCCGAAGCACCATTAATTCGAACCATTTCATCCATTGCAGATTTAAGTTTCTCTGATTGACGTTGCAAACTCAAAACTTCTTCTTGAAATGATTTGGCTTCTTTTTCAGATTTTGTAGCTTCAATTTCCATTTCGTTTTTCAAACCTTTAAGCTTGGCTTTAGTATTTTTAAAAACTTCACGGTTTTTAACCATTTTCTGCTTTTGCTCTTCCAATTCATTAAACGGGTTACTTTGAATTAATGCTTTGTGCATATTTTTGGTCATAAAACGCAAACCTTTCATGATAACTGGAAACATCATCACTAAAAAAATTAGGAAAACTCCGGTTGCCGAAAGCGCGATGGCTTGACCAAGCATTGTGAATAATGGTGGAATAATGTATGTCCAGGTTAGGTAACCACCAACTCCTAAAAGTCCGAGAGCGAGAATCCAAAATATAGATTTTTCGCCTTTTTTTAATGTGTTTGAACTTAATGCAATTTCACCTTTAGATTCGTCGAAGTGTTTAAGGATTGGAAGTTCTAAAAGCGTCGTTTTTTCTTGTGCAAATTTATCCATTGATTTTATAAGTATTGATTGATACCGGTTACAACTGTATTAATTGATTCTAATATTTTATTTTTGGCTAAATCATTAGCTTCAATTTTTAAAGTAATTTCACTGAATTGTTCTTTATTTTTAAAATCTACTTTTTCTAAATCTGATTTTGCATTTTGCAAATCATTTTGAAGTTGTGCAATTCTAGTTTCTATATCAGAAATTGTTTTGGTTAAATTACTTTTTTCAGATGAAATGGCACTTTCTAAATCACGTTTTCTTGACGTTCCTGTTGCATCATATTTAGCATATACCTTTTCGATTTCGTCGGTATAATACTTGCTTTTTTCTAAAAGAAACGATTTTGACAATTGCGGATTAATGGTTTTTCCCATAGTGAAAGCCATTTGATAGCTCTGCGGATTGGTTGCTCCAACAGAAATTACCGACTTGTACATTTCATAAAAGTCAAATCCAGTTTGATTTAATGATTCAAAACCCTTTTCATAAACTCCAAAAATTTCATTTAAGAAAGGGTTGTTGGTTGCGCTTTCGGTTGGTTGAAATGTGTTTGGACTTTCTGGAAATTTATTTACATCGGAAATTGGTGTATTTACTGTTTCTTTTTTTGAAGTATTCTCTGATTCTTCATTTACGAAAAGACTTTTCCAATTAAAATTTTCTTTTGCCATTTGGTAAGGTTTATTTTATATATGTGACGTTAAAGTTATACGAATGTAACATTAAAAAGTTACTAATTTTTGAATAAAAAAATATTTGTAAGGCAAATATTAAAATCAAGATATTCCCTCTTCGTTTAATATTTTTAAGAAATGAAAACCTTTTGGCACGTATCCTTGATTGTAATAAAAACGGTGTGCAGTATAATTTCCTGTAAAAGCGTCTAAAACAATCATGGTACAACCGAGTTCTTTGGCTTTGGCATCAACATAATCCGTTAGCATTTTGCCAATTCCTTTTTTACGATGTTCTGGGTGTACAATAAAATTATCAATTTCTAAATACTTGCCAGACCAGAGTTTTGTTCCAGACCACAATCCGGAGAGTCCAACACATACATCACCTTCAAAAACAGCAATTTGCTTGTAGTTGTTTGGGATCATATCATCAAGGTAGGTATTGTATTTCTCTAAACTGAAATTGGTATACAAATATTGCATTACTGGGTATTGCGCCAGCATTTCTTGTTTAGTCGTAAGTTCTTTGAGTTGTAGTTCCATATTAGATTTTAATGGTGTAAAATTAGAAAAAAAGGAATGAGATTGCCAGTTATGATGGGGTGAATTTTTCAGAAATCTAATCGGAATTTTTGAAGTAAAAAAGTAATATATATGGTGTAACATATAAAATCACAGCTTATAGCTTAAATTCATAGCTAAAATAATATTTGTTAAATATTTACTTCCAAATATTTAAAAATAAATATTCGTGGAATTCACGGAATTCCGACAACAAGTATTTGCATACACCACTATATAAAACTAGATTTACATAAATTAATTTATGAGAAAATTGGCATCTTTTTTGAACGTAAGAAAAACAATCTCACCGTTTATGAAAAAATTATTAATCTAGTGGACTTGCTGTTGTCAACTGTTGGGTTTACACAAAATGAAAGCATAAACAAAATAACTACTTTAAGAGTTAAAATTTAAACGAAAATCGGATTGTGTCCTTGAAACCAACTCAAAGAAAATACTTAAACAAAAATAAAGATACCCTTAACTAACAATAACCTTATGAAATTTTCAATTAAAATTTTAATCCCATTTTTCTTTATACTGTTTTTGTCTTGCGAAAAAGATGAAGAAACTAATAAGGTGGTAGAACAATCTATTGATCTTCAAATTGAGAATGAAAAATTCAAAATCGTAAATGAATCATTTGTCGTCAATGAAAATTGTAACACTATTTTCGTTTCACTCATTTATGATAAGGGAAAAAACGAACCTCATTTTATTTTTGAATTGTCGATAACAAAAAAAGGGATCCTTAGAAAAGTAAGTTATACTAGATTTGGCGAAAGTACTAGTCCATTTGGCACTCCCGATTTTAACCTTAAAGGATTATTTACTGTTGACAACTTTGTTTACGACGAGTCAAGCAAAAATCTCAGTTTTAATTTTTCTGGAGAATTAGTAAAAGTTGAGACAAATACTCCCTTGTTAGACGTTCCTCAAAAAAGAAAAGAAATTAATGGAAAAATCATGTCTAAGAAAGTAAAGGCAACAACATGTACCAGTTTTATTAGTAATTTACATTTTGAAACAAATAATCTAACTTTTGCTACTAACTTCAACGCTGGATCACATAATCCTAATTTACCAGCAAACCAGTATAATTTTTGGTTTTTTTCAGATAACGGATACCGAGTCATTATTAAATCAAAAGTAGATTTATGGAATATGGATAAAGGAACGTATACTTTTGACCAAAATACGTTAGAGAATAGAATTGATTTCGAGCAATACATTGGGATTTTTAGAGCTACTCAGTTATTAGGGATTCGTCCCCAAGATTGGAAAAAATTTCAAACATCGGGGAGTTATACCATTAAAGAACACGTTATTATTAACGGTGTAAAAGTTACTAGAGGTGAATTGGACTTGCAGGTTTATGATAATGGACAACTCTTGCATGCTGTTACTAAAGGAACTTTTGAAGTAACTGGATTCTAGCAACATTCTTCGTCTTAAAAACTTAACAAGGGTTTGACTTTATAGTTTAGCCCTTTTGTTTTTCTATAGTTTCTAAAGTTTCCATCAACTTTCAAAAAGGTATTATGGTTTCTTTTTACTAACTTTTTCAGCCAGTTGCATTGCGTTATAAGCATTTAATACTTTCCCCGATTTAGAGAGTTCAGAAAACTTAGCTTTTTTGCCTTCACCGCCAGGAATTAAAACCTCAATGTCGTAAGCCGTTCCTGATTCTAGAATAATTTGTTTCACTTCCTTAGCCGTAAGTTTAGGAAAATACGACCAAATTAAAGCCGCTGTTCCAGAAACCATAGGTGTTGCTAGTGAAGTTCCTGAATCATACGCATAGCTATTTCCAGCTGTAGTAGTATAAATTTTATCCCCAGGAGCAAATAAATCCACATTTTTTTTGCCGTAATTAGAAAAGGATGCTACTAAAGTACTGTCTAATTTTGAGGTAGTAGCTCCTACATTGATAAAGTTCTCTACAACTTCATCTGCAATTTGATAATCAACATCATTCGGATAATATGGATTTTTGTCCACATTAAAACTATTGTTTCCTGCGCTATGCACCAGTAATACATTATGTTGTTCAGCATATTTAAAAGCTTCCTTCACCCATTCTTTATTCAACGAGAATTCTTTACCAAAGGACATATTAATTACTTTTGCACCGTTGTCAACCGCATAACGAATTGCCATTGCAATATCTTTATCGTGTTCATCTCCCGATGGAGAAATACTCAAAGGCATTATTTTAACATTACTTGTTATTCCTTTAACTCCAATTCCGTTGTATCGGTTGGCTGCTATTATACCTGAAACTTTGGTGCTATGATTATCAATTGTTATACCTGATAAATTAGAACTAACATTGTTAGTACCATATAATGTGTCAAAAACGTGATCATTCAAATCAAAAAAGTACCTTTCATTGTATGATACATTTAAATTTCTATTAACAATAGAATCTATTTCTTCTTCGTTGCGCTTTATATCATCTATATTGAATTGTTTTTGCTCATAAGAAGCCATTACAATTTCAATCAATGCTCCTAAATCTTTGTCATTATCATCCCGTCTCTGCATGTAAGACTTATCATTAATTTTACGCTTTTTGTACATACTATCCAATTGTTGATAGGCGTAATTCTCTTTTGGAAAGTACTTTTTAAGACTATCTTTAGCGATTGGAAACTTTATAACATCTGCCTTTAATGATTTTAACCAGTTCTGGTAATACCTTTTTTCTTGATCTAGTTTTTTATTTGCTCTAATGTATTCTTCATAACTATTTAAATCTTTACTCGATACTTCTAATTTTTTGATTCTTTTGAATTGTTTTTCATACTCTCTTACTATGCGAACAAATTCAAAATTAGACCATACAGTACTACCTCTTTTTGTCCCTATAAAATTCCAACCATTTACATCATCAATAAATCCATTGCCATCATCGTCTATGCCGTTATTTGCAATTTCATTTGTGTTGATCCACATTTGATTTTGTAAATCTTCGTGTTTTAAATCAATTTTAGTATCAATAACTGCAACAATCATTTCATTAGTTTTTGGTATTCTTTTATTTTGTTTATACCATTTGTCTAAGGAAATACCTGGTAGGCCGTCTTGCAAGTAATCTTTCTGAAACCAATTATTTAATGAACTATCCTGCTTTATGGTGAATAAATTACTGCTTGTCGTGTTCTCTTGAGAAAAACAGCTTACAATATTTGCAATAATAACAAAACAAGTAAAATAATAAAGCGGCAATAATTTCATAATTAAGGTAATTTTAATGGTTCAAATGTATTAAAGTTGAACGATTCCTGTAAATAGAAATATAAAGTTGTTACTGGAATTCCGCAAATTACGATACCTAAAATTCTATTTACTTATTTTAAGACTGTTAACTAGCTCTAGTTTTACTCAACTCTTTGATAAAAAAGCTAGGCTTGATTTTATACTTTTTATAAAAAGCAGCCGAAAAGGCTTCTGCCGAATTAAAACCAAACTCACTTGCTAAGGAAGCTATGGTATAATTTTGCAAAACAGGTTGTGCTTGCAATTGCAAAACTGCTTCATTTACACGAAGCTCATTGATGTATTGTACAAACGTTTTTCCTTTTTGTTCATTAATAACTTTAGACAAATATTTAGTATTGGTGTTTAGTTGCAAAGCCAGTTTCTGAATAGAAATTGTGTTTTCTATAAAGCCTTTATCGTTTTCAAACACTGTTAATTTTTCCAGTAATTCAATTACAATTTCATTTGATAAGCTCTGTTGTACTTGGCTTTCTTTAGCATCAACTGTGGTTTGATGTGTTTTTAAAATAGTACTATTTTCTTCAATAGATATGGTTGGTTTCAGAATTGCTTCAAATCGATTTTGGTGTTGTTTTTTTAAGTAAAATTGGTAACCAATCAGACCAGCAACGCCCACAACTAAAACTACAATCCATATATAAGAAGCAGACTGCTTTTTTTCCATTGATTTTATTAAGGCTTCTTTCTCTGCAAATAAGTGCGGGGTATCATACTCATCACGCAAAACTTTACTCAGGTGTTTGTAATTTTTTTGCAGCACACTATCAATTTCCATGTAGGTTGTTAAGTATTTCAACTGCTTTTCTTTGTCTCCGATTTGTTTGTAGTACTCAATTAAATAGGAATAGCCTCCTACAAATTCTGGTGTGATTTTTTTTCTAATACGGTACATAGAATCCACTTTAATAAAATTTTGCACTGCACGTGATTTATAATCTAATCCTGCATACGATCTGCCCAGATAAAAATAAGATGCTAAAACATTTCCTGTATTTTTTACTTTAATTAAATCAGGTAATGCTTTATTGATACTATCTAGAGCAGCTCTAAAATTTCTTTTATCTACTTGATTGGCTCCTTCATTCAAAATAAACATCAGCTGAAATTCTTTATTTTTAGTGATCGTAGCTTCTTTGTAACCTAACTTATTATAAAAAGTAGTAGAATCTGAATGCTTTAAAGCCTTGTGGCAATCTGCTAATCCAAATATGGTATTTTGGTAATAATAAGAGTAGTAATCCCCTCGATAGTCTTTCGTTTTGTAATATTTATAGTTTTCATGGTACAATTGTAAGGCTTCCTCTACCTCTCCCATTTCCTCTGATTTTGTAGTTCCAATATAGTCACGAACCATATAATAATAATCAATATTAGTTTTCAAAGCCACTTTTTCAGCCAAGTTAAAATTAACTAGTGCTTCATCGAACTTTCTTTGCTTGACTAATAAATCTGCTTTTTCACAATAAGCTGCAGCAGGAAAAAATTTATTCGGTTCTATTTTTGAATATTTTATTACACTATCAAAATATTGAATGGCTTTGAGCGGTTGATCTTGATGATAAAGAATGGCGTATAAATAATAGCCTCTAGCTTTTCGAATTGCTTTGTTCTCTTTTGCAGCTTTAGTAATATAGACCTTAGCCCATGCTAATTGTTTTTTAACACTTCCTTCGTCTTTAAAATTATTATTATCAATAGTGTCGTACGACAATGAAGACTTATCATACACCGTTTGCGACCATAAAAAGAAAGGAAACAGCGCCGTAAGGACTATTTTTAAAAACTGCTGGTTCGTCATTGTTATTTGGTTTTATACAAAAGTACATTATGCAAATTAAAGTGCAGTAAAAAACTACATTTATAAGTTATTTGTATTGTATTGATTTTTAATATTTTAAAAATACTTGTTATCGGAATTCCGTGAATTCCGATAACAAGTATTTGCACAACGTCTACCACTATCCTAGTTTTGACATCAGAAAAGAAAAGCAATAAAAATAAAAACGATAGTCAAATAATATAAGCTTTATCAAAAAAAGGGAATAATTCAGCTGGTACGTAACCCTTAAAAAAAATACAGAGCATGGAGTTTATAAAGCTACAATATCCATTAAAAAATGAGCATAAAAGTTCTCGAGAAACTTTTTTAAAAACAGGATTTTAAAAAAATTAAAAATCAATTTACAACCATTTTTAGATCAACTAAATAGTGCAAAAGTAAAAACTATAAAAGAACCGACTTTCACAGCATTTTTAATGCTTATTACTGTGGCGGCTGCGATAATTTCTGCTTGGGCCAATTTTATGGCTGGACTAATGAGAGCAATACCTAACAATCACTAACAAATGAAGCTTCCCACAAACTTTTATTTATTCTTTGGAATTTTCTTTACCTTAAACTTCATTTATTCCTTAATTGAAATCAGAGACACCTACGAATTATTCTCTTTTCCAGTAAGTATTTGGGTATACAGAGGCTATAGATTGTTTATTGCTGTAGTGTTTATAAAGCTATTTTTTAAAATGAGAGCCATCGATGTGACAAAACTAAATCAATAAATATAAGTTCTGACTTCAAGAACCTAAAACCTACAAAATTTGTTTGAAAAGTATATTTTTTCAGTTACTACTAGTATACTGAAGTTTAAAAGCCACATCTAATGAAATACTTCATTACTCAAACGTTACAAAATACAATTCTCATTGTGTACATTTTAATGATACGAAATTTTTTTAAAGATGAAAAAAACAACGACATCTACAAACTATTGGACTTAGAATGCATCTTTCTAATCCTCTTTTTTTCAGTAGCACTAGCAAGCTATGAAACATACAAAAAGAAGCGACCAGCTTCAAAAAAGGAGCTGAATCGCAAAACTTCATTTTAAGTCTATCCTAAATGAACCATACAGACTTTGTAGTTAACTTAAATTATTTGCATTAAAATTCATACAGAAATAATTCATTTTACATATCTCACTAATCATAATAAAATGTCGTATTACTAATAATTAAAATACAGTAATAACAGAAAATAAAATCAAATTAAAATGTTTACACTGATACTTAAAATAATCACACAATACTTGGAAATAATAGTGAATTTTATTGCAGATGCTTTAGGCTGACGATAAATTTAGCTTAGTATTTACAAAACATTTAATAGTGATTTCAGTATAAAAATATGAACAAATACATGTACTTTTCGGTATGCTTTGCATTATTCTCTGCACTATCTTACGCCCAAAAAAAAGGTAAAATAGCATTACCTGAAATAGAAAAAGCAGTAAATACATGTCCCTGGAAAAAAAGCAAAACAAAACAAATATCTTGGTTAGAGGCAATAGATAAAAAACAAATTGACTCTATAATGGGAACGTACCAGATCAAAACAAGCACAAAAAAACCAATTAAAAAAAAATAGGAGTTACGAACATAAAAAAAGAGCCAACAGGTGTTGGCTCTTAGAATATATTTTGAATAAATACTATATTACCCGTTCAAAGCCTCAGCACCACCAACAATCTCTAAGATTTCGTTCGTAATCGAAGCTTGACGTGCTTTATTGTACGTTAATTTCAATTGATTTCTTAATTCTGTTGCGTTATCTGTTGCTTTATGCATAGCAGTCATACGAGCGCCGTGCTCTGATGCAAATGAATCACGAATACCTTTATACAGTTGTGTTTTTAATGATTTTGGAATCAAAGTCAACACGATTTCTTCTTTTGAAGGTTCAAAAATATAATCTCCTGTTGAAGCAGGTAAATCAGATTTTATAGGTGCCAATGGTAAAAATTGCTCCGTTTGAACGATTTGCGTTGCAGCATTTTTAAACTGGTTGTAGATCAACTCAATTTTATCATAGTCACCAGAAACGAATTTCTCCGTTAACAAATCAGCAATTTTCGCTACATTGTCAAAAGTAAGATCATCAAAAACAGTACTATGATTTGCAACTACAGACAGCGTTTTGCTTAAAACATCATTTCCTTTTTTACCTATGGCAAAAACATCTACTTGTTTTCCTGCATAAAACTCGGCACGGTTTTTAGCTTCTTTTATGGCATTTGTATTAAAAGCTCCAGCTAAACCTCTATTAGATGTTACTACAACTAATAATACCTTTTTAATGTCACGTTGTGTGGTATATTCTCCACCTGCATCACCTTCAAGGGTAGCAGAAAGATTTTGCAATAATTCCGTTAATTTTTCGGCATAAGGGCGCATTGCTGTGATCGCATCTTGTGCTTTCTTTAGCTTTGCTGCAGAAACCATTTTCATTGCCGATGTAATTTGCATCGTAGATGAAACGGAAGTAATTCTATTACGGATTTCCTTTAAATTTGCCATTTTATTCCCCTCCCCAACCCTCCCCGGAGGGGAGGGAGACCAAACGAGGGCACTTGTCTTATATTAATATTTATTTTTTACTACCTTATACACCTCCCCTTTGGGGAGGCCGGGTGGGGATTAGTTATATTTTGCTGATAATTCTTTTGCAACAGTTTCAATTACATCTGTAATTTCGTCTGTTAATTTTCCTGCTTTCAACGCATCAAGAGTAGCTCTGTGTTTGTTGTTCAAGAATTCTAAGAAATCTTTCTCAAATTCTCTAACTTTATTCACAGGAACATTTCTCAATAAGTTTTTAGAACCAGCATAGATAATTGCTACTTGATCTTCAACAGTATACGGATCATTCAAACCTTGTTTCAAGATCTCAACGTTTCTTTTTCCTTTTTCAATTACGTTTAAAGTAACGGCATCTAAATCTGAACCAAATTTAGCAAACGCTTCCAATTCACGGAATTGTGCTTGATCCAATTTCAAAGTACCTGCTACTTTTTTCATTGATTTAATTTGTGCATTTCCTCCAACACGAGATACCGAAATACCCACGTTAATCGCTGGACGAACCCCAGAGTTAAACAAATCTCCATCCAAGAAAATTTGACCATCTGTAATCGAAATTACGTTTGTTGGGATGTATGCAGAAACGTCACCAGCTTGAGTTTCAATAATTGGTAAAGCAGTCAATGAACCACCACCTTTTACAATAGATTTCAATGAATCTGGTAAATCGTTCATGTCTTTAGCAATTCCATCATCTGCAATTACTTTACAAGCACGCTCTAATAATCTACTGTGTAGGTAGAAAACGTCTCCAGGATATGCTTCACGTCCCGGTGGTCTTCTTAATAAAAGAGAAACTTCACGGTAAGCAACAGCTTGTTTAGATAAATCATCATAAACAATTAAAGCTGGACGACCTGAATCTCTAAAATATTCACCAATTGCAGCACCTGCGAAAGGAGCGTATACTTGCATTGGAGCTGGATCAGAAGCATTAGCAGCAACAATAATGGTGTATGCCATTGCTCCTTTTTCTTCTAACATTTTAGCAATTCCTGCTACAGTTGACGCTTTTTGTCCAATTGCAACATATATACAGAAAACTGGTTTCCCAGCATCATAAAATTCTTTTTGATTTAAGATAGTATCGATACAAACAGTTGATTTACCTGTTTGACGGTCACCAATAACTAGCTCACGTTGTCCACGACCTACTGGAATCATAGCATCTACTGCTTTAATACCTGTTTGTAATGGCTCAGTAACTGGTTGACGGAAGATAACTCCAGGAGCTTTTCTTTCTAAAGGCATCTCGTATAAATCACCACCAATTGGTCCTTTTCCATCAATTGGAAAACCAAGAGTATTTACTACACGACCTACCATTTGTTCTCCTACTTTAAGAGAAGCAATACGTTGTGTTCTTTTTGCAGTTGAACCTTCTTTGATTCCTGTAGATGGTCCTAAAAGTACCACACCAACATTATCTTCTTCAAGATTCAAAACAATAGCTTCTAAACCATTGTCAAACTCCACTAACTCTCCATATTGAACGTTAGAAAGCCCGTAAATACGAGCAATACCATCTCCAACTTGAAGTACGGTTCCTACTTCCTCTAGTGTAGCACCAGATTCAAAACCTTCTACTTGCTTTCTTAATATTGCTGAAATTTCAGCAGGTTTAATTTCCGCCATCTTATTTTATGATTTAAACACTTAAATGTGCAATAAACTAATTACTTAACTCTCTTTTTAATACTTGTAATCTGTTGGCTACTGAAGCATTGTATTGCTTGTCTCCTATTCTTAGGATAAATCCACCTATGATGGAAGCATCTACTATATTTTCTATTGTGATTTTTTTATCCGAAAGGGTTGCAATTTTAGCCAAAACTTGTGCTTCTAATGCTGCATCCATAGGGATTGCTGTAGTAACTTGAGCTACTTCAACACCATTCATAATGTCAGATAATTTACTGTACTCTACCGCAATTGCTTCTAGAATTTCGAATCTTTTGTTTTCGAATAACAAATGAAACAATCCTTGCGTTACGCCATTGATACCTGCAAAAACTTCTAACAGTGCTTGCTCTTTTACTTCGACTTTAGTAGTTGGATTTTGAATAAAAGTACTCAATTCCAAATTACCATTTATTGTTGAAGCTATAGTTTTCATATCGTTATTTACAACTTCGGCAACACCTTTTGAGTTTGCTAAGTCTAGAATTGCTTTTGCATAACGAATTGCTGCTCTTATACTTGCCATAATTGTTAGTTTAACTTTACGTCACCTAACATTTTCTCAACTAATTTAGTTTGAGCTTCTTTGTTAGATAATTCGTCTTTCAATATTTTTTCTGCGATGCTCAATGATAAAGTTGAAACTTGTAATTTCAATTCTGCCATAGCTGCATTTTTTTCGCTTTCAATCGCTGCTTTTGCTTGCTCAATCATTTTCAATCCTTGAGCTTGCGCTTCATTTTTAGCATCAGCAACCATTTTCTCTTTCATTTCACGAGCATCTTTAAGCATGTTGTCACGCTCTAATCTTGCTTCTTGCAAAATACGTTGGTTGTCAGCTTGAAGATTTTGCATTTCATTTCTAGCATTTTCAGCAGAAAGTAATGCATTTTTGATTCCTTCTTCTCTATCATTTACTGCGTCAAGAATTGGTTTCCAAGCGAATTTTTTCAATAAAAAGATCAATCCAACAAATATTGCTATTTGCCAAATAAACAAACCAAACGAAAAATCATTTATTAACTTATCCATTATATCGAATTATAAATTTTAAAGTATGAATTGCTTTTTATCGCAATTTGTAATGTTTTAATTTTAAAAACACTAGTTACAACCAACCGTTGTTAACTAGTGTTTTTTTAAGTTTTTAATTAAGATGCGAATAACGCAGCAAAACCAATCCCTTCAATAAGTGCAGCTGCAATAAGCATAGCTGTTTGGATTTTTCCAGAAGCTTCTGGCTGACGAGCAATAGCGTCCATTGCTGAACCACCAATTCTACCAATACCTAAACCTGCTCCGATAACAATCAATCCTGCTCCTACAATAGTTGGAATTTCCATAATATATATATTAAAAATTAAACATTTGTTTTTGGCTTTATGCTTTAGGCGGTAGGCTTTATGCTTTGCAGCTTATTGCCTGTAGCTTATTGCTTAAAGCAATTTAATGGTGAGCTTCGTCGTGATGATGCTCTTCGTTTCCTGCTCCAAAATAAAGTGCAGATAACATTGTGAAAATATACGCTTGTAAAAAAGCAACTAATATTTCAAGGATAGAAAGTGCAAATGCCAATCCGAATGACAAAGTACTTCCAATCCAACTTTTGAAGATAAACATTAAACCAATGATACTCATCAATACAACGTGTCCTGCTAAAATGTTAGCGTACAAACGTATCATTAATGAAAACGGTTTGATGATTGTTCCCAGTAATTCAATTGGAGCCAAAATAAATTTCATTGGTGTTGGCACTCCTGGCATCCAGAAAATGTGTCCCCAGTAATTTTTGTTAGCCGTAAAAGTTGTGATTAAATACGTTAACAAAGCTAATGATGCTGTTATAGCAATATTCCCTGTTACGTTAAATCCTAGTGGAGTTAATCCTAATATATTTAAAAAGAAAATAAAGAAAAATATAGTCAATAAATAACTCATGTATTTTTTATACCCTTTTTCTCCAATATTTGGAATTGCAATTTCATCTCTAACATATAAAACTAATGGCTCAAAGAAACGTCCAGCTCCAGAAGCTATACCTCCATTTTTAGCATACGATTTTGCTAAACCTGTAAATAATAGAAACATTAAGATTGCTATTCCTAAAATACCGATTACACTTTTTGTTATTGATAAGTCTAATGGTGTTGGATTTGTTGGGTGACCGTGTTCTTCTGTTAAAGCTCCAGAAGCATCTGTTTTGTATATTTTCTCGTGGTGTAATACGTAGAAGTTACCATTGTGCTCTGCAACTTCTTCACCATGATGAAATTTTGAAGATGAAAATACCTGTATACCATTATCCCAAAGAATAATTGGTAATGAAAAACCATAATGCGCGCCAGTCTCTTCATTCGCCGAAACTGTAAAATCATGCGCATCTAAAAGGTGATGATTAATAAATTCCTTAATTTTAGATTTTACATCTGTTGGTTCAGCATGAGCTCCTTCTGCTGCCTCATGGGCAACTTCTGTTTTTACTTTTACAGTATCCTGTTCTGGATTTGCAAAACTAATTAAAGGAAGACACGCTACTAAAGTCGCTAATATAAATCTAAGTGGTTTGTTTGAAATCACCATAACAGTTAATTATCTTAATTTATTACGTTTCTGAAATTTGGTGCAAATGTACATCTTTTATTAATATTCAAAAGAATATAAAAATTTATTTTTGGCAGATTTACACCTTGAATTCGATATTTATTGCTTTTCGTTTAGTATCCGTATCGTTAAAACGGTTTCAATTGCTAAAAAGAGAATAAACATCATAAAAAAATTCTTTTTCTCTATTGCATTGTTTTCAGTGGCAATCTGCAATATAGGCTTTAAAATCAGATAACAAACAATCATTTTAATGCTTGTACTCAAAAGAAATGACATCCCCACATTATCAAAACTGCGCTCCTTGACTTTTAGTAGCACCACAAATACTATAATCGACAAAACTAGAAATACTAGATAAAGTATCTCTATCGAATAATAAAAAGTAGCATCATTAATACCTAGTAGATAAAAGGAAATGCGGTGCAGCACATAAGCCAATCCTACAAGTGTAAATAATGACAAAAGCGGTTTGTAATTTTTTATATTCATTTTTATATTTTTTGCCGTAACGGCATAACGGCGCAACATCATTTCTACTACTAAAGCATCGCAACGTTTGCAGCTGTTATTTTGATGTTTATTAAAAGAAATTACTGCGTTTTATTCATTTCATTTACCTGACGAATCACATTGTACAAAGCCAAGGCCACGCCTACTAAAACTAAAATTTTATTGTAATATACTATTGGATGGGGATGATTTTCATCTAACCAATTTCCGAGATAGGAAAAGGCAAAGATAATGGCTCCCATCTGAATCGGAATATTAATCAGCGCTAGCCATTTATTCGCTCTTTTTTTCGGGTTGTTGTCCATCGTTTGGGATGCTGTTTTTTATATTATTCATGGTACACGAAGCACTAAAATCGGCTCCTGGCTCCACTGAAAGTTTACCTACCTTAACGGATCCTTGAATGCTGGCTTTTGATTTTATACTGAGTAACTCAGCAACCTCAATTGTTCCTTCAAATTTGCCTTCAATATCAGCGTTCTTGCATACAATATCACCCACAACACTGCCGGCTGGACCAATTACAATTTTTCCGACTGACTGAAAATTACCAATTAATTTTCCGTCTAATCTAAAATCAGCTTGTGAAATAATATCGCCTTTTATAGTAGTTCCTTCGACAATTCTATTGGTTTTTCCCAACAAATCTGTGTAGGGTTTTTGCTTTTTATCAAACATATTTATTGGTTTTTTGAGGCTAAATAAAGATCTAAGTTTTTCTTGATCTGAATGACTTTGTAGTTCTCACCAGATATCACAATTGCAGGATCACTTAGTTTGTATTTTGCATTGTCTTTTAATACAAATACAATATCCTTAGCATAAACCTCTGATTTTATTCCGTGAATAGTAATGAAATTTTCTTTATCGGAATAAATATCATAAGAATAGGATAGTATTTGAAGGTCTTGTGCTGCAATAAACAGTTTGATTTTTTCCTCTATTGCTTTTGTGTTTTTATCGTCTTTTGCTCCTACTTTGTATAAAATTTTCCACTTACTGGAGTCTGTTGTACTCAATTCCATTTTTTCTAAAAATGGAATTTGATTCATTACGATTTCTTGTGCATTTTTCCCTTCTTCACTGTTGGGATACGTATCAGCTACGAGTTGCAATGCGTTTTTATAAGCGGATAATCCTTTCAATTTACCGAGAGTGTTTGCTTTAAGCAATTCGAATTTAGACACAATTTCCTCTCCTGAAAACTGACTAATCAACGCATCTGAATTTTCTAAAACAGTAACAAATTGCTCTTGCTCGTATAATTTATACCATTTGGTGTAGGTACTTTCGGGTGTTTCAGTAAGACTAGCAGCATTTGCGGTAGTATTGTTCATGATTTGTGCATAACGCGATTCAGGATATTCTGCCGATATTCTTTTTTTCATCGCTTCGGCTTTGGTTGCATCTGTAATTTGATATAATTTATACAAATTGTACAACGCTGGCAGCACTAGTTTTTCCTCTGGTTTGTTGTTTAATAATTGTTCTAGTTTGGCAATAGCCAAGTCATTTTCCTTGAACTTTTCTTTATAAATAATCCCTAATTGGTAATATGCAAAATTGCGTTCTTTGGCTATAATGTCAAGTTCAGCTTGTGCAACCGGAAGTTGTTTTAAATAAAAATCGGTGGTGTATTGTTCTACAAATTTTTCAGTTTTTGTAGCGTCTACAAGCGTCTCTCCTCCATCGGCTAGCGAATCTGAAGCTACTGGACTTAGAGCGCTAGTTGGGATTCTCCAGTTACCTTTTGGCGATCTGTCACCCCATATTTTTTTGAATTCTAATTTTCCGAAAGCTACGGTGGTTGGATTATAAAAATAAAAAACACTACCTGCTTGTTGCGAGGAAACATTCGGGATAGCCGGCGGCATCAACGCAGCTATTTTGGCAGGTTTTCCTGGCTGCTGATTAGAAGCTGGATCAATAGAACTGATCGAACTGTTTCTTTCTATGTTTTCTTGTTTTTGTTTTTGCTTTTCCTCAAGAACTCTCTTGATTTCATCTGCGGCCTTTAATTTGACAATGTAGTTTTCAAAAAAGATACTCTTTTCACTATCAGTCATTGCAACTACGCTCAAAATACTGTCATTGCGTTTCGCAAGAGCCTCATACAAAATCACTTCATCGAGATTGTTTCTAATTTTTTGAATTTTATTATGCTCTCTCGATTTGTTGTCTAACCTTACTAATGTGCTGTCATAATATTTTGCAGCAGCAGGATAGGCTGCATTTCTAAAGGACATATTTCCTAAATTTCGATAATTTGAAACGATCAAATAGGAATCTTTTGAATTTGTTTTTAAGGACAAATTATAAAAATCTACTGCTTTTTTTGAATCGTTTTTTTGATCATAAAAAACGGCCATTTGATGAAAAATTAAATCTTTATACGGGCGGTTTTCTCTGTCTTTTATTAATTTATCAAATGTTTTTGTGAAAGAATTGAAATCACCGTTTTGATAATCAAACAATTCTGCTTTTTTAGCATGTGCTTGAATGACAAATTTTCGATCCGCTTTTCGGTTCATATTAATCACGGATTGATAGGCAGTCACAGCGCTATCTTTATAGCCTAATTGTTGATACAATTGTCCCAAAATGAAACGATATCTCGCTCTTTCTTGATTGATCTTTGTGAAATCTATGGCCAATTTTAGTTTAGCAACCGCACTGTCTTTTTCTTCTAAGTTTAAAAAAGACTCAGATAATAGTGCATTCGCATTTGCAAAAACCTGATTTTTTACCTCGTGATCTTCTAATAGTTTACTAATGTTTTTTATCACCAAAGCATCGTTACCCAAACGCATGTTTGTTTTTTCGCGCCAAATTTTGGCTTCGTAAATTTTACTGCTGTTGGGGTATTTGTACAAAATGTAGTTGAAGGCATCGAGTGCAGGGATAAATCGCTGATCGTAATACCGAGATTTACCTAACATGAGATAGGCCTCGTCTATTTGAAAGTTTTTCTCCCTTCCGCTAATATTCATACTATGTTTTTGAATGGCTTTTGTAGCTTTGGCTTCGGCCAATTCAAAATTGGTATTTTTAGACTTTGTTGTAGTGGTGAAGTCCTCTACGATTTCCATTTTTTCTATTGGCAGTCGTTTCCAGAAATTGTCATCAGAATTAGCTTTTATTTCCTTAACGCCTTTGTCTAAACCTACTTGTCCGTTGTATAGTATGTTGTATTTTGTACTCAAAGCATGGGAATTCCGAGCCAAAAAAGTATCTTTCTTAGTAGAACAGGCTACTAAAAAAATGAAAAAAAGGAAGAAAAATAATGATTTAAGTAGGTTGACTTTCAATGGAAAACGTTTTTATCAATTAACTTTTAAATACGGTTTTTAGTATATTGACTGGTAAAAATACGTTTCTTTTTGGTATCGTGAAAATTATCGAGGTTTATTTGAGTCTTTCGAGTGCATGAGGGATGGAAGCGGCATCCTTTATTTTCTTTCTTTAAGAAAATAAAGATACAGGGTACAGCCCGACCCGAAGTTGCGAGGAGGAACGACGAAGCAATGACGCATGGTCATGCCCAAGGTAAACTTTGACAGAGTTATAGATAGCTTTATGTTTTAAATCTTAAAAATAAACCGCTAATTTGCTACTTAAACATTTAAATGAATAAATGAAATTAGCGCATTAGCGGTAAACTTTTTTATAGGATTGCTAGGTTGAATTTAAACTGCAAAAAACAATTCTAGTTCTTTTAAGGTTTCTGGTGAAGTTTGAATATCCTTGACCACTTCGCCTTTGTGCATGGCCACAATCCTGTCGCTTACCTCAACGGTGTGCTGCAAATCGTGGCTAGAAACGAGCACGGTAACCTCTGGATTATCGGCTAGGTCCTTAATGATTTTTTTTAATCTAAACTGTGTGGTTGGGTCTAAATTGGCAAACGGTTCGTCTAGAATAATGACTTCTGGATTCCCAATTAAAGTTGCGATGATGCCCACTTTTTTCTGGTTTCCTTTGGATAAATCACGTAAATATTTTTTGTTTTTCAGGATTTCGCCGTTAAAAAACTCTTCGTGCGTGGCCAATAAGGCATCTACATCGGCTTTGTTTTGTCCGCGTAAATCGCCTATGAAATAAAAATATTCTTCGGGCGTCAAATACCCAATCAGGAAACTTTCGTCTAGGAACGATGCAGTGAAGGGTTTCCATGCTTCGCTGGTATTTACTTGTACGCCGTTGTTGAAAATGTTTCCAGTTGATGGCTGGATTAAATCCAGTAAAAGGCTGAAAAAAGTGGTTTTCCCTGCTCCGTTATTGCCTACTAAACCAAAGCTTTCGCCTTTTTTTATTTCTAAAGTATCTATTTTTAATACGGTTGTTCCGTTGTATGTTTTCGAAAGGTTGTTTACTTGTATCATTTTTTGAAGTTTAATCGTTTAACTGGTTATTTGGTTAACGTGATTGCTAATTATCCTTTTTGTTTGTAAGCCGCAATGGTCGCGTATTTCTCTGATTTATAGATTTTTTCAATCAAGGAAAATGCTTTTTCTTTGAAGGCGAATCCAATTACTCCTATCCCTGCTACTAGCGCTAAGCCTATGTTTGGGCTTCCAAATTTTGAACCCAACCAATACAGTAAAACTGGTAATCCTAATTGCGGTATAGAAATGAGCATTGTTTTTACATTGAATGCTTTTTTGTCCCCAAAAGCTCCTTTTCCGGAACTCAAATCGATGGGTGTTTTTGTGTACGCGCCACCCAATAAAACCAAATGCGAATTGACTCCAATATTATAAATGGCACCCACAATAATGGTCAAATACACCTGTACCCCAAAGTAAAGATAGAAGGAAGCAATGGTTGTAGTAACAATTGTAGCGATAACCATGAGCCACCATTTTGAACTCAAATAACCTTTGTACGGAATATTTTGTGTCATCATGAGTTGGTAATACGAGCTATCCCAACTGGGTACAAATTGTCCGAAAGTGATTAAGAATCCACCGGAAACAAAGATTCCGGCAAAAATATGCATCGTAGGATTGTTGTACACTTCAATTGAATTGGTAAAGAAAAGAAAACCATAGAAGAGGAACATCACGCTCAATCCTACTGTGGTTTTTGATCGTTTGTTTCGTTTGATTAATTTAATGTCGTTTTTCAAGAAGGTTCCTATGGTTCCAAATTGGTTCAACCACGTTAAATCCTCTGTTTTAGCAACGTCATGTTTACTGGACAATCCCGCATCCAGATATAAATTCTTTTTGAAATACTGAAAAGTAACAACATACAAACCAACAAGTGCCATAACTGGTATTGCAAAAGCCCAATACGTATTGAAAATAGCATTGAAAAATGGCGCAGTATAATCGGTAATATTAAAAAATCCGTAATAGTGTAAGCCAGCTAAAACAGCTGCTATTGCTAGGAAAATACCAAATAAATTGTCTTTGTTACTTAAAATAATATTAATGAAGTTGTTGATGTACAACAGTGAATACAAGGCTACAAACCAAAGCACAACAGCTACGGCATCATACCCTTCGATCAGCAGCACAACACAAAATGGAATTAGAAAAAAACCATGAACGAGATTAAAGAAAGATAAAATGGTTTTTCCCAAAGAGAAATGTACAATTGTCGATTTTTTAATTGGGAAAACCAACATGGGACGAATGTTCAGGACCGGAATTTTTTGCATTAGCAATCGGATGATTAAATCGATTAGTACGTAATAAATCATAAATTTATTTACTGTAGCAATTGGGTCGAAATTCTCTTTTTTCAGAATGTAAAAAGTTAAAACTCCTAATGCTAAGAAAATCAGAATAAAATAAATGGCAACAAAACCGATCAGGATTTTTAAAGCTAAATTAGTAGCAAATGATGCCGATCTAATAAATGCTTTCCATTCGAGATAGAGGAATTTTTGAATCATAATATGGTTATTTGGTTTGCTAGTAAGTAACTCAAAGTGGGAAAACGTTACACGTTTTCTAATTTATATTCGGGATAGGTAGCTTCTAGGTATTGTGTGGCTTTGGAAGGGATTATTTTGAAAATGATGAAAAGAAATATGCTAAATGATACTAAAAAGAAGCTCAGCCCCATTATGACGTAATCATTAATAAGATATTCTTCGGGATGATTAAAGATATGTATCATCGTATTGAACGGGAAAGTAATAATTGCCGAAATACTTCCGTAATTGTGGATAACCTCCTCAAATAACCAAAGTTTCTCTCCGCTTTGTTTTCTGTTTTTGGTGGTTTTGTGATTTTTGTACAATTCATAAAACATAGTGATGAACAATAAAAGGTATGTTCCCATGAAAATATATTCCCTATAAACACTAAACTTTAAAACAATAAATAAAGCTAAAGTCATGGCTGTTGTCAGTACAATTTTAGGGATACTGAAAAAATCTTTGAAATACTGCCAAACAATTTTGTAGTACTTTTTGTTTAGCACCGCTCGTCGTTTATAAAGGACGTCCATAAAACCAAAAACTCCAAACTTTTTGAATTCGATTTGCAAAGCTTCGTCAAAAGTAAGTTTTGGACTCAGTTCTATTTGCGCTTCAATGGCATTCGCAAGATGATCTACAAGCTCTGATTGCAAGTCGTAATATTCTACATAGTGCTGGCGGGTAAAAAGGTAGAGTTGGTCTATTTGTTGGGTGGTTAGTTTCATATTCTATTTTGCTATTCTTGAAAGTTATTTGTCATTTACGATTTTCCTGCTTTTTTTTCTCTTTTTTGTCATGCTGAGGAACGAAGCATCTCTATATTGCTACGTAAACAAGTCATTCAAAAAATTCAACTCCGGATTAATTGATTTTATTGGTGTAATTTTCTTGTCTTTTTTCCATCCTTTAATCTCCTTTTCTTTGGCAATTGCTAATTGTATCCACGTAAATTTTTCGAAATACAACAAAAAATGAACGTTATATTTGGCTGTAAACGAACTCGGATTCAAGGATTCAATGTACTGCTGTAGTCGAATATTTAAATTATTTGTAACTCCGGTGTACAAAACGGTTTTCGCCTTATTGGTTAAAATGTAAACATAGTAAGTATGAAAACCTTCTTGATATTCAATCATGTCTTTTAGATTTAAAATGAAGTTCCAGTTTGTATAGATGCTTCGTTCCTCAGCATTATGAGTAATTTCAATAGCTAAATTCTTTACGAGTCTTTTATATGCGTTGGCTAAATGAATTGTGAGCAACTTGTAGAGATGCTTCGTTCCTCAGCATGAAAAATTTGTGGGTTGATAATCTGAGTTAGGTGGTTAGTTTCATAAAATTAATTCAGTTGGTATTGTTTTTTAATTTTCGCTACAATTTTAGTGTTAATATGTAAACCCGTGATACTAAATAAAATACCTAAAACCCAAAAACAAATATATGGTATCACTAATAGATGATTCTGTTGGATTTCCTCCTTGAAATTATTGGAGAAGTCAATTCCACATTGAGGAAAAATTATCACACTAACATAAAAATTCTGACTGTTAATTGCTAAAAAACGTTTGCCATTTATTTTTTGGTTTTTTATCCAACTGTACATAAATGGAATCGATAACGCTAGAAGCAACAGATTTAAACGAAAAATAAATTCATGCGGTTCTTCGAAGTAAAAAGATACTTGATAAGCTAGAAATCCCAACAGAATGCTTCCAAAAATTTTAGGGAACTTCAAATACTCAGTTATCATTTTTCGTTGAATTCGATTGTATTCTTTTCGAAGAATCGCAATTCTTTCTTTTTCTATGGCTTTAAAACCATTCCGTCCAAAACGATTCTCAGCATACTGTTTCACTTGATGAAAGGTCAATTCTGGATCTTTCTCCCAAATTTCTTCCATACTATTTACCATGTGATCCGTAAGCTCCACTTGCAATTCATACCATTTAATATCAAAGGAGTTGACATAATTGGCGACGTATTCTATTTGTTCGACAGTTAATTTCATCTTCAAAAAATTAAAATTCTAAACTAGGTTTTGGGTTCACTAAACTCTGCATGTTTCTGATGAAATCTTCTAACTCTGAGAGTCGGTTTACGGTTTCAGTGGTTCCTTTCTCCGTGAGTTTGTAGTATTTACGCATGCGGTTGTCTACTTTCTCCATTTCTACATCCAGAATTCCTTCGGCCTCGAGTTTGTGAAGCGCAGGATACAAAGCGCCTTCGGTAATGTTAAGCTCGCCTAGCGTTATGGCTTTTACTTTCTGAGTGATTTCATAACCGTACATCTTGCCGTTTTCCTCCAGCAATTTCATGATTATGGTGTTCAAACTCCCCTTGTATAATTGTGAATTTTTCATTGCAGTACTATTTTGAGAAACAAATATACATAAGATTCTTATACATAACACTTCTAGGTATGTAAATTTTTCAAACGCTTTAATTTAAGAAACCTATTGACTTTAGTATATTTGCAAAAAAAATAATCCCATGTCATCCTTTTTAAAACTTATCATAAAAGAAGTAAAACCCGAAACCAAAGACGCGGTTTCTATACTTTTTAATGTTCCTCAAGAACTAAAAGCAAACTATGCTTTTATTGCTGGACAATACTTGAACTTAAAATTAACTCTCGACGGTCAAGAAATTCGCCGTGCCTATTCTATTTGCTCTTCACCGGATAGTGGCGAATTGCGAATAGCTGTAAAAGCAGTTCCTAGCGGTGCTTTTTCTCAGTTTGCAAAAACAAAACTTAAAGCGGGAGATGTACTTGAAGTAGGAACGCCAGAGGGAAAATTTACCTTTGAACCTCAGGCTGAACGCCAAAAAAACTATGCGGCATTTGCAGCTGGAAGCGGAATTACACCCGTGATGTCTATCCTAAAATCCGTACTGAAAAACGAACCAAAGAGTTCTTTTGTATTGGTTTACGGAAACAAAACACCCGAAGAAACCATCTTTCACCAAGAATTACACGATTTGCAACTACAATATGTAGGACGCCTATTTGTACATTATGTTTTCAGTCAAGCCAAAGTAGAGCCTGCTTTGTTTGGTCGCATCGAAAAATCGACCGTGAATTTTGTTTTAAATAACAAACACAAAGAGCTTGACTTTGATAAGTTCTATTTGTGTGGACCCGAAGAAATGATCAATATTGTTTCTGGAGTTTTGAAGGAACATAATGTAAAAGAATCTAATATTAAATTCGAATTATTTGCTTCTTCAACCAAAGAAAACGCAATCGAAAAATCGTTAGGAGGCCATTCAAAAATCACCATCATGGTAGATGACGAGGAAACAACTTTTGAAATGTCACAAAAACAAACTGTTCTTGATGCCGCTTTAAAACAAGGTATTGATGCGCCGTATTCCTGCCAAGGCGGAATTTGCAGCAGCTGCCTAGCACGTGTTACTTCTGGAACAGCTGAGATGTCTAAAAATTCTATCCTTACTGATAAAGAAATTGCCGATGGTTTGATTCTGACTTGTCAAGCGCATCCAACATCAGAAAGCATTTATGTAGATTATGATGATGTTTAAACGATAAATATCTAAAACTAAAAAATTCCAAATCCCAGCCTTAAAGGTTGGAATTTGGAATTTTTTAATATTTATAAAATCCAGTCAAAACATTACAAAAAAGCATTCCAAAAAAACAGGTTTTTTTGTCTTTTATTCTCTTCCTTGTCTTCCCCGTACGTATACCAATCTTTTGTTTTTTCTTCAATAAAAGTTTTTAGGCCCATTAAATCGTACGTTTTTTTGGCAATTGTCGGTTTTATTGCCGCAGTATCACTGATTTTTAAATCTATTTTAGTCGCCATAAACGAAGTATACAGTCTTGGAATCGAAAGTCCTAAAATCATGCCCGGTAAGCCATTTATAGAGCATGGACCGCCAGAGATAATAATGTCATCCGTATAAAAAGCAAATACATAGACGTCATCATATATTTTTCCTACAGCTTTTCGGCAATTGTAGCCCGCTATTTCTCTGTGTTCATTGGTTATTTTCCACTGTATATTTGGTATGCTATCTTCCACTACAAAATTAGTTCCTACAATTTGTTTTTGCATGTTCATTTTGTTTGTAGTAAAATCAAAATACCAAGCGTCTTCTTCGTCTGCCTCTTTTTGTTGTTTTGGTATTCTGGTTTTTGGACTCCATCTATCAAATTTGTAAATGCTTTTATTGTTTTCAAAGCTATAGGTGTAATAGGATATTTTCAAGTCAGACATGTTGTCTTTTATCATCTCATCCCAACTGTCATTACTCATCGTTTTTTTTAGATTAGTACTAACTTCGTATTCAATTACTGCCTTGTTTACAAATTGTTGCGCAAAACTGCTGGTAGCGCACAATGCTATGGCGAAATAAAAATATAGTGTTTTCATGAGTCTTATTGTTTTTGTATGTTAAATCAAATTGGTTTATAGAGTGCTCTTAAAAGTAGAACCTACTTATTTTTTTTCGACACCATTTTTATTTTTAAAATTCCATGTAAAACCAATCATAGCGTAACGTTTGAGTCGATCATTACGCTCTTCGCCAATAGTATTTTCATATATAAACCTATTGATTCCTATGTTTTGATTCAAAATGTCACGCACCATCACATAAGCTGTAAATTCATCATTTTTAAAAGTACGTTGTAACCTTGCGTTCCACAACTGATTGGTGAGCTGATCCTGAAAATCAACTGTTTTTTGACGAACATACAAATTATAATCTGTCGAAATTTTCCATTTTTCTCTAAAATAAACTCCAATGTCTAATCCCAAATTATTGGTGTTAAAAGATTTAACTTCATTATTTTGAGAGGTACTGTTGCGACTATTAGAAAAGGTGTTGTTCAAGTTGATATCATATTTTTTTTCTTTAGACTTACTTAAATACACCGAAAAATTAGAATTCAAATTGTTCGAATTGTTGATTTGTCCATTGATACTATTTACTGATCTGTTGAAATTTGCCGATGGACTAACGTTAACATACATGTCTAATTTCTTCAATTTAATGCCATAACCCATATACAAATTAGCTGAAAAATTTCCATTTGTATTTATTGGAGTGGTTACTGTTTTTGCACTTTCTGGGTCAATATCCCTATTGAAAGATATCAAATTAGAAGTCGTTCTAAAAGATATGCTTTGGTAAAAATTAGTTTCAGTCAAAATACTATAACTATTGTTTGAGATATTAAAACTATTTGTAAAAGACTGTTTTAGATCTGGATTTCCAACTACTTGATTGAAAAAATCCTGATTGTTTCGCAACGGTTGTAACTGATCTATGGTGGGCTGTTTAGTAGCTCCTTGATAATTGAATCGTAAATTACTATTACTTTTATACTTGTACGAAAAATTTGCCGATGGAAAGAAATTAGTAAAACTCCTTTTGTACTCCTTGCTTTGCGTTAGATCTTGTAAATTAAACGAGGTAAAACCAAATCCACTACCAAAACTGTAATTAATTTTTTTGGCATTGTAACTCAATTTAATCACTGGTTTGTGCGTTGTAATGTTTTGTTTGAACTGGTTAGAAAGAGAATCGACTACCATATCATATCGGCCGCTACTATCTGAGAAATCATACGTAATAAAGTTACTATTACCACTATTGTTATTAATTTGATAGGACAGTTGCAAAGCCATTTTTTTACCCAAAGGTTCGGTATAAGCAGTGTTTACCGTAAAATTTTGAGTGTTTTTTTCACCTACTTTATTTTGATCTACTTCATTTCTAAAGGCAAAAAGACCACCTTCATAACTTTCGTTAGCTGATTTCAAGAAATTATTGGCATTCGTATTAAGCGTATTCCAGCTACTGTTTATAGATAATGTTCTGCGGGGTTTAACAAATTTATGTTTAAACAAAACGCTGGCCGAAAGCGCTGCTTTATCTGAATTAGTAGTAAACAAACGCTCTTGTTTGTTTCGCAACAAGCCATCACTGCCAATGGTACTGCCCGTAGTAAACTCATCACTGTCAGCAGTGTAAAAATTTGTTTTGGTAGTTATTTTTAGAGTGTTTACAGTGTCAATTTTCACATCATAAACGGAATTCAGTTTAAAATTATCTCTATTAACCTGGCTTACAGTAGCACTGTTTTGATTCAATTGTGTATCCCCTACTTGCGTTTGCGTACTTCTGCTGCTGTTGTTTTGATAGTTTTGTCTGTTGTATTTAGGAGACAAGTTCAAAGTATGCTTGTCGTTCCATTTATTACTATACTGCACGCCTGCATTGGTATTTTTTATAAATCCATTTTGTGTGTCTACATTTGGCTCTTCGTCATTATTCCCACCAGTCCATTCGTAATTTACATTTCCATCATCATCCATGCTCATACTCACATTACCATCACCACCACCAAACTTATCATTGTCTTGCCAGCTCAATCCATCTTGCCCGGTATTTCCATTTAATAAAAATACAGACAGTTTTCTTTTTCCTTTAAAACTACTGAGTAAAACATTACTATTGTATCGCGGATCCGATTCTGCAGTTGGCTGACTGGCGCCATCAATTTTACCAAAATAACCTTTCTTTTTATCTTCTTTTAGACGCAGATTGATTGTTTTTTTTGTTTCACCATCGTCAATTCCAGTGAACTCAACTTGGTCGCTTTTTTTATTAAAAACTTGTACTTCTTTGATGGCATCGGCACGTAAATTTTTTACTGCCATCCCGGGATCATCACCAAAAAATTCTTCACCATCAACCAATACCTTCGTTACGGTTTCACCCATGGCTTTGATTGTACCATTTTTATCAACCTGAATTCCAGGAAGTTTTTTCAACAATTCCTCTACGTTAGCGTTAGCATCTACTTGAAAATCACTAGCTCTGTAACTTGTGGTGTCTCCTTTTATTTTGATAGAACCCGTTTTTATCACGACCTCTCGCAACAACTCCATTTTGCTCAACAAGTTGATATTTCCTAAATTTCTATCAGCATCAGTTACAGTTATATCTTCTAAATAATCTGCATATTGATTGTGGGATGTCATAAAAATATAACTGCCTGGCTTTATGTTTTTCAACAAAAATTT
Organism: Flavobacterium frigidum; assembly: GCF_048286795.2. Lineage (NCBI taxonomy): Bacteria > Pseudomonadati > Bacteroidota > Flavobacteriia > Flavobacteriales > Flavobacteriaceae > Flavobacterium > Flavobacterium frigidum. Next base: position 742,730 of record NZ_JBLVPT020000001.1, read on the forward strand.
CCCGTCTTTATCCGAACGTGTAAACTGGTATAATACAGAATCTACGGGTGTTAGTAAAGCCACAACGGAATTATAAATTGGCGTTTTTTCACTTCCGGCGGTTAAAATTCCTGAGAGATTATTCTTTTGTGAAAAAGCAGAAAAAGAAAATAAGAACAAAAATGCAAATGATACTGTAATTTTTGACATAGAGAGTTGCTCGATTTGGTTATGCAGCTGGTTAAACATTAATTCTAAAAATAAACAGCTAATTCAAAGTCAAGAATTACATACTGTTGCATTTATTAAAATGAAATATAAAACCGTCAAAAATAGTATTATTCTCACTATACCCTAATGTCCAATTGTTATTAATGTGTTAAAGTTAGCATTTTCGTACCAATACGCATGGGCTCAATAACGTATTCTAAACACAATTAGTTGATTTAAATCACAATAGCATTTACTATCGCCTCAACGGGAATCGTTACCATAGCCTCTTGATAACCTGCCACTTTTTTATTCCCATATACCGAAGTGGGTATTTTTGGAAATTGATTTATATCAGAAACCAACGCATTTTCCATTGGTTGATTAAAGGGTTAAAACGCAGCATACGGATGTCTTACTCCCCAAAGCGTGATGACTTTTACACCAAGCATGGCCGCAATATGTGCGTTCCCGGAATCCATTGAAAGCATCACATCTAGATTACTGACGAGCTGTAATTCTTGTTGCAATTGGAGTTTTCCCGCCATATAAATGATGTTTTTTCTATTAGAAGCAAGCACATCCAACATCAGAAAGCATTTATGTAGATTATGATGATGTGTAAGAACAGTTTATAAGACAATTAAAACTTCTCTGAAAAGGGAGGTTTTTTTACCTTAGTGAAGTTGGGGTTTTTAGTATATTAGTACAATAATGGTATATTAAAAATCTAAGCTTTAAAAATCCTGAAAGGTAAGATCGTATATTTATTACCTTGATTATCTTACATTAAAAACATGAAAATTAATACTATTGAAATTGAACAACTGGTTACTAAAAATTTAATACTTAAACCTTTTACAATTCCATTTTGTCAAAACATTTTAAACAATGATTTTAGTGATTTAGAGAAATGGAACTATCAAAAAGGGAAAAGTTGGCCAGACATGGATGTTTTAGAGACGTTACCTAGAATTATTAATAATTTAACCAAAGTAGGTTATCCAACAGGTTTTGAATCTTGGATGATAATCAAAAAAGACACAAAGGAAATAATTGGAGATTTAGGATTTAAAGGATTTAACGATAAAGACGAAAATATTGATATTGGATATGGCATCATCAAGGAAGAAAGACGAAAAGGTTTTGCAGAAGAAGCAGTACGAGAAATAATAAAATGGGCTTTCTCCAACGAAAAAATAAAAGAAATTACAGCAAATTGTTTGTTTTCAAATAGTAGTTCAATAAATCTTCTAAAAAAATTTAATTTTACCAAGATATCCGTTGAAAATGAGATGATATATTGGAATTTGGTCAACAAAGATTATAAAAAATCAAACTAAAAGTACTTCAGACGACAGTTTTACTTTGTTTTATTTTAGGCTTACTTTAAAGTTATCGTATCCTTAAATATCGAATAACCGACAAAATTTAGCATCAACTTTTACTAAGTCGCTAAAAACTTAGAAAAATAAATTTAAAATCGAAACAGTTCAAATTTCAATAATTTTTTTAAAAAAATATTGAAAAAAATTAATTCAGATTAAAACATTGATACATACAGTTCATAAAACTTAAATATCTTAATGGTTCAAACAGTATTTGTTTTAAATTTTTGAACCATTAAGAAAATTCCCTTTAATTAAATCTAAGAGATTCTTAATGGTTCCAATAAGCATGTAGTCTTAGCTGAATTGAATTTTTTATATTATTGATTTTGCTAAGAACTCTTTACTTTATTTTGTCGTTTTTTTGATGTACTAATTTGCGACTCTTTAAAATATTTCGATGGTACAATCAACATTCCAAAAACTTCCCCATGTTCTTTTCCTAAATGCTTGTGGTGAATTTTATGTGCTTTTCGTAATGCTAATAAATAAAAATTATTGCTGTTTCTAAACCATTTAAAGCGTTGGTGTATAAAAACGTCGTGCATCAAAAAATAAAAAAGACCATAAACAGCAATGCCAATCCCTATACAAACTACAAAATAATATGCGTTCATAAGTCCCAACATTATACATAACCAACTTGGAATAGCAAAAATTAGAAAAAAAATGTCGTTTTTTTCAAAAAAACCAGGTTCATGTTGATGGTGATCTTTATGAAAGTACCACATTATACCATGCATAATAAATTTGTGCGTAAACCACGCCATAAATTCCATAAAAAAGAAAGTGGCAATAACTGTCAAAAAATAAAAAACTATTTCCATATCATAAAATTGAAGATTCCAAAAAACATAAACTGTAAAATTAATAAATAAGGCGCTAAATTATTTTTCGATTCGCCTTTATAATAGGCAATTGCATAACAAAAAATAAAAGAAATAATAAACCATGCTATATAGTTTTTGATAGGAACTATGGTTTCATTCCAGCTCCAGAAATTATATTGTATGGCCACTGGTTCTATTAAAATATCTAGAAGTACTAACAAACATGCTGATGCAAAAGCTATTCCTAGATTACTTTTTATTTTATTTTGAATACTGTAAACAACTGAACAAGTGAGTAATATCCAATTGACGCCAATAATAAGCGGTGTTTCAAGAAATTTCCATCCTAAAGTTGTTTTGTATACATAGTTGCCAAAAATGAGTCCGGTATTTACCCCTATTGCTTCTATAAAAAATCCAGCAATTGCAATAATCAAAAAAACTATAGCCTGTTTATTAGTTCCGTTTTGATGATTTAAAAATAGTAACGCAACATTAATCACTAAATTTAGTGGTGTCAATGATAGAAAATCTATTGTTTGATTATTGGTTAATATTCCTATTACACCCGAAATATAAAATGCGATCAATATAATAATCGATACTTTAAGTTTTAATGAGGCATAATTATTAAACATGATTGGTGGCGATTTTGGCACTCATTAAACAAAGCGGAATTCCGCCTCCAGGGTGAACACTTCCACCTACAAAATATAATCCTTTGATTTTATTTTTAAAATTTGGATGTCTTAAAAACGCTGCAAATTTAGAGTTACTCGATGTGCCGTACAGAGAACCCTGGAAGGAAGATGTATTGGCTTCAATAGATCGTGGATCTAGAATTTGTTCGTTCTCTATCAGGTCTTCTAATTTAATATTAAGTTGTTTATTAATTTTTGAAATAAGGTTTTGTTTTGTTTTGCTAACTAGTTCATCCCAGTTTTGTCCATTATTAGCTGGAGCGTTTACCATTACAAACCAATTTTCTGAACCAATTGGGGCATCGTCTTTTGCTAATTTGGACGAAATATTAATATATACCGTTGAATCAGCAAATATTGTTTTTTTATCAAAAATACATTCAAATTCTTCTTTGTAATTATCTGAAAAAAATATGTTGTGTAAATCTAATTCTGGGAATTGTTTTTTTATACCCCAATAAAAAATGATAGCTGAACTTGAACGCTCTTGTGATAAAGTTTTTTTTGGTGCTTTTATTTTTGGTAATAATTTATTGTACGTAAAATAGACGTCCATATTGCTAAATACCAAATTAGCATCTATAGTTTTATTGTTTACTTTGACTCCCGTAACTTTTTTTTGTAAAGTATCAACAAGTATTTCTTCAACTGGACTGTTGTAAACAAAATTAACTCCAATATCTTCTGCTAGTTTAACTAAAGATGTGGTAATACTGTTCATACCTTCTGTTGGAAAAAAGGTTCCGACATTATATTCGTAATGAGGGATAATCCCCATAATCCCTGGAGTTTTATATGGATTTGAACCATTATATGTTGCATATCTGTCAAAAAGCTGAACTAATTTTGGATGTTTTAAATCTTTTAAATTAGCTTGATGCAACGATTTGTTTATGTCTAATCTATTGATTTTAAAAATTGCTTTTAGTGTTTTTAGATTAAGAAAGTTCTTTATTTGGTGCAAACTTTGCTCCAAAAATAAGTCTCCTATTGTTTCATTTATAAACCGTGCTTTAGTTAATTTTTTTTTTATAACTACTGGTGAAACATTAAAGGTATCGCTTACTTTTTTAGAAAACTTTTCAATATCACTGTCAGCTTCTAGCCTGGTTCCATCATCCCAAAAATAATTACATGAATTACCGTGCTTGATATATTTAAAGTAATTTCTAGGATCTTTTCCAGCTAATTGAAATAATTCATCAACAAAATTTGGCATTGTAAATAGTGACGGTCCTGCATCAAAACGATAATTTCCTAAATTAAATGTAGAAAGTTTACCACCTGGATAGTGATTTTTTTCATAAACCGTAACGTTAAAGCCCTTTTGTTGCAAACGAATAGCGCTTGCAATTCCAGCAATTCCAGAACCAACAACTATGGCATTTAAATTATTGCTTATTGATTTCACTTATTGTTTAATTTAATTACAAATATATTAAACAAATTTAGAATTATGTGCCATACACCCTATTTTTATAATATACTTTTAATTGCTAAATTTTATAATTTTTTCAAAAAAAGTGATGTTTTCTGCCGCTGCTTGTTTTCAATACTGTTTATTTTTTTTAACTTTAATTCAAACAGATATCATCGATTCCTATTACTAATTTAGTAAAATTCAGCAGCATCTTTGCCATCCCATTTCCCTTCAAATTTATAAGGCACAAATCGAGCAAACATTTCTTCTTTATACCAATTCAGTTTTCTAGTAAGCATAACAACTTCTCGATGTTTTGGATTTTTATAGGCATAATCAAGCATTTCTTTTTGTGTTTTCCAAATGCTGATGGTTGCCTGCTGTATCAATGGCCATTCACCTACGCCAATTGATAAAACCAGTCCATCATAACTTTCTAAACTTTGACTTACTGATCCTACTTTGCTCCAAAAAGACCACAGTTTTCGTAATCTTATACTAGCTCTCGTCAATACTATTATGGGTTTATCTGGATCTAAATTTACATTTTTCTGAAAAGGTTGTATTCCGTCCCACAAACCATGGGCTTCTGCAGAATTAAGGTAAACTGTAAACTGTTCGTTGCTTCGTTTTTTGTACGCTAAAAAGAAAGGGTGTTGCTTAAAAAAGTTTTCTGCGCTACTCTCCGAGTCCCAAATACAAAAAAGTACATAAGTCCCAAAATTAGGAACTGCGCTAAAACCATTTTTTGCACCTGAGCCCAATAATTTATAAAAAGTGAGACCTGTAACGTTTTTTAACTTATTATGTCCAAGTTGCATTTGTGTAAAAGCCCACCATTTATTCGAAAATGTATCCACCTTAAAAAAGGTACTTGTAGTTATTTGACTCACGAAATGAAATATTAATTGAATTTTATTTTTTTGAAAACATTACTTTTTTTCAAGAATTATAATTTGTATTCCCATTGGAATAACTTTTTCGAATAGAAAAAAAGGAAAACTGATAATTTTTAAAAATACTAAGTGCCAAAATCTACCTTCCATTGAACTAGACCAATCTATATTGTTTTTCTCCATTTTTCCAAGCCACCATAGTGTGAACGCATCTAAAGTGCCATATCTTGTATGTTTAACAATAGACCATTTATCTGGTGTGAAAAGTTGGCGAAACCCTTCTTTTGAAAAAAGTGTTAGATGTCTGGGACTATGCCAGCCCTGCCAAAACTGCTTTTGTCTTTTAGCTAAAATAGTATTATAATCGGGTACTTCTATTATTAATCTGCCTCGTGGATTTAGGCAACAAAATAATATTTCAATGGTTTCTTGTAAATTATAATCATGTTCTAGATAGTGCCAAAGCGTAATAACATCAAATTTCTGGTTTGGATTAAAATTAGCTATTGAACTTTTAAAAAGACTTAAATTTTCAAAATTATTATCTTTCCATCCATTATCAGAAAAATCTATTCCAGTACAATCAGCATGTAACTTTTTTTGGATGGCATTTAAAAAACTTGGATTGCCACAACCCACATCCAGAATAGAAAATGATTTTTTATTTTTTGTGTTATTTGCAACAACTTTTACTCTTTTTAAATCTAAATTTTGTTGACTTTTTGTAACAAATAACTTGTATTTCCCCCAAGCTGCAGCACCTTTGTAAGGAAGATAATTATTTGTATAATAGTTATTTAAATGACTTTCTTGGACGGGGTTTGATAAGAAAACACTTTGGCACAACACGCATTTTTTAAATTCATAGCGCTCATTATTTAGTTCATGCATTAATGCATTAGTCGTTATATAACTTACATTGTTTTTACTGCTACAAACGGGACAATTAACTATTTTAATTTCATTCATTAATCAACAGGATATTTTTTTTGTTGGGGATACAAAAAGCAAAAAAACAACAACTTCAAGCTGCATTTTATTTTTATTGAACACAAAGCTACGTTTTATAAATTCCTTACTGCAATTTGGCGTTCCCTTTTTTAAATAATTACAAATCAAATTATTAATACTCCGAAAAAAATATAAAATAGAAAACCCCCTCTGGTCTAGTTGTTTATTCTCGATTTAATATTATTGTTCAGTACCCATCTCTTGAATTTTTAGATTAGTTCAATTGTAATGGTTTTTGTTTGATGTATTTATTTGTGTATTTTTATGTTGCCCCAAAAAACAGAACCAGTTTTAAGACTAATATAAATAGGAATAAAAATCTTATAGTACCATTAATAGGTCAAGAGCAAAAAGAACCTTCGGAAAAAATATGCATTAGTTCAATCTGATCTTTTTGGATATAAAAACAATCATCAGATTTTTTTTAGAATTATTTAGGTCAGACAAATAGAACTAATAAGAATACATTTCGAAAAAATGGGTTTGAAATTAAAGCATTAAATTTAAATCCAGAGTGCCAAACAGGATTGCTTCTTTCCTCGCAAAGATTACAAAATACGACGGACTATATCTTTCACAGCAATAGTTCGCATAGCCTCTTGATAACCTGCAACTTTTTTATTCCCATATACCGAAGTGGGTATTTTTGGAAATTGATTTCTATCAGAAACCAACGCATTTTCCATTGGTTGATTAAAGGGTGAAAACCCAGCATACGGATGTGTGGCTCCCCAAAGCGTGATGACTTTTACACCTAGCATGGCCGCTATATGTGCATTCCCAGAATCCATCGAAAGCATCACATCTAGATTACTGATGAGCTGTAATTCTTGTTGCAATTTGAGTTTTCCAGCCATATTGATGACGTTTTTTTTATTAGCAGTAAGCGAATCCAGAATTTCAATTTCTTTTGTTCCACCGCCAAAAAGCAGAATGGTGTGGGTTGTAACTAAAGCCAATTGATCGATCACTTCCTGAATTAGATCTAAAGGATACACTTTAGCATCGTATTGTGCAAAAGGTGCGATTCCTATTAATTTATGATTTTTTTCTCCAATTACCGCTAGAATTTCTGGGTTCAAAATTGCTTTTTCAGGGAAATCTGGCTGAAACAAATCAACTGTAAAACCCAGCTCTTTAAACACTTTGATATGCCGTTCAAACATGGTGGGAAGTTGCTTGAACACTTTATTTTCGGGTTGGGTCAATGCTTTTTTTGCTGCTCTTCCTTTATCCACTGTGGCATTTTTTTTTCCGCTCAAGGCAAAAAGCGTTCGAACAACCTTAGAACGCAACACATTGTGCAAATCGGCGAAAGCATCAATTTCTAATTCTTTCAAATCCTGAAACAAACGCAACAATCCAAGAAAACCTTTGTGTCGTTCTTTTTCATCGAAAGCAAAAAAAGTAAGATTGGGAATTACGTCAAAAAATGGTTTGAAAAAAGGTCTCGAAATGACCGTGATTTTAACCTCTGGATATTGACTGACAAACGCGCGTAAAACAGGAACCGTCATAGCGACATCTCCCATTGCAGAAAGTCTCATGACGGCTATATGTTGGATAGTAGTTGACAATTAATTTTTGTTTAAAACCATTAAGGTATTAAGATTCATTAAGTTTTCTTAATTTTCTTAATACCTTAATGGTTCAAAATATCTTATTTACTTCTTGTTCTGATACAAAACAGGATTTAATTCATCATCGTTGTACATTTTCATTTGTTTGTACACTTTCATGAATTTATCTCCGTTTGCAATGTCTGTAAGCAAATCGTCAATAGCTGTAGACAGGTCTGTTCTTTGCTCTAATAAAATATTCAACTTTACTTGGCATTTATCTCTGTGCTCTTGTGAGGCCTCAGCACGATTAGCTTCTTCTTGCATGTGATAAATTTTCAATGCAAGAATTGACAATCGGTCAAAAGCCCAAGCCGGACTTTCTGAATTAATTTTTGCGTTGTCTTTTACTACTACATGGCTGTATTTTTGTAAAAAATAACTGTCGGTATACTCTACCATATCCGTACGTTCTTGATTAGAAGTATCTATTCTTCTTTTCAAGGTTAAGGCCGCAACAGGGTCAATGTTTGGATCCCGAATAATGTCCTCAAAATGCCATTGAACAGTGTCAATCCAGTTTTTGTGGTATAACAAATGTTCGAATTTATCCTTCGGGAAAGGATTATTTATAGGCTGATCTACGTTATCAAACTGATGATAATCTTTGATGCTTTGCTCAAATACAGAGTAGGCTAATTTTGAAAACATATCTTTATATATTAAAAGACAAAGATACTTTTTATACTTTTATACCATAAAAAAATACTCAGAAGTTTAATTACAAAAATAAAATCATGCACATTCATTATTTATCAGAGGGGAACAGCGTCTTAAATCATTTTTTAGGACAAATACGAAATATTAATGTTCACACTGACAGCATGCGTTTCCGAAGAAATATTGAACGTATCGGTGAAATAATGGCGTATGAATTGAGTAAAAAGTTACACTACAAAAATGTCGAAATACAAACACCATTAGGAATAAAAAAAACAACTGAAATACAAGATCAATTGCTTTTGTGTTCCATTTTGCGTGCCGGTTTACCGTTGCACATGGGCTTTTTAAATTATTTTGACAATGCCGAAAATGGTTTTGTGTCGGCTTACAGGCACCATCCTAATAATGATGATTACTTTGATATTTTAGTTCAATACCAAGCGATTGCAGATTTAAATGGAAAAAATTTATTAATCGTAGATCCCATGCTTGCCACGGGACAATCTATTGTGGCAGTATACAATAAATTGATGGAGAGAGGCATGCCTAAGGAAATTCATATTGCCGTTGTAATTGCTGCTCCAGAAGGTATTGCTTATCTCGAACAGCACTTACCGCAACACTGCCATCTTTGGGTAGCTTCACTAGATGATAAACTAAATGAACACAGCTATATTATACCTGGCTTAGGCGACGCGGGCGATTTAGCCTACGGCCAAAAATTATAATTGAGAGAAAAAAGCAAAAAAACTACAGGCAATAAGCACAAAAAGTACCATTTCCTGTTTTAATTTTTCTTGAGGGATTTCTATATGACTTGTAGCCATCATTGCTAAAGGCGCAACAGTAAAAAGCAACAAGTCATTGCTTTTATTGGCCGAAATTACAAAAACTGCTGCCCCAATAAAGAAAAAAGCAATGATTTTTTTGAATGAAGTATGCAGTATTTGCGGTCTATTCGACAATGTTGCAAACATAGACACTAAAAAAAACAAAGCGATTGTTGCGTAAATAGACAGCGCTCCGTTTTGATAATTATTCGTAAAATAATCAATATTCAAATTGATTTGTACGCTATTTACAATGTAATCGACAAAATCAAGTTTAAAAACGGTTGCAAACAACATAAAGAGAATTCCCGCAACGAAAAAAGCAATAAACGGTAAAATCCAATTTCTATAATCTCTTGAAACATGGAAAATTATGGATATAAAAACTAAAAAAATAAAAATTATACTCCAAAAATGAAACAAAGTAGCTAGAAAGATCCACAATGAAGCATCAAATATTTTTTCTTTAGAGGCTTTTAAAGATTGTAACGAAATCAGTCTGCGGAGCGCTAATAAAACAAAAAAATTAGACAACAATAGGTTTAAATTATCCAACACCGAAGGGAAAAATATCAAGAACAACAAGTAAAATAAAATAGTGTAACTGCTGTCTTTACTTAATCCGTTTTTCTTGACAATAAAATTTGTGATAAAAACGGAGGCTATTATTACGCAAAACAAAACACCCTTTTTCGACAGTAGTAAAAAGGAATTCAGCCAAAATAAATCTTGAAAATGGTATATAGAAAAGAAAACCAGTATTAAAATTACTACCAATGAAAAATTTAATGGTGTAGATTTTCTAAAAACACTTGTTATCATACGGATATTTTATACTTTTGTGATCGTAAATATAATACTTGTTTAAAAAGGAAACCTTGCAAGTTGTAAAACTTTCTTTTAAAACTTTTTTACAACTTCAATTTTCTCAAAAAACGATTAATTAAATTAATTTTATACATTATGAAAGCATTTTTCGAAGGAATTCAATACTTATTTGTAAATATTTTATTCGCTCCACTAGACTTTTTACGTTCATTAGAGTTGTCATCTTGGTTTGCTGCCAATACTATCAATTGGATTTTCATGATTATTTGTGCTTCGGCAATGGTATATTGGATCAAGCAATTAAAAATTTTTGAAGATGCTGGGACTGAAAAACAAGATACTACCGCTCACTCTTTTTTTAAATAAGATCTGCTAAAAACAGACGGAATTGCTTGATTTATTTAAGGTCATTTCCAATGTCTTTTCTAAAATACATCTTATCAAAATGTAGCTTGTCTATGTTTTGGTAAGATTTTTTTATGGCTTCTTCAAAATCATTCCCATAAGAAGTTACCGCTAGAACTCTTCCACCATTTGAGACTATATTTCCATTATCTAATTTAGTTCCGGCATGAAAAACAATCGAATCTTCAACGGTTTCTAATCCTGAAATTACCTTCTCTTTTTCAAAATCCTCTGGATATCCTCCTGATACAACCATAACTGTAGTAGCACTTCTTTCGTCAATTTCCAAATTAATTTCGTCGAGTTTTTCATTGGCCACAGCCACAAACAATTCGACTAAATCCGTTTTCAATCTTGGGATCACCACTTCAGTCTCTGGATCGCCCATTCGAACATTATATTCAATTACAATTGGTTCGTTATTGACATTGATCAATCCTATAAAAACAAACCCTTTGTACGGAATTCCGTCTTTCTGGAAACCATCAATAGTAGGTTTTACTATACGAGTCTCTATTTTTTCCATCAAAACCGCATCTACATAAGGAACTGGTGAAACCGCACCCATTCCGCCTGTATTTAATCCTGTGTCTCCCTCGCCAATGCGTTTGTAATCTTTAGCAGTTGGTAATATTTTGTAGTTTTTACCATCGGTAAGGACAAAACAACTTAATTCAATTCCGTCTAGAAATTCCTCAATAACCACTTTGGAACTAGCTTCTCCAAATTTTTGATGTACGAGCATGTTTCTCAATTCTTCTTTGGCTTCTGCCAAATCTTGAATAATCAATACGCCTTTTCCAGCGGCTAACCCGTCTGCTTTCAATACATAAGGTGGCTGCAGTGTTTCCAAGAATTTACATCCGTTTTCTACGGTTTCTGCTGTAAAACTATCGTAGGAAGCAGTTGGAATGTTGTGTTTGATTAAAAATTCCTTTGCAAATTCCTTACTCCCTTCTAGTTGCGCACCTATTTTTGACGGACCAATAACTGGAATATCAGATAATGCGACATCGTTTAAAAAGAAGTCATAAATCCCCTTTACCAAAGGGTCTTCTGGACCTACAACCACCATGGTTACTTTTTCCTGAATAACAAATGCTTTTATAGCTTCAAAATCGGTTACGCTCATAGGAACATTAGTCGCTATGGCAGCGGTACCAGCATTTCCTGGTGCAACAAAAAGAGTATCACAAAGTGGACTCTGAATCATTTTCCAAGCAAAAGCGTGTTCTCTCCCTCCAGAACCCAATAGTAAAATAGTCATGTGTAGTTGTATTTAGTTGTGTTGCAAAAATAGTTCGTTTTATGCTTAAATAATAATTTTTTTTACTTACTTTTAACGTTAGTAACGCAAAAGATATGATAATTTCATTTGGCTCAAAAGAAACCGAAAAAATATGGAATGGAATTGTTGTAAAGAAGCCTTCAATTGAAATTCAACAAATTAGTAGACGAAAATTAAGAATGTTAAACAATTCGCAAGATTTGAATGACTTGAGAATCCCTCCCTCCAACAGATTAGAAAAATTAAATGGCACTTTAAAAGATTTTTACAGCATTCGAATTAACAATCAATGGCGAATTATTTTTATTTGGAAAGACGGTAATGCAACTGCAGTAGAAATAATAGATTATCATTAAAACAGTTAAAATGAAAAAACTAAAAAACATACATCCAGGTGAAATTTTGTTAGAAGAATTTCTGATTCCTTTGGATATATCATCCTACCGATTAGCTAAGGATTTAAAAATTCCACAAACCAGAATTTCTGAAATTACTAAAGGAAACCGACGAATTACGGCTAATACCGCTTTACGTTTAAGTCTCTATTTTGGGAATTCCGCAAAGTTTTGGTTGGGACTTCAAGATGATTTTGACATTGAAGAAGAGAAGCAAAATAAAGCCGAAGAATTACAATCCATAAAACGTTTTGATATTCCAAAAGTAGCATGATGCTTCAACTATTTGATTTAACCCTTCATCTAAACGGATTCCCAATTCAGGAAGCTAAAGCTGAATTGCGGAAAATAGTAGCCTTTACCGAGATTGAGCACACTGCGTTTATAAATCATAAAAAAAAAGAAATTGTTGATTGTCATTTGCAAAATAATTCTTTTTACAAAGAAATAGTTGGTAGAACCGTACACTTAAATTGGGAGGATTTACCCGTTTTGACAAAAAGTAATTTACAAAAACCATTGTTAGAACGTTTATCTAAAGGCTATAGCGAATCAAATTCTTATGTCAATAAAACATCTGGTTCAAGTGGCACTCCTTTCATTTTTGCCAAAGACAAATACTGTCATGCGCTAACTTGGGCCTCTAATAAATATCGATTTGGTTGGTATGGAATTGATTTTAACTCCTCTTATCAAGCGCGTTTTTATGGTATTCCGATGGATTGTATCGGAAACAAAAAAGAACGCTTCAAGGATTTTTTGAGTCATCGGTATCGATTTTCGATTTTCGATTTATCAGATGCTATTTTAGAAAAGATGCTGAAAAAATTTCAGAATAATAAATTCGATTACATTAATGGTTATACCAGTTCTATTGTTTTATTTGCTAAATATTTACAAAAGAGAAATATTGTTCTAACAACTATTTGCCCTACTTTAAAAGTTTGTATGGTGACATCTGAAATGCTTTTTGAAGACGATAAAATGCTTTTAGAAAAACAGTTTGGCGTTCCTGTTGTAAATGAATACGGAGCTTCGGAACTAGACTTAATTGCATTTCAGAATAAGGAAGGAGAATGGCAAGTAAACTCTGAAACCTTGTTTGTAGAAATTTTGGATGAGAATAATAAAACGGTTCTAAATGGCTCTGCGGGTCGCATCGTCATTACTTCCTTATACAACAAAGCACATCCATTTATACGATACGACATTGGCGATACTGGGATTCTAGATGAAAAAAGCACCCTACAAAAACCGATTCTCAAAAAATTAATAGGCCGAACCAATGATATTGCCATTTTACCCAGCGGAAAAACTGCACCTGGATTAACCTTTTATTATGTGACAAAAAGCATCATCGAAGACGATGGGAACGTAAAAGAGTTCACTATAAAACAAACAAAAATTGATACTTTTGAAATTGAATATGTGAGCGAAACCGAATTAAATTTGGCACAAATTAAAAAAATTGAAGCAGCGATTGAATTGTATTTGGAACCTAATTTACTGTTTAATTTCATTAGAAAAAAAACATTGGAACGCAGCAATCGTGGGAAATTAAAACAGTTTACATCTTTAATTTGATTTTTTGATGTACCACGGCTTTATCAGTATTTGCGTGAATAAAAAAACCGCCATGCAGAATAATGATACAATCCAATTGTGTCCATGAAACGTTCTGTAAACGGCAAAATTATGTTGTAATAAAGCCATTTTACCAGCCGAAATAGAGTTGTTCCTTACTCTATAAAACGCCAAACTTTCTGGTACGGGGCACATCATTTTTGTAGGTTTAAGAATTGTAAGCCACATCATCCAGTCTTGTCTTTTTCTAGAATGAGAAATAGGAATTTTTCCGTAGAAAGAAACATCATAAATCCCGGTAAGATTGCCGATATAGTTACAAAAAAACAGTTGCCTATACGTAAGTTGCAGTGGTGCCTCCACGCGTTTATTGAGCGGCTTTCCTCCTGTATTTATACATTCGTAAAACGAAAAAGTGCACGGCAATTGATGCTCTTGTAGGAACTGTAATTGAACTTGCAATTTATGAGGTTTCCATACATCATCTGCATCCAGGAAAGCAATGTAATTGCCTGCAGCTTGTGTTAAAGCTGTATTTCTAGCAATTCCTGTTCCTGAGTTTACAGGGAGTTTAAAAATACGTATTCGGTTGTCTTGAATTGCAATTGATGTAGCAATAGATACGGTATTATCAGTTGAACAATCATCAACTAGAATCAATTCCCAGTGGCTGTGCGTTTGTTGCTGAACTGATGCTATAGCCTCAAGAATATAGTTCTCAGCATTATAACATGGCATTAGTATTGATACCAGACTGTTTTTCATATCAATATGCTTTTTTATCGCCCCGAATAGTGTTGTAAATTGTCAAAAAAATGATTTTAATATCTAATAAAATCGACCAATTTTCCATGTAAAAGATATCATATTTTACTCTGTTGATAATATCCTTATCGGTCTCAACTTCACCTCTAAAACCTTTTGTTTGAGCAAGTCCTGTTATGCCTGGTTTTATAAAATGACGCACCATAAATTTATCTACAGTAAGCGCATATTTATGGGTGTGACTCACCATGTGCGGTCTAGGCCCTACAACTGACATTTCGCCTAGTAAAACATTAAAAAACTGCGGCAACTCATCGATACTTGTTTTTCTTATAAACCGCCCTACCCTAGTTATTCTACTGTCATTTTTAGAAACCTGATTCAAGTGAGCTTCCGCATTAAGTTCCATAGATCTGAACTTGTAACAAATAAATTCTTTGTAATTTAATCCATTTCTTTTTTGGATAAAAAACAGCGGTCCTTTTGACTCCAATTTAATAAATACGACCAGAATGGGTGTCAACCACGATAGCACTCCTAAAATGATAATTAATGAAAAAACAATGTCAAAAACACGCTTAATAACCTTGTTTAAGGTATCATCAAGAAGAATATTTCGCAGTGAGATTACAGGTATGTAATTGTAGTATTCAAATAAAAAATTGCGAGAAATAATTTGTTTTTCGCTGGGAATAAACTTCAGTGTTTTTAAATTATTATCTGCAAAAAAAACAATCTCATTAATTTGGTTTTGATTTAAGTCACTCATAGAGCAATACAATTCATCTATTTGATGCTCTAGTACATAGTCAAAACTTTCCTTTAAAGTTTTAGACTTATTTTTTTCTAATTCAAAAACACGCTCAAGTTTGTACCCATAATCTGGATTCTCTGTAAAAAAATGTTGTAAAGGATCAGTACTTTTTACATTGCCTATCAGAATTACTTTTCTAAAGTTTCCACCATATAATAACCTGTATTTTCTTAGAAAATAATAAATAGACAGCTTAATGATTAAAATTAAGAATAGTGCTACAAATGTATAAAAACCAATACTTTGAAAACTTGAATTATCTGATTTGTAAAAAGCTAAGGCAAGACAAAAAAGAGTAAATAATATCCATTGTTTTAAGGCGCAGTTTAGTATAGAAATGACTTTAGTATACCTGTAGACTTCATAAAAACCCAAGTTTGCCGCAATTATAAACCAGCATAAACTTATTATTACAGGATAAAAAGGTGTTTTTACAGGAAAATCAGTCATGTACCACAACAAGACATTGATTATGAACAAATCAATAGCAAATGAAAATGGACGAATGTAACCAGAATATCTTCCTGTTTTTGTTTTCAATAGGATACAAATTAAAATAGCATGTAAGAACCTAAACTGTTGCGAATTTTAAAAAAAATATTTAAAAGCACTTCTTTCATTTGGTTACAAATAAAAGAGGAGAGTAAACTAAAAAATATACTTTGAAAAATCTTTGTGCTCTTCTTTAGAAAGTTCCTCTTTAGACAATGATTTAAAATAATCATAGGTGATTTTCATCCCTTCGGCACGACCAATTTTAGCTTCCCATCCCAGTAAATCTTTCGCCTTTGTAATATCTGGCTGTCGCTGCAATGGATCGTTTATTGGTAACGGGTGATACACTACTTTTTGATTGGTTCCCGTCAGTTTTATAATTTCCTCTGCAAAATCCTTAATTGTGATTTCATCTGGATTTCCAATATTTACTGGAAATACATAATTGGAATGTAATAACCTAAAAATACCTTCGACCTGATCATCCACATAACAAAAAGAGCGGGTTTGCATACCATCACCAAAAATGGTTAAATCTTCACCACGAATAGCTTGGCCTATAAAAGCTGGAATAACACGACCGTCATTGAGACGCATTCTAGGTCCGTACGTATTAAAAATTCTAACAATTCTGGTTTCTACGCCATGAAAGGTATGATACGCCATAGTTATAGATTCTTGAAAACGTTTTGCTTCGTCATACACTCCTCTTGGTCCTATGGTATTTACGTTGCCATAATATTCCTCAGTTTGTGGGTGAACCAATGGATCTCCGTACACTTCAGAAGTCGATGCAATAAGGATTCTAGCCTTTTTAACTCGTGCCAAACCCAATAAATTATGCGTTCCTAGAGAACCTACTTTTAAGGTTTGAATGGGGATTTTTAAATAATCAATAGGACTTGCTGGCGATGCAAAGTGTAAAATATAGTCTAAATTACCCGGGACATGAACGAACTTGGTGATGTCATGATGGTAAAATTCAAAATTTTCCAGCTTGAACAAATGTTCAATATTTTTTAAATCTCCTGTAATGAGATTGTCCATTCCTATAACAAAATAACCTTCTTTGATAAAACGGTCGCAAAGATGTGATCCTAAAAATCCTGCGGCTCCGGTGATGAGTATTCTTTTCATAGTAATTATTTAAACGTAACAAATGTAATTGATTTGAAGAAAACTCACCCACATAACACATCTTTCTTTTTAAATTCGAAGTAGGAATTACAAGGCTTTCTAGGACATATCGTCCCGTGATCTGCTATATCTTTGCTTTTTAAAAGAAAAAGCAAAGGATGCAGCCTCTCCCGGGGCTAAAGAACAACAAACTGCTTTTTTAGATTTAATTTTCCATCAATTGTATCGCCTCTTATTGCAAAAGTGCAAAAGAAAACTTTATTTTTGTTTCTAACGCAAAAAAAAACATTTGAAAGTTGTACAAATAATTGAAGCATTAGGCGGAGGCGTTTATACCTATTTTGAAGATTTAACCCATCATTTCGAAAAAGAAATCATTCTTCAAAAAGTACAAACTTATATTCTATACAGTGACAATCGCAAAGAGATTGACCCAGAAAAAGTAAGCCAATTATTTGCTACTATTCCAACTGTAAAAATTGAGATGAAGCGAGAAATAAACTTCATTTCAGACCTTAGAGCATTACACAAAATAGTCTGTGAGCTTCAAAAAATAAAGCCCGATGTGGTCCATTTACATTCTTCTAAAGCGGGTGTTTTAGGGAGAATCGCTTGCTGTTTTTTGAAACTAAAACCAATCGTTTTTTATACGCCGCACGGATACGCGTTTTTGCGTACTGATATTTCTACTATGTCCAAAAAGGGATATTGGTACATCGAGAAATTCTTTCAAAAATTCTTCGGCGGAATCACCATTGCTTGTGGTGACTCCGAGTTTGAAATGGCAAAACATCTCGGAAAATCCGAAATGATTAGAAATGGAATAGATATTTCTGCCATAGAAAACTATTCACAAGCCATAGATAATCCAAAACTAACCATTGGAATTGCTGGTCGGATTACTGCAGCTAGAAATCCAAGACAATTCAATGCCATTGCTTTGCAATTTCCAGATTATCAATTTGTGTGGATTGGAGATGGAGAAGAACGCAATCAAATTACAGCCTCAAATATCAAAATAACAGGTTGGTTTTTAGAAAAAAAACAGGTGTACGAGCAAATAAATGCTTTAGATATCTATCTTCAAACCTCACTTTGGGAAGGGTTACCTATTGCTGTTCTTGAAGCTATGGCATTACAAAAACCAGTCATTGCGACTAAAATAAATGGCAATAAAGATACCGTTGTTCATAAGGAGACTGGCTTTTTATACCAGGAATTGACGGAGTTATCGCTCTATTTCAAAATCCTTGAAGATTCAAAAGTTAGAGCTCAATTTGGCAACAACGCCAAAACAAGATGTAAAGATTTATTTAATACAACAATTAATATTACTGCACTTCAGGAAATGTATGAACGTTACTTTTTTGCCGCAACCAAAGACTTCCAAAAATAGAAAACCAAAAGCCGCTAAATGTAATACCGTCGAAACGCAATAAAAAATCATCTGTCAAATTAGAAGTAAGAAAAAGAAAAAAGAAGGAAAAGACCAATGCATTTTTTAAATCGATCCCCAAATAACCAATCGTTCCAATAAAAAGCAAAACCATTAGGGGTCCTAAAACACCAAACTTCAAGAAAGAGTCTAAAAATTGATTGTGTGTAGGAAAAGCATACTTGGCTAAAAAATGCTGATGCGTTTGTTTAAAATAATTCACTAATTCTGGTTTCCCATCAGAAGCTCCAACGCCAAAAGGCAAATGTTGCAAAGATAACTCCCAAGCCGATTTCCAGATAGAAACTCTGGTTACGAGAGAATTAAAAACCTTTATTTCGGGATGATCAATTTCGTCAAGCTTCCCCACTTTGTCCATGTAAGCGAAAGTTACCGAGCTATATTTTTCTTTCATGTAAGGATTTTTTTGAATAAAGAGAAATAAAACCCCACACAAAACACCACCAATAACCGCAGTACAAAGCAATAACTTTTTTAGGTCAAATTGTGCTGCAAAAAAAGAAAACATTACCAATAAGTACCCAACTAAAACATTGAATAAAGCCATTCTAGTATTGACTAAAAGCACAAAGAAAAAGGAGAATACAAATATCAAAAAGGATAAAAACACAAGTCCAATCTTCTTTTTCATTTCCCACCTTTGCAATAACAAATACAAGGCTGAGATACTCACAAAAGCCAAGTGCATATTTAGTGCTGGAGCATGAATACCGATAGAATTTGCAAAAACATAGCCCATTTCCCATAGGTGAATTCCATTCCAATACTTAGCTATATGCTCAGGAAAAACAAATGCAAAACGTACCGCAAAAACAATCATTAATAACGTGGTACTATTTACATAAAATTGTAATAATTTTTGAAATGAAATGCGTTTGTAATTTCCCAAAATAATTAGTGGAAATAACACTAAGGAGACTGTCTTTTCAAGCGATTTAATACCATGAGCCAAAGAATCATTGTTCCAAAATAGCAATAATTCTAACAAAAAAGGTGACGCGATTATACCGGCTAAAATCAATGCCTTTCTAGATAACTTTATTTTCTTGAAATAAAGCATATTAAAAATAGCGAAAGCGAAAATTAACCAAGTACAAGGCTTCCTGAAAATTAGCGTACAAGCTATCACCACCAGAAAAAAAGAGAAAACTTTATTGAATTGCTTTTCGGAAATGGTCATAATAAAGAGCATAATAAATTAGTGGGAAAACACCCGCTTTGTGTCGAATTGCCGATCCTAAATCAGGTTCGAAAACCCCTTGAAGGATAAAAAAAGAAAATATAAAAAGAAGCATCCATAACTCGTAAACATATTCTTTTTTATCTTTTATGCAACGCGCCAATCGAACCAATAGAATATAAAACAGAAATAATTGCCAAATTACAAATAATAAAATTTGTGGAGAAAAAATATGCTTCAACCCGTTAAGGGGTACATTTACAGTAAAAAAACCATAAAAAATACCTATGATTTCACCATACCAAGTGTCTGTTTTTACAGGAGAAACTATACTCGAATTAGCATCAACAGATCCCAATCGGGCACTATTTATAAGCTCTCTGCTTTGCTCTGAAAAAAATTCTCCTTTTACAAAGCCATAACTCAGTGACAAGAAAATTACAACTACAATTCCGTAAAAAAGAGTTGCAAAAGTACGATTCGGAATCTTGACACAAGTAACCCAATACATTCCCATAGCTAGGATAGGCAGTAGCGCAAAATAAGGCCTGTAGATAACTCCAAAAAAAATAAAAAGAGACAAGGCTATAAATATGGTAGTCTGAAAGGAAAAATGCTTTTTTAGAAATAAGAAAACGATCAAAGAGAGGTACAAAAAAGTAATAAACTCCTTAGAAGGCATAGCCATAAAAATCGCAATCATGGTGAAAGCCAAATACACCAAAACATTCTTAATAGTAACTTTCTCAAACGTGCTTGGAATTCCTATTTTATACAAAATACCCATTAAAATAGGAAACTGAATCAATGCAATTACTGAAAAAGGCAAATAACGCAAACCTGTAATTTTATAAAACAAAATAGTCAATGGGTAACTTCCAAAATAACCAATCTCGTTGCCTTTATCATAAGCAATAATAGCAGCGTCATAAAAAAAACGTTTCGGCAAAATAAAACTGGCAGCAAAGGCCACAAATAGATTGAGTCCTGCAAGAAGTAAAAAAGATACTTTATTTTTTTTTATGAGTAAAGACATTTAGGTCTGATTGAAAATAGAAGTGACAAACTTAACTCAAAAACAACTTAATCCCGTCTTTGTAATACACAAAAAGAGCTGTTCCAAAATTCCAAAAAATTGAACTTACCGAAAAAGCTATTGCCCCACCTATCATTCCATAGGAAGGAATTAACCAATAATTGAGAATAAAATTAAGGCCAAGAGCAACCAAGACAATACGTTGAAAAATTCGTTGCCGCCCAGTCATGTTTAAATAAACAGGAGCCGCCCCAAAAAAAGCACAAAAACCTTGTCCCAAAACCAATACTAATAATGCCTCCTTAGCTACTATATAATTAAGGCCAAAAAAATGCAAAACAAACTCCGGAAAAACAAGTAATCCAATAACTGCGGGCAACGTAATCGCTACAATTATTCGGGAACTATTTTGAACTATTTGCTGTACTTTTTCAATTTCTTTATTCGAAAAACATGCTGCTATAGATGCCGAAACGGTAATATTTACTGTCAAAATAATAACCGACAACAAGGTCATTAACTTGACCGCAACCGAATAAAAAGCAACTGCTGCGTCACCTTGGTATTTTTTTAAAAACAAGATGTCAAAACTCATCATCAAAAAAATAGCCATTCCACTGACGGCTATAGGAAAAGATTGAGTGATAATCTCACAAGCTGAGAAACAATCCGTAGTGCAGATAGCTGTTTTTTTAGTGAAAAAATAAAAAGTGAGTAGTGTAGTAACAACTCCCAAAAAAACAAAACTCAATAAAAAAGCATCTACCAAATACAATTCTAATTGCCATTGAACCAACAAAACAGCTAGGACAATAATAGGCAGGTATTTAAAAACATTTCTAAATAATTCAGCTACTACTATTTCATTTAATGCTCTAAAAACTTCAACGTTCAGAATAGCAAGTCCATAAAAAAACATAACTGCAGAGGCTTTGAATAAAAGGAAATAAGTTGCATTATCCGCAAAAAATAATGTAATAACAGAAGCATCCAACAGTATAAAGAAAAGAAACAAAAGCAAGGAAGCTAAAAACAGCATCAAAACCATTTTTAAATATACTTTTTTTAAATGGCCTAAAGAATAATTAGGATACAAACGCCCTTGAAAATACAATATGGATTGATCAAATCCTAGCAAACAAATACTACCGATTGCGAAAAGAAACGTTCGCACAAAATCATATTGCCCAACTAGTTTAGGATCATATTTTTGAGTTAAAAACAAAGTAAAACCAAATAAAAGAAACACACCAAAAACCCGAATCATTAAGGTTAGTAAGCTTTGCCGAACTACCGGATTTTGGAATGTTGTAAGTAAGTGGTATCGAATTTTTTTTAACACATTGGCTTTGTTTTGCAAAAGAAAATTATTTTTTTAAGAAGCAATTACTTTTGATTTTGCTAATTGCTTTTGATAAAATCGAATGAACAGATGAATAAAAACAAAAAATAATACCAGCACTATTGGCAATACAAATTTCATAATGCCATTTACTGCTTTTGAAGTATCACTATTCAATGTGAATGTTATCTTTTTAATTGTATTTTGAAAATTGATTAATTTTAATCGGTTTAGCCCCTGAATGTACAACAATTCCTGTTTGGTTTTAATAACATCATTCAGTTGTGTATTTTCATTATAATACATGAGTTTATCATTTTTTAATGCACTTTTTACATTGGCCGAAAAACCATTAAGAACTCCATTTATTTGCTGAATAATCGTGTCATTTTGAGCAATATCTTGTTTTAAATTTGCCAATCCTACCTTTTGCATGGCGGTAAAATATTCAGATTGATTTAGATAATTCAATAATGGTGTAATCAATTTTTTCTCATTAGTAGTTCCATTGGTTACAACAGCAATCGTATGGTACGTATAATTTTTACTGGTAATATTGTCTTCAAGTACTTTTTTTACCTCTCCAACTTCTGCCATTAACTTAATCAACTCAAAGTTTCGCTCTTTATCTTCAATGAATTTATAAACATCAGCTATAGGTTTAATTTCAATTTTTATTAGATCTTCAGGTTGGGACAATCCTATCTCATTTTGTAAAAAAACGATATCGCCAGCATTAATTTTAGATTGAATCAAATTGATTTTTGCATACAAATAATCCACACTCCCAAAATTAGGAATCACAGTAATTTCATTAGTATACAATTTATTATTCTTATCCAAAAACAATCCCAAACCAAAACCGATTATTAGTAATGCTAAAACAACCTTCCATTGATTTACAAAAAACTGTATACAATGAAAAAACAAAGTGTTCAACTTTTCGAACCCTTTTTTTAGTTTATTGGTAATTTGAAATATGTCAATTTCTGAATCGCTATGCGTGTTTAAACTCATGAGCTAATTATTTTACGTTGAAAATTTGTTCCAATATTTTAATAGTAATCAAATACGTAGGTTTTACTCCTGTAGTTCCCAATCCGCCAGACGCTAGAGTGCTTCCGGTTTCAAGTGGATTATCAGAGGCATAATATGCATATCTTACTTTGACATCGTGCGGCACACTTTTTCTGATTTTTGATGCCGATTGAATCGCTTTTTGGTAATAAGAACCCTCCATTTCCAGTCCGATAATTCCCCAAGTCGATTCGTGGAAAAATTTCAACAAATCTCTGTTTTGCAATGATGTTCCTAGTACTGTTACCATTGGTCCTGCAAATACAGCAATATCGTTCCCTTCAAACATCTCAGCGGACAATTCATTTTCAAAGAAATAATTATCAGCTGTTCCTTCGTTGATGTGCGCATTAGGAATCATGATATCACCTTTCCCTCCTTCTAAAATCCCTGCTTTACCCATTATAGAAACCGATTCTACATTGAGCAAAGTTTCTTTTTTATAGGGTTTTAGTAATTCATCAATGGTTTCATAGGCTTGTTCCCCAAAAGCATAATCCATAACAATCAATACCGGCTTTTTATCTCCTGTATTCGCTTTAGGAAAAGATGATTTCGCCCAATCAATTTTGGCTGTATCAAAAATTTGTACGTCAATATTAGTTCCTGATGTATCTGGCAACGAAATCATTCCTTGCTTCAAAGCAACTGCCGTTACTTGATTGCGAACCTCATGTGCCCCAGATTTACTTAACTCCTCATAAATAAAGAAATCAGACTTGTCTTTGAACTTGGTTTTCAAAACTTCGGTAGCAAAGATAGAATTCATTACACTGTGCATGTTTGCACTAATCACGTGAATTGGTCGGTCTAAAAGTTGATTTTCTTTTAAAACTTCTTTGATATTGGTAGCCCAAATTTCGCCGTGAATATGGTG
The DNA here is from genome assembly GCF_048286795.2 of Flavobacterium frigidum. NCBI lineage: Bacteria > Pseudomonadati > Bacteroidota > Flavobacteriia > Flavobacteriales > Flavobacteriaceae > Flavobacterium > Flavobacterium frigidum. Next base: position 766,956 of record NZ_JBLVPT020000001.1, read on the forward strand.
TCCCAAACGTTCCCTCAAAATAGGACTAAACGTTATGGTTCTCTTGTTATCTTCCACGATTTCTTCAATCGCTAATTTTCCTAACCAAAAAATAACGTGCAAGAAGCGATCTGGTGCGGCCGCAGAACCAAAGGCATCATAAATATCCAGTACTTCTTCAAATCTTCGTCCTAGAATATTAGCAGCGTGCGAAATCGCTTTCTCTTTTTCTACTAAAGTTAGTTTCTTCTTTTGAGAAACCGCTTGCTCTAATTTGATCCAATCGCGAGAAACTTCACCAGAATCATCTAGTAAAACTCTATTTCTAATTTTGTGTGATTCAATGAAAATAAACGTCAAGTGTGTCAAAATATCATAAATATCCGAGCGTCCTCTTGTAATTTCTACATTCATTTGCTCCTCATCGATACGGTAACAATTGCGACGTCTTTTGGGAGGAACTATCGCCTGAAAATGCGATTTTGAATACCCTTCTTCTGATGTTAAATTGATAAACCTACATTCTTCAATACCAACCGGCAAACGCTCAATTACGTACAAAAGTCCGTTTAATTCTACTTTTTCATCTGCAATATTTCCATATATTTCTGGGCTTAACGCTAATAAGGCTTCGCGCAACGTATCACCTGAAATTCCCATTGGCTTATAAAATCCTCGGTTAAAAAGATGACGCATCGTAATGTACATTTTTTCAATGGCTGCCGATGATTCTTGCGCTCTTGAGCGTGATATGTTTTTTGTTTCTTTCATTTTCTACTTATTTTCTAACCTGCAAAGGTAGTTTTTTATTTTCTAATTTGTTAAAGTAAGATTAATTGCGGGTTCAGTTACTTTATGTTTATATTTTCCCTCACGAATATTTATTTTACTTTGTGTCCATTTCCCACCTCTATATTCAAATGTATTTTCTAATTCTACTGGATTGCATACAATACTGGGGGCAAACGTTATATATTCTCTATTTTTATTTGAATTTTTTTCTTTGTAATTTAACTTAATTTTATTGCTTTCAATAATCATCCATTCAAAAGCTATAAAAATTCCGTTTTGAGGTACTAGCAAATTATATTTAGTTAAATCAATTTTGTTTTCTTGATTTCCTTTTTTAACCGCTACAATAATATCTTCATCTAATAAATCTAAACCTGGAGCACCTTCTTTGTTTACTTCGAAAATTCTTAATTTGAACGTGGCGTTTTTAATTTCACTTGTTGTGAAAATAATAGTATTTTTAATAAATGGCGTTTTTGAAAAATCATTGCTATAATTAAATCGTTTGGCGTAAATCCATGGAACACCGCCAAGGAAGTATATATGATTTATGTTCTTAGAGTCTCCAATCTCAATTTCTACTGTGCTTTTACTTTTAGAAATAATCACCTCATCCAACTGAAAAGCTATTTCTTTCAAAACTACTTTTTCAGCTTCCGAAAATTTAACTTTTTTGGTTTCAAAACCCAAAGCAGAAAAAATTAAAACCTTATTTTGATCTTCTACATGAATAGAAAATGAACCATTTTCCTCAGATGTTGTTCCAATATTTTCATTTTCTACCCAAATATTAACATAAGGAATGGGTTTATTACTCTCATCAAGAACAATCCCTTTAATTTGTGAATACATGCAAGAACTCACGAATAATAACAACAGTACAAATTTTTTCATTTTATAATTGATAATTTTTCTAATTGATCCACGATACTTCTATCATTCGAAAGTCTTGGAATCTTGTTTTGTCCCCCCAGTTTACCAATTGATTTCATGTACTCTTGAAAACCGTTTTTAACTACTTGAGTAACCACCAATTTTTGGAGCACTTTGCCCACAATCAAATCATCATAATACATGTTTTGTTTGCGCATGGCATTGTCCAGCGCTTCCGCAAATGCTACGTAGTCTTCTGGTTCTCCCAATGCTTCGGGATCAAACTCTATAAACCATTCGTGATACGGCAATCCCTCGGATGGTGTAATTTGTGGTGCCACCGTAAATTCATTAATTCGAATAGTAGTACCAATAATAGCTTCTTGCAACGCACTTTCGACTTCTTTACCAATAACATGTTCTCCAAAAGCCGAAATGTAATGTTTGATTCTACCCGATACAATTATTCGGTATGGTTTTAAACTCGTAAACTGAACGGTATCGCCAATATTATACCCCCAAAGTCCCGCATTGGTAGAAATTATCAAAACATAATTCACGCCTAATGCTACTTCGCCGATCGTATATCGTCTAGGATTTTCAGTATAAAACTCGTCACTTTTTATAAATTCATAAAAAATTCCGGAGTTCAACAGCAGTAACATTCCTTTTTCCTTTTGCGAATCTTGGTACGCAAAAAATCCTTCCGAAGCCGGAAACAATTCAATACTATCTACTTTTCGACCTATCAAATTTTCAAATTTGGCGCGATACGGTTCGTAATTCACACCGCCATAAATAAACAAATTAAAATTTTTAAAAATTTCACCTACAGGCTTCCCTCCTTTTTGATGCAACTTCTCAAAATACATTTGCACCCAAGAAGGAATTCCTGAAATAACCGTCATGTTTTCATTAAATGTTTCCTCGACAATCGCATTTACTTTGGTTTCCCAATCTTCAATACAATTCGTTTCCCAAGAAGGTAATCTGTTTTTTTGAAGGTATTTTGGAACAAAATGCGCTACAATTCCAGATAACCTTCCTATATTTATTCCGTTTTTTTCTTCTAAAAGTGGACTTCCTTGCAAGAAAATCATTTTTCCATCTACAAAATCAGCTTTACCTGTTTCGTGAATGTAATGTAAAATCGCATTGCGAGCAGCCTCAATATGATAGGGCATCGATTCCTTAGTCAACGGAATGTATTTTGCTCCAGAAGTTGTTCCAGATGTCTTAGCAAAATAGAGCGGTTTTCCCTTCCATAAGATATTTTCCTGGCCTTGAACCACTTTGTCCACATACGGTTTGAGCGCCTCATAATCCCGAACTGGAACTTGGTTGGCAAAATCCTTCTCATTTTTAATTTGGTCAAAATGATGGTCAATTCCAAATTGCGTTTGCTTTGCCTCTTTGATTAATTTTTGTAAAACTTTCTTTTGCGTTGCAATAGGATTATTGGCCCAAAGTTGGGTTTTCTTGTATATTTTTTGTGCAAATAATTTTGCTGCAATTGATTTTATTGACATTATAAATTTTGTTCTTTAAAAGATAAAAATCGATTTATTTACTCCGTTTTTGATTTTGCAGAAAACGCTGTCTTTTCTTCCTTAGCTACTTGTTCCCTAAGTTCCAGTTCTTGCTTTGATGCGGACAGATCGGCTTGAGAAGGCACATCATCTGCGGTAGAAAGTATAGAATCTTTATTGAATTTTGCATATTCTAACTCACCCGTCAATACTTTTTGAATAGACTTGATATAGACTTCGTTTTTTTTCAACGCTCGGGACAAAGAATCTGATTTCAAGGCCAATTCAAGGGCGTCTTTCTTTAATTTTGTGGAAGAATATCCCGGAATAAACTCTCGTAATGGGGTAAAAGCTATAATAAATGTAGTGACAAAAATGATTAAAATTGCTCCTACACTTGCAACCAAAAATACGTTCATTAACGTGAGTTTCAAAGAAAATGTTTCTTCAAAAGTATCTTCGTTCAATATGATTAAACGTCGCTCGTTGAATAGATTTTCCTTGAGTTTGCGCCTTCTTTGACTTTTACTGGACATATCATTTGATTATCGAACAAATATAACAATTATTGTTCATGCTTGTATTGGCATATTTTGTTGGTATTTTCAAGCTAAAAAATTTTTTTTAATGAATTTTTAACGCTTTTGAAGCCAAATAAATGTACCGAAATCTGTTTCTGTTAACTAATTCTATATACCTTTGTCCTTAGATTTAATATAAATTTGCTCTGGCAATAAATTATACTATCATGGGAAGATTAGGTGTTACAGAAATCCTTGTTATATTAGCGATTGTTTTATTACTTTTTGGTGGTAAAAAAATTCCAGAATTAATGAAAGGTTTAGGAAGCGGAATCAAAGAATTCAAAAACGCTGCTAAAGACGGTCAGCCAGCTGATAAAAAAGAGGAAGAAACAAAATAAAAAAAAGGCTTTTCATAATTTGAAAAGCCTTTTTTTATGGTTTAAAGTATCATCGTCAACTGAATTCGCTTTCTATCCTCATCTACCTCAGTTACTTTTACGGTAACGTGCTGGTGTAGTTTTACTACTTCGTTAACATCACTCACAAATCCTGCTTTGAGTTGAGAAATGTGTACCAAACCACTTTCCTTAATACCCAAGTCTACAAAACAACCAAAATTGGTAATGTTATTGACAATTCCGTTCAAAATCATTCCTGTTTTTACGTCTTTAATGGTTTTTACATTCGGGTCAAATTCGAAAACCTTAGCTGCTTTTCTAGGGTCTAAACCGGGTTTTTCTAATTCTTTAATAATGTCTTTTAAAGTCAATAAACCTATCTCAGCCGTAACGTAATTTTCTGGTTTAATTAAGGCTGTTTTCTCCTTGTTAGCAATTAAATCAGTTACTTTCAACTTCAAATCTTTAGCCATTTTTTCCACAATTGAATAGGCTTCGGGGTGAACGGCCGAGTTATCCAATGGATTTTTCCCGTCTTTAATTCGAATAAAAGCAGCACCTTGCTGAAAGGCTTTTTCGCCCAAACGAGGTACTTTTTTGAGTTGCTTTCGATCCTCAAAAGGACCATTTTCAGAACGATAATTCACAATATTTTCGGCTAGCTTCTCGCCTATTCCACTCACATAACTCAACAAATGTTTACTCGCAGTGTTGATATTGACACCCACAGAGTTTACACATCGAACAACAGTAGTATCCAGTTCTTCTTTCAATTTACTTTGATCCACATCATGCTGGTATTGGCCTACTCCAATGGCTTTTGGGTCAATTTTTACCAACTCAGCTAAAGGATCGCTCAATCGGCGACCGATAGAAATCGATCCACGAACCGTGACATCATAATTAGGGAATTCCTCACGAGCGATTTTTGATGCAGAATATACCGAAGCACCCGCCTCTGAAACTATAAAAACCTGAACCGTTCTATCAAAAGCAATTTTCTTGATAAAGAATTCGGTTTCACGCGAAGCAGTTCCGTTTCCTATTGAAATAGCGTCGATATTATAGGCGTTTACCATCGATTTTATCTTTTTCATGGCCATAGTGGTTTCGTTTTGTGGCGCATGCGGATAAATGGTTTCATTGTAGATTAAATCGCCTTTTTCATCTAAGCAAACTATTTTACAACCTGAACGAAATCCTGGGTCGATGGCTAAAATTCGTTTCTCGCCCAAAGGTGGCGCTAGCAATAACTGCCCTAAATTAGTAGCAAAAACTTGAATCGAATTGGCATCTGCCTTGGCTTTCGCTTCCTGTAAAGCTTCGTTTGATATAGCAGGATTGAGTAATCGTTTGTAGCTGTCTTCAATGGCTAATTGTACGTGTGGCGTAGCTGGACTGTCTGCTTTTAAAACCAATTCGTCAATAATATCATACGCTTCATCCAGATCTACTTCGACTTTAAACTTGATGAAACCTTCGTTTTCGGCACGAAGCATTGCTAATAATCTATGCGATGGTGCTTTTGTCAACGGTTCAGACCAATCAAAATATTGGTTGAATTTTTGAGCGCCCTCTTCGTCTTTTTTGGTTTTTACTACTTTGGTTGTAATGGTTGCTTTACGCTCGTACAGACGTCGCAACTGTTTACGAACAAAAATATTTTCGTTAATCCATTCGGCAATAATATCCCTTGCGCCCTGCAAAGCAGCATCTTCATTCGCCACATTATCGTTCAAATATTTCATTGCTAGGAAATCAACATCATCTTTGTTTTGAGCCATGATGATTTTCGCTAATGGTTCCAATCCGTTTTCACGAGCCACATCAGCTTTGGTTTTTTTCTTCTTTTTAAATGGCAAATACAAATCTTCTAATTCCTGTAAATCAAAACTTTGTTGTATTTTTTTGTCTAATTCAGGCGCTAATCCGTTTTGCTCATCAATTGATTTTACGATTGCTTCTTTACGTTTTGTAATTGCTTCGTATTCTTTTTGAAGTTTGGCAATGTGTTCAATTTGTACTTCATCTAGATTTCCAGTAGTATCTTTTCGATATCTGGAAATGAACGGAATCGTGCAATCTTCTTGCAAAAGTTGAACTGTTCTTTGAATGTTTATGGCCGCTGTAGCGACTGATTTTGAGATGAATTGTATGTTAGTCATTTTAATTTTTTTCGAATGGCTAAAATATTCAAATTACTCTAGCATTTCTTTACTTGGAGGTAGAAAATTTTCTCCAGTTACTACACTTTTTCCTGTTTTATCTTCTAAAGCCAATCGGGCATTTTTTGCAATTGCACCACCTTTTTTACTTGCTTTTGCATTCTCAGTAAGTCCTTTGGCTTCATCTGTTTCGGCAATTTGTCTAGTTGAAAGTTCTGCTAGAGCTGTAAAGATTAATTCGGCTTCGGACATGTGATCTCTTAAATTTTGTGACTTTAGTCCTTTTATTTCTTTATGATTTTTAACAGATAATCCTGTCCATTCCTGATGAATAATATTTGTCAACATTGCAAATTCATCCTGTTTTTCAACACCAGATTCTTTCCAATAATCGGTCAATTTATTGCGAGTCTCCTGCCCTGTCATACGTTGCTGAATCCATTTTTCGCTACGTCCCAATTTTTGCCAATTTTCACGAGCACGGTCTAAACTTTGGGCGGGATCTGCCAATTCTTGCATTCGTTCATAGCCCACTTTTGCCAACCATTGTTTAAAAGGTTCTGCTTTTGGAGAAGGAATAGATTGAATTAAACGCAATAAAGTTTCGGTATCGGCAGTATCTGTCAATCTATTTTTACCATCTTCGGCAAGCATTTTCAACTGTCGACAAACTGTCGACAGTTCAATTCCATCATCATTTTTGACTCTAATTTTCATTTTATACCAATAATCTCTTGGATTAACGCTGTCAGTTAAAATTTGAATAACATCAATAACTGAGAAATACCAAATTTCTTTTTCAGCATCGTAATGGCTTCGTACTTTTTTGGCTTCGAATAATTTAATTGGACTCATAATTAATAGCTTTTTAGACTTAAATAAGGATTTTAAATATAAGAAAAACAATTTACTTCTTCTATCTTTGACTTTAATTTAAATCAAATGACTATTTTATTCTGTTTCTTTTTTGTGATTAATCTAATCGCTTTTTTGAGTATAGTTTATGATAAATTTTTAGCTAAAAATCAAAAAAGAAGAATTCCTGAACGTACTCTTTTAAGTTTTGTATTTTTTGGCGGAACAATTGGTTCAGGAATTGCAATGCTACTTTTTAGACATAAAACAGCCAAAAAAAGCTATTTATGGAAGTTTTGGTTACTTGCTACTTTACAAATTGGACTGCTTTTTCTGGTCTATTTTTTTTAACTTTTAGGTAATAAAATCTAAATAATTCTGTTTATTGATCACTTCAAAACTCGCCTCTGGATACCCTTTGGCGAAAGCTGTAGGGATTTTTGCTTTTCGGTTTTCGTTCCATTTGAATTCGTACCCTCTTAAAATACCATTTTCTTCTTCCAGCCAATCCAATTCTTGTTGGTCATACGTGCGCCAAAAATAATTGGTAACATTTTTTTGATTGTAATTTTGGTGCTTAACTCGTTCTGAAGAAAGATAATTTTCCCATAATGAACCCACATCTGTTCTTGAATCCAATCGACTAAAGTTGGCTATAATTGCATTTCGAATCCCATTATCATAAAAATACCATCTGTTCGATTTGGTTATTTCTTTGCGTAAATTTTTACTAAAACCAGGTACTTTATAAATTACAAAAACTTTAGATAGTAAGTCCAAATAGCTTTCGACGGTGTTTTTAGAAATGCCTAATTGCCGAGCTAATTCTTGCAAAGATACCTCCTGCCCTATTTGAAAAGCAATTAACTTTAATAAATCCAGAATTTTATTGGATTGTTTGATGCCCTCGTAAATTAGAATATCCTTCAATAAATAGGAATTAATTATCTCCTTCAAATAGTTAATTTTATCATTCCAATCTGAATATTGTTCGAGTTCGGGATAAGATCCAAAAAGCAATCGTTCCTCTAATTTTTGAGTAGTTTCCTTGAAATTTTCATATTTAGCAAATTCCATTTGAGCCAATGGAAATAAATATATCGTATTTTTTCTTCCTACCAAAGGTTCGCCTAACTTATTCGATAAATCAAAAACGGACGATCCTGTGGCGATAATTTTTATTCCATCAATAGAATCAACTATTAATTTTAAAATGAGTCCAATATCAGGAATGTTTTGAGCCTCATCAATCACTAACAATTTTACTTTATTTAAAAGACGTTTGTAGTTAGCAACTGATCTTTGTTTGAGTAAATCAGCATCTTGAATATCTTCGCCATTCAAATGCAAATAATCTTCTTTTGGAATGGTAGCAAGATAATTTTTGATAAAAGCTGTTTTACCCACACGTCTTGCACCTAATAAAATCAATACTTTATTAGGCAAAACTTTTTTAGAAAACAATGTGTCTATTCCTCTTTCTAAAAAATTCATAAGCTTGAATTTTAATTATTTAGATACAAATATACTTAAAAAACGTTAATTCAGTCAGTACATTGACTGAATTTACATTAATTCAGTCAGTACGTTGACTGAATTTACATTATTACATTCAATAGAAAATAAAAAAAGCCCGGTGAAAAACCGAGCTTAATGTAATTATAAAGCTGCAAAGCAGCCAAAATTTTATTGACAGGCAATTTTATTGACGCGATTTTGGTGTCTGCCACCTTCAAAATCAGTAGTAATAAAAGCTTCAACCATTTCTAATACTTGTGGAATTGATGTGAAACGAGCAGGAATACTAATAATATTGGCATCATTATGTTGGCGCGCTAAAATCGCAATTTCTTTGGTCCAACATAAAGCAGCACGAACTTGAGCATGTTTATTAACAGTCATTGCAATTCCGTTTCCGCTTCCACAAATTACAATTCCTAAATCAGCTTTACCATCTGTTACATCATTGGCTACTGGATGACCAAAATCAGGATAATCAACACTATCAACTGAATCAGTTCCATAATTTGTAATTTGATGTCCTTTTGCGATAAGCATTTCAACAATTGCCTTTTTGTAATCTGGTCCGGCGTGATCGTTTCCTATGGAGATTTTCATTTTGTAAAATTTAAGTTGTGTGCTGCAAATTTAGAGAAACTATTCTATTGATTGCCTAATAAATTTTTGTTCTTTGTTTGCTAATTAAACCACTTATAGTATTTCTATTAATGGTCTTGTAACCCTTTAATAGCTATATAATTACGGGTTATCAACAATTTTTATTAATGTATAAATACCTGTAAATCAATGTATATTTATTATTGTAAATGTTAAAAATTTGCATTGTTAATAGCAAAACGCAATTGATTGATATTCAGTTAACTTTAAATTAACACAAGATGTTGATAACTTGAGATAGAAAATAAGAACTATTTTTTGGTACTATTAAAAAATTAAGTAATCCAAAACCCAGTTTTTAAAACCTAATTTACTTTGAGGAATTTATAGAATAGTTATCATTATTAAAAAGTAGTTTATTAACAAATTTTTAAAAACTACTTATTTACAAAATGAATTATTATTGGATTATTAACCATTGTTAATTAAAAATAGAAACTCCTTTAAAACGAATACTTTATTAAAAAATAACTATGTTAATAAGTCGGTATAACATCTTTTAAGTTGATTTCAATGCTTTTTAAAATAAATTTATTGCCACTATTAACACGCTATAATAACAACCAAGAAGAATTTTAAATTTAATTTTTCTTTTTGTTTATTTAAATATATGTTGACAACTTTCAAAAAATTGAAGTCAAAAAAATGAATTCTATTTCAAACGATTTTCAAGTTGCTGTTTAAGTTGTCTAGCAATTCTTGTACTTTTTCAAAATCGTTAAAATGAATTTTGAGTTTGATTCCGCCATATGCAAAGCTGCCAAAAGGATCAACAGAAACTAAGTTTTCGTTTTCAAAAAAATAATGAATTGCTTCTTGCTCTAGCAAATGCTTTATAACTATAATTTCATGCGAATAATTAAAAATTGCAATGGTTTGAAATTCTTCCATTTTTTATACTTTTTATAAAGATACAACTATTCTATAAAGTTATATTTTCTTTAAAACTGCGTACTCTTTACTGATAACAGTCTAGTATTTTGTAATTTTAGACTTTTAAGAACAGATGTATGAGTAAAAGATTAAGAAAGCCGGTAAAAAAAGGGAAAGATTTCTCAGAAAAAATTATAAAAATATTATCGCAAAGTGCAAATAAAGCATTCAATTACAAACAAATAGGAGCTAAGCTAGAAGTTGATGATACCGAAAGCAGGAATCAAATTATAAAAGATTTGAAGATTCTGGCTTCGCAAAATAAAATTATTGAATCAGAACCTGGAAAATATTTAATCAAAGCAGTTAGTAAAGATTATTACGAAGGTAAAATTGACATGACAGGAAGAAAGACTGCTTATTTTGTCTGCCCTGATTTAGATGATGATGTATTTATCCCTACCAATAATTTAAACCATGCTTTAGATAAAGATATTGTTAAAGTGTACGTTTATAATAAACGAAGTGGTAAAAGACCTGAAGGAGAAGTGATTGAAGTCCTTGAAAGACATAAAACTGATTTTGTAGGTGTTATTGACATTCAAGCTAATTTTGCTTTTGTTTCTACTGCAAACCCTAAAATGTATACGGATATTTTTATTCCAAAGGATAAAATAGGCGAGGCAGAGCAAGGCGACGTTGTTTTAGTTCATATCGAAGATTGGCCGGCTAGAGCTGATAGTCCTTTTGGTTCCGTGATAAAAGTGTTAGGAAAACCAGGAGAGCATGATACAGAAATTCACGCTATTCTTGCTGAATACGGATTGCCATCAGAATTTCCTATTGAAGTTGAGACGTTTGCACAAAAAATAGATACTTCGATTACTGCTACTGAAATAGCGAATCGTCGTGACATGCTTAATACGTTGACTTTTACCATTGATCCAAAAGATGCGAAGGATTTTGATGATGCACTTTCATTTAAAAAATTAGAAAATGGTAATTATGAAATTGGTATTCATATTGCCGATGTTTCGTATTATCTTGAAGAAGGAACAATCCTGGATGATGAAGCGTATCAAAGAGCAACATCAGTATATTTAGTGGATAGAGTAGTGCCTATGTTGCCAGAAGTACTGTCAAATTTTGCGTGTTCCTTACGTCCAAATGAAGAAAAATATACGTTTTCTGCTATATTCGAAATTACGGAAACCTCGCAAGTGGTCAATCAATGGTTTGGAAGAACGGTCATTTATTCGGATCAGCGTTTTGCTTACGAGGAAGCGCAGTATATCATAGAAACCAAGGACGACACAATTCCAGTAGAAATTTCGATTACTGGAACTTCATATCAAGTTTCAGCAGAAATTGTTGCTGCAACCCTTAAAATGGATGAATTAGCCAAAATTCTTAGGAAACAAAGAATGGCCGATGGCGCAATTACTTTTGATAAAGTAGAGGTAAAATTCAATTTAGATGAAGCTGGTGAACCTCAAGGTGTTTATTTTAAAGTTTCAAAAGATGCTAATCATTTAATCGAAGAATTCATGCTTTTGGCCAATAAAAAAGTAGCAGAATTTATTGGTAAACAGAAGAAAACTTTCATTTATAGAATTCACGATGAACCAAATGAAGATAAACTTTTTGCAATGCAAGCTGTAATTGCTAAGTTTGGACATAAAATAGATTTTAAGCAAGGCTCTATTTCGCAGGCTTTAAATAAATTAATGGAAGATGTAAGTGGTAAAAAGGAGCAAAACCTTATTGATACTCTTGCGATTAGGAGTATGAGTAAAGCTAAATATTCTACGGATAACATAGGACATTATGGTTTGGCTTTTGAATATTATTCGCATTTTACGTCACCTATTCGTCGTTATCCAGATGTAATGGTGCATCGATTGTTACAACATTATCTGGATGGAGGAAAATCTGTTGATGAAGAAACGTATGAAACAAAATGTTTGCATTCATCGACCATGGAAGGTTTAGCAACCAATGCGGAACGCGATTCTATTAAATACATGCAAGTAAAATACATGCAAGATCATCAGGATCAAGAATTTTTAGGTGTTATTTCTGGTGTGACCGAATGGGGAATTTATGTAGAAATCATCGAAAATAAATGCGAAGGAATGTGTAGAATTCGAGACATAAAAGACGATTATTACACTTTTGACGAGAAGCAATATGCACTAACTGGCGCAACTTCTGGAAAATTATTACAATTAGGAGACGAAATTTACGTTAAAGTAAAAAATGCCGATTTAGTTAAAAAACAACTGGATTTTAATTTTTTAAGAAGAATGGAAGAACCGTTAAAATAAAAAAATGAAAAAATTAGTGATTATTGCCTTTGTATTTTTAAGTCAATTTACAAATGCTCAAGTAACCAGAAATTTAGGAGATTTTGATGAAGTAAAAGTATTTGATAAAATCAATGTAAAATTAATTCCAGATTCAGAAAACAAAATAGTTATAACTGGAGACCGAGCAGATGAAGTAGAAACTGTAAATAAAAATGGAGAATTAAAAATTAGAATGCCGTTTCCACAATTGTTATCTGGTGATGCTATTACAATAAAACTATATTTTAAAAATATTGAAAGTATAAGTGCTAGCGAGGGAAGCTATGTTTCAAGTGATACTGATTTCAAACAAACAATCTTGGAAGTAAATGCAAAATCAGGAGCAGAGATAAACATTGAAATAGATGTTGACAAGGTGAATATAAAAGCTAGTGCAGGTGGAATAATTGATGTTTCTGGTAAAGCTACGAACTCAGATGTAGCCATAACTTCAGGTGGAATTCTAAAAGCAGCAGATTTATACACGAATCAGACTAAAATTAGCGTTGCTGCGGGAGGAAAATCTGAAATTCATGCAACTACATTAGTAGATGCAAAAGTGAAAGCTGGAGGCTCTATATTTATCTACGGAAAACCAAAACAGATCAATAAAGAAGTATTTATTGGCGGTACTATTTTAGAAAAATAGTAGTACTTTGGTTTAAATTTTAGCGTAATAAATTTAAATTTTTAATGATAAACGATATTTTAGCTGGTATTCCTTGGGGAATATTTTTAAGTTTTATGATTGGTCCTGTTTTTTTTATATTACTTGAAACAAGTATTATAAAAGGATTTAGAGCAGCCTTAGTATTTGATTTAGGAGTTGTTTTAGGCGACATTGTCTTTATAGGAATAGCTTATTTAGGGAGTTACAGGTTAATACAAAGTTTAAAAGACCAACCTGCCCTTTTTATTTTTGGTGGTGTTTTAATGGTTGCTTATGGTATAATTTCCTTCATACAATTAAAAAAAGAAGAAAAAATAAACACTGATATTATTGACAGGGAAATAGTAAAAAAAAACTATTTAAGCCTTTTCATAAAAGGGTTTTTGTTGAATATTATTAATATTGGTGTTCTAGGTTTTTGGTTGGCTATCATCATTTCTGTGGGACCAAAATTAGAAATGCAAACCTCCAGAATGATTACTTTTTTTATATCTGTAGTTATTACTTATTTATTGATTGATTGCATCAAAATACTTTTAGCAAAGCAATTAAAAACAAAACTAACACCAGTGAATATTCTTAAAATCAAAAAAGGAATCAGTATTGTAATGATGGTTTTTGGGATGGTTTTAATCACTCAAGGTTGGTTCCCAGAAGAAAAAGCAATGGTTAAAAAAGCGTTTGAAAAAATAGAGAATTAGTACTATTTTTTCAAATAGTAAAAGCCTTGTATCTAATTGATTTAGATTCAGGACTTTTTTATTTAAACATTTAAGTCATTTAAGTTTTTTTAAACCATTAAGTAATTAAGTTTCATTAACACTTAACACTTAATTTTTCTTAATTTCTTAATGGTTAAAATCAGAAACTTTTTAATTTCTCCTAAAAATTAGTCATAAAAAAAAGGGACACATTTCTGTATCTCTTTTAGAGGCATCTCACGAAGCTTCCGGACGGATTCGAACCACATCTTTATTTAATTTTTTCTAAAAATTAGTCATAAAAAAAAGAGACACATTTCTGTATCTCTTATGGAGGCATCTCCCGAAGCCTCGGGACGGATTCGAACCACAACTTTATTTAATTTTTTCTAAAAATTGTCATAAAAAAAAGAGACACATTTCTGTATCTCTTTTGGAGGCATCTCCCGAAGCCTCGGGACGGATTCGAACCACATCTTTATTTAATTTTTTCTAAAAATTAGTCATAAAA